>JBGUHN010000015.1:0-39772 GCA_045112155.1 Lachnospiraceae bacterium
CCGCACTCCCGGGGACCTATGCCCGGTCCTTCTGCGTCAGGATATACCTCTCCACCTGTTCCCTGCTCCTGTCACTGACGGTCACCGCGCAGTACGAGGGGTTCCACAGGTGGCCTCCCCACAGCTCCTCCTTCAGCTCCGGGTGCCTGATGAACAGCCGTCTCTCCAGGTTCCCCTTCATGAACTTGATCATGTCCGGGATATAGAACTGCGGCCTGCAGTCCAAGAGGAGGTGGATGTGGTCCGGCATGACTTCCACCGCCATGATGCGGAACTTGTATTCCTGTGCCAGCGCTTCGATCATATCCCTGCACTCCGTGTCGATCCCGCCGCGCAGTACCTTCTTCCTGTACTTCGTGCACCATACGAGATGGTATTGCAGTGAATAGACATATCCCCGACCATATGCAAGGTCGTTCTTAACAGTAAAATCAATTTTTTCCCATATATGTATTATACCATATGATTGCCTGTGCGTCAACGCGAATCAGAACAAATGTTCTTTTCCATATTATACATGACCCTAGCCGTCATGTCCATACCGATCACCGCCAATCATGGTCCACCATACCAATATTTTCCTTAAACCACGGATCGGCAGAATAAAAAAAGAAAGAAGGGCTGACGCCCCTTGAATAAACATACAGAAGTTCCTTGTGAACAACGACTGAAGAAACAAGCGCGGGTCCCTGCCGGCTCATGTTTAAAAACACGAGAATGCGCCGGTTACTCTTCAATATTGCCCCGTTCAGACGGCTGCATACGAAGTTCAATATACGGCACAAACATCATCTTCATCGAAAAGCGCATATCCTTCCCTGCGAGCTTTACAATGCATACGCATTGTTGATCTCTCGGTCGGATATGCAATGCTTTTCTCACGAAGATGATATTTTGCTGCCGATAACGAACTGCAAGAGCAGCCCGTCTGAACCGGTCCAGGCCAATCACAGGGAACAATCGTTGCCACCGGGATAACTCTGTATCTTCAAACACAACCATCTTTATGTTAAATTTTACTATCGGGCACCGAATAAAACCAGTCATTTTTCTGATTCTGCCCCATAATACAGAAAATTTCACCAGACATGCATCTGTTCATATCCGGGTAACGAAGCTCACACTGCAGACAAGGGCATCGCAGCATCCGCTGTAAAAAGCTTCTCCTTGCCAGACATAGTTTCTGTGATATAATTCTACAAGGGCAGCAGTTCAGACAGGCTATAACGAAATTCCATAACCCGGCGCAAGCATCATCTTCATTGAAAAACGCAGGTCCTACCCTGTGAGCTTAAAATGCTGCGCATTTTGATCCCTCGGTCGGACCTGCAATGTTTTTCTCACGAAGATGATGCTTGCGCCGGTAATGGATAGAATATTATGCCTGCCTGAACTTTTGCCTGCAAGGTACTGAAATATCACAAAGGCAGGTATTATAAATTGATAGAACGATTCAAAAATATAAATCCTCGTGTTCTTATGACTCATGTCATCATCACCCTCGGTTATCCGGCCGCAAGAGCTTTTATTGCAGAGCAGAATAAGCTGCAGCTTTTCACAGACGCTATGACAATTATCGCTATGGCGATGATCATCGGAGGAATCGTTTATGCCCTTGCTCTCAGAGGCGATTTCGATATCAGCGCCTTCGTGATGAGGCGGGGTATGAAGAGGGATGACATGCAGAACTTTCAGAAATATAAAGATGACCGGAATAAAAAAAGAGAGGCAGCTTTTAATTATCCCCTCTTTCTCGGAATCCTTTACCTAATAGTCTCAGCCGTGATTGCCTACGGCTTTCTGTAAAAAAGAACCTGGGGCTGTCGCAATAGAGGTTGTGGCAGCCTTCGCTAATCGGTAAGATCCGGCCTTAACGGCCGGATTTTTCGTATTTTCGCTTTGCCTTCGGTAAATTATCTGGTTTGAACCTTGTTATCAAGAAGTCGGCAGTCGATCTTGCAAAATAACACACATGTACAGTGCTACATAAGGGTCAAATCAAAGCGCATAGGCAGTCTCACTGACTCGTTTTTTGTTAAATCAGCTTAACACGCTATTGAATTTACAGTGAAGAAGCAGTCACCTTTATTGAGTTTGATGTTCGGTGACCGTATGGTTTATCTAAACCAGATTCCAGCCTTCAGTCGATAAAAGGTCATTTCACAGCTAGCTACTGCCCTCAAAATCACTCGGGCAGTCATGAAGTGGCGTTTTGACCATAGATGACTGCCAGCCTGCTTTCTTGCTTTCAGTAGATTTGAGTTGATTTCACAGAAAGCTACTGACTTCTAAATCACCCGGGCAGTCACGAAGCGGCGTTTTGAACTTTGATGACCGCCACCACTCAGCATAAGAGGCTGCCGCTAGTGCGACAGCCTCAGTTTTTCACTTTCTATGAAGAGCAGATTCTTATTTTACTCCTTTTTCCTTCTCCAGCCTTGCAGCCTTCTCGCAATAACCATCGAATTCTTTCGGTGTGCAGTAGACAAAATGACCGGGGCGGACTTCCCGCATCTCACGCGGATCGCCGGACTGATCAAGTTCGCTCGGGTCATAGACTTTATGCTTTCTGTTCTTCTCGATCAGCGGGTCCGGCATCGGGACCGTGGAGAGCAGAGCCGTTGTATACGGATGCAGCGGATACTCGAAGAGCGTCTCTGATTCAGCGATCTCGACGATCTCGCCCAGATGGATGACCGCGATTCTGTCCGCGATAAAGCGGACGACCGAAAGGTCATGAGCGATGAAGAGATAAGTCAGGTCCTTTTCCGCCTTCAGCTTGTTCATGAGGTTCAGGACCTGTGCTCTGATGGAGACGTCCAGCGCGGAGATAGGCTCATCTGCGACGATGAACTTCGGCTCCATGATCATAGCACGGGCAATACCGACACGCTGGCGCTGTCCGCCGGAGAACTCGTGCGGGTAGCGGGACTTGTGCTCGGGCAGAAGACCGACATCCTGCAGGGCCTTATCTACCTTGGCAAGACGGTCATTCTCATCTTTGTACAGATGGAAATTGAGAAGACCTTCCGATACGCAGTACTCGATCGTCGCTCTCTCATTCAGCGATGCCGCAGGGTCCTGGAAAATCATCTGGATATTGCGGACTACATTTCTGTCCTCTTCCTTGGAAATATTTCCGGAAATACGCTTTCCTTCAAATGTAATTTCTCCGGCACTGCAGGGATTGATGCGCATGATCGCACGTCCGAGAGTTGTCTTTCCCGATCCGGATTCGCCGACGAGCGCGAATGTCTCGCCCTTGTAAATGTCAAAATTGGCATCTTTTACGGCTTTAAATTTCTTCTTTCCGCCTGTATCGAAAGAGATGTCCACGTGTTTGACGGACACGATCACCTCTCTGTTTTCATTATTCGACATGGAACGCGCCTCCCTTATCTGTCATTTTCTTGATCTTTTCATGAAGATTCTGGATGACCTCCGGTTTCTCCAGTTTCGGCGCTCTCGGATCGAGAAGCCATGTCTTAGCATAATGCGTATCACTTACCTTAAAGAATGGAGGTTCCTGCACGAAGTCGATCTTGAGAGCGTGCTCATTGCGCGGCGCAAATGCATCTCCCTTGATCTTATTGTACAGTGACGGCGGTGTGCCGGTGATGTAGTAAAGATCCTGACCCTTGACACCCAGCTGGGGCAGACTGGAAAGCAGCGCCCATGTGTATGGATGGCACGGCTCAAAGAAAATTTCCTCGACATTACCGTACTCAATAATCTGTCCGCCGTACATGACGCCGACGCGGTCGGCAACATTTGCAACAACACCCAGGTCATGAGTGATGTACAGCGTGGTGAACCCAAGTTCCTTCTGCAGATCACGGATCAGCTGCAGGATCTGAGCCTGAATGGTAACGTCCAGAGCGGTCGTCGGCTCGTCGCAGATCAGAATTTCCGGATGGCATGAAAGAGCGATGGCGATGACGATACGCTGGCGCATGCCGCCCGAATACTGGAACGGGAACTCGTCGAAGCGGTCGGCAGCATTCTTAATGCCAACGCGTTCCATGATCTCAATTGCCTGCTTTTTTGCTTCTGCCTTCGTAACGCCCTGATGCTTCTCGATAACTTCTGTTATCTGGGAGCCGATCGTGCGGATCGGGTTCAGCGACGTCATAGGATCCTGGAAGATCGTTGATATCTTTGCACCGCGGATGCCTTCCCAGTCCTTATCTGTCTTCAGTTTTGTCAAGTCTTTACCGTGGAACATGACGGATCCGTTGGAAATCGTACCATTGGATTCCAGCATTCCGGTGAACGTCTTTGTAAAGACAGATTTTCCGGAACCGCTCTCGCCTACGATCGCGAAAGTCTCTCCCTCATACAGATCCAGCGAGATACCGCGGATCGCTGTAAGATAATTGTCCCTGACCCTGAATTTTACTTCAACGTCTTTGGCGGACAGTACAACATTTCTATTCTCTGACATTGTTATTCCTCCTACATGTGCGTACGCGGATCGGCTGCGTCAGCAAGCTTCTGCCCTACGATATAGAGCGAAATCGAGATGATTGCCAGGACGCTGACGGGAATCCAGAAAAGATGCGGATAGCCGTTCATGTACGATGTATACATGGCGATGGACTGACCCAGAGAAGCGTTTGTCGTACCAAGTCCGAGACCCATGTAGGAAAGGAAAACTTCATAGGAAATAAGCGAAGGAACCTCACGCGATACATAAGTCATGATGACGGAGATAAGGTACGGAAGAATGTTCTTCACGATCATGGTCCATGTACTTGTACCCAGGCACTTGGAAGCCAGGTTGTACTCACGGTCACGGATGATCATGACCTGCGTACGTATGAAGTAGGCTACAAAGATCCACTCTGTACAGGTCATGGTGATGATCAGAGATTTCATACCTGCGCCGAGAACGTAAGAAAGAATCATAGCCAGAAGGAGGAACGGAACGTTGGAGATAACGTTGTAAACTTCGATCATCCAGCGGTCCATCTTCTTCGAGAAGCCCCAGAGGGCGCCGATCGGGATACCGATCAGCATATTGATGGCCGTGCAGATAAAGCTGACGATAATGGAGTTTCTTGCGCCTGCCCAGACAGCGTCGAAGACTTCGTTGCCGACATGGTCAGTTCCGAAGATATGCTCTGCGGACGGCTTCAGGAACTTCAGGTGTGAGTTGTTGATGTTCGGGGTCTTGATGGGACTGTAGCCGGACAGCATAGGCTGTATCAGAGCAAACGCTATGATGCACAGCAACAGGACCGCAACCGCGACCGTGAACTTATTCTTAAAAAATGTTCTCCAGACAGATTTCCAGTATGAGTACCGGGGCGCTGCAATATGTTCAGATTCGAGTTCGTCGAACTCCGCAAACTCGAACAGATTGGTGTTTTCCATATCCATTTACGACCTCCCTGCCTTCTCACTGAGTGAAATTCTGGGATCTACCTTTGTCAATACGATGTCTCCGGCCAGAACTGAAAGGACCGATACTGTGGAGAACATGAACGCAAGGGCGATGATCATGACGTTGTTATACTGCTTGATCGCATTAGGAAGCATCTTGCCCATACCACCGACAGAGTAGATTGCCTCGGTGATGATGGCGCCGGTGATACATCCGGCCAACGATGCGGGAATTCCCTGTGCAATCGGAATGATAGCGTTCTTGAAAATGTGCGTGCGGAAGATCTCTCCCTGGCTGAGGCCCTTGGCCTTGGCGAACTTGACGTAGTCCGCGCTCATCTGGTCGACCACATAGCGGCGGGTCCAGAGCATAAGGCTGGCGATGGACGGCAGGGCAAGAGAGATGACCGGAAGTACCCACGAACGCGCGTCACTCGGTCCGTAGGTGGTAAATACCGACGGAAGGTTGAACAGCATCGTTCCGAAATAACGGAAGAGGTAAATATAAGCCAGCGACGGAACCGCGATGATGAAGATAATATAAACCATACCGAGTTTATCCGCGAGCTTATCTTTTCTTCTCGCCATAAGAAGACCGAAGGGCAGGCCCAGAGCATAGGCAAGTGCCATGGCGATAATACCCATTCTGAAAGATGTTCCGATCATTGAAGGCTGATTTCTGTAGACTTCATAGTCCGCATAGTGATCCGGGAACTTCTTTGTGTCCATTCGATCGAGGACCGGCTTATACTTCAGAGTGCCGAAATTAATACCGGACTCTCCCTCAAGGCCGGTCTCATAAACGACATGGCGCTTCGCCTCATCGCCCTGTGACTGGAAGAGGACACGCATGACATCGAGGCCCTGGTATGTGGGGTAGGAAACACCGAAATTCATACGGATGAAATTCTGATGGATCCAGGGGAACTTGCTGTTCGTGTAGAAAAGATACTTGTAAGTTGTACCGCTGCCGATAATGGCAATACCGCCGGACGGAGTGCGGCCAAATGAGATTCCCCTCTTAAGATCCGGATTTCCTTCATCCTTGACAGACATCGGTGTATCAATAACGATGAGATGAGCAAGCCAGGATCCCATTCGCTTGATGACCGGAATGTCCTTATACGCATAGTAGCGTCCGTTTCCGAGATACTTTTCAACTGTGTAACCTTTAGATGTGTATAATTCAACGAAATCCTGACTGTCCTTTGAATCAGGCTCTACTGCTGTCGACATTTCGGGACTGCCGGCGCCATAAATCTCCTGGCAGTAATCATTTATTCTCACATAGTCCAGATAACCAAGCTTTTCCCATGTGGAATATACATACTCGGTCTTATCGTCTGACTTGGAGCTCAGTTTACGATAGGTGCTGTCCTCGAAGAAAATATTCTCGCGCGGGACCAGCGTGAAAATCATCGTAAAGACGATAAGCATGATAATCATAATAGATAGAAGCGACCTAAGAAGTCGCTTCCAAATATAACTTTTATTCATAGAAGTTACTATTCCTCTTAATGAAAACGGGGAGCCGGAGAATTGATCCGTCCGGCTGCCCCTTTTTTTTGTTCAGTTACTATTACGATCAGCAATAATGCATATCATTATTCGCCTGCAAGCCACTTCTCCTTGGCTGCTTCATAATCAGCGGCAAGGACCGGCTCTTCCTGAAGCTGCATGTACTTGAAGTACGGTACACGGTTGTAGGAAGCCTGACCATACATGCCGTAAGCTGCTGTGAACGGCACTACCTTGCTGACTGTGAGGGATGCACCGCTCGTGCTGTACGGACGAAGGATGCCATTGCCAAGCAGCATAGCCTCAGCCTTTGCGAAGAGCTCAATACGCTCGTCACCCTTGGCTGCGGATGCCTGATCGACAACTTCCTGAATATCGGCAAGGCCGATTGCCTCAAGGGCTGCCTTCTGCTCGTCATCCTGGCCCTGGCTCTCATAGTTGATACCGGAGTAGTTCAGCATATCGCCGTCATGGATATCGAAGCAGTGAATGTATGTAAGCGGATCGCCGTAGTCCGGGCCCCAGCCTGCGCCAAAGACAAGGTCGATGGAGTTGGAGACGCCGTCCGGCTGATTGTAGAATGCTGAGTAGTAAACAGAGGAATCGCCCTCAAGGAACTGAAGATCGATCTTGACATAATCACCGATTGCGTCTTCGATTGACTTCTGCATTGCAAGCTGCATGTTCTTCTGATTCTCGCTGGAAGCATAGACCGGAACATCCAGATGGATCGGCCACTCGGAGATAGTATCGCCAAGCTCTTCTTTGGCCTTCTCGGCAAATGCCTTAGCGCGTTCCGGATCATACCATGCATCCTGACCGTCGTTAAGGTCGATGCCTGCATATTCGGGTACGAAAGCTTCAAGTTCTTCAGTTACGATAGAACCATAGGAACGTCCATCGCTTGTTGTCATGAATGTGTACGGTACAAGAGTGTTGCGGAGAACATCATCAGCGCGCTCCTCACCCATGGTGATCGCTTCAACAGCATGAGCTGAATATGCACTGTAGACAGCGCGGCGGAAGTTAGCGTTCAGGATAGCTGCCTTTGTGTCAGCCTTCTGTGCATCCGATGTCTTGGATGTCGTTGAGACGGACGGATCATTGAACAGAGCGTATGCGCGGCGATCCCAGTTGAAAGCTCCCCAGTAGGAAGTGGAAGTTGTCAGACTCTTGTACTGGTTGTCCGGATACAGTTCATTGGCCTTGGCAACAACATCCGGAAGAGAGGAGTTGATTGTTGTGGCTGTTGTCTCGCCGTTCACGAACATGTTGAAGCCCTGTGCCGGATCTTCGCCATTAGTATATGTAACAACTACATGCTGTACATGTACGTTGTCGCTGTCATAGTAGTTCGGGTTCGCGTCGAAGCGGACTTCCTGTGACGGAACCAGAGAAGAAAGGATGTAGCATCCGTTGTACAGGATGGAATCCGGTGTGACTGCACCGAAATCGCTGCCCTTGGACTCAAGGAACTCAGCGTTGATCGGGTACAGGATGGAGTATGTCGTCATACCGTCGAAGTATGCGCACGGACCTGTCAGTGTGTAGGTCAGTGTATTTCCGTCAGCCTTGATACCGACATCTTCCCATGAACCCGTGCCTTCGGAGTACTCGCGCAGACCCTGAATGAGGTCAGCTACAAGACCCAGTGTCTCGGACTTGGAATCAGCTGCATGCTTGAGGCCTGTCACGAAGTCTTCAGCAGTAACTACATCATACTCTTCGCCTTCGCTTGTTGACCACACAGCGTCGTCACGGATCGTGAATGTCCACTCGGAAGCATCCTCGTTGCTGGACCAGTCACTTGCCATACCTGCAACCAGATTGCCGTGATTGTCCTGAGTCAGAAGACCTTCGATAAAGTTGCTGGTGTAGTCGCCGTTCGAGGACTTGTTATTGTAAACATAGTCCAGTGTGGTGACGTCAAAGTTGTCGATCATGGAATAGGTATCCGGTCCCGCAACCTCTGCTCCGCCATCACCGCCCGAAGCCTGACCGCCACCTGAAGATCCGCCGCATCCCGCAAGCATGCCCATACATGTCGTCGCGGCAAGCAGCACAGCGAGTACCTTTTTTCTTGTAAGCATCATTATTTCCTCCATTGTTTCTTTATTGCGAAACGCTTTGAGCGTTTTCACGTACATATTTAAGCGGTATTTTTGCTTGATCAGGAGCATTTCCCAGTTATAAATACTCTGAATTCACAAAATACCCGGCTCAAAAATCGCTTACTAAGAATTTTATACACTACAGTGCTAAATGTCAATAATTTATATATTTTGCACTAAGTAACTACCGTTTTTTTCCTCGTTTTGTTGATTTATATAAAATTCATCTTAAGTAACAGGCACCATAGACTGCCTGCGGGCACAGGAACAAGCCCTCCTGCCCGCACAGCGTCACTGCCTTCATCTCCCGTTTCACGCTCGATGTCAGACGCAAAAAAAGAAGCCCTCCATGAGGAAGACTTCTCTCATATTTTTATATTAATTTAAGATCTTTTCTTCTTATTGATGCATCAAAGCCCCGGCGTAAAGCTTATTATCTTTATCCTATCAGCCGAACAGCTCGCGGAAAAATCTTCCGATGCGGCTCATGCTCTCAGTCTCCTCTACAGGCTGGCTGCTCTCCATCACATCTGCGTTCTGCCATTCAGGGCAGAAAAATGTGGTATCGTTCATCATGTAGTATTCCATAGAATATTTTCTCATAGTAAATCCCCTTTCTGCAGATTGCTCTTTGCTCTTGCGTGATTGCTTTTTGTTTTGTATCTTATAACTATATAATACTCTGTTAACAGAGTACTGCTAGAGATTTACACACCAAATATCACCCCCTTTGTTTGTGCTTGCAGCACATACATCGGGGACTCGTGCGCATGATTTGGTCAAAAACAATCATTAATTGCTACAATTTGCACAATTGAAAAGGAAGACTGCCATGGGATTTACAATTGAAGACATGATGACCGTATCCGGGTCACGCTACAAGATAAAAATGGAGGCTGGGAGACACGGCTGGTCCAATTCAATCAGCTGGATCCTCATGATTGAAGACATGACCATTCTGCAGAATTTTGCCGGCAAAGATCTGGCAGTGACCACCGGACTGGGCTTCAGACAGCCCGGACAGCAGCTGGAACTTGTAAAAGAGCTCAGCAGCCTCGGAGCCTCAGGACTTATCATTAACACCGGTATGTATATAATGGAGATTCCGGAGAAGGTCCGAACGTTCTGCGATGAAAATGACTTCCCGCTCATGACTGTCCCGTGGGATATACCGCTCTTTGATATGATCAAGGATCTCAATATGCGAATCCTTCTGCAGGGCATCACGGATGACGAGATTTCAGGCGCATTGATCCAGGCCATAAAGAACCCCGAAGACGCTGAAAGCTCCCGAAAGAAGCTGCTGCCCCATTTCGATGTAGACGGAACCTTCCAGGTCGTGCTCATCGAGCCCGGTGACCTGGACACCATGGACACGGTGGAACGTCGAAGGATCAGCTTCCAGCTCCAGATCTATCTTGAGTCAATCAGCCATAACGCGTCCTTCTTCTATTATGACGCTGCATTTGCGCTGGTAGTCAACGATGTACCCGAAGACCATCTTCACGATCTGCTCGACAGATTTGTCAAGCGGCTTGAAGTCAGAATGCCGGATCGCAAGATCTGGGTGGGTATCGGCAGCCCGATGCAAGACCTCAAAAATCTGCACCTCGCATACCGGCGCGCCCAGGCTGCCGTGCGCATGGCTGCCGGGCAGAACAAAAACATGGTCTGGTTCGATGAGATGGGCATCTTCAGAATGCTGTCCCTGATTCCCGATCCTGTGCTCCGCAGGGAGATGGGGGAAGATCTCCTTGAGCCGCTGATCATTCACGACAGAGTACACGGCACTGACTATGTGCAGATGCTGGAGATATATCTCGAGACAGGAGGCAGCATCAAGGCCGTCGCGGAGCAGACGTTCACACACCGCAACACAGCCATCTACAGACTCGGTAATATTCGAAAACTATTGGGCAATGATCTGGACAGCACCGAGGACAGGCTCCGCTATCAACTAGCGTGCATGCTGCTCCATACGCCGGAGCCGCTCGAAAGCACTTAATCTATACCTCTCACTCCGGACGACGTCCCGGGAAAGGGTTATTGTCGATTTCGACTGGTCCGAATTCAACAAGTGATGTCTTAGTTAAAAATCTTTACGCAAATGCAGCATCTGTGCTATAGTTACTTCGTTATGCGTACAAAAGAAAATCAATCAAAAGCAAATAAAAAAAGCACTAGATTCATCGGCATCGTCTGCATGCTCATAGCCTCCTTCCTCTTTTCTACCGGAGGAGTGCTGATCAAGATCATTCCGTGGAACCCACTGGCCATCAACGGCGTCCGAAACGTCATTGCTGCCGTGGTGATCGGCATCTATATCGCTGCCACACATCACAAAATAAAGGTGAACCTCACCGTGATCGTCGGCGCAGTCTGCCTTGCAGGGGTCACCAC
Source organism: Lachnospiraceae bacterium (assembly GCA_045112155.1). Classification (GTDB taxonomy): domain Bacteria; phylum Bacillota; class Clostridia; order Lachnospirales; family Lachnospiraceae; genus Chordicoccus. The sequence goes on from JBGUHN010000015.1 coordinate 11,415, forward strand.
ACTGTTTTCAGTTGCAAATAAAATGACGACCGCAGGCAATGTCATCATTCTACAGAATACCGCCCCGGTCTGGATCGTAATTCTGCTGTTTTTAATTTTCAGAAAGAAGCCGACAAAGATCGAGTTAGTCTCGATCCTGATCGTTTTCACGGGAATCCTGTGCTTCTTTTTTGAGGGAATCGCGTCCGGAAAGTGGCTTGGCAACCTGCTCGCTCTCCTGTCCGGCATTTTCTACGCGGGAGTCTTCATGCTGAACAGCTTCGAGAAAGGCGACGCGCTCTCATCTGTCTTCTTCGGTCAGCTCGGATGCGCACTTGTTTTTTCTCCCATGGTCGTGCATGAGACTGATTTTACCTTCCCCGTGCTCCTGGCAGTCTTCCTGCTCGGCGCTTTTCAGGTCGGTATCGCGTACATATTCTTCACCACCGGCACAAAGTATACGGATCCGGTGACCGCCTCTATCATCAATGCGATCGAGCCGATCCTTAATCCCACGCTGGTCGCCATCTTCTACGGAGAGATGCTGGGGCCGCTTTCCCTGGTCGGAGCGGCGATCGTCATGTGCGGAATACTCTACTACAACATTAAAAAAGCGGCATCATGAGACGGATCCATGATGCCGCTTTATTATTTACGATATTTCAATTTTCGCTTGCGAGACCTGACGTGGGATTCGGGTCAACGCCGGTCGACATAATTTCCGATCGAATCTCTGTGCAAATGCTCGCCGCTGCATTGTGCCCCGATTATCGGAGTTCCGGCGCGATATAACCGTATTCCTCGTCGGCCTTTCTTTTAAGTGCTGCCAGCTCAAGGTTCGCCATGAACGCATGCGTTCCTATGCCGAAGTTCTTCTCCGCAATCGGGCTTATGCCGCCGAAGTTCCCGTCGAGATAGCGCATCTTCTCGTCGAGAATGACGCAGCATTCGCTTGTGGTATAGGCGATCGCCATATTTGTAGGAACATAGAAGTGATTCTTGTTGCCAATCTTCGTGAGGAAATCACCGACCTGATTTTTAAAGGCCGCAAAATCCATATCGTCCCCGTAGGCGGCAAATGAAACCGCCAGCTTCTCGACCGGATAGCCGCCCCGCCTCGGCATGAAGATATGAGATATTTCGAATGCCCTTGCGGAAGTCTCTCCCGCTGCCCACTTTTCACTCAGGATCTGTTCGATGGCAGGTGTGAGGACTGTCGGCAGACCGACGCCGTCTCCCAAAGCCTCCTTTAAGAGTACGCCCTTATTATTGAGATCCCACTCGTCCTGGATCATATTCATTTTCTTGTAAATACCATCCGGATAGATCTTCGGACCGAATCCCTCTGAATAACCCATCGTGCGAAGAACATCTCTACAGCGGTCCTCAAACGCCTCCGTCGCCGAGACGGAACCATCACAGTAAGATCCGAGGAACTTCCGGCTGTTGTCGAATAATTCCGCGCGGTCCGCAAGACTGAATTTTCTGCACGCTGCATGGTCCACATCGATGGAAAACACGTAGCATGATCCAGCCTGAGCTGACTTACCGAGAAGAGCTGCCCCAAGCCAGGAAAGCGTTCCGAACCAGCCCAGCACAAAGGACTCGCCCTGTGGATCTGTGACACATATCTCCCATGTCGACGGCTCATCGAGCGTGTGTTCAGAGAGGGCTCCCTGTCCCCACGTTGCAAGGTCCGCAGCCTTCATCTCCGTTCCGCACTTAATAAGCCCGGCGCTGTAAGCCGCGCCGAATGCGCATTTGACTATTTTATTCCACAGTACGCCCAGATCATAAAGAGTAAGATCCGCCGTGATCACGCCTTCTGTCTTCATGTGGGCAGGAAAAGCCGGATCAGCGCCGTCAAAGACCTTGCCGGTCGCTGCTGCACAGGCTGCGCCATCCGAAGCCACATGGGGGAGAAGGAAGGGCAGGATCTGCGTACGAAGCGCATACTGTCCATCCATAAGAAGGATCGGCTTCGTTATCGCACCCGGATTATTAAAAATCTTCACATTGACATCGGTTTTCTCCAGTTCCGGATACTCCCCGTTGTCATACAGTCTGAACCCGTTCAGGGCAAATGCGTTCTTCAGCGCGTCCGCTGTGATCCTAAGGGGATGTTTTGTCATATTCGTCATTTTATTTCCCTCCGATCAAATCCTGTTCGCGATCTGCCAGCCTTCGAGGATAGCGTCGCCGATATTTCTCTTATCATTGCAGCGGATCTTCATCTTGCTGTCGCCGATCAGATAGACCTCGCTCATTTCCTTAAGAAGCTCATCGTAGATTTTCGGGCGACCGGTGTAGCCTCGGCAAATGAGCAGCGAGTCGCATTCTATCGTCTCCTCCGCCTTTGTCTTCAGATCCCTCAAAGTCACACCGGTTTCCGTGACAGAAGTGACGTCCTTCGCAAGCTTGTATTTAATTCCCTTCTGCGCATTCAAGATCATGAGACGCTGCTGCTGCGGGGAAGAGTTGTCATCACCGATCTCCATGACGCCCATCATACCTCCGCCCCGTCTCGATACGACGGTCACCTTCTTTCCTGCGCGGAGAAGAGACTGAGCAACCTCAAGGTTCATAAAGCATCCGCCCGCAATGACGACCTTCTCTCCCAGGTCATAGGCGGAGGGGTTGCCGCAGTATTCGTAGATGCTGTGTACATTTGCAAGACCCTGCTTCTCAAACTTTGTGATCACAGGGACCGCGCCTGTCGCGACTATGACCGCATCATAGTTGCCGGCAAGCACCTTTTCTGCCGTCGCCTCTTCCTCTATGACTGTGATACCGGGCTTATTCATCTGCCTCACATAGTAGTCAATCAGGATCTTTATATCGCCCTTCAGCTCATCACTGAATCCGGCCTCGTGCATGGTGCCGCCTAGCTTTCTCTTCTCGTAGAGAGTGACCTCATGTCCTCTCTCCGCGGCAAGGCGTGCTGCCTCCATACCTCCGGGACCGCCGCCTATTACGCAGATCCGCTTCCTTTCCTTCGCGGGCTCGACCTTTCTGAAATTCGTGCAGTTGCACAGGGGATTCACGGAGCAGCGAAGTCCGATGGCAGCATTGAAGCCTGCGATAGTCCCGACGCAGCCCATCGTGCAGCGCATGCAGGGTATGATGTCGTCACGTCTGCCGGCCTTGATTTTCTTGATCCATGCGGGGTCCGCGAGCGCCGGTCTGCCGATTCCGATGAAGTCCGCATATCCTGCCTGAAGCACCTCTTCAGCCAGCTCCGGAGTCGTAAATCCGCCGTCAAGGATGATAGGAACTTTTACTCCTGCCTCCTTCATAGCCTTCGCTGTCGGGATATAATCACCCCTTGCATCATACTGGGCATTTATGACTCTTACATTGTTGGAGTCGCCTCCCACCAGGTGAAGGGCAACGATGCCTGTCTTCTCCAGTGCCTTAGCGTGAATAATGCCCTCTTCAAGTGAGATGTCCACAGGGTCGAAGGAATCGCCGCAGATCCTGCCGATGATCGGGAAATCCTTTCCGCAGGACTTATGACAGGCTTCAATAATCTCGACCATGAAGCGGATGCGGTTCTCAGGGCTGCCGCCGTACTGATCCGTGCGATGGTTATACTGCGGAGAGCAGAACATATTGATGAGATGTCCGATTGCGCCGTGGATCTCGATGCCGTCAAATCCTGCCATTTTCGCTCTCCACGCTGCCTTCGCAAAGTCATCAATAATCTGATCGATCTCAGCGATCGTAAGACCGCGGATTGGGAATGGGCGAATGCCTCCCTGCATCTCGAACATGGTCGATGGACCGAGAGATTCCTTGCGGTCCGCAAGTGACAGCTGATGTCCGATATGACAGAGCTGCAGAATTGCGACTGCACCCTGATCCTTGATCGCGGACGCGAGACGAGCCATACCTGTCACCTGTCCGTTCTCATAGAGGCACATAACGTTGTCCTCACCGCGCGAGAGATTATCATCCGTCGCCGTACATTCAACGATGACCATGCTGAGGCCGCCGGATGCCTGGGAGGAATAGAAAGCGAGCGCATTGTCTGTGATGTATCCGTTCGAATCCGCGTTAAGAGAGCCCATCGGTGCCATGATAAGGCGGTTGTCGAGACTTAAGGGACCCATCTTAGCGTGCTCAAGTAATTTCGAAAACTGTTTCATATTTTTCCTTCTTTCTTTGACGTATCCTATGGACAGCAGCGTGTCTTATCAGCCCTTACCTTCCCCAGCCGTAAGCCTTTCCGGGTGCTTTATAATCCGGGCCGAGCATCTCTTCCTTCACGGCTTTTCTCAGATCTTCGACATCCCACCACGGTCCTTTGTCTCCGTTGGTAATCATCGTTCCGAGAGCCGGCTGCGTGTATGCTTGAAATCTTCCGGACGACTTGATAGAGAAAATCGAACCGTTAATGTAATCCTCGAGGCAGAGCACTGCAATGAACGGTGCAAGGTTAGCCGGATCACCGTGATCTGCTTCAACGACCTTCAGCACTTTCGGATCAGGGGCATGACCCGCAGCGGTGATTTTGCGGATCAGAGCATTGTACTCAACCGCGTGGGAAGGTGATTCTCCCTGCGGACATACACAGTTAACGGTTATTCCAAACTGGTCAAGTTCCTTTGCGGCAGCCCAGGTGAGACCGACCATGGAGGCTGTGGAAGCGCTGTATCCGTCATTATTGGCAAGACCTGTCCACGCATCACTCGAAACATTGATGATGCGTCCGTAGCCCTGTTCTTTCATATAAGGAAGCGCGAAGTGCATGAGCGCGACAGCTCCTTTCGCACGGCTTCCCATGAAAATGTCCCAGTTAGCCTCATCCATGGAAGCAATGTCACCGATACCCATGCCAGCTGCACTGTTTACGATGATGTCAATTCTGCCCCATGTATCAATGGCAGTTTTGACCATCCGCTCCGCTGTCTCCCAGTTCGAGCAGTCACCGAAGAACGGAATCGCCTCGCCGCCTTCCGCTGTAATCTGATCTGCCGCTGTCCGCGCATCGCCCTTCAGGCGGCAGAACTCGTTCCAGTCTTCCTCAGGCATATCTTCCTTATGATACTTCTGCGCGCTCTCACCGTTCGGTCTGCGGTTGTTCGTGATCACTTTCGCTCCCAGCATTGCAAGGCCTCTGGCGATTCCTTTTCCGATTCCCTGACCTGAACCGGTGACGATTGCAACTTTTCCTTCAAGACACTTTTCCATCATTTGCCTCCTCTCAAATAAGACAGTTAAATACTAAAAACAGGCTTTGAGCCGATAAGATGTTCGACTATTTAGTTTTTCGGTAAAAATATAACAGCAAAACGGTCATGTATGTTATAATAAATATGCTGATATTTGTATGATTATGCAAACATTATTCTCTGACGTATTATTTCTCTCGGCCATATTAAAATGGGAGGCAGGCGATGATAGATCTGACTGATGATTTGATCTTCGAAATTTTTTATGATTCCTGGAAAATTCCGATCGGCATATTCAGCTCTGAAGGTGCGCTGAACAAGCTGTACGCTGATCTCGATACAGAGCGGACAAAAATCTTTATGGAAGACAGCGGTATCATGCTAAGCAGCGAAGCCGGAAATCCTTCGCCTGTACTTCGATTCGATCCAAAGGGATCCTGCTGGTGCAGGATTCCGCTTAGCCGGGAGACGCTTCTTTTCGGTCCTGTGCAGACAGGGCGCAATCCGGACTATCCCTATGAGGGTGTCCCCGAGCATACCTGGAACGGTTTTCGTGAGATCTCACGCTGTCTCATCTCCATGTTGATTGGAAAAAACACAGATTTGATTGAAAAAGAAGAAAGCTACACGGCAGCTCACACAGCAAGGCGCATGCTTGAGGCTGAGGGAAAGAAAAATGAATGGAACAGCTTTGACGAGATGTTCGACTGCGTGCGTCAGGGCGATCTTAAGCAGCTTGAAACAATACTTGGCTCTAAAGAATATACCGAATATCTGAATCAGGTGATGAGCAATCTCCCGACTGCACAAAACGTGTTCCACTTCAATCTGGCAAAAACCTACCACTCAGCAATAAGCGCGTCTCTCGCCCTTCAGGATCTCGCCCCGCTCGTCGGTCTCTACCTGACAGAAGAACAAAAATACCGCTCCATCGCGGCCTACAAAGCCGGAATGAAGCGGTCCATGTTCGATTTCACCCGCTACGTCAGCAAGTACCATGACGGGCGGCACTCGCACCTGATCAATAAAGCGAGACTATATATTGATGAAAATCTGTACAGCGAGATCAAGCTGAAAGAAATCGCGGATCACTGCGGCGTCAGCGTGTCTACTCTCCAACACCGCTTTAAAGAGGAGATGGGCATATCCGTGTCCGACCGGATCCGTGACCGAAAAATCGGAAGAGCCTGTTTTTTTCTCAAGCACACCAATATCCCCTGCGGCGATATCGCCTTTAAAATCGGGTACGAATCCCAGAGCTACTTTAACAAACAGTTCAAAAAAGTGACAGGTATGACTCCCCAGGAATATCGATCCGGGAACTGCACATAAGATATCAGATAAGAGCCTTTTTCATCCATTTGCCCCTGTAAAGACGGATGAGGAAAACGATTCCGCGAAAGCAGAGCTCAAACGCCATGCACAGCCAGTAGCCCACCAGTCCCATTCTGGGTACCACAAATATTGCCGGCACGATCCGCACACACCACATACTGATCAGATTCATGACGCTGGGGCGAAGCGTATCCCCTGCTCCCCTGAAAACACCTGCGCAGCATATCGACGCCCCATACAAGGGCTCCGCAATCAATTCCGCCCGAAGGACCCGGGTTCCGAGCACAGCTGCTTCCCTGCTGACGGTGAGAAAAGAGAAGATAAACGGCGCGCAGACATACATGATTCCTCCTGTCAGGGCCATCAAAAGCATTCCCAGATATACAGATATCCTGGAAAAGCTCTTCGTCAGATCAGAACGCCCGGCTCCGATCGTCTGGCCGATTATAGCAGTTGCCGCTGCTCCGATACCGTAACCCGGCATATAGCACAGGCTCTCCGCCGTTATAGCCAGTGAATTGGCAGCGACCGCGACGGTCCCCAGACTTGCCACGATCCGAGTACCGGCCACATAAGCGCCGCACATAAAAAACTGATCAAGGGACAACGGAACCGCGATCTTTGCTGCTGTGATCACGGTATGCCGGCGCCATTGCCAGCTTCCCCTGTTTCTTAATGATATTTTCCGGTTCCTCATAGTGAGGAAGTACAGAGAAGTGAGTGCAATAATAATCTCGGATAGGGTACTCGCAAATCCTGCGCCGATGACACCGAGACCGGCACCGGGAATCAGTATATGAATACCGGAGATATCCACTGACCTGGCCTTGAATATCATCAGCATGTTCAGCAAAACATTCAGCAGGCAGGTCATCGATGAAAGAATGCTCGGCGTCTTCATGTCTCCTGTGCTCTGCATCATACCGTTCGACATCTGACGGATCAGAATGAACGGGACCGAAACACAATAAATGCGGAAATAAGCTGTGCTGTTTCCGAGTATCTCCTCTTCTCCCCCGAGCCAGACCGGTACGCGGCTGCTTATAAAAAGGCCGATCGAGCTTATAAATATGCCGATAAGAAGGACGGCCTTGAGGCCTTGCCTCAATACATTTTCCGCTTCCCGGTTTCGACCCGCACCGATCAGCTGAGCGACCTGCACGTAAAAGCCTGCAGCCACACCGATACAGCACCCTCCGACAAGCCAGGTCGAAGAAGATATCAGGCCGATGGATGCTGTCGCCGCTGCCCCGAGACTTCCGACCATAGCCGCATCGATATACTGCATGGCGATTGAAGTCAGCTGAGCTAAAATAGCGGGAAGGCTCAGACTGAGAATCAGACGGCCTTTTTGGACGCTGCTTATATCCCGCCCTGTCAGAGCCGTATCCAGATTTATTCGTTTTTTCTCAGTTCCCTCCCGGCCTGTCACCATGGTACCTCAAGCTTTCTCCCACTGTACTTAGTTGTCTCAAGCAGGTCCTGCACTCTTAAGTTTCGCGCCATCACTGAAAGCGCGTCCGACCCTATCTCCTACCCCCAAATACGCGCTGCCCATTGGGTCGAACGAAATCGGCCTGAGCTTCCTGACATCGATCTTTCCGTCTGTAAGTACACTCTCGTCAGCGCAGACGTTGACTATCTCGCCGATCAGAATTCCATCGGTGAAGCTCTTCACCCTGCATTCGAGGGCCATCGGCAGCTCTCTGATCAGCGGCGCGTCCACAAAGCTGCTCGGTATTGCATGAAAACCGGCTCTGACGAACTTGTCCGGAACCTTCCGTCCGGACTCGATTCCCACATAATCACACGATGTCACGTAGTCCTCCGTCGCCATGCTGACCGTAAAGGCACCGCGGATGGCAAGATTATCCGTCGTCTTGTGCTCCGAGAGACTGATCGTTATCTCAGAAAAATCGGTCGTGATTCCCCAGGCGGCATTCATCGCATTGGGTCTTCCGTCCTCGTCATAAGTTGCGATGATAAGTACGGGCTGCGGGAACATGAGGGGCTTTGGACCAAAATCTACTCTGGTCCCAGTTTTGGTTCCACCCTGATCGTCCTTAATCTCAGTGCTGTCTGTCAAAGCATTGTTGTCACACTGCTTTTTCGAGTTTTCTCCATCTTTCGGCTCATCTCTCTTGTCTTCAAACGAATTCTCATCATACTGCTTCGCCGGACCGGTTTCCTGCTGCGGAACCTGTGCCGGAGCCGTCTCCTTTCGGCGCTTCGATTTTGAACCTTTCCTGCTGCTCGCATCAATCAGATTCAGAAGATTCCTTCCGCCCGCAACCACTGTGATATAGGTATCGGCAATATTGACCAGATCATCCGGGTATCTGCGTTCGAGCTTCTCCTTTAGTCTGACCAGAATAGCTGCCATCAGGGCATCGGAGAGCTGCTCCTTCGGTTTGACAAGTAACTGATAATAATATCTGTCGCCAATCTCGATGATATCCATGCCGAGAGCCGCGGCCCCGTCCCGCTTTGCACCTTTTTCGTCAAGAATGCGGATAGCCAGCGATTCAGTGTCGTCCCTGAGTCCCTTCTTATGCTTCTTCTGGGCCCATCCTATGGCAAATGCACTCGTGCCGATGTCATCCGTATGACTCCTGAGAGTTTTATAGTCGGCAAGCAGCTGCCGGATCAGTTCATCAAATGCGCCCGCATTCACCTGCACCTTTTTTGTGTACTGCATGAAAGCTACCGCGCCGAAGAAAACAAAAAGCAACAGAATAATAAGCTGCATGGCATCTCATCCTTTCAGAGGAAAGAAAGACGAGCAGTTTCCTGCCCGACTTTCCAGTTTTCCTTTATTCTATTCCAACAGATAGATTTCGTCTATTCTCCTGTATATAAATATGATATTTGTCACTTACTGATCGATACAGGCGAGGACGGACCGCCGATGTTGTGCTCGCCGAGGGCTGTCGGGATATCCTGCATGAGAGCAAAATAGACATCCCAGTAGTCTTCCGTAGCGCACCATGCGCGGACGGTATACTGAAGACCTCCCGGAATACCGCAGACCGGAGCGGTAAACGGTTCAGGAGTCTGGTGGACCTTTTCATTGACTTCCATAACACCCTTCATGACTCTCATGGCGTCAGTGATCGGAACAGAACCGGCTACATTGAAAGTCAGATCTACTCTTCTGGTGGACTCAGCTGTGACGTCCGTCACGTTGCCTCCGGTCAGGGCGCTGTTCGGGATTGTGACTCTCTTGTTGTCGACAGTGAGAAGTGTGGTATAGAAAATGCCGATCTCCTTGACAACACCTTCCTCACCTGCGCCGATAATATAATCACCGACAGCGAACGGACGGAAGATGAGAAGCATGATGCCGCCGGCCAGATTGCCGAGAGCACCCTGCAGAGCCAAGCCTACAGCAACGCCACAGGATGCGATCACTGCTACAACCGATGCCATCGGAACACCGAGTATGCTGATGATTGAGACGACCAGGATGACGTAGAGTGCGGTGCGGATCGCATTTTTGAAGAAGGATGCCGCCGTCGGATCAATTTTCGCGAGTGCCTTCCCTTTACCGATAAACGCCATGACCTTATTGATCACGATCCTGCCGACAATGAAGACGACCAGAGCCAGAATAACCTTACCTCCGGCCTGAGTACTAAGATCCACTGCACTATTGATGAATTCCTGCATGATAAATCCCCCTTTCAATATGAAAGAATATTACCGGTAGATATTGACCGGCCAACACTTTCTTATATTACCATATAATCCGATATTTGAGGAGATTACCACAAAAAATTTCCCGATTCATGTTAAAATATATACAGGTTTACCTATAAACCAGGTCATCTCAGTTGGGAAGAGAGCGAGACTTGAATTTGATTTCTATTAACACTGGAATGCGGAGAAAGGAGATTTTATTATGAGGCTTAATAAATTACTCTCACCGGGAAAGATCGGTACTCTGGAACTCAAAAACCGCTTTGTCGTCCCTCCGATGGGAACGAACTTCGCCACCTATGAAGTCTTCTCAGATAACGCAGCCAGGGCTATGAACCGCCCATGTGGTGCGGCAGCTCCTATGGACGTTATACTCTGCGGCAGCGCTTCATAGAACACCCCATTGTGTTCTCATTTGGAATACGTTATAATAAGGGCAGAGAATTTGTCAGTAAATAAGTGCTGCGATTACACGTTTTTCGGCATTTATAAGTTTTTTGCCGATTATTTTTTGAAAGGAGTGGTATCTATGAAAAAGATGAGAAACATTCATATACTCATGTATTCATCCTTGATTGCGCTGGCTGTCTGCCTGCTATGGCTCGCACCGACGCATGTATATGCATCCGATTCTTACTACGTGACCGGTACGAAAAATTATCTCGCTTTGCGCTATGAACCCTCCTATAATCAGGCAAATGAGAAAGCAAGGCTCTACAACGGTGACGTCGTAGTGTACGTTAATTCCGGGAACGGAACCTACTGGTATGTTGCTTCCCTGAAAGGATATGGATATGTAAATAAGAATTACCTCAAACCTGTATCCACCGGTTCCTCGAAGAATACATTGACGGTGAAGGGCACGAATAACTATCTTGCGCTCCGAAGCGCACAGAAATATGATTCCTCCAATGAGATCGGAAAACTGCACAACGGCCAGAACGTAACACTGATCAGGAAGGACAGTTCCGGTTACTGGCTTGTCTTTGCTCCCAGTGCCGGAAAGTTCGGCTTTGTCAACGCGGACTATCTCTCCAAGCCCCAAGGTACACCGAATGACATGTTTGTGGCGGTGGGGATGAACAATTACCTCGCGCTTCGAACTTCCATGTCTTACAATTCCGAAAATGAAATCGGAAAAATCAACTTTGGTGAGCCTGTCGAATACATTGCCCCGGGCAATTCCGAATACTGCTATGTCTACGCGCCGACCCTCGGCAAGTATGGTTACGTCAACAGAGATTATCTGCTCAAAGTGGCAAACGGCTCTGACACGATTACATATACCCTATATACAGTAAAAGGTGTGGATAATTATCTTGCATTAAGGAAGGCCAGGGCCTATAAATCCTCCAATGAAATCGGGAAAATCAAGAACGGTCAGAAAGTCGGATATGTCGCAGACGGCGATTCGACCTACTGCTTCGTCTACGCGCCGACGCTCGGTAAGTTCGGGTATGTTAATAAAAATTATCTGAAATAGTAAGATTGACCTGATAAAAAAGGGCAGTAAAATAACTCCCCCAGTAGAAAGACCATCTGGACGAATCCAGATGGTCTTTTTTATGGACATATGCGCCGAGTCAACTCGGTAAGTTGATATTACTGCTGTGCCTCAAGCTTCTTGATATCTCTCTCGCAGTGATAGAAGAGAAGGAAGATTACGAACATTGCCGCGGCCATGATTGCCGGGACCCATCCATACAGGAAGGTGATGGCTGTGGATACGCTCTGCGGCTGATGCTGACCGAGCTGATCCAGAGCAGCGTCCAGACCTGCTGCAGCAAGGACCCAGCCGAAGATTGCCTGGCCGAGACCAAGACCAATCTTCTGTGCTGCGGAGATACCTGCATTGCCCATACCGACTGTATCGATACCTGTCTTGAGTTTTCCGTAAGTAACTGTGTCAGCGACCATACCGAGTGCCATACCGCCGGAGAGACCTACGCCGAGACCCTTCAGGACGTTGCTGCCGATGAGAAGCGCGGGCGCTGTAGTTATCGCAGATCCAAGGAAACCGACTGCCATGACCAGCATACCGAAGGTGTAGATCTTTTCTTTAGAAATTTTTGTCATCAGGATCGGTGTCACGAACATGATTGCGAACTGTGCGACGGAGATTGCATTTGCAAGCATGCCATACTGGCTCATGTCATAGAGAACGTACTGGCTGAAGAATACTGTTCCCATTGCGTAGAAGATGATGATTGTAAAGACTACGAAGTTGCCGAGTGTCAGGAGCAGCCAGTACTTGTTGGCAAGCAGAGCCTTGACAGTTTCCATGACGTTTTCATTCTTCTTCGGCTCTTCGGCTTTAGTTGCATCCGCACTCACTGCGTCAAGCTTAACGCGCTCTTTTGTATTGAAGATGCAGAACAGTGATACGACTACCATCAGTGCGCAGTAGACAGCGAGTGTAAGAGTGAAAGATCTCTGTGTATAGATCGTGTTCGGGTTTTCTGAGAACTTTGTGAGCAGGATAACGAATGTGGAGTTTACGAATACGTTTCCGAGTGTCTGGAAGATCTGCTGGATGTTGCCGAGAAGTCCGCGCTCATAAGAGTCTGCTGTTACAAGACCTACCATCGAGTAGAACGGAACCAGCATACCGGTAAGGCACACAGCGTTGCAAATGTTGTAAATCAGGAACACGTATACATATTTGACCATGTCCGGGAAGCCCTGGGGTACGAAGAACAGGAGCATCGTGGAGACCGCGAACGGGATGCACATCCTGAAGAGCCATACTCTTGCTTTTCCCATTTTAGTGTTCGTATTGTCAACGATGCGGCCCATGATCAGGTCGGAGATACCGTCGAAAATCTTTGATACCGCGAGGATCGTGGCTATGATGCCGGCGTTCAGACCTGCTGCCGAAGTAAAGTAGATTGTCAGGAATGATCCGATGATACCGTTGATCATGTTGAAAGCGAATCCGCCGGAGCCGTAAGCTAAGCGCTCTCCCCATCCAAGCTTGCCATTGGGATCGTCATGTTTTGTCGTAAGCATTTCTTTTTCCTCCTAAATTAGTGTGGTGCTCTGCAAACGCTGTGTGTTTGCTGTTTTTATCTCTTTGTTATGTCTCAATAATAGCGATTAGCAGCCACTCTCTATATCCTTATTCTGTCCAAAATGTTCTTATTTCACCCTAATATTAGGATCTCTGTTTTCTTTATATCGGCCGGCGCTGATCTGAATCCGCGCCGGATTTTGCGAGTGCGCCTTAAAAAGATCTCATCAATTCTCGTAAAAACGCATGTCTCCCCAGGTCTCCATGAGATGCCTCCGGTCAAGCCTCTCCGCTTTTGACTCTCTGTTGAAAATCATGACCGGTGAGTCTGCGCCTTCAAAACGCGGCCAATCACGTGCAGCAGCCGGCTCTGCATCGCGGGAGTCGGCTGATCCGCTGCAATTGCAAGTATTCTCCGGAAGGGACGGAATGCCTGTCTTTGTGAATGAAACCCATCTTCCGTGGATCTCTGCAGCAATCTTGTCGAAGACCTCATCCGGCTCACCGTCAAAAATGAAATGACTGAAACCGTGATCTCTGTTGCAGAAGACTGCGGGCAGCTCAAATGCGTGTGATGCTTTCCAGCCGGTCGCAATTCCGGATTTAGTGACGAGCTCGTAGCGATACATCCATACATCATCTGTGTACTGCTTCTGGGCAATCGCGACTTTGACGGCGGGCATTTCAAATGCATAGTCGGTCGCAAAGCGGATGAACGGATCGCCGCCGATCTGGCGCACATCACCTGTAAGCGGAGGTGTGGAAGATGCCAGGGATTTGGCGCTGTCTGCAAATACTTTGAAGGAATCATTTGCAGAAGGATGATAGAAGTTCACTATACTCGGCAGCGCGTCCGCATGCCCGTTCTTCTCCATCATCTCGGCGATCATCGTCCAGCTGTTGGGGAAGCCGGTGTTCTCGGGATGTACGAACATCGTGCCCTCATGCATGTTGGTGCCGATAATGAGGCGAATTCCGTCAGCGCTGCCGCCGCGGATCGCGTCGATCGGGCGGACGGGCATCAGATCGTCCTGTACCGGTCCGGGAAGGAACATGCCCGGGTTCTTGTACTGATGATGGGCAGCAACGTATTCATTTCCGACAAGGAACAGGCGGGGATCCATGACACGGAGCTGCGGAAGATCTTTCTCTGTCCAGTTCATGCCCTCAAGGAAGAGGTCGATATTCTCTCTGGCGGTCTGGTGCGTCATCATGCAGTTGGGCAGCGCGCTCTCCGCAATCGCCTGCTGGAAGGTTCCCTTTACACCGGGGCAGGCCAGCATATTTATAACGGAAGCACCGCCTGCGGATTCACCGCAGATCGTGACCCGGTCGGGGTCGCCGCCGAAAGCGGCAATATTCTCATGGATCCAGTTCATAGCCAGGATCTGATCGGAGAGACCGCAGTTTGAGTCGAAGTCCTCACAGCCCGGGTAGGTCGTGAAATCATAGAAGCCGAGGACATTGGTCCTGTAATTGAAAGAGCAGAAAATGATGCCGTCGCGGACGAATGCGTCGCCGTGATACAGCTCATCCGCAGAGTAACCTGTGTTGTAGCCGCCGCCGTATATATAGATGAAAACCGGAAGGTTCTCACCTTCGAGAGGACGGCGTACATTTACTGTGAGGCAGTCCTCGTCGCCGATGATCGCGCCGTTGTTGTACTGGATCGGGGCGGGACCCCAGGATTTGGCTTCAAACACATCCTGCCACGGTGTGTGGAGAACCGATCTTTTGAAGCGCAGCGGGCCGACCGGAGCTTCAGCGTAGGGAATTCCCAAAAAATCGATGATTCCGTCACGCTCGTATCCCTGAACTTTACCAAGAGTTGTTTCTACGATAGTCTTATTCATTTCAGCTTCTCCTTATATATGTATCTGTTAAAACAGTAACGAACCATTTGATAATATCTGCGATTCCTTGTTTGACTCTGCCTTATTTGCCAAGTATGGACCTGGCAACGACATCTCCCAGAGATTCAAGATCAGCCTTTGCGCCTGTCATCTCCTGAATGGCTTCCGCGCGAAGGCGAGGCCTGCAGCCGTCCTCGGGATCGGTGAACAGTCCGAAATAGACTTCAGTGAGGCCGCCGATCTGATTGTCCTCGATGCCGGCACGCTTCAGCATTGCGTTTTCATTCAGAAGACGGAAATTATGAAGTGTTCGGACGTACGGCATTTCCATCGCGTAGTGAAGAATCTTCTTATTATAAGCGGCATAGCGCTCTTCCCAGTCATGATTGCCGCAGTCTGTGAACCCTGTTTCCGTGAGAAGGACCTGCTTATCGCCGTCCCCATAGCGCCTCATGACCCGGTAGGCTGCATCGTTGAAATCTCTCCACAGCGTGTCGGGTTCCTCAACGTCCATGAAAAGTTCATAATCGGGAACCTCTCTGGTAGTAAATACGTAGGGATGCCATGCGACCAAATCGAAATAATCATCTGTATTGTCTGACCAGAACTGTCCGGATTTTATGCGGCTGTAGATCTGGTCAAGTGCCCATGCGACGCCGTACATCACGGGGAAGAAATAAGGAAGTCCGCCGCCAAGCCCCTCTGTGGAGAGTGCCGGGGAGAACGAAGCGACCTTTGCATTCGGGTTTCCTCTCCGAATTCCTCTCGCTGAAAAAAACATCATATCGACCGCGATATCATATTTCTCATCAGGGCTGAAGGGATGTTTCATATCGGAGTCCAGAAAGCCGTCCGGATGAAGGAACGCATTCAGATTCCACTCGTTTCCGACTTCCCAGATAGCCACCTGAGGAAAAAGAGACGCCATCGTGTACCAGGATTCTTCAAGCATTGAAAGGGCCTGCATATAGAGACTTCCGGGGGTGAGGTCCCTTGGCGGCATTGCGTGACCGCTCCTCTGTATGCATCCCTCCGGAAGGAACCACTCGTGGCTCATGCCGGTCACCTCGATATCCAGCTCTTTGGCCTTGTCGAGGAGCTTTTTATGCTGCGCACAGGCTTCCGGGTCCGGCGTTGACGGATCCCTCAGTATCTCTGTGATGTGCATCCAGGAGCGGTAGGCATTGCAGCCGAGTCCTTTAATGAGGTCCATGCAGGATGCAGCATCGATGCCCTGATCGCGCTGCCTCTGGATAAGGGGTTCCCCCACACCGAAAAATCTGCTTTTATCATTTTCTTTAATCTGTCCCATATGTCGTCTCCGTTCTGTCTTTATGAATTTTGGGTTCCCACTCCGGGGTTACTGCCTGCTTTTTGTTTCATCCTACGTGCAGTATATAGGATGAGAGCTTCTACTGATATTCCTATTTTGCACAAAATGGTGTTTTTTTGCTCTGAATGAGATATTCTATCTCCCAGCCTCTCAGGTGGTGAATCACGGCACACTCGTACCTCAAGGAGAATGTACACTGCATGTGACTTTGACCATGAAAAGAAAGAACAAAATAAGAACAAATCATGCAATATAAGAATATAATTATAAAAAACATGTGGTAAACTGAACATAATCAAACACACGACACTTAAATGATTATCTGAGGAAGAAGACTATGCATGAGAATAAGATTCAACTGCTGGGAGCAGTAATAAAGATTAATCTTGTCTACGAGGCACAGGGCGGAATGCTGACTTCTTTTTATGGCGTGGATGCGGAGAGCCCTCTTATGCAGTCGGAAACACTGCGGAGCGTGCTTCGGGAAGGAATCCGTAACCAGGATATTCCTTTTATGTACAGGGCAGAGCATAAATGCTATTATGCTGCCCTGCATGCGGGAGACGGAATCCTGTTCATGGGGCCGATGTGTCACGAAAAACTGCGCAGGATCGAACTTCGGCAGATGTACCGCGAATTCGGAGTGGGAGGAGAAGACCTGCCGGAACTGCCGGCATTTACACTGCCGGAAATGCGCAATATGGTCCTTCTTACCAATCTGATTCTGGAGAATGATACGCCGGAGAACGAAGAGCTTCTGCACCTCAATCAGCTGATCACGGGAGGTGTAGAGAGTGAAAAGGCGGATCAGACAAAATTCCTCTTAAAGGAAGAGGAGGAAAATGACGCAGATGCCTTGCGGCACAGCTACCGTGAAGAGCAGACGCTCATGCAGGCTGTCAGAGAGGGACGAGCGAAGGATGCTGTCCGCATTGCAGAGCAACTGGATCTGGACAGCGGCCGACTATCTGAAGTAGGCGTCCGGCATCGCAGAAACCTGGGCATTATCGGTATCTCTCTCTGCGCACGCGCGGCGATAGAGGGAGGGCTTGCACCTGAGACCGCATACCGTATAAGCGGATATTATATCCAAAAGTGCGATGCAGCTCAGACAGAAACCTATCTGCTGCAGCTACGCAACAGCGCAATTGAGGATCTTACTGAGCGGGTAGCCGAAAAACTAAGTAAACCCCGCGTCTCTAATTATATTGAACAAAGTCGGGATTATGTGAGAAAGCATTACCGAGAGAAGATATATCTTGAGGACGTCGCCGAGGCTCTGTGTATCAGTCCCACATATCTGTCCCGTCTTTTTAAGAGAGAGACCGGCCAGAACTTTCAGGACTATATCAATGAGGTAAGAGTGGACAGGGCAGCCAACCTGCTGAAGTATTCGGAGATGAGTCTGTCGGAAATTTCACAGTATGTAAACTTTCCGAATCAGAGTTATTTTGGAAAGATTTTCAAAAAGTATACAAATATGACACCGCGCGCTTACAGAGATTTCAATAAGCCGGCGGAGTTCAAAGAGTAAATGCAGGCATCATAGGAGAGATAAGCGATGAGTGAAGCAAAACCCATTATGATTTTTAAAGTGTATGCAGATAATAAGGACGTTTCGAACCTCGAGTGCCCCTACGGCGCAGTGACCATGATTCCCTTCCGGGCAACGGTCGAGTCAGAGCTTTTTACAGGTGAAACACTGCCCGGCGCAGTCGACGTGCAGATCGAAAACCCCGGTATGAGCCGCAATATGTGCGCCAAGTACATGTTCAAGGGGATTGATAAAGATGGTAACCCCTGTCAGCTCTTTGTGAAGAACGACAGCTACCTTGCTCCGATAATGAGAAATGAGCCGTATTTTGACGGCTGTCCGATGTTCCTGACGGACAGCCCTGTTTTAGGTGAGTATCTCTGTGCCCAGCATTTCCGCTCCGAAGTGCAGGGAGCGGAATGGGGTGTGGAGATCAGGATTTATGACGTTCTTCTCCAGTGAGCGAAACCTCAGACGCCCCCATAATATCGGTGAAGCGTCCTCAAGGCATCGCGGTGTTAGAAGTTTCAGCGCTAAAGACCCGGACTTTTCGAAGCCCGGGTCTTTGTTTATAAGAGAAATCCGGCCGCGCTGCCGGATTCTACTCGATGAAAAAGGCTGCCGCACTAAAGCGACAGCCTTTTCTTATTTCAGGATATGAATACCTTCCGGTGCCTCCACACTGAGGTCCAGCTTCTCTCCTCTCCGTTCCCAGGACACCCTGACATCGCCTGCCGGGGTCTTTACAGTGCCCTCTGCCCAGTCCAAAAATTCTGCGTGAGGACTGACCTGAATTTTTTCATAACCCGGAGCTGCCGGACGTACGCCGAGGATAGCCGAGGGCAGCTCGTAGAGGGCTAATGCTCCCCATGCATGGCACTCGGATCTGGCGTAGTCCTCAGACTCGATACATGTAGTACAGCCATCGTAAATCATGTTCCGCCATGCATCCCAAAGACTGTTGGTCTGTTCGTAAAGTCCTGTCTTCTCCAGAGCTCTGAAGAGATAAAAGCGCATGGCCACCGTACACTGGGGATGTCCTTTTTCCTCCACGACCTTTATCAGATTCCTGCGGCTGCTCTCTACGTCAAGGGTCCCTGTCAGGACACCGAATACCTGGACCTGCTGGCTGGAATGAAGAGCCGGAACTTTTCCGTCTTCCATGAGAAGCGCGCAGGGTCCGTCTGTAAGCAATCCGTCAGACTGTCTGCACAGACGGCGGATAGCTTTCTGCACCTGCATCGCCCGCTCTCTGTATTCTGAAGCCGTATCCATGCGGCCTATATATTCCGCGAGATGTGCCGCATGCTGCAGACCATAAACGTAGAGAAGTGACTCCATAGTGATCGGTCCTTTTAAGCCTGCAGGAGGCATGCCCGTCGTGGGATTCCACTCCACTGCCCAGTCGATAAAGGACCAGTATCTCGCCTCCAGATTGACGCCGCCCACTTTCTCCACCAGACCGTCAGGAGTAAGGTGCCGATCGAAATAAGCCAGGATTCTGTCTACCGCCGGCATATAGCGGCGGACCAGAGCCTTATCTCCGAAATACATCATGTGGTCATAGACCATAAGGATGTAAAAGATAGAGAAGCCCGGAATGACATTGGGGTTCATGTTGGGATAAGAGCAGTTGAGAAGACCGTTGGACCTCTGCGCTCTCGCAAAATCATCGATTGCCTTTCTGGCAAGACGGTCATCCGCCGATACTGCATAGGTATAGAGGATCTGGGATCTTGTATCCATCGTGTACTGGAGCTGCTCGTAGAAGGGGCAGTCCTCGTAAGTCTCATGCATACAGCGCCGCAGTGTCCTCTCGCTCAGCTCCCATACGGATTTAAGAGACGGATCCGAAGTCTCCACATGGGTCATGACCTTCAGAGGATAGCCAGTCTCCTCATAGTCCAGCGAGAATATTTCAAGGGGCTCTTCTTCCGTCTGCACAGTAAGCTCAATAAAACGGAAGGTCCTGAACCAGAAGGGTTCAAATGTCTCAGGTTTTTCTGCGTAACCAAGGCCGGCCACGTGATAAATGTCTCGGTATCCTTCCAGATGTCCGGTGACTGTGTCCATACGGTTCTTCTTGATTGGTGTCCCGGCCGTCGGGGATTTTTCTTTCTGCACATAGGCTTCGGATTCCAGAAGTGAGACAAGAGCACCTCTGCCTTCACCAAAAGTCAGACGAAGGTAACCTGTCATCTCCTCCCCGGCATTCAAAACAATTCTCACCTCGGACTGTGCGGGAATCACAACGCTGTCTCTCCCGGAAAGCAGCATCTCCCACCTGCCCTCTATGCCTTCGGAGCTTCCTTCGATCAAAGAGCCGAAGTGTCTCTTCTTCCGGTACATAAATGGAATAGTTCTGGGATTCAGATTAGCCGGAGATACCGCCCGGCTCATTTTGGCATTCGGATAAGGAAGAGCACATGCCCATTCGCTGTCATCAAAATCCGCCCTCAGCCAGCCAAAGAAATCTTCATTTCCATATGCCTCCTCGTGGATCAGGAGAGGCGCAAAACCCTCCTCCTCAGCCGGGAACAGGGTCGTCCTGTCGATATGGCATTTCCAGGAAGGACCTGCGGCAAGCACACCGCGGAAGAGTTCATTCGTCCCATCATCGGGAGCCATATAAAGACCGGGAATTTCAGTCCGGAACATAGAATGATTCCCCTGCTCCCGCTCCATAGGATAGCGAAGAACCTGTACCCCAAGAATATTCTTTCCTGCTTTCAGATAAGGAGCCAGATCCACCCTGTCATAGAACCATACTTCTCTGTCGCCTTTGGACGGTCCGATCTCGACCAAAAATCCATTGACATATAACTTGTAGCGTGTATCTGCGGAAATATTCAGATAGACTTTCTCCGGAATCTCTGAAAGTTCTACAGCCTTGCGAAAATATACGATTCTGGGTGATTTCTTGTCCTCATGGATCCACTCCGGGGTCCAGATCCAGTTTGATACAGCTCTCATCATGCTCAGCTCCTTGTTATTTTATATGCAGGTTTCACTTGCGGTACTCGTGTCAGCACTGACCTGCTCTTTTCGGGAGAAACCCCGCAGTCTTGCAGCTATTATGAGTATAGCAGGCTCCCCTGCTTTTCTTTATTATTAATTTGTCTTTTATGTTCTTTTTTTGTCATATAAAAATGAAAAGGGTTGTCGCATTAAGTGCCCACTATATATGGCAGACGATATTTGTAAATCGCTCTCATATATAGCGGGACGCCATAATGCGGCAGCCCCTTACTTAATTACATCTGAATATTCTGTCCTCGGAACAGGTCAGATATCAACCGGTCTCTTCTCCAGATAGGATCTCACCCCCGCGTTCACCATAGTGAGGGCAATCTTTCCGTCGTATCCTGTGACCTGTGGCTCGGTATCATTTAGTATTGAGTCTGCAAATGCCTGCGCTTCCGCCACATAGGCCTCCCTGAAGAGTGTTCTCCAGGAATCCATGGAATCGGAAACAATAGTCATGTCCCGGGTGACTGTCTCAACGCTGTCCGCCCTCTGGGTCCCGACCTTCACGATTCCCTTCGTTCCGAGAATCTCGGTACGGGCATCATAACCGTACTGCACGTACTGAGCGCCGGTGACGACGCCGATGACACCATTTGCAAACTCAATGGTGACCGAGCAGCTGTCATAATAGTCGGGATATTCCGCAGCCTTCTCCGGGCTTCTGAAATTATTGCCGACAGCATAGATTCTCCTCGGCTCGCTGCCCGCGTACCAGCGGCAGATGTCGAGGTCATGACTGTTCACTTCGCCAATCGGTCCCTGATTATTTCGGATATCATACATCCACTCCTTCGGCTCGCTCGGACCGTAGGTATTGGATTTTATCATCGCAACGGGACCGATTACCCCAGAATCGATGATTTCTCTGCCGCGCTTAAAATTCTTGTCGAATCTCCTCATAAAGCCGATCTGCAGCTTAACGTTATTCTTTCTGCAGGACTCAATCATCTCATCGCACTCCTCCGGCGAAGACGCCATCGGTTTTTCACAGAAAATGTGCCTGCCTGCATTTGCGGCAGCACACACTATATCCTTATGGAACCGGGTCGGAGTAACAACGATGACTGCGTCGATCTCATCATTTTTCAGGGCTTCCCTGTAGTTGTTATAAGCATACCTGACATTTACGATTTTCTGCGCAGCTGCCAGGTTTTTTGCGTCTGCGTCACAGATTGCGGTAAGCTCGGCACCGTTTACAAGTCCTGCATAACTTTTCGCGTGAATCATACCTGCGCGGCCGCATCCGATCAGACATACTCGAATCTTATCTCTCATATTTCAATCCCCCAACGCCCTTCCATCTCTGAACATCATCTGCTAAATTGCCGACAGGAAACGCTTCATTCCATCCGGCATAGATTCAACCTTGCCAAGCTTGGTTTCTCCCAGAGCAATCGGCTTGTTTTTGCCGTGATAGTCACTTCCCGCGGTCACATACAGATTATATTTCTCTGCAAATGAAAGCATCTCCCTCACCAGTTCCGGAGTAAATGTAGAATAAAAGGCTTCCACTCCCTGCAAACCGAATCCAGTCAGCCGATCAAGCCGCCGTTCCATCTGGTCGCCGGTAATCAGCTCGTCGCCGCTGCCATAGGCAGGATGCGCCAGCACGGGAATACCGCCGCTTTTGAGAATGCCCTGTATGGCTTGTTCCGGGCGCACATATTCATTGGGAAAGCGTGCCTGATTAAGATATTTCCTGATGGCTACGTCCTTAGACGGCGCATAGCCGTATCGCACCATGAGGTTCCCAATATGAGGCTTTCCGGGATTATCCAATGCCTGCAGGTTCCGGACATCTGCTTCCGAGAATGAAAAGCCAAACCGTTTTCTGATATATTCGAGCCGTGCCATCAGTTTCTTTTCGCGATACCGATGTCCCAGCTCGACGACATCAAGAATCGATGCGTTGTCCGGGTCGTAATTGTAGCCGAGTATATGGTATTTGCCCTCTTCGTCGCGGCAGGAAAACTCCACGCCGTTTATAAAGATTGGGTCACAGGGCCTAAGCAGATTCCGAACCGTAGTACACCCCTTAATTGCGTCGTGATCCGTCAGTGCAAACACTTCAATATCGGCTTCCCTAATTCGTTCAAGCAGCTCCGACGGCGCATCCGTTCCGTCGGAGACTGTAGAATGCATGTGCAAATCAATTCTCATCATCTCAAAATTCAATTACCTCTGATTTTCTGTCACCGCCTGCGTATCTCTGTCCAGTTCAGACGATTCAGAAGTTCCTGGTCAGGAGCTGAACCCGAGACCCCATATACATCACCGTAATTGTTCTGGTATACATGGTCGGCAGTGACGCCTACCTCCACACTCCTGCCGCCGGTCGTCTGATAGGTATTTACACCGCGAATCGCTTCCGATCTTGCCTGGCTGATGCGGCTGTCAGATGCCATTTTCCGGTTCCATGAATCCATGATACCTGCTGACATCTGCGCGCTGTTCTGCGCTATCATGCGGGATGCCTCAATTGCCCGCTGCTGAGCCTGAATCTGACCTTGTCTCGCCTGTGCCGACAATTGATTAGCGAACTGCATAGCCGCGACCCAGTTTTCATAAGCCAGCTGCTCCCGACGCTGGATGAAACTCATATCCGGTGTGAAAGACAGCACGAACCGCATGAATTCCTCCGTCGCGCGCTGCTCGAGTTCCGCGTCACATATACAGGAGTAGAGACGGTTATATCCCCAGCGAATGGAGTCCCGTTCCTTAGCATGTCCGAAGGGGGCAGAGTTTACCGACTTTTTCTTCGATGAAGCCTTGAGCAATGCCATAAGTCCGATTGGCCCGCCCATCAGCATCTCGGGTCTGATCGCGTTCCGGTACTCAACTCCCATAAGCTCGTAACCTACAAGCATGACTTTGGGCTTCCCCTGACGTTTTCCAATAAATTTCATCAGAATAGGCTCGCAGATACTGTTGACTATTTCCAGCTGAACGTTCGGACCACTTCCTTCACGAGCGATGAACTCCTGGATAAAATTATCGTGGATTGCCTGTCGGTTATCCGCAAAACTGCCCGGCAGAGTGGCTGTAGCAACGAGAGCAGCTTTTTTGCCATCCATAAAAGCCGCTGCATACTCGAGCAAATATCTGTCAGGATCAGGATACGGGGCAAAATTTGACTTTCTCACACCTGTCATCTTAGCTGTCTGCTGCATGAGCGGATTGATCAGCTGCTCCCACATACCCTTGGAATTCGAATTCAATAAGATACTCTGGTCCGGAGAAAGCGCTGCTATATACGCATGGAGCGGGACCAGATCATTGGCATTTTTATCTGTTATTGTTGCGTTCACTAAATATCCTTCCGGGATAATAGCGGTGGCCACCGGCGCGCCTGTGGTCCTGTCTTTAAACGAAAATTGAATTGGGGCAGGCATAATACAGAGCTCCTTTCTCATCCTTCCTGCTGTGCCGCATAAGGCATCAACTCTGCCTCAGAGACCAAGCAGCTTATCCTCGTTGATATTCTTAGTATAGCAAAACCAATTGCAATGTGACAGCGAAATACATATTCCATCAAAATTCAATTTTTTTACACCTGTACCGACATGTCTTCGTATAAACAAATGTAACAGAGATTACGAGAAACCGGCAGCTCCTGTCTGATCTGCCGGAACAAATAAAAATTAAATATTTATCAGCAGAATACCGTTTTGTTGTTATCAGGTATTATTACGGTATCTTCATAGAGATGAAAGGAGTACAAATACAATGTCAAGAATTATAAAAGGAACAGCTTTATTAGTCGCAGTTATTATGGTAGCCATGCTTGCTGCATGTGGTTCAAATGCAGGCAGCTCTGAAATACCGAAAAATCCGGGAAATGTTTATCGCGTTATCGTGCAGGATGAATCCGAGACAGGCGTAAAGGGCGCACGGATCCAGTTCTGCTCTGATATCACTTGCAATATGGCTGAGACTGATGAAAACGGAATCGCTACTTTTGAAGGCTTTGACGAGGGCTCTTACACCATTCACGTACTGACCGTTCCGGAAGGTTTTGAAAAGGATACCGCAGAATACGAGGCCCCGGACACATACGGCGATGTTAAAATTACACTGAAGGCAGCATAAAAAACTTTACTTAACAAACATGCAAATGTAAGTATTATCAAGAAACAAGCACCTGAATGGGGTTAAAATAATGTACGATAAACTTAACCATAACCAGCTTGAACATATTTCCGGTGGACAGGCCGTACAGCTGCACCCAGACTTTTGGGACGTGAGAGACGGAGTCTTAGTCTGCATCGTCAGAATCGACGGTACGGATTATATCACGGAGAGAGTGAACATATCATTATAATAAACAGGGACCGGTCAGACTTCTCCGACCGGTCCATTATACTGCATAACTTGCTGTTGGGGCGTTTTAAGTATAAAACAATGTTCCTGTCTTTCCGGCAATACCATCTTTCGCCTTCTCAAGGAGCGTAATGAGGGCACGCCTTCCGGGTTTTGACTCCACGAACTCCACAGCCGCCTGAACCTTCGGCAGCATGGAGCCCGGTGCAAATTCACCTGCAGCCATATACTTCCGCGCCTCCTCCGGCGTCACCTCCGAAAGCCACTCCTCATCCGGTTTCCCGAAGTGAATAGCGACCTTCTCCACCGCCGTCAGAATAATCAGAACATCCGCATCGAGCTGCTCGGCAAGCTTTTCTGCCGCGAAGTCCTTATCGATGACAGCGGCAGCGCCTTTCAGATGATGACCTACTGTCCTGAAGACAGGAATTCCGCCACCCCCGCAGGCCACAACGACGTGATTCGTCTCCACCAGCGCGCGAATCGTATCGATTTCTACAATCGATACCGGTCTCGGTGAAGCGACCACACGGCGATATCCGCGGCCGGCGTCCTCCATCACCTCATAATCGCGCTCACGGACGAGTTTATCCGCTTCCTCTTTCGTCATAAAGGCTCCGATCGGTTTAGTCGGATGTTTAAATGCAGGATCATCGGGATCCACTTCGACCTGAGTCAGCACGGTAGCGCAGCCGATATCGATGCCTCGATCCAGAAGCTCCTCACGGAGCGCGTTCTGAAGATCGTATCCGATGTAGCCCTGGCTCATGGCCACGCAGACAGACAGCGGACACGTGATGTATTTAGCCGGGTTGGCGCGGGTCAGCTCAGTCATAGCTTTCTGAATCATGCCGACCTGAGGTCCGTTTCCATGCGCGATGACAAGATCATCGCCCTCCTCAATAAGATCCACAATTGCCGACGCGGTCTTCTTCACCGCGATCATCTGCTCAGGGAGATTATTTCCTAGCGCATTTCCCCCGAGTGCCAACACAATTCTCTTACCCATAATGTCCTCCTACTGCACATGTCTTTCGGCAGCCCGCGCATAGAGCCTGTTTTTTGCATTGCTCTTTTATGATTGCTATAGGATGGAGTAATTTGCCTTTTTCAGGTTATGGGATACCTCTTTCCCTGCCCTATTACCAGGCAGTAAGCTCCAAATAAAGATCCTTGTACTGTTTCGCCGAGTTATCCCAGGAAACATTCTTGGCCATATCGCGATGGACCATCTCGTCCCAGTTATAACGGTTCTCAAAGTACAGTGTCTTTGCCCGGTTGATTGCATCGTAGAGAAGCCCCGTCTCATATCTGTCAAATGTAAAGCCGTTGCCGCAGTCAGCATACATGTTGTAAGGCTCCACAGTATCCTTAAGGCCGCCGGTCTCTCTGACAATCGGAACTGTCCCGTAGTGCATCGCAATAAGCTGCGTCAGTCCGCAGGGCTCAAACTGCGAAGGCACGAGCAGTGCGTCGACTCCGGCATAAATACGATGGCTTCTCGCCTCATCGTACTGGATGCACGCTGCAAGCTGTCCTTTGTACTCATTCTCATAGTAACGGAAGGAATTCTCATACTCGGGATCGCCGGTACCGAGTATCACAACCTGAGTGAACGGATCCATGATCTGCGGAATGCAGGCATTTACCAGGTCGAGACCTTTCTGGTTCGTCAGTCTCGAAATGAGTCCGATAACAAATTTATCCTCGTTCTCCTCAAGGCCGAGCTCTTTCTGCAGGGCAAGCTTGTTTTCCTTCTTTTTGGCGATCACATCTTCGTTGCTGTAAGGTGCAGCAATGAGCTTGTCTGTTGCAGGATTCCAGATATCGTAATCAATACCGTTTACGATGCCGCGCAGTTTGCCCGAGTGATAGCGCAGATGATCCGCCAAGCCCTCTCCGTACTCGTACGTCTGAATCTCGCCGGCATACGTATTGGACACAGTAGTGATCATGTTGGAGTAAGTTAATCCACCCTTGAACATATTTGCATCGAGCCAGTTCTGGGTCAGTGCATCCTTGTTGAAAACATAATCCGGCAGATTCGTCCAATACTTTATGGTCTTAATATTGTAAATACCCTGGAAACGCAGGTTGTGAATCGTGATCATGGTTTTTGCGTTTCCGATAGGTGTGTCCTGGAAAAATTCGCGCAGATATACCGGCACGAGACCTGCCTGCCAGTCATGGCAGTGGATGATATTCGGCTGCCAGTTCATGAAGTTCAGCGCAGCCAGTGCAGCCTTGCTGAAATAGCAGTACTTCGGGATATCGTCGATCAGATTTGTATACGGCTTATCCCCGCCGAAGAATTCCTCGTTGTCAATGAAATCATAGACCACGCCGTCCCAGACATACTCCATAATACCGACATAGTACTGTCTTCCGTCACTGGTCAGATCCATATAGAAACTTCCACGGTAGACCATCTTCTCCTGATATTTCTGCGGAATGCACTTATACCTCGGAATGATTACCTTCACATCGCAGTTCCTTTTGATCAGCGCCTTGGGCAGAGAGTACATGACATCTCCAAGTCCGCCGGTCTTTACGAACGGATAGCACTCAGACCCGATAAATGCTATGCTCCTGCGCGGTGACTCGGGTTCCTGCGCCTCCGCCTGCTCCTTTGCAGCAGCCAGAATCTCATCAGCTGCAGCTTCCACAGCAGTCTCTACCGCAGCAGTCTCAACCGTAGCAGCTTCAACCGCAGCAGCCTCTTCCACAACTGCCTCAACCGCAGCAGCTTTTTTAGCCGGCGCTTTTTTCGGAGCAGCTTTCTTTGCTGTAGTCTTCTTTGCTGTAGTCTCCTTTGCAGCAGTCTCCTTTGCTGCAGTCTTCGTTGCTGTTGTCTTCGTTGCTGTTGTCTTCTTTGCTGCAGGTTTTTTCGGGGCGGCTTTCTCTTCGGTCACAGCCTCAACTGCAGTTGCCTTCTCTGCAGTTGTCTTCTCTGCAATTGTATCTTTTGTTTTCTTAGCTGCCATCGTTTTCCCTCCTTAAGTTTTTAATAGACTCTCGGAATCTCTGAGCCGCATAAATACTGGCTCTCAGAGGTTCCATTTTTTAAATTCCCCCACCTTTTCTGCGAAAAACA
>JBGUHN010000016.1:0-10997 GCA_045112155.1 Lachnospiraceae bacterium
ATATGAGACACATACAGTACACAACGATGCAGTATCTTACGCAAACTGCCGCAAGGAGCCGGGCCTTAACTCCAAGGTTTTCTTCACAATCCCGAACGGAACACAGGTCTACACGACTGGCCGCAAGGTTAAGAAGGACGGCTATGTATGGTACGAGATCATGCTGGCTGGCGCTTATGACACAGGTTGGATTGCAGGGAGCCTGATTGGTTTCTGATCCTTCGGGTCATACCGAGAAATTTTCAAAAGATGATAATTACGGCGCGGTTCCGTTTCGGATCCGCGCCGTTTTTATTTACAGAATCATTCTCACGTGAATTCCCACCGTAGTTTTTTCACTCGTGTCCCGGATTTTCTCGTATTGCAGACACTACTCTCCCGATCTCTGCTCTTATCTTTTTCACCTCTGAACTCTGCCATTTTTCGAGCATCGGGATTTGATGAATCTCACCTCTTTGCTTTAGCAATTCCAGAACGATAAGAACGACCTGCTGGTTAGTCTGTTCCCTGAGTCTTTTAATAATCGATTCGTCCTGTTCGATGACCGCTTTGCAGAAGTCATTGTAAACTTCTTCCGAATAGCTCCTCTTTTCGATTTCCCACCCTCTCGGAGAAAATACCAGGACCGGAAGCCGATAATCATACTCTATACGAATATAATCTTGTTCGATCATCCAATCGACTCTTTTTCCGATTTCACTCATCGCAAGTCCATGGTAGTAACCATAAGCCGGACAATGATCAAGCCCTAATTCAAGAACCTTTTTGTCTTTGGAACCCTTCAGTATTTTGACCAACAGATTTCTTCCACCTTTTCCAATCAATTCGTCTGCCGCTCTCAGAATAGCTTTAACTTCATCATATGGAATGTTCTGTACTGTCCCTGAATCCAGATAGACCGGTACTCTATTTATCTTTTTACTCATAAATCTCACACCATCAGCTATTTCGTCATTTTTCGAGAACAATGACTGATCATCTCAGTCAGGATTCTCCCCTGTTCCTCTGCGGAACAGTGTGCGGCTGTCATTTGCCAAATAGTTCTGCCGTGCGCTGCATGCGCTCCGCCACGCCCACATCAAAGGGACAGCGGCTCTCACAGCTCTTACACCCGATACAGGCAGAAGCCGTTGTGGCAAGTGCCTCATAATGTGCTTTTATGCTTTCCGGCACCACAGGCTGCGCCACCGCAAGGTCGTAGAATTTATTTACCATTGCAATATCGATGTTCACCGGACATGGTTTGCAATGTCCACAGTAGGTACATTGTCCTGTGTACGAATGAAGCGGCGCCGACGCGATTACGGTTGCATAATCCTTCTCATCATCTGACGCAGTTTCATAGGCAACCGCTTCGTCCACCTGTTCTTTGGTATCATAGCCGCAGAGGATAGATGATACGCCTGGCCTTGTCAGCGCGTAATGAATGCACTGCACAGGGGTAAACGCTACGCCAAAGGGGGAGCGCTCCGCGTCAAACAGCCTGCCCCCAAAAAAGCCCTTCATGACCGTAATACCGACGTTCTTCTCTTCGCAAAGCCGATACATTTCCGCGCGTTCCGGAGCGATCCCTGAGAACTCTTCCTTTTCATACCCTACGAACATGGAATCCAGGTCCTCTGTCGCAGGGCGCATATCAAATGCCGGATTTATGGAGAACAAAATCATTTCCACAAAGCCGGACTCAATCGCCAGCTTTGCAATCCGGGGATTATGCGTAGACAGGCCAATATGCCGGATAATTCCCTTGTCATGAAGCTCATGCACGTATTTGATGTAATCCGAGTTCATGCAGCGCTCCCAGTCTTCATATGCATCCACATAATGGATCATCCCCAGGTCTATATAATCCGTCTTCATCCTTGTAAGGATATCTTCAAATGCCGGACGTACATATTTCATGTCTCTGGTTCGCACATACTGTCCATTCTGCCATGTGGAACCGATATGCCCCTGAACGATCCATTTGTCACGGCATCCTTCCATCGCCTTGCCGATGATGTCCCGGGACTTAGGGTCAGGCATCCAGCAGTCAATAATGTTAATGCCCTGCTTTCCTGCATAGCGCATCAGCTCTACGGATTCTTCCTCTTCATGCCGCTCCAGCCATTCTCCTCCGAATCCAATCTCGCTTACCTTAAGTCCTGTTTTACCAAGCGTTCTATACTGCATATTTTTCTCCTACGCTTATTCCCTATACATTGTGGTTACATTCTAATACTACTCGAAGGCATTTTTCATGTAAAGTAAAATTCCGGCGCGGTTCCGTTTCGGAGCCGCGCCGTTTTTATTCTTCATCGCGCAAGAACGCCGAGGCGTTCTTGAATTTGATCTATACATAGTGTTCCGGAGCTTCGATCAGTCTGTTTTTACTTCTCCACATTCTCACCGGAGCCTGATGCATGTCTCCTCTTTTTCGATTTTCCTTTCCTTGCAGGCAGTTTGATTGATTTAATCGCATCCAGCCTGTCCGTAATCTTTTTTACGCCTTTCCCTGTCTTTTTCTCCGAATCTTCTTTATCGGCCGCCGACTTGCCGCCGAGACTCTGCAGGCCTGCGATCGGATTTCCGTTGGCCAGCGCCACCATGCCCTCCGCGACGTTCGCCGGAAGAGCTCCGCCGCTGGAAATCACCATTGCCCGCAGCGGAGAATCTGCGCCGGACATCACCATCATCTTAAAAGTCGGATCGCTGTAATCGACTTTTCCGCCGAAGCCCTGAGCAATGGTCTTCTCCGTCGACTTGAACATGCTGTTCATTACGGGGGAGAAATCCTTCATCTCCATGCAGGACATCTCCATCGTGAAATTACCTCTCCGAATCTCCGGTTCCGGCTGGATGGGACCGCCGAAGAGCATTGTAAAGTCGCTGTCCGAAGGAAGACCGTACGGCGCCTCGTACCAGCTCTCTTCCTGCCAGGCGGGCACGGGAACCTCTTCTCCCTTAAGAGAGAGTTCTCCGCTAAGACGGATATCTGCCGAAGATGCGCCCAGTTCGACCGCATATACGCCGCCGGGGACTTTCCATCCGTCAGACCAGATTGCAAAGCTTCGGTCATCCAGCGTAAAGGAGACCTCCTTGCTCTCACCCGGCTCGAGGAAAACTTTGACAAATCCTTTCAGTTCGCGGAGCGGTCGGAAGAGGCCGCTTCGCGGCGCTGCTATGTAGAGCTGTACAACCTCCGCACCCTCCGTGCTTCCGGTATTGGTGATCGTCGCAGTGACACGGCGGTCTTCGATCTTCAGATCGGAATAGGAAAAAGCGGTATAGCTGAGTCCGTATCCGAAGGGGAAGCGCACGGGCGCGCCTGCTGTCTGGTAGTAGCGATATCCAACATAGATTCCTTCGCTATAGTGGGTATATTTCTTTCCGAACGTCTCATAGCTCGGAACAAGATTCAGGCGCAGAGGCCACGTCTCTGTCAGCTTACCGCTGGGGGTGGCTTTTCCGGTCAGAAGGTTGGCTGCGGCCTGACCGCCAGCCTGTCCCGGAAGACCCATGTAGAGGACCGCCTTTACTTTGCGCAGCCAGGGAAGCTCCACGGCGCAGCCGCTAAAGAGCACGACCACCGTATTGGGATTGGCATCCGCCACCGCTTCGATCATACGCACGTGTCCCTCGGGCATCTTCAGATTTTCCCGGTCAAACCCTTCTGATTCGTAGATGTCGGGCAATCCGGCACAGACGACGGCGATCTTCGCATCCCGGGCAGCTTTCCGTGCTTCTGAAAGACCGGATTTAGTCACCTCACCCTTTTCGTTGCAGCAGGCAACATAGGGAACGCCCGGAAGGGCATCCACAAGACTCGTAAGCTTTGTAGGGTTGATATGGCTGGAGCCGGACCCCTGGTATCGCATATTCTTCGCCATGTCACCGATGAGTACGATATCTTCAGCCTTAAGGGGCAGGATGCTGTCTTCATTTTTGAGAAGGACAGCGCCGCCCTCAGCGACCTTCTGCGCGACAGCGTTGTGCGCTTCTATATCGAACGGCTTCTCAAGCTCCTGTTCTTTGGCAAGCAGTGCCAATCGGATGACCCGCGCCGCACAGGCGTCCACCGCGCTCTCGGGGAGCTTCCCTTCCCGAACAGCCGCAGCTACCCGGTCTTCCATGTAATCGCTTCCGCCCGGCATGGAGAGGTCGCAGCCTGCTTCCATCGCCTTCACGCGGTCGCAGAGCGCGCCCCAGTCGGTGACGACCAGGCCTTTAAATCCCCATTCCTCTCGCAGAATGTCATTTAACAGCATCTTATTGTCACTGCAGTGTACGCCGTTCAGCATCGGGTAGGCACACATGACGGTGGCAGGCTGCGCTTTTTTTACCACTGTCTCAAAAGCGGACAGATAGATTTCGCGGAGCGTGCGCTCATCCATCTGGCTGTTGCCGTTGAAGCGTTTGTACTCCTGATTATTGGCGGCAAAATGCTTGAGACTTGTACCGATTCCTGTCGACTGTGCGCCTTCCACCCAGGCGGCGCCCATCTGTCCCGCCACGAACGGATCCTCGGAAAAATATTCAAAGTTGCGTCCGCATCTGGGATCACGCTTTATATTCACGCCGGGACCCAGCACCACATTCGTGCCGAGAGAGAGCCCCTCCTCACCGATGGCTTTTCCTTCCGCACGGATAAGTTCCGTGTCCCAGGTCGCACCGCCGGTGACCGCAGTGGGAAAACAGGTAGCGGGCTCTGACTTGTTGACTCCCAGCATGTCCGCTTCGCCCTTCTGGACGCGCAGTCCGTGGGGGCCGTCGGACATCATGAACGAGGGGATCCCGTACTTCTTCATAGCCTTGCTGTGCCAAAAATCAGCCCCGTTGCAGAGGGATATCTTGTCCTCCAGTGTCATTTTGGCAAGGATTTTCTTTATTTTGTTATCCATAGTTTCCTCCCTTCAGGAACGCCCCGGCGTTCTTTGTGCCAGGGGCTTTTCATCTCGGATCAGATCCCCGATTCGTTCATCACCTTCAGAATCATTTCATACAGCGTTTTTGCCTCCGCCGCATAAGCAAGGAGCGAGGAGATGGGTTCTTCCATCACGTACTGGATCATCGGGTTGTCCAGCATATCCGGCATATACTGCCTGATGATGGGCTGGGCGGCCGGGTGCTGAAGCATCACGCGAAGCAGTGTCTCCATCGTGTAGCGGTCCTGCTCGAGGCGGGTCGTCGTTTCATATTCGTAGTGATAGCTGCCGCTGCCAATCTCCAGTGTCTCGTCTTTCTCCGGAAGAGTCAGCAGGGCGGTCGTCCCCACGGGCACCGTGAGATCCACCGTGATTTTACCGTTTTCGCATTTCCAGGCTGTCTCAATCGTACCATAGACACTTTCATAAGACAATTCTGCCCGGGTGATCCCCTTGATAAAACCGGGAGCAACAGCGAACTTTCTGTATCCGGGCTCAAGGCGGCGCAGACCGCTAAGGCGAGTGTAAAGCCAGGAACCGATTGCGCCGTACGCATAGTGGTTGAGGCTGTTCATATTGGCAGGGTTAAAGCTTCCGTCGGGGAGAATGGAGTTCCAACGCTCCCAGACCGTGGTGGCTCCCATTTTAACTTCATAGAGCCAGCCGGGATTCTCCTCCTGCAGAAGAAGCTTGCCGGCGACCGCATGTTTTCCGTTGTCGCTCAGGGCAAGGCAGAGGTACGGAGTACCGATAAAGCCAGTCGTCAGATGTGTCTTGTGGGCTGCAATATTCTGTTCCAGACGGGCTGCAATATCCTCCTTGAACTGTTCTTCTACCAGATCAAAATAGAGGGCCAGCGTCATGGCTGTCTGAGTCTCGCTCACGAGACGGCCGGTCAGGGTCACGTATTCCCTGCGGAAAGCGGCAAGCACCTTCTCCCGAAGCTCGCGGTAAAGGATCTCATCTTCCTTTAACCCAAGGACCGCGGCGCTGTCCGCCATGATCTGCAGTGTCCGGAGATAGCAGGCATTTGCCACAAAATAATCATCGGTCGCTCCCTTGCGCTCGTCACCGAGACCGTTCATCTCCGCATCGAGACCCAGCCAGTCGCCGTACTGGAAGCCGGTCTGCCACAGACCGTTCTCACCGCACTGGCGGCGGACATATTCCGTCCAGATCTTCATGCTGTCGTACTGTTCGGCAAGCACTCGCTTGTCCCCATAGGTCTCATAGAGTGTCCACGGAACTACGGTCGCGGCATCGCCCCAGTAAGCTGAACCGTTCTGTCCGCCGGTCGCGCCGTCGGAAAGGACGTCCGGCACCACCTGTGCCATACCGGTCTCCGGATTCTGGTCTGCTGCAAGGTCACGCAGCCATTTGCGCATAAACGGCATGATATTCTGATGAAATACCGCTGTGGGCGTGTAGGCGGTCGCGTCACCGGTCCAGCCGAGACGCTCGCTGCGCTGCGGGCAGTCGGTGGGCACGTCAAGGTAGTTGTCCCGCTGTCCCCAGACGATATTCTGCTGCAGGCGGTTCACGCGCTCATCGGAGCAGGTAAAGCTCCCCGCCGCTTTCAGGTCGCTCGCGAGGTGGCAGGCGGTAAGTTCAATCTGCTGTCCTTCTTCCAATCCGTTAAGGCAGACGTAGCGGAAGCCGTGGAAAGTAAAATGAGGCCGCAGGATCTGTTCCTCTCCGTTTAAAATATAGGTATCCGTGGCTTTTGCGAAGCTCAAATTGCCGGTGTAAAAATTACCGTTTTCATCCAGACTCTCGGCATGCCGCAATACAAGTTTCTGTCCGGGCCTTCCGGTGATCTTCACCTCTGTCCAACCGGTCAGATTCTGTGCAAAATCGAAGAGGTAATCCCCGTTCGGAGCGGTGAATTCGCGGGAGACCGGGAGCCTTACGAGGCAGCGCACCGGCTCGTTTTCCTGGGCTGTGAGCGACTCAAGGCCGTGCTCGAAGACCGTCGCTTTGCCGATCAACGTTTCCGGAAGCGTCCAGTCCTGGGTCTCCCCGTCATAAAGCTCGGAGAAGCGGATGGGGCCGGTGGAAACTGTCCAGTCGTCATCTGTGCCGATGACCTGCTCCGTGCCGTCCGCATACGTCAGGATCAGCATGGAAAGGAGCGCTGTGGTGTCACCGTAGTGGTTCGGCGTAGGAGTAAATCCAAGGGCACCGGCATACCAGCCCTTTCCCAGCGTGAATCGCAACTCGTTTTCCCCTTCCCTGAGGTTCTCCACCGAATAGGTCTGGTACTGGAGACGCTTATGATAGCTGGTCCAGCCGGGAGCAAAGTACGTATCGTCCACCTTCACGCCGTTCACTTCCGCTTCGTAAAGACCAAGCGCAGTTGCGTAGAGCCTTGCCCTGACGGGAACGGCGGGAGCCGTGAAGCGTCTGATAAAAACGGGGCTGACGGTATCATCTTTCAGAAATCCGTGGGTAATCCAGCGGGCATTGCCTTCGAAAGCTGTGCCGGTAAGCAGGCCTGTCTCAAATACGGCTGAAGCAAAGGCGCTTTCTCCGTGATTATCCCACACCGTCACATTCCATGTGTAAACGGTACGCGCTTCCAATACTTCACCCATATACTCAATAAGGACACTCTGACGGTTCTCCACACGGCCGGTATCCCAGATCACCTCGCCGCTCGATAAGGTGATGCGGTAGGCACTCTGCCATGTATCGTTCCGGTCGCTTTTCAGCTTCCAGCTGAATCGGGGCTGCATCTCATCCAACCCGATCGGCTCTGTCTTGTATTCAATCGTAAGATCATAAAGTTTCAGCATTCGTACCTCCTTTCGGAAAGCCCGCAGGGCGTACTCCGCCCTGCAGATCTTGTCCGACTCACAAGTCATTTGTATCTTAACTGATTTTTACTCTGTCATATCTTTTTCCGCTCTGCGGGCACGGATCTCTTCCACGATCTGCGGATAGATCTTCTCCAGATCATACTTGGTGAACAGGATGCCCATGGCAACAAACAGAACCAGCGGAATATAGATGGCAAATGTAAAGATCGCCGTATTGACGGACGCCGGCTGGGAAGCCGCAGCGGACTGATAACCGGCAAACGCCAGAAGCCAGCCGATCAGCGAGCCGCCGATACCGGAACCGACCTTGCCGCCGAAGGAGCTTGCGCTGTTGCTCATGCCGAGGAGGCGCTTGCCGAACTTCCATTCATTATACTCCACGCAGTTGTTGACCATCGCCGCGCTGACGCACATCATGGGCATGACCGCGAATGTCTGGAAGGCGCCTCCGATGATACAGGAGTAAAAGCTGTAAGGAGTGAATACACGGACGATGCAAGCTGCCGCGCCGATGACGCTGCCGATAAGGCAGGTCTTCGCCATGCCGAACTTATTGGTCAGCGGACCGACCAGGATGAAGCCGACGAATGTAGGAATAAGGCCGATGGCACCCAAAAGGGCAACAAGGTTATCGTTGCCGAGGATGTACTTGGCATAATAGGTTCCACCCGAAGAGCTGAGACCGAAAGAGATATTGACGAACAGGTTGGCGATGAGCATGATGACCCAGTACTTATTCCGGAACAGGAGCTTAAGTTCATCGAGGAAGGAGTCCTCCTTCTCGGCCTTCTGGAGCGTCTGCACGTCGACATTCTCTTTAGCTGTGCGGTAGAGAATGAACAGCGCAAGACCGGAGAGGATGGAAAATACGACCGCTACCTTGATCCAGGCTGCCTGATCCGCGACACCGCCGGGACCCAGCATGTTGGTGATAGGGATCAGCATGACCGCGATGACCATTCCGATGAGATAGCCGAAAATCATACGCGCGATTCCCATCTTGGCCCGCTCCTCCACACTTTCTGTGCGCAGAGCCATGATCGATGTGTAGGGAATGGCGACGGCGGTATAAATGACGGCTGAAATCAGAACATTGGTTATGAGAACATACGCCATCTGCACACCGCTGCCTGCATGAGGTACGGTAAACAGCAGCACGATAATTGCCATCGTCGGTGCCATCATCCAGAGGAACCAGGGGCGGCACTTGCCCTTCGGTGAATTGATCTTGTCCATGACCTTGCCCATAATAAGGTCAGAAAAAGCATCCACAATTTTAGCGACCAGAAGCATGGTCGCGACCGCGCCGGCCGCAAGGCCAACTTTTTCAGTGTAGAAATACGTGAGCTGGCCTACCAGAGTAGACATAATGTTCAGCGGGAGCTGACCGATACCATCACTCAGATAGTCCGGAAGACGCATTGTTTTCTGGATACCCATGCTGTCGAGTCCGAGTTCTTTCTTTGCCATAATCATCCTCCTATTATTTCCTGGGATTTCTGTTATTTGATTGCAGTATAACAGGGGAACATTTGCCTATATATAAAATTATTGATTATGATATCGTTTTTCTGATATGATTATGTCAGATTCAATCTTCAACATGGGTTTAAAGCCTGTACTTCGGACCCCGCCTCAGCTGCACAATGCTCCACCGGAGCATTGTTACGCATGCTTAGGCACGGCGGATCGCAGAGCTGCGCGAAGGAAGACGCACAGAGTGCGTCCCTCAGCTCGCGCGCAATCAGAGATCGCGATTTACAGGTTTCCGGGAGGATCGTGCCCGCATGAATCGGCTTAAGGGATGGGGGGAAAACAATGCAGGAAATTAAAAAAACACTCGAACGTTTCTACAATGTAACAGACATTCCGCTCTCCCTTCTTAACGGAGGCGGCAGGCTGATTCAGGCATGGCCGCATACGAAAGAAGACATTGTCCTGATTCCCTCCAGCTCTGCGGCTATTCAAGCTTTCAGACGGGGAAATAGAGATGCGCTGCATCCGATCATCCACTTTCTGGAACCGGGTTTTTTATTGGGAATCATGGAAGTGCGCGAGGATCTCTATGTGCTGATCGGTATTGTGAGTCCCTACCGGCATTCAAGGGAGGCAGTCCTGAGGACGGTCAGCGAGGCGATCCATCCACTCTATCTGGAGGTATTTTGTGAAAGAATTCTCCAACAGCCTTTGGTTACTCTGGAAGAATTGAAAGACCTGATCTGTCTGATAACGAACCAGCTGGGCACGGAGGTTCTTCCCGAGAATATCCTTTTCGTGGATGACGTCTCCACCAGAAAACTGGGTGCTTCATTGCTGGACCAGTCTATTTTCCGTCAGCGCGAGGAAGCGGCGTTCCATGTGCCGCTGGATTTTGAGGAAGCACTTACGAGGGCTGTGGAGACCGGAGACCGGGCACTTCTTGAACGCACTCTGTTCATGCCGGTTCCGGGCCGGGTCGGAAGGATGTCCCAGAACGAACTCCGACAGCAGAAATATGCCTTTGTCTGCCTTGCCACTCTGGTCTCCCGCGCTGCGATTAGAGGCGGTCTCGCCGCGGAGACGGCCTTTAACCTGAGTGATCTCTACTGTCAGCGCGCGGACCTTTTGACAGAGATTCCGCTCCTTCAGAATCTGACTTTTACCATGCTGATGGATATGTGCGGCAAGGTGAAGGAGGCGCAGAAGCTGCCGACTGTATCTCCTCTGATTGAAAAATGCCTTACCTATATCTCTGTCCATCTGCATGAACCTGTCAGTCTCGAAGATCTCTCAAGGCACTGCAGCCTGTGCAGCCGCAGCCTATCCCTGCGTTTCAGGAAAGAACTCGGCATGAGCATCCCCGATTATATCCACTGCGAGAAACTGCGCGAGGCGGAATACTTGCTCCGTCATACAGACTATTCGCTCTCCGCGATCACTATGTATTTGAACTATCCTTCACAGAGCTATTTCACGCAGATCTTTAAGAAGTACAGGGGACAGACACCGCAGCAGTATCGGGACAGGAAGTGAGCGGCTCTAATTAACCTCTAACCTACTTTGGCAAACTCTTTTAGCCCTCCCAAGAGGTTCCTCGTATATATAGATGTCAGGGCAAAAGAGAAAGCCCACTAAAAAAGAAAATCATACAAAATTTTGATAGATAAAGGAGATTAAAACCATGACAGATATGAACAAGATGAGTGTAGAGGCACTTGAGAACGTAGCAGGCGGCGCAGAGCGCAAGGTATACAACGATGCAGTAAGTTACGCAAACTGCCGCAAGGAGCCGGGC
>JBGUHN010000017.1:0-59352 GCA_045112155.1 Lachnospiraceae bacterium
GTATTCCTGTGCCAGCGCTTCGAGCATCTCCCCGCATTCCGTGTCGATCCCGCCGCGCAGCACCTTCTTCCTGTACTTCGTGCACCACACGAGATGGTACTGGAGTGAATAGACATATCCCCGACCATATGTAAGTTCATTTTTAACAGTAAAATCAATATCTTTTTCCATATATTTATTATACCATATGATGGTACGTGTGTCAACGCGAATTAGAACAAATGTTCTGATTTTTTATTATACATGATTCGGACCGCCATGTCCACACCGATCACCACCAATCACCGATCAGGATCCATAATACCGATATTTGCCCTGGCCCACAGATCGGCAGAATAAAAAGAAAGAAGGGCTGACGCCCCTTGAATAAATATATAGAAGATCCCTTGTGAACAGCGACTGAAGAAACAAGCGCGGGTCCCTGCCGACTCATGTTTAAAAACACGAGAATGCGCCGGTTACTTTTCAAGGTCCCGTTCAAAACTGAATTCCCTTGTAAGAGTAGTCATGCTCCATTGTCATACTGAGATTTGCCTAAGAAGTGCAGGCATGATAAGATAACTTGTAATAAATATTGGTGAACCACAGGTGAGGACCTATGATTTTAATGACACTGGAAGGAATCGGCATTTCCTTCGGAGAGACAGCGCTGCTTGAAAATGTAACACAGGGAATAGAAGACTATGACAGGATAGGTGTGCTCGGCATTAACGGTACGGGCAAATCCACTCTTCTTGCCATCGTGGCGGGGGTGCTCGAGCCGGACGCAGGACAGATCATCATGAGGAACGGGCTGAAGATCTCCTATTTGCCGCAGAACCCGGTTTTTGATCCTGATCTGAATATTCTTGAAAATGTAGTCCGGAACATCTCACAGGAGCAGGAGTTCTGGAACGTGCGAGGAGAGGCCGCTTCTATGCTCCAGAAGCTCGGAATCCCCGATCCTGCTGTCATGCCGGATACGCTGTCGGGAGGTCAGCGGAAGAGGGCGGCGCTCGCGGCAGCGCTGCTCACGCCGAGTGATCTCCTCATCCTTGATGAGCCGACCAACCATCTGGACCATGAGATGATCGAGTGGCTGCAGGAGCAGCTTGAGATTTACAAGGGCGCTCTTGTCATGATTACGCATGACCGCTATTTCCTGGACGAAGTGACTACGACCATCTGGGAAATAGACCGTGCAAATGTGTACAGCTACCCGGGCAACTATGAGAAGTACCTGCAGGAAAAGCAGACTCGCATGAATTTCGCTCTGTCCGCGGAGAGAAAGATGGCTGCCCTCTATAAGCAGGACCTTGCCTGGATGATGCGCGGAGCAAGAGCCAGGTCTACCAAGCAGAAGGCTCATATTCAGCGCTTTGAAGCCCTGCGGGACAGGGAGAAGATTGCCGAGGAGCGGAATGTGGTCCTCGAATCGCTCCCTTCGAGGATGGGAAATAAGACAATCGAGATTCGCAATCTGGCCAAAAGTTATGGAGACAAATGTCTTTTCCGTGATTTTTCCTACATGTTTCTGAAGAACGACCGGATCGGGATCATAGGACCGAACGGCTGCGGAAAATCCACACTCCTTAAGATCCTGACGGGAGAGCTAGAACCGGATGAGGGCTCGGTGGAGATCGGTCAAACCATAAAGATGAGCTGTTTCAGTCAGGAGAACGAGAAGCTGCCATCTTCCGGGACTGTGATCGATGCCGTGAAGGAGACCGGGGAATATGTGCGCACAGCCGACGGTCTTATCACCGCATCAGCCATGTGCGAGCGCTTTCTTTTCTCAAAAGGCAAGCAGTATACGCCAATCGAGAAGCTGTCCGGCGGAGAGAAGCGCAGGCTGTATCTGCTGCGCATCCTCATGGAAGCACCCAATGTGCTGATCCTTGATGAGCCGACCAATGACCTTGATATACAGACACTGCAGATCCTTGAGGATTATCTGGACCACTTTTCCGGAATCGTGATCGCAGTCTCGCATGACCGGTATTTTCTGGACAGGGTCGTGAACCGGATTTTCAGTTTCGAGGGAGACGGACATTTGCACCAGAGCGAGGGCGGCTACGAGGAATATCTTGCCCATAAGGAGGGATGGAACTTTGAAGCGCCGCCTGAGATTCCAAAAGCAGCGGAACCTCCGAAGAAGGGAAAGAAATACAGAGCGGCCGCGCCTCAAAAGAAGCTGACCTATACGCAGCAGCGGGAATATGATTCGATCGAAGGTGTGATTGATGAGCTTACTGAAAAGTCGGAGAAGTTGGCGGAAGAGATGGCTCAGGTCTCCACGGACTATGTCAAGCTGCAGGAACTCACGGAGGAAAAGGAGCGGATTGACGCGGAGCTTGACGAGAAGATGGAGCGGTTCCTTGAACTGCAGGAGCTGGTGGAGAGTTTTCAGTAGGTACATTTAAATCTTAAAGAGAACAAGGAGAAAATTATGAAGCCAGATGCTTATTCCGGTGAGGCAAGGCTCGGACGTATACGAGACAAAGAAGCTGTCATAAACGAATTGTCATACGTTGATCCCATGACACCATCTTTGGGAGAAACGGTAAAAAAACTTCGCGATAAATTGTATGCCTGCGGATCTTGCGGGCATGATGATAATGTTCGTCTGAAAAATGAATTCGAATCTGTTGCGGACGGCCTTTTCAAAAAACGCGACAGCATAAGGGAAGAATATAAGCGGCAGAAAGAAGGGATTATTTTGGAGGCTGAGCGTCTTTCATACAGCACAGATTACAAGAGCGCCAAAGATCAAATGCAATCTCTGAGAGAAAGATGGAAGCAGATACCGCGAGGCGCAAAGGCAGATGAAGATGTCCTGTGGTTCCGCTTTAAACAGGCATCTGACCGTTTATATGAGAATGCTAAAAATGACTATGAGGAAAGGAAAAGAAAGCAGGCAGACGCTAAGTATAAAAAGGAATTTCTGGTTCGTCAGGCGGAAAGTCTTTCATATAGTACTGACTTTAAGAATGCAAAGGATCAGATGAAACATCTTAATGAGCAGTGGAAACAGGCCCCGCGAGCATCAAAAGAGGATGAGGATCAGTTATGGTCCCGGTTCAGACAGGCAGCGGATCGTTTATACGGAAATGCACAACAAGACTATGAAAGGCGTCAGGCTCAGCAGCGGGAGGCAAAAGCCAGAAAGGAACAAGTAATAAATCAGATTGAACGACTGGCCTATACCGGCGACTTTAAAAGTGCAGGTATAGAGGTAAAGCGTTTGTCTGATGAGTTTTATAATGCAGGGAGTGCAGGCAGGGATAATCAGGACCTTAAAGAACGGTTCAATGCCGCAAGAAATCGTTTTTATGCAGCAAAGCAGCAGGCAGGTCAAATTAAGCATCAGGAATATTTACGAAGCTTAGACGAACGTATTAATAGAAAACGAGACGCCCTGAACAGATTGGAAAATGCAATTTATAATAAGAGGGATCAGTTAAGTAATCTGTTATCCCGCCCTGAACCGAGCTACAATAATCCACATCGCTGGGAGATAGCGGCGAGAAGGAATGCTAAAGAATCGGAGATAAACGCGGCTATTAGAGATATGGAGATAAAGAGGGCGAGTATCATTAATGAAATCGCAGAGCTCCAGAGCAAATATAACAATTCCCGTTAAGAAATTGGGACACGGATTGTTTTCGTGTGAGAGGTCTTGTTAGACAATGCCTCCGATTAAGTAAGCACTGATATCGATGCAGTCACAGCAAAAATATGCTACAATAAGTATGTTGATCATACCAGTCACCAAAGAGAGTTATGAGGAGACCGAATATGCAGATAAAAGAATATAACGGCGGAGAAATTCTGTTTAAAGAGGGCGATGTGTGCGACAGCATGTTTAAGATCGTCGAAGGGTCTGTATCTGTGCAGATCAAAGCCAGCAACGGGGACAGCGTTGAGCTCACTACACTTGGGAAGGATAAAATCTTCGGAGAGATGGCTGTGTTCGAGTCATGGCCGC
The DNA here is from genome assembly GCA_045112155.1 of Lachnospiraceae bacterium. Classification (GTDB taxonomy): domain Bacteria; phylum Bacillota; class Clostridia; order Lachnospirales; family Lachnospiraceae; genus Chordicoccus. The sequence continues at coordinate 3,968 of JBGUHN010000017.1, forward strand.
GCTCCGCGACAATCGTGATTCGGGAGGATCATACAAAACTTCTCGAGATCATGCGCGACGAGATCAAGGATTTTCTCAAAGAGGACCCGCAGCAGGTCAAAAATATCATTACCAATCTGAGTCATCGCCAGAAAAGGCTGATGGATGACTATCTTCACGCCTGCCGTACAATTCGTGAGATGGATGAGACTAAAATGGACCGTGAAGAAAGAAGCGACACGCTGCTCGATAAGATCACAAGATTTGTCACCACCTATACAAGGACGATGCATTATCTGACACCTTACCATCTTCAGAATGATCAGGCTCTGGATCATGATTCCGAGGCTGACAAGGATCACAGTATGACGTTCGCGGAGGATACTGTCATTTTCTCTGAGGGAGAAGAAAGCGGCAGCATGTATTTCATCCAGAGAGGCAGCGTCGGCTTCTTCAAGGGTTACGGCACAGCCGATGAGAAGAGCATTGCCAGTCTTGAAGGTAAGACATTCTTCGGAGATATGGGATTGATCGAGAAGCTGCCGCGGAGAGCGACAGCGGTGGTTCTTGAAAATGATACGGTTCTGCAGGAAATCACGGAGGAAAACCTTCTGGAGCTGTATGAACGGACACCGGAAGTTATCATCGGCTGCATGCAGCATATGGCGTCCAGAATGAGAAATCTGACAAGAGATTATCTGGCTTCCTGTGAGATGATCGCAACGATTGTTGTTGCCGAGAAAGAGGAGAGAAAGCTGACTGCGACGGAGAAGGAGAAAAAACGTGCTCTGATCGAAGCGGCGGAGGAGCTTTGTGTATAACGGAGCTGAATAGGCAGAAAATCTCTAAAAAAGTACCCAAAAACGGGGCTGCCGCATTATTGCGGCAGCCCCGTCGTAAAGTTCTCGTTTACCGGATTCTATAGAGGAAGGTCACGATCTGACCGCGCGTGCACGCGTCGTCTATGCCGAACTTGCCGGCATCCGGACCGGTCGTGTAGCCCTTTGTGACGCCTTCCTGAGAGCCCCAAAGGATTGCCTTATAATAAGCGTGACTCGGTTCCACATCGCTGAACGGGGATTCTGACACCTCTTCCGGTGCAGGCTGTCCTTTATATCTCCAGATGAAGGTCATGATCTGACCGCGGGTGCAGGGATCATCGACGGCGAACTGTCCCGCCTTTTCACCTGTGGTGTATCCTTTTGTGATTCCCTTCTGCTGTGCCCAGAGAACTGCCTTGTAGAAAGCATGTGAATCCGGAACATCTGTGAACGGAGATACTTCTGCCTGTTCCGGTTCGGGGCATCCATCCATTCTCCAAAGGAACATCACGGCCTGACCTCTCGTGCAGGTATCGTCGATACCGAAACTGCCGTCAACGTAGCCTTTGGTTATATTGTTCTCCGAAGCCCACACAATAGCATCATAGTATGGGTGCTTCGGGTCATTGACGTCTGAGAATACATCGGCAGATGTTTCCTCTATAGTCGCTTCAGCGGTTTCTTCGATTGCCGACTCCGCCTCTGCGGGTTCTTCTGCTATTGATTCTTCGGGCACTTCGACTTCGACTGAAGCGTCCTCGATGACGACATCCTGTGTCTGGGTCGCATTTTCAGGAGTGGTCCCTGATCCGCAGGATCTGAAAAGCCATATTATTACGATAATTATGACGGCTATTATGATAGCCAGATACCTTTTTGTCGTTTTCATCTCACTATTCTCCATAATTGAAGCATACAACAGGTTCCGTTACAGGACATACATTGGCGCTTTCCCTAAGTCACCTCCTTTTTCTGTGCCATCCTGTCATCATGTATTTTGTATTTATAATAGCTAATCACTTTCGATATCACGATTATACTACGAATTAACTGAAAAATCTTCTTGTATAGAAAGATTTGTGCATGAATTTCTTGCGGCACTTTGTTCAAATCTTGGAAACAAATGTGCGGAAGTGTATAATATGCGGTAACAGTATACAAACGTGAACCTGGAAGGGAGCTTCACTATCCGGCGAAGATAATCTGATTGTACTCGGAGAAAAATGAAATATCTGTATTAATACATGGATTTGTAGTAAAATAGAGCTGTCAAAAGGGCACAGGAAGCGTAACGGAACTTAGCACGTTCGATGCGCTTCCTTTCTCAGATTATATCTGACTTTGTTGCAAACTGAACCGGAGGAAGCCGAAGTAACAGTGCAGATGCAGACTTAAGAAAGAGAGGCTGGAAAAATGCCGGAGAAAAAAATAATGTGGCCTCACACTGCAAGGCCTGATTATGATAAAGCGGAATATGTCAAAGTAGAAATAGAAAAAATGCGGGAATTTGCATTTAAAGAGATAGATGAGGCCATGAGCATCAATAACCGGGTATACAAGAATATCTGCTTATTTTCTCTGATCGACTGCTTTGCGCAGGAGTATGCGAATTATCCCACCAGCGGGCTGTCAAAGGCATTTTGCGATTTCATTCTCAAATTTCAGGATTACTATGACTATCTGGAGCTGCCGGAACCGGTCACTCTTTTCTATGATTATGAACCTAAGCTGCGGGAGCTGGCGTCCGGACCGGAAATGCCGGAACCGGAGCTTTCGGAGCCTGGAACAGAGGTGTCCATAGATGACCTCGGACCACTCGACGGGCAGAAGGTCTCTACGGTAATACGGACCAATAAAGCAGAGGAAATACTGGCTGTGATACGGCGCGAGGAGGGCAGGAAAGAAGCCAAAAACTACAGAAGGAACCACAGACTGATCCACCTTATCTATAAGATGCGCAGTAAGGCAGTTCATGAACTAAGCCGTATGGGAAATGAAAATAAGTGGGAGATCGAGGACGGGCGGGATGAACCGTTTTACCGCGATATGGTCAGACTATACGAGTTCGAAGGAAACATCGTGAGTGAGGATTTTTATGAACTCGTTATTCCGAACCGGTTCATTTATAATCTGACACAGAATACGCTTTCTAACTATTTTGACTTCTGCCTGAAGGAGCAGAGGCTTCCTCTTGAGAATAGGAGTAATTTTAAGAGAGCGGTCGATCTGACCTGGAGGGATTAGATTCATCAGCTTCTTTACAGTTCCGGGATTTGGCATTACACTTTTAGTATAAATACGACATGACGTTTGAGTTATAAATATACGAGGGCATTATGCAGATCAGGATCAATGTCAGAAGTGCATCCCGGAAAAAGGCCGCGATTTTGCAGCGAAGCTGTGAATATCCGGACCGGGCGATGACGGTAGAAGAGTTTATTGCGGAGACAGTCCGTCAAAATGTAAGAGAATATAATGAGCGAAAAGACGCGGTAGAATTACTGCGTCTTTTTTCACGCGAACAGAGCGGAGAGCCCATTGAGGAACAACTGGAAGATATGGCTGCATCCGGCAAGGTCTCATATGGGGAGGCCATGGATGACCGGAAGGCGGATCCGGAGGCGGCTGTAAAGAATGCGGTGCAGTGTTTTGAGGACGGGATGGTCGCTCTTTTTGCCGACGGCGTGCGTTACACAAAGAAAGACGAGCCGATTCCGCTTAAGGATCAGAGCGAAGTGACCTTTGTCCGGTTGGTATTTCTAGCCGGCAGGATGTGGTGAACGGCGTGGAGAACAGTTGGCAGATCAGATTTGGCGACCGGAGCGATCTGTCAGTTGGCAGGTCAGATTTGGCGATCGAAGCGATTTGTCATTTGGCAAGTCAAACTTGGTGACCGGCGCCTGGCAGTTTGAGAGAGACAAGATGGCAGACCAGTGAAGGGGGACAGAAATGGCATACGATTATAATTCCCGGACCAAATGGGAGAAAGAAAAGATTGAAAAATGGAATGCGGAACATCAAAAGAAGATCAACCGGCTCTCAAAGGAGAAGAAGGAGCTCTTTGACGAGGTGCGAAGCTTCAGCAATTATCCGCACTGCGGTTTTCCTGTTATCAATAAATGGGGCCGGGAAAAGGTAAAAGCCGCACCGGGTAAGACTCTGAAGGAGATCATTTATGACGGCTGCCCGGAAATCATCGATATTCTGGTGCCGGAGCAGTACAGGGAGGACTTTGACTATATGCTGGATCAATTTGCCGCTTTCCAGTACTCAAAAGCCCTCTTCAGACCGACTGTCAGAACAGCCGATCCGGGAGCTCACATCCTGGACGCTTTCGGACTCATGCAGGCTTATAAGGTTCTGGGAATCTATGGAATTACGCCGTTGGAGTATCTGACAGATAAACGGGCGGACGGGGAGTCGATCGACCCGGAACTGCTCGACTTCAAGCGCAGCGACAGCTTCGCCAGGGATCTGCATATGGCGCAGTTCGAGGATATTCTGGCGGCAAGGATCGACCGGGGTGATGCCGCGGTCATCGAGGCTTCGCGGGAGGCTATTCTCAGCGATAATAATACGGTGATAGTCACAGCTCCTCTCATCCGGGGTATTGTAAAATCCAAGAATAAGGAGCTGCATGAGCTGCTTGCCAAGTTCCTCGTCGCAGCGAGGCTGCAGGAAGGCGTGCGCCAGGCGGTCTGTGAGAATGCGGACTGCGGAAGGGCGGAGGCGTTTTTGACCATACTCGGGGCTATCTGCGACAATGATCTGCTGAGGTTTTCGGCGGTGAAGAGGGCGATTGCGACGTGGACGGGTATATGCAATCTTGACTCTATGGACAGGATCTCCGCAAAGCTTCTCGATGACATAAACGAGGCGGTCAATGACCGGGCTAAGGCCGTGGAAATGACCCGAACGGACGACAGCATGAAGATCGTCACCGGGCTCTGGGCGCTCGGCTTCTATGAAGCGCAGGACGCTGTTGACCGCATGCTCGAGATCGTGGAGACGGGAACGAAGAACCAGCGGCTGACGATTTCCTATTACAACCGCTTTATGCAGTACTCACCGCACAGTGAAAAAGCTGCAAATAAAATGATCGAGACCTACCCGGACGACCAGCAGATGGCGGCGGCCTTTATGCCCACTTACCATGACGCGGTGGACACTGTCATCCGGCACTGCATCCGCGATGAAAATAATAAGCTGGTCTACAGCACATTTGACAAGGAGCTGAAATTCCTCCCGCTGAAAGTCAGTGAGATATTTGACAGTGAGGAACAGGCAAGGCTGCATTACGGAATCCTCAAAAATCTTGCGGACGGAATGAAGAAGCGGAAGATCGAGTTTGCGCCCATGATCTTTCCGTGGTACGGCGCTGCCCTCGACAAGAGCGACCTGACGCAGAGGATGGTCATGATCGCCTACGCGCTGCAGGATATGGACCTCATCGATGAGGTCTGCCCGCGCCTTACGGACATCACGGACTCCTATTACAACACTCGCTGGAACTACCTCTGTGTCCTTCTGCACGACCCGAAAACAAAGATACAGAAAGACGCTCTGATCGATTATGTGGCGGACAAGGAGAGCTACACTCGTAACGCTGCCTGGCAGCTCCTGAAAAGACTGCCGCTGACAGATGAGGATGTGCAGCGGCTGGAGAAACATTTGCGCCTTAAGAATGAGGAGACAAGGCGGCATGTCATAAGTCTTCTTGAAGAGCAGAAGGAGCCGGAGCTTCTTTTGAGCATCCGAAGGCTTCTTGCTTCCGACAAGGAGCAGATCCGCCTTGCGGGCCTCGATATGCTTAAGAGACGGAGCGAAGCAAGTGACGGCGCTAAGAAGGATGCCGCAGTCCTCCTTGCGGAAGTCATTCCGGACAGTGAGAGCCTTACAGACAAGGAGAAAGTCCTGTACTCGGAGATCGCCGGCAGCACGGGTGCGGCCGATATTCTGAACACGAAGGGCTACGGTCTGTATGATCCGGCAGCAAGTTACGAGCCGGTCCTGACTATAAAGTACGAGGCAGCGGGAAAAGAGGCTGATTCGTCTGCGGGCGAAAGCGGAGGAAAATTCGGAACCGCCATGGATGCGGCAGGAAAAAAGACCGGGTTCGGACGGGCAGCAGGGTTCCTCAAGAAGCTATTTGCCGGTGCCGCGGAACCGGATGAAAAAGAGCTGCTGAAAGAATACTTCAGTCTGAGCGAAACAGAGCTGGATGGATATTTTGACAGGATCCGGGCATTTGTCATAGAACACGGAAAACTTGAGTATACCAGCGCGAACGGAGATAAGCAGCTGCTCGAGAACGGACTTTATGTCATGAATTATGACTACAAAGGAGAGTACTGGACCCGCTATCCGTTCCCTGAGCTCTGGGATGAGGTCTACGACACGATTGTCAAAGACCCGAAGGTGTTTTTCAATCTGCGGTATGCCATAGAGACTGGTTTCGATGAGACTACGGTAAAGGACATGGACTCTTACCGGAAGGCGGAGAAGACTATCTTCGGAAATGCCTGGTCAGGCTATCACTATAATGATCCGAAGTATATAAGCAGCCACGGCGGTCACAGCATCTATCAGACGATTTTCGACATTATTTCGAGCAGGAAGCATCTGGTTCTTCCTTCCGAGGTTGCGCGGGCAGCTGTCCTTGCAGCCATCCGTCTGCCGGAAGAAATCCGCTGGATGGAGAAGGTGCCGTCCCGCTATGAGAATTATCTCAGCCCGCAGCGGAAGACGATCTGCTTCCTCCGGACCAATAAGTTCAGTTCCATAATGGCCCGCGCGCGCCACTATGAAAATGATGATGAGTTCCGCGCGGTATTCCCGCTGCTCTACCAGGTGGATCAGGTGTACCGGTTCGACGGGCATGAGCCGACGGCCAATTACACCAACAATTCGCGCAACATCCTTTCGATGTATTCTTATGTGAAAGCCCATGAACTCGGCATTATCACGAAGGATTTTCTCTATAAGGCAGCCTTTGAGATGGTAGGCCTTCGGTTCGCACTCGGAGAGCTGGCAGAACTCTTCCGTCCCAATATCACGATTTCAGCGATCCGGAACCTGAAGGAATATGCTCCCTGTGACATGGAAAAGCGGACGGTGGATAAGAACTGCCGATTCTATCAGCTGTGCGCAGAAATGTACAGAAAGCTGGTCAATCTGATCCTGGATGTGGAGCTCGTGCGCGGTGACACGCCGACGATCTTTTCGGGAGCTGTCTCCCGAATTTCCCGGATCGAGAGCATTCCGCGTCTTATGCAGATCCTGCTCGCGCTTGGCAAAGATCCTCTGGACAGGAATACCTACTATTCATACACCAGCGGGACAGGGAAGAAAGAGTGTCTGAGTCATTTGCTGAAAGTCTGCTACCCACTACCCGACGAGACGGCAAAGGATCTTGCAAATGCAGTCAAGGCTAACAAAATCTCAAAAGAACGCCTCGTCGAAGTAGCTATGTACGCCCCTCAGTGGCTCGACATGGCGGAGGAAGTCCTCGGAATGGAGGGCTTTAAGAGCGGCTGCTATTATTTCATGGCTCACATGAATGAGCGGTTCGACGACCGCAAGAAGGCTGTGATTGCCAGATACACGCCGCTCTCGACGGAGGAATTGAATAACGGGTGCTTTGACACGAACTGGTTCTTTGAAGTCTATGAAAAGCTCGGAGAAAAGAACTTTGCGCTTCTCTATAAAGCTGCAAAATATATCGCGGACGGCAGCAAACACACGAGGGCCAGAAAGTACGCCGATGCGGCGACCGGGAAGGTGGACCGTGATGAGCTCGAGAAGACCATCGACAGTAAGCGTAACAAGGATTTGCTTATGAGCTACGGCCTGATCCCTATGAAGGACAGGCAGGATGCTCTGCACCGCTACGAGTTCCTGCAGAAGTTCCTCAAGGAGAGCAAGCAGTTCGGAGCGCAGCGAAGGCAGAGCGAGGGCATGAGCGTTCAGTATGCGCTGAAAAACATGGCCACAACGGCCGGATACGCAGACGACCTGCGGCTCGTGCTGGCCATGGAGACGGAACTTGTAGAGCAGAATCGGACCTATTTCGACGGAGTGGAGATCGGCGGATATACAGCAAGGATCCAGGTGGATTCTGACGGAAAGGCGGAGCTCCTTGTCTCTAAGGGAGCAGGCGGAAAGGCCCTCAAGTCCGTTCCGGCAGCCCTCAAGAAGGACGGGACGTTCGGTGAAATCAAGGAATTCGCGGCTAAGCTGAAGAGCCAGTACTCACGCTGCACAGCCATGTTCGAGCACGCGATGGAGGAAGAGGAGGCTTACAGCTTCGGAGAGCTGACGGCGCTGTGCCGCAATCCGGTGACGGCCGGCATTCTCGGAAGGCTGGTGTTCATCAGTGAGGCGGCGGTCAAAACTGCCGGAACTGATGGGGCAGGGGCTGCTAATGAAGGCAGCGACTTCATCATCGGAACGCTCGAGGAGCTTACGGCTGCGAACCCCGCCATCGATGAGGGGACCCTGCTTCTCGTGGCTCATCCGATCACGCTGTACAGGCTGGGCGAGCTTGCCCGCTACCAGAGGCTGTTCTTTAAGAAGCAGATGGAAGGCGGCACTAAGCAGCCCTTCAAGCAGGTCTTCAGAGAGTTCTATCCGAAGCTTGAGGAGGAGAAGGACTCGGCAGATTCGAGACTTTTCGCGGGCTATCAGATCCAGCCTAAGAAGACCGTTGCAGCCCTTCGAGGCCGCGGATGGGTGGCTGACTACGATGAAGGCCTTCAGAAAATCTTCTTTAGGCAGGGTATCGCGGCGACTATTTACGCGCTCGCGGACTGGTTCTCGCCGGCGGATACGGAGAGCCCGACTCTGGAATATGTCTCATTCTATGACAGGAAGACAGGAAAGCAGAAGAAGATTTCTGAGATCCCGGATATTCTGTATTCGGAAGTCATGCGCGACGTCGACCTTGTGGTCAGCGTGGCCCATGTCGGCGGAGTCGATCCCGAGACGAGCCATTCGACCATTGATATGCGCCGCGTGATATTTGAATTCAACATGGAACTCTTCGGCCTCACCAACGTGACTTTCGAGGGTACACACGCATTTATCAAAGGTACATACGGCAATTACAACGTCCAGCTGGGCAGCGGTGTGATCCACAAGGAGAGCGGAGGCATGATCAACATCGTGCCGGTGCACTCTCAGCAGCGAGGCAAGTTGTTCCTGCCGTTTATCGATGAGGATCCGAAGACGGCGGAGATTCTCTCAAAGATTCTGCTGCTCGCGGAGGATCAGAAGATCAAGGATCCGTATATTATGAGGCAGATAACGGCGGGGTGACCTTCCGGGAGACCGTTTTAATGAATACCGGGACCGGGTGAGCCGACATGTCCCAAATGTTTGGACTTTGATGTGTAGGCAAACTGTAGCTGGAGGTATATATGAGAGCACTTGTGACTGGACCCCGCGGCTTTGTCGGGGCACGAATCATGGATAAACTTGCCCGGGAGGCCATCCCTGCCCCGTCGCTGAGAAATGCATGCGAGGAAGATATCAGGAGAATCGTCGATGCGGCGCAGCCTGATGTGATCATTCACACGGCTGCGATGTCTGACATTTCCGATTGTGCCAATGATCCAGGCGGTTCTTACCGTGCAAATGTTGAGATTCCCATCCGGCTGGCAAGAACCGGAGTAAAATGCGTCATGTTCAGCACGGACCAGGTCTATAGCGGGTGCACGAGCGGTGGACCGTATGTCGAGACGGATGCCGTGCCCGCCAATCTGTACGCGCAGCACAAGATGGAGATGGAGCAGCGGACGCTCGAAATCAACCCGGAAACAGTCCATCTGAGAGCAACGTGGATGTATGACATGCCGAGATACGGAGTCCCTAACAGGAGCAATTTTTTTATGAGGATGCTCCGGGAGTACGACGTTTACTTTTCCTCCGCGGAGCACCGCGCGGTCACATATGTGCGGGAAGTAGCGGAGAATATCCGAAAAGCCACCATGCTCCCCGGCGGGGCTTACAACTACGGCAGCGAAAATGAGTTGACAATGATGGAAGTGGCTGAGTGGCTAAAAAATGAGCTTAACCTGCCTGTCGAAATTCACGATAGAAACTCGGATCGACATCTTTGGATGGATTGCTCTAAAATAAAGAGTCACGGTATTGATTTCTGTACTACCATTGATGGACTTCAGCGGTGCATTGCGGATTATGCGCTGTAGATGAAAGCGGTATTTGCAAGATCCCTGAAGAGATGAGACCGTAATCAGAATCCGATACGAAAGCTGCAGCCTGCCCCTGATTAAAGGCAGACGCTGCAGCTTGTCGTTTTTAAAGTATCAGACACTCCCCCGGATAATCCTGAGGCTCGTCCGCCAGCACGATACCGACCTTCCGGTCGTCCCCTTTGTTTAGGACCGGGAGGGAGGAAGAGCGGAAGAGCCCGGTCCCGAAGTATTCTTCGTCGACGCTCAGGATCGTGCCTGCTATGTATTCTATGAATGACTGTCCGTGCCAGACATTGGGTGTGCATCTCTGCGTGATGAACGGCTGAAGGATCATCTCAAGGACAGCGCCGCTGTCCCATTGAGCCTGCCACTCGTTCTCATCTGTCATGCAGCCTGCGTACGCGCGCTCGCTCTTGCCGAGGCAGTGGTGCTTGATGATATAGGAGTTCTTATTCAGTCTGGCATCTTCCCAAACGGCATCGTTCTGACCGTAAATATAGGTCGGGATCACATGATCGCGAAGGAAAGCCGTATCGTCTTTGCCAAGGAAACGGTCTGTAAAAGAATCCATGAAAAACAGTGAGAAAAGCCGCTTGTCATGGGCGAGGAAAACAGTGCGGAAATCGTTATAGCGGGGAGTCTCAGTCATTACCTCGAGAATATCATCCGGCATGGTCAGGATGTCCTTCTGGTTGAGTGCGCTCAGGATGAGTGAGTCTTTGATCCAGTCGATATTTGCAGATATTTCGTCGTACTCGAATACCCTGATCGGTTTTCCGAGAGCCCTGTAGAAGGGGACATACAGCCGGATGGAGTCCGATTTGTCAGGGCTCTTTACCACAGAGATCCTCGAAAATCCGTCCGCCATGCGGGCATAATAGGCAAGCATCGATTCCATGCGGTCATCCCGCACTTCATAGCCGGAGGCTTTGGCGAGCTCCCGGCCTTTTTTGTCCGCAAAAAAGGAGAGAAAGTAGCCGTTTCCGAAAAAGCGGGAAGTAATCTCGCAGATCTGGATCCTCCCGTCCGCTCCGATGATATAGTCCGGACGAAAGGTGCCAAGCACGTATTTTTTATCTTTCACCATATCCAGAATATGCAGGATCTTTTCGTCGTAGGGTATAAGATCCAGATATTCCTCATAGTGGTCTGCGTAGAAATGGAGGCATTTTGCCAGCAGCTGCTGCACGCGGTGCAGTTCCATATCCCTCTCTTTTGAGATGACCATGGGGCGGTCAAAGTACCAGTTGAAGAAATAGACCGAAAGGTCCTTGTGAAGACTGTCAAATAAATCCCAGTATGTTCCGTTCATTATGATATCCTTTCAAGCCTGATCTGTCAGTTCTCTTGCGTTATATACGTTCATGTGCGTCAGAAGCTTCCGTGTTCCCTCCCACCCGGTGTTCATCAGCACATCGATGATGGAGAGGTTGGGGCAGAACTGATCTGCGGTTTCGGAACTGCCGAAGAGGTCAGGGTAGAACTGATCCGCTGCCTTTGAGCTTCCGAAAATCTGCGGATAGCGTATATCCCCGGTTTTCACGAACTTCAGCGTGATGCCGGCTTTTTCAAACTCGCCCGGCGAGTAGAGTTTTACACCGCCGATTGCGTTATAGTAGTCGGCGGCGCCGAGTTTTCTGCAAATCTCAATGACACGTGTCTGACCTCGCAGCTCGGGCGCCAGCGGTGTCCCGGATGACCGTATAAATGTGGTGTCAATGCCGAGCCCGGAAGCGGTCTTTTCTATTGCATTGGAAAGATAATCCGCCAGGGAATCTGATCGGAAACTCATGAGCTCGAAGATGAACGGGTAGACATCCTCGAAGTAAGGCGCGCGCCTGTAGGCGAAAGTCAGCGTATTGGATATTTTTCTAAGATACGTGGGGGATATATCCGTGCCGACATCACAGATCCTTATGCCGCTACCGGCGTTTTTGCAGGGCACATTGATGTAAAACGGCCCGTCCGGCCCGAGAATCCTGTTGCGGTTGATCCACCCGCCTTTTATAAAGTTCACGTCGTCGTAGATGACGTAGATATCTGTCAGGGCCATGAGCTGCCAGTAGCCTATATAAGGAAAGAAATACGGCTGCATGATTCCTAAGTTCAATGTTTACCTCCGGCAGGTTTTTATCAGCTCGCAGATGCGCACGGCATCCTCGATTTCCATTGAGGGTGAAAGCGGAAGCGTGATCACAGATGCCGCGATATGGTCTGCAACAGGGGTATCGACATGCGGCAGGAGCTCCCGGTAGCACTGATAGTCGCTGGTAAGCGGATAAAAGTACTTTCTCACGTAAATATTCTCAGCGGCCAGCCTTTTCGCGACCTCGTCGCGGTCTGCGCCGAATAGTGTATTCTCAATGACGACGGGGTAGTAGGCATAGTTCTTTTGCGTGAGCGGCCCCGCAGTGTCAGACGGTGTCCGGAGTCCCGGAAGATTCTCCTGCGTGAGCGGCTTCTTTGTGTCCTCCGGTATCCGGAGTCCCGGAATCCCGCGGAGATGCTCGGTGTAGGTGTTGTATATGGCTTGTCTGCGTTTGACATTTGCATTATGATATCGCAGATTGACCAGCCCCATCGCGGCGTGAAATTCACTCATCTTTGCGTTGGCTCCGATGCCGGTGATCGTCGTCTCGTCCATGATGCCGAAATTCTTGAGTTCATAGAGCTTCTGACCGAGCTCCGGGGAGCTGTAGCATACCGCGCCGCCCTCCACCGTGTGAAAGACTTTTGTCGCGTGAAAACTGAAAATGGAAGCATCTCCAAATGACCCGATACCGCGGTCTCCGACTTTGACGCCGAATGCGTGGGCCGCATCGTAAATGACTTTAAGGCCGTGGGCTTTCGCAATTTTGTCTATCGCGTCGACATCACACACATTTCCGTAGACATGGACCGGCAGGATTGCGCAGGTGCGGTCTGTGATGAGATCCTCGATTTTTGACGCATCCATCGTGAAGTCGTCGGGACGGATGTCACAGAAGACTGGGGTCAGATTGTTTCGGGCGATTGCGTGGGTCGTGGATGCAAATGTGAACGGTGTTGTTATGACCTCGCCCTCAAGATGCATGGCAGCAAGGCAAAGCTCAAGCGCCATGTGTCCGTTCGACATGAGAGAGACGGCCGGGACACCGAGAACGCTTTTCAGGGCTTCCTCAAGTTCCGCGTGCTTTGCACCCATGTTGGTGATCCAGGAGCTGTCCCAGAGATCCCGAATCTCTTCTACATATTCCTCAAACGGCGGCATGAAGGTCTTTGTCACATAAATCTTTTCTTTTTTCACCGAAGTTCATCCCCTCTTTTTTCCGATGCCACGAATGGTGTCCATGATATAAATAAAGCTCTCCGCTCTGATCAGGGCAGCGGTGCCCGCATATACACATACGCCGAGAAGCGTTTGCACCAGAAGCTTTATGAGGTCATTACCGATAAAGCTGCCGGCACATAAGATGACTGCTGACATGAAGGCGCTGAGCAGGGCGGAAGGCATGAGATCCCGGGCCAGTTCAACCAGAGAATAGTTAAGAAGTTTTATATTGGGGGACGCGTTAAGTATCATCCCAATGTAGCACACAATGCAGCTGCCGATCATCATAGCCCTGAGCCCCATCGGGATTGTGATGAAGAGAACGGTGATTCCCAGAGTCTTTTTGATGATTTCGAGTTTAAGGAAAATATCACTTCTGCCAAGTGCGTTGATGGCCTGCAGATTTGCTGTGTGCACAGGCCAGATGGCATAGATGAGGCAGAAAAAGCGAAGATATGATACAGCCGGCAGCCATTTTTCTGTCAGCACGAGTACGACGAGGGGTCTTGCAATCACGCTTAGCCCTGCCATACACGGGAATATGACGAAAGTGCTGGTCTTGATTGCCCTGCGCGTCATGGCTTTGGTCCTTGCCCTGTCAGACTGCTGGCTTGAGAGCGCGGGGAAGAGTACGGACTGTATTGTCGCGTTGACATTCATAATAATCAGGGCAGGGAACTGCCTGCCCTTTTCATAATAACCGACGTCGCCGGCAGAAAACTTTTTTCCTATGATCAGTGTGTAGAGATTGGAGTAGACTGTGTCAATCAGTCCGGACAGAAGCAGTTTCCACCCATAGCCGTAAATATGCTTCAGGGATTTCATGGAAAACTCCCTCGTTGGCCGCCATCCGGATGTGAACCACAGAATCAGTGTGTCGATACACTGATTGGTAAGCTGCTGAATAATAAGCGCCCAGGCGCCGAGTCCCATGAGGGCGGCGCCGATTCCTGTGAAAGCCGAGACGATCGTGCCGGTCAAAGTCGAGAAAAAGAATTTTCTGAACTGCATTGTCCTGGACACGTAGGCATGCTGCACGGTCCCTATGCTCGCTATTATAATCGAGACGGAAAGGCCTCGGACAAGCGCGGTGAGGGCGCTGTTTTTGTAGAAAGCGCTGACATAAGGAGCCGTCACAAAAAGGATAAGATAGATAACCAGGCTGAGCCCGAGACTGAAATAGAATGCAGTGGAGAAATCTGTACTGTCCGCATCCTCTTTCTGGATCAGAGCATTGCCGAAGCCGTTCTGAACAAATACGAGAGCTATGTTGATGAGCACGGACACAAGAGCCACTGTCCCGTATTCTTCAGGCATGAGAATACGGGCGAGCACAATGGTCACAAGGAGCTGGATGCCCTGAGCCAGGGTCCGCTCCATATAGCGCCAGAAAAGACCGCTTATGACCTTTCGTTTAAGATTATTCTCCTGCATCTTCTTTAGGCTCCATCAGATTTTCTGTATCGTATTACTCGCCGGAGCGGAAAAGCTTTGACTGGTAGCCGAGGCACTGGAATCCGTTCTCGTTGATGATCGGGATCATGCTGCCGTCGATCTTAAGCTGCTTGCGCACCCAATAGCAGATACTTGTTGACATGCCGAGTGTCTGTGTGTAATCCATCATCTTTTTAATGTTGCCGATACTGAGAGCTCTGTCCGGAGCGGTCCTGCCCCGCTGCTTTTTGTGATCGGCATTGGATGGCATGATATAGTCATTGTACAGCTGTCTCTCGAGATCCTTGTCGAAATATCCGAGCCACTGGCCGAGCATGCTGAGATTCTCCATGCAGGCTGTAAGGAACTCGGGCTTATAGTTGATGATGCCGGCATCGTGCAGCTTGTCAAAGAATTCTTTTATATGTTCATCCGTGAGATACGGAGTAAAAATCGGCTGTACAAGGGCGGAATTGGCCTGGATTCCATTCTCCTGGCAGGCTTTGACGGCCAGAAGTCTCTCCTCGATGGGAGCTGCGTAGGGCTCCAGTATATTCCGGAACTCGGTCGGCATGATCGATACACTCGTGTTGAACTGCATCTTGTCTTTCAGCTTTATGAAGAGATCAAGAATCGTCTCACCCTCGTATTCGCACATAAGATGCTTAAGACCTGCTTTGGACGCGACGAACAGTCTCGCGTTTGAATCCGGATACATCTCAAAGTGGCGGATGAACTCTTTCAGGATCTTATGGGCAACGCCGGTCAAAAGAGTCGGCTCCTGAAGAGCTTCCGTCTTCGGTGAGTAGTAATAATAATGATTCCAGTTCTTACCGCGGCTGATTTCGGTGATCTGCCGCTCGATTTCTTTCTTGCGCCCGGGCTCTGTTTCGATTGCGTGGGCCAGCTCCACAAGGAGTTCGTTTTTACGCTTGATATCTTCGGCAGTTATTTCCCGCGTCGGTGTACCGTTCATCTCCTCAAGGAGCTTCCGCACATAGAGATGATAGTTGCCGGCAAGGGTAAGCGTCTGCTCATGGACTCCATCCGTTACAAGACAGTACTGGCAGCCGACGTTGCACCCTTTTACGGGATTGATTTCAAATGTCAGAGTGGGGCAGCGGCCGGTATAGTTGTGTATTTCCGTCTCGACGGTATCGGGATCGATATCTACAATCTCCAGCTTCGATACGGGGATTACAGTCCTGCTCTTCATTCTCTCCATAAAGATTTCAGAACCTCTCCGGAGTCCCTCAAGAGTGGCTTCGGACGCGCTGGTCGTGACTCCGAGATTGTCAAGATAAGCTTTGTCTACGATCTGGGGTTCGAAGCCTTCCATGTTGTAGACATCAGTGTCGTGAGAATAGAAATTTTCAAATGTTATACTTGCCATAATTCATGCTCCCATCCGATTTTCGTTGTGCAATACGCATCAGCATTTAACAGTATAGCATATGTGCATAAGCTGTGCCTATAATTATGTATTAATCTGCCTCGAAGCTTCGCGGGGATTGACATCGGTACTATCTTACATCGTGGAGGAATTCGATTTCTAGTATTTTTCGAATTTGACAAAAGCATGGGAAAGAGGTTAAAAAGTCTTAAATATGCATAAAAAAATACCTGTTGTCAGGCGGTATATAGTATATATGCACAACAACTTGACATTGTATACCTGCTATAGTAAATTGATAAAGTAACATATTTGCGGCGGATTATACGCATTTTTAATTTTCGAATCAAAAGGAGGGAGAGTAGTATGCATGTTAACATTACGGTTACGGTCATCGTTGTTGCCTATATGCTGATTATGCTTTACATCGGCTGGGCGTCATCGAAGCGTATCAAGAGCAATTCAGACTTTATGGTCGCCGGAAGGCGTCTCGGGCCGATCCTGATGGCCGGAACCCTTACAGCGACGGAGATCGGCGGCGGTTCTTCGCTCGGCGTCGTTCAGAATGGTATGTCCGGCTACGGTCTGACTTCTGCCTGGTATATCATAGCGATCGGTATCGCCTTTATCATCATGAGCTTCCTGGCTCCGATGTTCCGCAAGACAGAGATCAAGACGGTTCCCGAATACTTCCGCAGACGCTACGGCAAGGGAATCGGTCTCATCACCAGTATCGTAACCTTCATCCCGCTGGTCGGACTGACAGCCGGACAGTTCATAGCTGCGGCGGTCGTTCTCTCGACTATGCTCGGCATCAATTACAAGATGGCCGTTATCATCACTGCCGGCGTCGTCACAGCCTACTCGATCATGGGCGGTCTCTGGTCCGTATCTATTACAGATAATGTTCAGATGGTCCTGATTATTTTCGGTATGGCGATCGCGATACCGTTTGCCCTAAGCTATGCAGGCGGTTGGAGCGCTGTTACAGCCAATATCCCGGAGGGAACTCTTTCACTGGTTGGAAGCGGAGGCCAGGGCTATGATCTCATAAGTATCATAGGACTTGTCGTCATGTATGTTGCGACCTTCTCGGTCGGGCAGGAAGCGGTATCCCGTTTCTATGCCGCCAAGGACGAGAAGGCAGCAAAGCAGGGCGCGATCCTCTCCGCGATCTGCAACTTCATTTACGCATTTATTCCGGCAGTTCTCGGTGTCATCATGCTGGCCCTCATCAATATGGGCAAGTTCAATGCGGAAGACTTTGCAAGTGTCGGCGCTCGCTACGCTCTTCCTGTCCTCGCGACGGAAGTAATGCCGGCCTTTATCTGCGGTCTTCTGTTCGCGGGCATTATCTCCGCGACAATGTCTTCTTCGGACTCTGACCTGCTCGGCGCGGGATCTGTATTTGCAAATGACATCTACAAGCAGTTCATCCGCAAAGACGCGGACAGCAAGGAAATCATGAGAGTGACTCAGATCACCATGCTCCTCGTCGGTATATTTGCCATGTTCATCGCGCTGTTCAACACGAGCAGTCTGCTTACGATCCTGATGTTCTGCTTCACGCTCCGCGCGGCAGGAACATTCTTCCCGTACGTAGTCGGTATGTACTGGAGCGGCGCTTCCACGGTCGGCACGGCAGCATCCCTGATCAGCGGTACGGTCGTTGTTGTCCTGATTGATAATGTATTGCACGGTATGATCGGAAGTTACAAGGTACATCAGTCTATCATTCCCGGCCTGATTGTCGCCGGTATATGCTTTTTCGTGTTCTCCAAGCTGTTCCCGCCGAAGAATCCGACGACGGAGATGGCTCCGCCGGATACGGCCGACTGATTGTAAGTCCGCCGGCACTTTGGCTGAGCGCGGCATGAACTTGGCTATATAGAACATTGTTAAAGATTGGGGGTTGTCGCATTAAGGCGTGCCACCACTATATATGGCAGACGTTATTTGCAAATGTCTGCCTTATATAGTGACAGCGTCTAATGCGACAGCCTTTTTCATTTTCAGATTTTTCAGATTGAATATTAAAATCTTCAGACAAGGTTAACCTGAGAATCTGTATATGATATAATCAGACTTGATAAAATGCAGGCCGGTCCGCCTGCGAATGTCCGTGAAAAAGGACCGAATGATTACCGCGCAAGGAGCTCTTTTATGAAACGATTAACCGCAAAATTGCTGTCCGTCCTGCTGGCTTTTGTTATGACTGCCACCCTGTTTCCGACTGGCGTAAGAGCTGACACATCCCCCTGGAAAATCGGCACTGTCAACTATTACTCCACCGGTGAAGGGAACAACATTATAACCGACAGTTATTACTATTCGGATGAATGGTTCTTTGAGGACCCGACAGTCCGAAATGACGCGCTCGCCCTCATTTCCATGCAGCTGACGGCAGCAGCTGTTGACGACCGGGCGGATGGTCTCGGCCCTGCTTTTCTTGACGAACTCGGTTTCACCGAGACCGGGTACGTGAAGTGCGCGGATGATGATCCTAGTGGGTGCAACTATACATGGGGAAAGAAGACAATCACGGGGGACGACGGAGACGCGACTCTTATCGCGGTTCAGATCCAGAGTTTTACCTTCGACCAGATCTATAAAAGCATCGGATGGTCTCAGAATTTCCATGTCAACGGGGACGAGATCACGGATGAGCATTTCGGTCTCGGCGAGGCTTACTCGAGTGTTCTTCCGGACATTGCCTCTCTGGGGGACGGTGAGTCAAATGTGATTTTCTGGGTCACCGGCCAAAGCCGCGGAGGAGCTCTTGCGGGCATGATCGCCGCATCGCTCGGCGAGGCAGGGTATAATGTATATGGGTATACATTTGAAGCTCCGGCTTATGTAGAGGACTATGCGGCACTTGACTGTCCCTATATCCACAATTATCTCTGCAGCGATGATATAGTTACATATCTGCCGCCGTGGAACATGGTAAGATGCGGCGACACATTTGCTCTCAATACTGAGGAGACCAATGCGCACCTTGAGGAGGAGCTGAGTAAACTCGGCAGCGTCATGGCAGAATCGGCGAATGATTATCTTGGATTCCCGGGTGAGGACACCTGCCGGAAGATCATGGACGTGCTGACTGCCGCTATCCCGACCCGGGAGGCTTACTCCGCTGTGAATATTGATACAATTCCATACGGAGATGGCTCGATAGAGATAACGTACGTCTATCAGGATCTTTTCATCAAACTGGCCGGCATCATTTTCGGCGGCGGCATAGGAGATATAGATACAGACGCAATTCTGGGTAATATCGGCAATCTCGAGCCGGCGGTGCTGTCGCTCGTCAATGCGGTCCGGCAGGATTCTCTGGCGGACTATTACGACGCGGCGCTGGGTCTTTCCGAATTCCTGGTCCAAAACGGCATAAATATTCCGCTCTCTCCGGAAGAAGTCTATGTTCTCCTGAAACTCGCAGGTCCGATGCTTGTCGATACGAGCTTTGAGCCGGATGAAGAAAATACTCCTGAAGGCATCGTAATAGTATATCTGGTGCCTGCCATGGAACTTGCGGGCGGAGCCAAAATGGTCGTATACTCTCATCATTTTGATACCCTGATCGCCAGGCTCAAACAGCTGGTACCCGCCCCTGTCTTTGAGGGAATCGATATTTTGATCGACGAACCATGCGCGGGAGACGCGTCTTCTTATGCCCCGTCTTTGGTCGCTGATTTCGTAGATTCCATGAGTATGCCCTGGCTCACAGCGAGCGCGAAATGGGAGACTGAGGATGAGGTGCTTGACGATGGGCGTGTTTACTATCTCACTGCTGAAGTCAGGTGTATTGGCCACTCGACTCCGGAGGATTTCACCGTCACCCTGAATGGTGCGCTGCCTGTCGAAGGACCTTCGGTTTCCTATGCTGATGGTGCTTCCGTCATCAGGGCAACATGGCCATTTGTCCTCGGTGAACCTGAGATAGTCAATGTTTTCTTTGATACAGGAGATATTACAGCTTCGCCGGAGCCGGTGCGGATTCCGAAGGGGTCGAGGCTTGAACGCTCTATCGTGCCGCCTGCATTTGACATTGTGGAAAATGAGGACGGAAAATGGAAGTTTGACGGCTGGTTCAATGAGGACGGAGAATCCTGGAAAGATGTCGTCGCCGATCAGGATGTTGTACTGCATGCGGACTGGTCGGGAATCATTGACAAAGTCGACCTTACATATCCCATCCCTCATGTCGGTGACGATCTCGGCACCATTTCAGTAAAAGAGGGGGCACATATAGAGATCGATGCGCTGGAATTTATTGACAGAGGTTGGAACACGTATACAAAGGCTGAGAGTACGGATGAGTTAATTGCTTATTTTTACGTCAGACCGAGCAGCGGGTATGTCATGATGTTCCCGGAGGATGAGGAGGGATTGCCGTGGTTTGACGGGACGGTGACAGTCAATGGCAGTATCATCAGTCCGGACGACATCGAAGCCTATGACGAAGACGGGTATATGGCGGTAAAATACACGTTCAATCCGCTTCCTGCAGACAGTGAGCCGACAATCACGCCGACACCCGGCGATGACGAGCCGACAATCACGCCGACACCCGGCGATGACGAGCCGACAATTACCCCGACGCCCGGCGATGACAAGCCGACAATTACCCCGACGCCCGGCGATGACAAGCCGACAATTACTCCGACGCCCGGCGATGATAAGCCGACCGTCACACCGACACCAAAAACAAAGCCCAAAACGCCGACGCCGACCGCAAAGCCCAAAACACCGACGCCGACCGCAAAGACACCGTCTAATACCGGGACAGACGGCGGCGGAACAACTTCTACATACTATGTTGAAAATATCATCGTATCCCGGGATGATTCGCAGAAGTCGACATCTGATGACCTGTCGCAAAAGTCCACGAATGATGATATCGGAAAGAAAGTTCGCACTACAGCCGTGAAGACGGGTGACGAGAATGAGCCATTGTTATGGCTGCTTCTCTGCGCGGTAAGTCTTATCCTGCTCGCCGCTGTGGGATGGATAAAACACTACTCTGGTCAAAGGAGGTAACACTATGTTCATCAGAAGTATTTATCGCACAGCTATGATACGATGTTCGCTTTGTGCAGATGCTCCCTGCAGCAAAGCGTGCGGAAATATTGACCCGGCTTCTATGCTTCGAAGTGTCTGGTTTGAAAATGAAAAGACCGCCGCATCACGATTCCCGGAAGAAAACCCCTGCGAGAAGTGTTCCGCGCCGTGTGAGACAGCATGTTTGCGCCCGCATGAAGTTTCGATCCGCAATGTAATGAACAGGCTTCACGATCAGGTAAAACCGATGCTGGAGGTCTCGGAGCCCTCGGATGAATCCGCACTCAGAACGGAACTGTGCGGCATACCGCTGGAAAATCCCTTCCTGCTGTCCTCGTCTGTCGTGGCCAGCACCTATGATATGTGCGCGAGAGCATTTGAGGCGGGCTGGGCAGGAGCCGCATTTAAGACGATCTGCTCATTTGATATTCATGAGGCGTCGCCGCGATTTTCGGCGATCACAGGAGACAATGGCAACATAATCGGATTTAAAAATATTGAACAGCTCTCCGACCACAGCGTCGTGGAGAATATGGAAGTATTCCGCAAGCTGAAAAAGAACTATCCTTCGAAGTTCATTCTGGCTTCTATCATGGGACAGAATGACGAAGAGTGGGAGGAGCTCACAAGACTGTGCGATGAGAACGGGGCGGACGCAATTGAGCTTAACTTCTCCTGCCCGAATATGGCAGACGGAGGCCTGGGATCCGATATCGGGCAGGTGCCGGAGCTCGTGGAGAGATTCACACGGGCAGCGCGCCGCGGAAGTAAAAAACCGATTCTGGCAAAACTGACGCCGAATGTCGCTTTCATGAGCCCGGCCGCGGAGGCTGCAATGCGGGGCGGCGCGGACGGTATCGCCGCGATCAATACAATAAAAAGCATTATCGGTGTCAATCCGCATACCTATGTCTCTGCTCCGGCTGTTCACGGTATGTCAGCTGTGGGAGGCTACAGCGGGAATGCCGTAAGGCCTATAGCTCTCCGTTTTGTTGCGGAGCTGGGGCAGAACCCGAATCTTAAGGATATGCATATAAGCGCCATGGGCGGCGTGGAGACATGGCGGGATGCCCTGGAATTCATCCTGCTCGGCGCAGGCAGTGTTCAGGTCACCACCGCAGTAATGCAGTACGGCTACCGGATCATCGATGATCTGAAAGCCGGGCTGAATATGTATCTTGCGGAGATGGGAGTCTCCGGGGTGTCTGAGATCATGGGAAAAGGGCTTGAGTCGGTCAGCGATACAACAGACGTGCTCGAGCGTGACACGATCCTGTTCCCGAAATTTAAGCACGAAAAATGTATCGGATGCGGCAGATGTATGATCTCATGCTCGGACGGAGGTCATCAGGCTATACAGCTTAACGCAGAGCGAAGACCTGTGCTTGACGGAAAGAAGTGTGTCGGCTGTCACCTGTGCATTCTTGTATGTCCGGAGCGCGCGATCGTGTCAGCCCGCAAGCGTATTAAAAGGAGTCCGGCCCCGAAAGAATAGTGTAATGGATTGCGGCAGCAGTTCAGACAGGCTGTGCACACACCAGAAACCGGCGCAAACACCATCTTCATCGAAAAACGCAAGTCCTTCCCTGCGAGCCAAAAAAGCTAACGCTTTTTGGTCTCTCAGTCGGACTCGCAATGTTTTTCTCACGAAGATGGATGCTTTGCGCCGTTTGCGAACTATGAGAACAGCCTGTCTGAACTGCAACGAATTGTGCAAAAGCCACAACTAACATTGTGAGGTTTGCCAAAAGGGCGATAAGTGTTGCGTATGCAACACTTATTTGTTTAAACAATGTTATGATAGATAAAATAGCGCTAATCTACTCTTCTGCAAAATGATGAGTACAGAGAGTAGATTGTAGTGTAATAGTATCTTAAAAAGGAGGATCAATCCGCATGAAGAAAGTCCAATCATGTTGTAACTTCTGCGCAATCGACTGTAATTTAGACTTTTATGTGGAAGACAACAGAATCGTGAAAACGGTTCCCACTCCGGGCTATCCGGTCAACGACGGATTCAGCTGCATTAAGGGCATCTCCCTGTCCAAACAGCAGACGACTGTCAAGCCGGATGCGCTCCCCAAGATCCGTCAGGCGGACGGAACAATGAAGGAAGTCCCGTGGGAGGAAGGTTTTCAGTATGTGGCGGACAAGATCAAAGAACTCCAGGCAAAGTACGGAAGAGAGTCTGTAGCCGGTATCAGCACCGGTCAGCTCACCCTGGAAGAGTTCGCGATTTTCGGCCATGTAATGAGAGATTACCTTCAGACCAACGTCGACGGAAACACCAGACTCTGCATGGCTTCGGCAGCGGTCGCCCACAAGCAGACCTACGGCTATGACGCGCCGGGCTACACACTGAAGGATCTGGAACTCTCGGACACCATCATTTTCATCGGCGCTAACCCGGTCGTAGCTCACCCGATCATCTGGGGCAGAGTGAAGGAGAATAAGGTTCCAGGACACAAGGTCATCGTTATCGATCCGAGACGCAGTGAGACTGCCAAGAACGCGGATTACTGGTATGGCATCACTCCGAGAAGTGACCTGCATCTCATGTACACGATTGCCAACATACTGATCGAGAAAGACTGGATCGATCACAAGTTCATCGAGGAGCACACGAATAAATTCGATGAGTTCGCTGAATTCGTCAAGGCATTCCCGATTGAGAGAGGCGTGGCCGCGACAGGCCTTTCGGCTGAGCAGATCATGGAGCTGGTCAACCTGATCCATGACGGCAAGGCAGTCTCTTTCTGGTGGACCATGGGTGTCAATCAGGGCTACGAAGCCGTCAGGACAGCGGGCAGCATCATGAACCTCGCTCTCATGACAGGCAATATCGGAAAGCCCGGCACCGGCGGCAACTCCATCACCGGCCAGTGCAACGCCATGGGCTCCCGTCTCTTCTCCAACACGACCTGCCTGTTCGGCGGCGGTGATTTCACGGATGAAAATGAGAGAAAGCGCCTCGCAGATATCATAGGCATCGATCCGGATCTTATGGCAAAGAAACCGACGATCCCCTACAACAAGATCGTTGAAGGAATCAACGCCGGTGAAATTAAAGGCCTCTGGATTCTGTGCACAAATCCGCGTCACAGCTGGACGAACAATGAGACATTTGCATCGGCAACAAAGAAGCTGGAGCTCTTTGTCGTTCAGGATATTTACGACACGATCGAGAGTGCCGAGGACGCCACCGTCTACTTCCCGGTCGTTCCGGGCATCAAGAAAGCCGGCACATATATTAACCTTGAGAGACGTATGTCCGCAATGAGACCTGTCCTTAAGAGAGGCGAGAATGAGATCTCCGACTATGAATGCATTCTCGGCGTCGCGAAAGCCCTCGGCATGGGCAAGGCAATCGAGAGATGGGAGACTCCCGAGGAATGCTTCAATATGCTGCGCAAGATCTCTGTCGGCAAGCCGTGTGATTTCTCCGGCGTGACATGGGACGGGCTCGTAGATTCTCACGGTATTCAGTGGCCGTATCCGGCAGGCCGCGAGGATGAGTTCAAGGAGGAGGAGAGGAGACTTTACTCTGACGGCAAGTTCTTCACTCCGAATCAGAGAGCGAACTTTGTATTCGAGGAGCCGCTTCCGAATCCGTTCGTGCCGAATGAAGAGTTCCCGATCGTCTTCAACACAGGCCGCGGCACAGTCGGTCAGTGGCATACACAGAGCCGGACCAAGGAAGTCCGCTTCGTGGAAGACGTCTCCATCAAGAAGGCCTACCTGTATATGAACACAAAGCAGGCTGAGGAAAATGACATTCACCATATGGATAAGGTCCGCGTGTATTCAGTCAACGGGCAGGATGCAGTCTTCCACGTTCTGATCACGGATGACGTCCCGTACAATCAGCTGTACGCCCCGATCCATTATATTGAATGCAATAAGCTGACACCTTCCAGCTATGATAAGTACTCCAGAGAGCCCAATTATAAGGGCGGAATCTGCAGGTTCGAGAAAGTTGCGGAATAGTAAGGCGCAAGGAGGTATTGATACACTATGAAGAGAATTAAGATAGACCGAAGCCGCTGCATCGGATGCCTTACCTGCGTTACCGCTTGTATCGTAAGTCATCAGAGCGAGAGCAGCGATGCAAGGAACCGCGTCGTAATCGACAGCGGGACGAGACCGGCCCCCATTTTCTGCAGGCACTGCGAGCATCCGGAGTGCACATATACCTGTATGACAGGCGCAATGAAAAAGGATCTTGAGACCGGCTACGTTACCTATGATAAAGAACACTGCGCAAGCTGCTACATGTGCGTTATGTCATGTCCGTACGGCGTCCTGAAGCCGGACAGCATTACTCATCTGGAAATCATGAAGTGTAATATGTGCGTCCACAGGAGCGAGGACGGAAAGACAGCCAATCCGATGTGCGTAGAGAAATGTCCGATGCATGCTATTACATTAGTGGAGGTGAACTGATATGGCAGATGTTAAGAAATATGTAGTCATTGGTTCATCCGCTGCGGGCACGAACGGTGTGCGCGAGCTCAGGAAGCGCGATGCAAATGCGGAGATCACACTTATTTCTAAGGACACCGATATTTATTCCCGCTGCATTCTTCATGCATATCTGGGCGGTCACCGCACAAAAGAGAGACTCCGCTTCGTGGAGCCGGATTTTGAAGAGCGCTACAGAGTGAACTGGATGAAAGGCGAGGAGGCAGTAGGCCTTGACCGCGCAGGTCACAAGGTTCTCCTGGCCGGAGGCAAGGAAGTTCCCTACGATAAGCTGCTCATCGCGACAGGCTCCCACACGTTCTTCCCGCCGATCAAGAACCTGGCAGGTTCACCGAATATGATCGGCTTCAGGAACATTGATGATATCGAGGTCCTGAAGGAAGTGGCTAAGACCAAAAAGAATATCGTGGTCCTGGGCTCGGGACTTGTAGGCATTGACTGTGCCTGCGGCTTCCTGGATCTGGGTGTAAAAGTCACACTCTGCGATTTCGCCGGATGGCTCCTTAACAAACAGCTTGATGAGCGGGCAGCAAGGACCTATATTGACGCATTCGCGGAGAGAGGTATCGAGCAGCATTACGGCGTGGGCGTGAACGAAGTCACAGTCAACGATAATCATGAAATCACTTCGGTAGTCCTCAGCGACGGGACGATTATTCCGTGCGATTACTTTGTGGTCACGGCCGGTGTTCGCTCCAATGTCGAGTTCCTGAAGGACAGCGGTCTTGAGCTTTCCAGATTCGGTCTGGTCTACGACGCGACCGGAAGGACCAATGATCCGGATATCTACGGCGCAGGCGATGTCTCAGGCACCAGCCCGATCTGGCCGGTAGCCGTCAAGGAGGGAACGATTGCGGCCAGCAACATGGCAGGTTATCCGGCTCAGATGACAGATTTCTTCGCTTCCAAATCCACAATGAGCTTCCTCGGCATATTTACGATGTCCCTGGGAAATGTCAATCCGGATCCGGAGGATGAGGATATCAAGGTCGAGATCTACGACAAGGACGGTGTTTACAAGAAGATCGTTCATAAGCACGGGAAGATCATCGGCGCTCTGCTCCAGAATGATATAGCCTACGGCGGAATACTGCAGCAGATGATCGCGAGAAATATTGATGTCACCAAGGTCAAAAAGCCTCTTTGGGATATCGACTATTCCGATTTCTTCCACATCAAGGAAAACTTCGAATTCTACTTCGAAGACGAGAACGGAAATCCGCCGTCGGATTAAAAAAGAGCCGTTTATACGGCCTGGCATAAGGAGAAACTATTTATGAACAGATTAGAAAAAATACCTGTACCGGCAGTTGCGACGTTCCTCTCACTGCTGACTCTCAGCAACGTCTACGGCGGTCTCGGATTTGTCTGGTTCCGCTATCTGTGTATGGCATGCGGAACGGTCTTCATCATTTGCTACATTCTGAAAATTATCATGTTCCCGAAGACCGTGATGAATGAGTACAGCCAGGTCATTCCGTGCAGTCTTTACGCTGCACTCACTATGTGCATGATGATACTCGGCAGTTTTTATCTTGAGCTCGGCAACACTTACGAAATACCGATACTTGGAATCATCGGAAAGACCGTCTGGTTCATCGCTGTCGCCGTTCACGCCGTGCATCTTGTGCGCTTTATAGCCCTGAACATGTTCCTGAAGAGGAATGTCATGACTACGATGCCCAGCTGGTTCGTCACGCTGAACGGCATCATGGTCGCCTGTGTCACCGGCGGAGCCATGAACGCAAGACCGCTTTTGGTGGTGCTCACAATCTACGGATGCCTTATCTATGTGATCATGCTGCCGATTATGATCTGGAGACTTCTGACTGTCGAGATCAAGCCGGCTACGTATCACACAATGGCGATCCTGCTTGCGCCGTGCAGTCTCTGCGTAGTCAGTCTGATCAATGTCTTCGGGACACCGAATGCGTTGGTCGTCGGATTTATGTACCTCTGTGCTGTGTGCTCACTTGCCTTTATCATCTTTAAACTTCCGGATTTCTTCTCGTTCAAGTTCTATCCGGGTTACGCGGGACTCACATTCCCGATGGCAATCGGCATCGTGGCTTCCCAGAAGATGGCGGGATACCTCACGGAGGCAGGCAGCGGCCTTGCAGCTGCAGTCGGACAGTTAGCAGGTCTTCAGATCTTCCTGACATCCGGTCTCGTGTTCTACGTTCTGGTCATGCTGAGCAGAATGCTCTTTAAGAAGAGAGACAGAGACTGACGCTGAGGGATTTCGAATCGAAGAAAACAGGGTATAATTTATAGACAGCTCAGCTGTTCCAAGCTGCCGGGTCTAAAGCTGATCCGGACCGCAAGGCTGCGGTCCGACGGCCATGACCCCGCAGCCGGCCGCAGATATACCGGCGCCATATGGGCGTTTGATCTGCGCAAGAGCCATGCGGGAAACCGCGCGACTTTCCGTGTTTGAGAAGGAATCGGAGGACTGCCTGTATGCGTGTGGCTTGTGTGCGCAATTTTGCGTGCGGCATCACGAAAATGCAGGGGTGGGATCCGCCTTCTTTGGCTGGTCCCGCCCCTTACTCATGTATACCTCAGTGTGAGATGCCCCCTGCCTCTTTGGGCGGTGGGTAACAAACCAGCCTCAGTGGGGGGGTCAATCCCCCACTGAGATAAAGCCGGAGATTGAATGTATGGAATCTATTTTGTTATCACAGGCTGTGGATATTCTGCGGCAGAACTGCTTAAAGATAAATGAGACAGAAATGATATCGGTGGACGAAGCGGCGGGGCGTGTTCTTGCGCAGGAGATATATGCCCCGATCGATCAGCCTCCGTTTCCGAGGTCACCGCTCGACGGCTATGCCCTGAGATCTACGGATACGGAAGGCGCGTCAAGGGAGACGCCGGTATCGCTGAAAGTCATTGATGAAGTCTTTGCGGGAGGCTTCTGCCAAGGCCGTGTGACAGAAGGATGCGCCGTACGGATCATGACCGGAGCGCCGGTGCCAGAAGGGGCGGACTGCATAATCATGCAGGAAGATACAGATTACGGCATGGAGACTGTCAACATCTACAGGGCATTAAGACATTTGCAGAATTACTGCTTTGCGGGTGAAGACTATAAGAAAGGGACTCTGGTCATGAAGCCGGGAATGCAGCTTAAAGCTGCTGAAATCGGCGTGATCGCCGGGATGGGCATCGAAAGAATCTCGGTCTGCCGGAAGCTCAGGGCACTGGTCATGTCGACCGGTTCGGAACTCGTAAGTCCCGGGAAGCCCCTTAAGCCGGGGCAGATCTATGATTCCAACCTGCATATGCTGCTTGCTCAGCTTCGTATGTGGGATATAGAGGTCACAGCCGGCACACTCATGGACGACGAGCCGGAGCGGGCGTGTGCCTTCATCAGAGAAAATGCGGCGCATGCCGATATTATTCTCACGACCGGCGGTGTATCGGTCGGTAAGAAGGACATCATGCATGATGTCCTGGAAATTCTGGGAGCGGAAAAGCTCTTCTGGAAGGTGCGCCTGAAACCCGGCATGCCGACATTATGCGGACTCTATGACGGAAAGCTGATCATTGCGCTTTCAGGCAATCCATACGGGGCTATCGCGAACCTGCATCTTCTGGTCAGACCGGTCCTTGCCGCCATGGCAGGGCGGACAGATCTGGAAATCAGGTCTGAGACAGCGGTGTATGATACAGGTTATCCTAAGAGAAGCCCCGTGACCAGGTACGTGCGCGGCATATATGAAAATGGCCATGTGAGATCATCAGGATCAAATGATTCCGGCGTGCTCGCTTCCATGATCGGCTGCAATTGTATGATCGTGATACCTGCGGGGACTGAGAAGATAGAGCCCGGGGAGAAGGTGGAGGTGGTGCTGCTTTGACACGCGTGTGTGCCGTCTGCGGAGTCAAGAATTCCGGCAAGACGACGCTGATAGAGAAACTGATACGGGAATATACAGCAAGGGGAGTCAGGACCGCAGTGATAAAACATGACGGACATGACTTTGCCTGCGATATCCCGGGGACAGACAGCAGCCGATTTTACGAGGCCGGAGCATACGGGACTGCTGTATTTTCCAATAACAGGATTTTTGTCCACAGACAGGAGACTGGTCGGCAGCCTGACCGCGAAAAATGGGAGAAGGAGAAGATTACAGAGCTCGTCTCTCTGTTCCCGGATGCGGATCTCATTTTGGTCGAGGGACTCAAGAATTCATATCTTCCCAAAATAGAGATCGTGAGGAAAGGTATATCGGATGCACCGGTCTCGAATCCGGAGGGAAGGTTCCTGATCGTCACTGATTTTGAGCCGGAATGTTTTAAAGAAAATGTGATGGGATTGGAACAGATCGGCGAAATTGCAGAGCTTATTCTTGCGGTTCGGCCATATGATAAAGATTGATTGTCCGCAGGTCCCTAAGCTTCATAGGTATGACAAAGAGTGATTATCCGCCAGGAGGCGGAGGCAGGAAGTAATCCATGAAAGATCGTTATAACAGAACTATTGACTATATGCGAATATCGATCACGGACAGGTGTAATCTGCGCTGTACATATTGTATGCCGCAGGATATCAGCCTGACGTCGATGGAGAATATCCTGACCTACGAGGAGATCATCAGGATATGCACCAATGCCGCGGAACTGGGAATCACCAGATTTAAAGTGACCGGCGGTGAGCCGCTTGTCCGGAAGGGATGTGTCACGCTCATCCGGGAGCTGAAGCGCATTCCGGGAGTAGAGCAGGTCACGATGACGACCAACGGTGTCCTGCTCGGAAGGTATCTGGAGGAACTAATTCAGGCGGGCATCGACGGAATCAATATCAGTCTGGATACGCTTGACGCCGGGCGGTATGAGAAGATCACGGGGAAAAATGTGTTGCCAGATGTGATGGAGAATATCGAGCAGGCAGTCGCTTCAGGGGTCAGAGTGAAACTGAATACGGTCCTTCAGAGCGGCGTGAACGAGGATGAGTGGGAGAGTATCGCTCTTCTTGCCGGTAAGAAGCAGCTTGACGTCAGATTCATCGAGATGATGCCCATCGGTTTCGGAAAGAACTGCCGGGGCATTTCGGGCAGAGAGCTTCTTGAGAGGATGAAGACAAGGTGGCCGGATATTGAGGCGGCAGCAGATATACACGGAAACGGTCCTGCCGTCTATTACCACGTACCCGGATGGAAGGGAAGCATAGGCCTCATTAACGCCATCCATGGAAAGTTCTGTGCAAGCTGCAATCGGATCAGGCTGACAAGCAGGGGAAAACTGAAACCGTGTCTCTGCTACGGTGATACGGTAGACCTCATGCCGATCCTGCGAAGCCATCCTGCGACAGAAAAATCAGATTCTTTCGGAGATATTAAATCAGAAGACTTGATCCGCAGGGCGATTGCCGAAGCCATCGCGGAAAAACCCGCGCAGCACTGTTTTGAACAGAAGGATCATATCACCGAAGAGTCCCAGATGGTCAGCATAGGAGGGTGATATAGGGAGGCTGCAGACGTATGAGCGGAGATATAAAAGACGTGAAAATTGCTGCGGCTATCATGGCAGGCGGCAAAAGCTCCCGGATGGCCGGACAGCACAAGGGAATGCTGCTGACTCCGGAGGGAGTGACATTTACGGAACGCCTTTCGGCTGAAATGCATAAGTTAACGGACCTCGTCTATATTTCTTACGGGGATACGACACCGATGCAGGCGGAAGGATGCGTAGTTGTCCGGGACATATATAAAGGCTGCGGGCCTGTCGGAGGTCTTCACGCGGTCCTGACCAGGGCAGCGGAAGACGGGGCGGCAGCAGTTGCCGCGGCAGCCTGCGATATGCCGTATGTGACGGCGGACCTTTACAGATATCTGTATGCCAGGCTTGCCGAACGGACAGGTATCAAAGAATATCAAAGCAATCCATTTGAACTGTATGACGGAGCAGTCGCGGTCACAGGCGGAAAAATCCATCCGCTGGCAGCTGTATACAGTGTGGGGGCTGCAGACATTTGCAAAACGCAGCTCGAAGAGAGAAATCTCAAACTCAGAGAAGCCCTCGGGAAACTGAGGATACTGTATGTTGATCTTGAAGGTACTGCATACGAACGCATGCTTCTCAACATTAATACTGAAGAGGACTACAAGGAATACATCACCGGGCGCAGCAGATCAACTTGATCAAGTAGTTCTTTATAAGAGCAACAGGCAGACGCATGATACGAGTTACATAAAGAAGGGAAGGTGAGGGGACCGTTCCGCGCATATGACGGAGCACCCCGCATATTTATGGCAAAATATAACGACAACGCTTCATCGGCTTTTTATCCCAGACTGGGAGAATATGCCCTGTTCAAGGAGATAGCCGAATCTGATCTGGAGGCGGTTCTGGGTTGTGTAGGAGCAAGAATCGAAAAATACGAGAAAAACACTTTTGTGATGCTGGATATGGACGATGTCATATGTGCCGGTCTGATTCTTGAGGGAAAGGTGGCTATTGTAAAGGAAGACGAGCACGGACATCAGAGCCTGATTGCCTATATGACAGAGGGAGAGGTATTCGGTGAGACCTTTGCCCTGTCCCGGGACCGCGTTTTAGCGGCAAGCTATAAGACGATGACGAAGTGTACAATTATGTACCTCTCAGTGAGCAAGGTGCTCAATACCTGCCGGAACAACTGCCCGTTCCACAGAAGGCTGATCATCAATCTTTTTGACTGTGTGACCCGAAAGAACGCGATGCTGATCCGTAAGATAGACATAGTATCAAGGAACACGATCAGGGGAAAGATCATGGCCTATCTTCAGGAGGTACTGCGGCTGACAAACGAGAAAAAGGGGACTTCGGATAACCAAAAGATTCAGGTACCGTTGAACAAAATGGAAATGGCACAGTATTTGAGCGTGAACCGCAGCGCCCTGGCCAGAGAACTGTCCGCAATGAAGCAGGATGGCCTTATTGATTTTAACGGAAGTTTGTACACGATTCTTTGAGTGATAACAGTTCAGACAGGCTGCAACAAAGCATCTGGAGCCGGCGCCAAGCATCATCTTCATCGAAAAACGCAGGTCCTTTCTGTGAGCTAAAAAAGCTAAAGCTTTTTGATCTCACAGGGAAGGACCTACAATGTTTTTCTCACGAAGATGGATGCTTTGCTGCCGGAAACGAACTATGCAAACAGCCTGTCTGAACTGTTACTTAGATGGAGGAGCCGGCAGAACAAACGTAAAAATCTGGTGTACATAGCTCTGTGAAAGTAGTAGAATAGACAACGGTCGTCAAAAAACGGCCCCACAATTGTCCTGAACAGTCTTCGGGAATCATTCAGTACTAGTTTATAAGAAAGGGGAGATATAAATGCAGTTGACAGCAGAATTATCTCAGAATTATACAGCTATCCTGAAAGAGGAACTCGTAGCGGCAATGGGCTGTACAGAGCCGATCGCCATCGCGTACGCCGCAGCCAAAGCCTATCAGGAGCTGGGAGAGATGCCGGAGCACATTACGATCAGCTGTTCAGGAAATATGATCAAGAATGTCAAGGGCGTGACAGTGCCCAATTCCGGCGGTCAGAAGGGAATTGAGACCGCAGCGGTGCTCGGTGTCGTGGGCGGCAAGGCTGACAAGATGCTGGAGGTCCTTGAGAGCGTGGACGATGAAGCCAGGCAGAGAACCCGTGAACTTGTTGCAGCGGGCATATGCGATGTCACTCTCGCGGAAGATGTACCGAACCTGTACATCAAGGCGGAGATGTGGACCAGAGATCACAAGGCTTCCGTTACGATTGAGGAACATCACACGGACATCACAGAAATTGAGAAAGACGGAAAAACTGTCTTTATCGCTGAAAAGAGCGCTCCGGTGAGAGAGGATGGCGCCCTTAAGGGTGACCGCACCAAGATGACTCTGCGCGGTATTATCGATTATGCAAATACAGTCAATCTCGCTGACGTCGAGGAGACCCTGGAAAGACAGGTCCGCTTCAATACGGCAATCTCCCAGGAAGGTCTGGACAATCCGTGGGGCGCGAGAGTAGGCAAGACTATGCTGGAGAACTGGAGCGATGACGTGAAGTGCTGCGCATGCGCGCGGGCTGCAGCGGGCTCTGACGCCCGTATGAGCGGATGCCCCATGCCGGTCATCATTAATTCCGGCAGCGGAAATCAGGGTATCACGGTCACGATGCCGATCGTGACTTATGCCGAGAGATGGCATTTGTCCAGAGAGAAGATGTATCGCTGCCTTCTGGTCTCGAATCTTGTGTCTATTTATATCAAGCATTACATCGGATCTCTGTCCGCCTTCTGCGGCGCTGTCAGCGCGGCCTGCGGTGCGGGTGCCGGAATCACCTACATGTCGGGCGGAACATATGAGCAGATCGGCGGTACGATCACTAACACGCTGGGCAACGTCGGTGGAATTGTATGCGACGGCGCTAAGCCGAGCTGTGCCGCCAAGATTGCGTCCTCTGTCCACGCGGCTCTTCTTGCCCACTATATGAGCACAAGTCAGAAAGAGTTCCAGGGCGGTGAGGGCTTCATCGAGAGCGACGTTGAGGAGACAATTAAGAACATGGGCTACATCGGCAAGATCGGCATGAGGGAGACAGACAAGGAGATCCTCAATGTCATGATCGACAAGGTGGATGTGGATTCCTGCCTGTGAATTTTCGTAGCTGCCCACATGCAGTTAAGAATCAGTCTCCCGACAGAGACTTGATCGGACTAAGACCTGCTGCTTAATCCTTGCAATACAGCCGTTATATTGCAGCGTGACCCAACTTGCGATTTAGCGGGCTGCTGCATGCCGGATGGAGCAGAAGGATTAGTATACATTCTTAGAGGGTTTTTGGAGGTAAACATGGAAAAAACAGGATTTACACACAGCCTGCCATTCAGACTTCTGGTCGCGCTGGCCGTAGGTATCGGCGTCGGCCTTGCGCTCAGCGCAGCTGAAGGGGCGGCGATCACAAACGCACTGCTCAACATCATCGTGACAGTGAAGTTCATCAGCAGCCAGTTCATCAACTTCTGTGTACCGCTGATTATCATCGGTTTTATTGCGCCTTCCATCACAAGGCTCGGCAATAACGCGTCACGCATGCTGATCGTCGCACTCTGCATCGCATACCTTTCTTCTATCGGTGCTGCATTCTTTGCTACAGGTGCCGGCTTTACAATTCTGCCGTTCCTGAACATCAGCCCTGAAGTTGATGGCCTTAAAGATCTGCCGCCGGTCGTATTTGAACTGACCATCCCGCAGATCATGCCGGTCATGTCCGCACTGTTCTTCTCAGTCCTTGTCGGCCTTTCCGCCACATGGAACAAGAGCAAGATCGTGACAGGCGTGCTGGAAGAGTTCCAGCAGATCGTTCTCAGTATCGTAACTAAGTTTGTCATCCCGGTACTGCCGGTCCTCATCGGCTGCACATTCTGCACGCTGGCTTACGAAGGAACAATTACGAAGCAGCTCCCGATCTTCCTGATCATCATCGTTATCGTTATGATCGGTCACTACATCTGGATGACTCTTCTCTATGGTATCGCAGGCGCGTACTCCGGAAGAAATCCGATGAATGTTGTTAAGAACTACGGCCCGGCCTATATGACAGCCGTAGGAACTATGTCCAGTGCTGCTACACTTTCCGTAGCGCTTGAGTGCGCAAGAAAGTCAGTGCCCACACTGCGCAAGGATCTTGTCAATTTCGGTATTCCGCTTTTTGCAAATATCCACCTCTGCGGATCCGTCATGACTGAGACCTTCTTCGTCATGGCCGTTTCCAAGATGCTCTACGGCTCATTCCCGTCACCGGGCAAGATGATTTTGTTCTGCCTGCTCCTCGGTGTATTTGCAATCGGCGCACCGGGTGTTCCGGGCGGTACAGTCATGGCTTCTCTCGGTCTTATCACCGGCGTTCTTGGATTTGATGAGACAGGTACAGCTCTGATGCTCACGATCTTCGCGCTGCAGGATTCCTTCGGAACAGCATGCAACGTCACAGGCGACGGAGCACTCACCCTGTTCCTCACAGGATATGCTGAGAAGCACGGCATCAAGGAAGCCAATCTGGGAGACATCTTAAAATAAACAATGTTTCTATATTGATATGTAAGGAGGCTGTCGCGACAGTCTCCTTGTTTCTATGATAAAGAAATGAGCTGCTAAATCTTCTGAGACCACCGGTAAGTGCGAGGGTCTTTTTTTATGCCCTGAATACGAAGCTGAGTCTGTCAGAACAAAAGACAGGGTTGTGCTTTCAACAGTACAAAAAGCAGCCGTAACGGTGCGGTAAAGCAAAGAATATGAGAGCAGGGATTTTAGCCGGAGCATGAGGGTGAAACTTTGCTGTTATAATGAAAATAATTCTGTACTTGCAACAGTCACCATTTAACCCGAAAGAGATTACAATAGAACATATATATTTAAAATACACAGGCTTTAACGCATAAGGAGTTAAGGCTGAAAAACTGTTGAATTAAAAATAAAAAACTTTCAAAATAACAGTTGACAAACAAAATAACTTTTGATACAATAACATCAACAGTTGAAACAACAAAATTCTGCACTGTGAAAGGGAGGTTACTATGAAAGTAAAAGCAGTCAGACTTCACGCAGCAAATGATTTAAGACTCGATGAATTCGAATTACCGGAAATCAAAGATGATGAGATTCTGGTAAAGGTCATCTCCGACAGCGTATGTATGTCCACTTACAAATGCGCTATTCTCGGAACAAAGCACAAGAGAGTTCATGCTGACGTTGCAGATCATCCGGCAATCATGGGCCATGAGATGGCCGGTGACATCGTCAAGGTCGGCAAGGCTCATCAGGACAAGTTCAAACCGGGCATGAAATTCACCCTGCAGCCGGCTCTGAACTACAAGGGCACAATGTGGAGCCCGGGCTACTCATATGAGTTCTTCGGCGGAAACGCTGAGTACTGCATCATTCCGGCAGAAGTCATGGAGCTCGGATGCATGCTCGAGTACAAGGGCAGAGCATACTACGAGGCATCTCTCGCTGAGCCGTACTCCTGCAGCGTAGGCGCATTCCACGCAGCATACCATACACAGATGGGTGTTTACACTCATGAAATGGGCATCAAAGAAGGCGGCAAGCTTGCAATCATGGCAGGTGCAGGTCCGATGGGTCTCGGCGCACTGAGCTACGCAATGAACTGCGACAGACGCCCGGGCATGATCGTCGTGACAGACGTTAACCAGGACAGACTGGATCGCGCTGCTGAGCTCTTCCCGCAGGAAGAAGCAGACGCAAGGAATATCGAACTTCACTTTGTAAACACAGGTACTGTTGAAGATCCGGTAGCTTACCTGCGCGAGATGACAGGCGGCACAGGATTTGACGATGTTCTCTGCTACGCACCGGTAGCTGCAGTCGTAGAGCAGTCCAGCGGGGTGCTGGGACGTGATGGCTGCCTGAACTTCTTCGCAGGCCCGACAGACCCGAACTTCTCCGCAAAGATGAATTTCTATGATGTTCATTACAATTCAACTCATGTAATGGGAACCACCGGCGGAAATACAGCCGACATGATCGAGTGCCTTGAGCTCACGGCAGCAGGCCGCATTAATCCGGCAGTTATGGTCACACATATCGGCGGTCTTGATGCCGCAGCTGAGACAGTCCTCAATCTCCCGAAGATCCCGGGCGGCAAGAAGCTTATCTACAACCACATTACAATGCCGCTGATCGGCCTCACAGAACTTCGCGAGAAGGGCAAAGAGGACGAGAGATACACAGCACTTGCTGACATCGTAGATGCCCACAACGGACTGTGGTGCCCGGAAGCAGAAGAGTATCTGCTTGCCAATTTCGACTGATCTGATTTCAATCCTCCCACAATTTCCGGGGCCGGAAGGCCCCGGGAGCGGGAAAATGATCTAAGCTGAAAGTTAGACATATATTTAGAAAATTACTTTTCGAAGGAGAAAAACGATGAAGAACGCACTTCAGAGATTTGGAAAATTCTTATCCGCCATGGTCATGCCGAACATTGGCGCATTCATCGCATGGGGCTTTATCACAGCTCTGTTCATCCCGGACGGCTGGCTGCCCAACGCACAGCTCGCATCCATTCAGCCTTACATGCTTACTTATCTGCTCCCGATCCTGATCGCTTACACAGGCGGTAAGATGGTCGGCGGAGACCGCGGCGGCGTCATGGGCGCTATCGCAGTCGTCGGATGTATCGCAGGTGTCGGCGGCACAGACGGACAGCCGATGCTTATGGGCGCTATGGCTATGGGCCCGTTCGCAGGCTGGGTCATCAAGAAGTTCGACAAGTTCATGGAAACAAGAATGCCGGCCGGCTTTGAGATGCTGATCAACAACTTCTCAGTAGGTATCATCGGTATGCTGATCGCAATCTTCGGCTACTATGTAATCGGCCCGTTCATGACAGCGATCCTCGCAGTTCTGACCGCAGGTGTTGATGTTCTTATCAAGAACAATCTTCTCCCGCTGTCCGCAATCTTTATCGAGCCTGCCAAGGTCCTGTTCCTCAACAACGCTATTAACCACGGTATCTTCACACCGATCGGTGCTGAGCAGGTCAAGACAGCCGGCCAGTCCATCATGTACATGCTTGAAGCTAACCCGGGCCCGGGCCTCGGCGTTCTGCTCGCATACTGGATGTTCGCAAAAGACAAGGCAACAAAGGATTCCGCACCCGGCGCTATCATCATCCACTTCCTCGGTGGTATTCATGAAATCTACTTCCCGTATGTACTTATGAACCCGGTAGTCATCATTGCTCCGATCGTAGGTAACATCTGCGCCATCACATGGTTCTCAATTACAGGCTGCGGCCTTAAGGGACCGTCCTCACCGGGCTCCATCATCGCTTTCATGGCTATGGCACCGAAGGACAAGATTCTGTTCATCCTCATTGGCGTCCTGCTTGCAGCAGCAGTATCCTGCGCAATCGCATCCGTCATCATTAAGGCAACCAGCACAACAGCATCGATCGAAGAAGCTCAGGGCCAGATGGCTGACATGAAGGCTCAGGCTAAGGGCACATCTACTGTAACAGACGCAGCTTCCGTACGCATGGTCATCTTCGCTTGCGACGCAGGCATGGGCTCCTCCGCAATGGGCGCTACAAAGTTCCGCAACCGCATCAAGGCCGTCAGACCTGACATCACTGTAAAGAATACTTCTGTTGACAACATCCCGGCAGAGTGCAACATCGCAGTCGTACAGACAACTCTTGCAGACCGCGCAAGAAAGTCCGCTCCGAACGCTCAGCTCGTTACGATCGGCAACTTCCTGAACGATCCGGCACTCGATGCACTTTATGTACAGCTCACAACTCTTGACGCTATGGCTGCAGAGGAGCCGGAGAAGAGCGCAGTTGACGAGATGCTTGAGACAGCTACTAAGGGCATGAAGAAGGATGTCATCATTCGTGAGAGCATCCTGCTCAATCAGCCGCCTGTAACCAAGGAAGAAGCAATCCGCAAAGCCGGTGAGCTCCTTGTCGCAAGAGGCGCTGTTGAACCGCAGTACATTGACGCAATGCTCGAGAGAGAGCGTCTGGTCAGCACATACATGGGCATGGGCATTGCGATCCCGCACGGCACATCCCAGGCTAAGGGCACTGTCAAGAAGACAGCTATCACAATGATTCAGTATCCGGAAGGCGTAGACTTCGGCGATGAGAAGGCTCAGCTTGTCTTTGGTATCGCAGGTATCGGCGATGAGCATCTTGATCTGCTCGGCAAGATCGCTGAGTGCCTCGATGATGAGGAAGTCCTTGAGAAGATGAAGACTACGAACGATATCGACTGGATCATGGATAAGCTCTCATAAATAAGGCAATTACTTAATAAATATAGGCCCCCCCTCCTCCCGCAGGTATTCTCCGGACGTGTTCCGGAGATGCCTGCGGAGTGTTTTTTGGGGCTGACCGCCCCGGAAGCCATCGAGGGCAGTCGCATTCAAACAAATCACCTCATACGACTGAAAGCAGGAAAGAAGTCGGGCAGTCACAAAGCCTGCTTGTGATGATTTGATAGTGCCCAGAAGCTGTCGAGGGCAGTGGAAAGCAAGACCAAAATATGAATGGGCGTAGATAATTATTGACAGCATAACTGGCAAGTGATACTGTAATACCACTATTGAAAGAACGAAGTTCTTAAAGGGGACATACAACTGCGGTTGTTGATGTTCCCGATTTCTTTTTGAGGATGATAGCACTCTTTAAGGGGGTGCTAATCTGTATAATGAAATGGCTTCACAAGAGAATCTCTACCCTTGTGAAGCCATTTTCTATTGTTCCGCCCGAAGATTGTCAGTGCAATTTTACTTCGTTTTTGAAATCCCAGATTTGATATAGAGGAATGCAGGCTTGTGTATTAATATGGGAAAATATACACGCTTGCATTCTGTGTTATGGTATAATTCTGTAATGAATCGAGGATGATGGGAACTGTTCTTGCAAATGATAGCTGACATATCGGCGAGGCTGGTGAAATCAGACATAGCAGTTAAAGGCGGTCTGTCGTCCGATATTTTGGGGGAGGAAATCACATGGCGGAGAATGATCATCCGAAAGTGTTTATATCGTACAGCTGGACTTCGGAGGCTTATAAAGACAGAGTTCTTAAGCTTGCGGAAAGGCTGGTGAATGACGGTGTGGATGTCATCTTTGACCGGTGGGATCTGAGGCCAGGGCAGGATATGTATGCCTTTATGGAGCAGAGTATCAGGGAAGCTGAGAAAGTCCTGATTCTATGCGAGGAGGGATATGCCCAAAAAGCGGACAATAGAACCGGTGGGGTTGGGACAGAGACACAGATTATCACACCGGATGTTTACGGAAAATACAAACAGGAAAAGTTTATTCCGATTGTTATGGAGATGCCAAAGGCGGTTCCTTCCTATCTGAAAAGCAGATACGCACTTTATTTCACGAAAGATGAAGAGTCTGAATACAGAACCCTTTGCCGGACTATATTCGGTTTGAGCGAAAAAAAGAAGCCTTCTCTGGGAAAGAGGCCGGCGTGGTTGGAAGATGAATCATCAGCACGCAAGGAAGCTCCCTCCGACAGCGGGCTATTAAAGCCAGATCAGGGCACAACTGCAAAGGGTGACAGAATAAAACCTGAACTTGGCGAGATGCCGGAGTGGCTTCAGGATAAAGGGAAAAAACTCGATGACAGGACAAAGAAACCGTCAGGCAAAGGTACAATCGCAGATGGAAAACAGCCTGTTACGAAATCTCCCGCAAGCAAGCGACACCTTATCCTGCATAAAGGCGACAAGTACGAGTTTGGTCATTATCCAAAGGAAAGAGATGGCAAAGACGAACCATTGCTCTGGCGGGTGCTGGATGTTGACACGGAAAAGGGCAGGGCTCTGCTTATTACAGAGGACTTGATTGACTGTCGAAAGTACCATGGAGTATGGACAAGCGTTACTTGGGAAGGCTGTGATCTCCGAAAATGGCTAAACTGGGAGTTTATAAGCAGGGCTTTTGATAAAGAAGATCTGGAAAAGATAGCGGAGATGTCTATTCAGAATCCGGATAATGCAAGATATGGCACCAAGGGCGGTAGAGCAACAAAAGATAAGGTCTTTGCGCTAAGCATAGATGAGGCAGAGAAGTATTTTTGCGATAACGTGGATCGGAGAGTGGCGGTTACACCTTATGCCGAAAAACAAGGAAGCTACTGTAACAATGATTATAAGACAAGCGATGGCCAGCCGACAGGCTGGTGGTGGCTGCGGTCGCCCGGCTACTGTAGTCTCCATGCGTCCGTCGTCTATTTCGGCGGCGGCGTCTCCCGGGCCGGCTACTATGTCAGCAACAATATCGTTTCTGTGCGGCCCGCTTTATGGCTGAATCTGTAATCTGAAATCTTTGAATCTATAATTCTTTTATCAAGGCGCGGAAGCGCCTAATCCGCGTGCGGAGCACGCAAAACCGAGGATGATTGAGCCAGAGGCTTGTGTCCATCCTTCTTTACTTGCTGTCGCTGAATCCGTGCGCGAAGCGCACCGAATTTATGAATAGCCATGTGGTTTGGCATCCCTCAGTAATCAATAAAGGTACGATAAATGCCAATACAGATTTGTCATAGGAATTGCAACCGTATACCAAGTACTAAAGCGTGTTCGTTGGTTTCATCAATGAGGACATAAGATTTATCATGAATAAACATTACCTCAAAACCACCCGAGGAGGAACCCCATGCAATCTGAAACAATGCCGGATATCATCAC
This sequence comes from Lachnospiraceae bacterium, assembly GCA_045112155.1. Lineage (GTDB taxonomy): Bacteria > Bacillota > Clostridia > Lachnospirales > Lachnospiraceae > Chordicoccus. Next base: position 45,878 of record JBGUHN010000017.1, read on the forward strand.
AAATGATATCGCAAAATTGAATACTGACTTGCTGGACATCCTTCTCTTTGACCGAACAAGTCGCAAAAACATCATTTGGGGCACGAATGATTACGAAGATCTGGGCAGCTCTTTCAATGCAGACAAAGAGATTACGATTGATCTGATTACAGGAAAGAACGAAAAGGTTATCCAGCCGAGAGTTCTCAAAGCGCCGAAACAGAAAGAAGGGAGGACACGTGAGAGGGCGGAAGTCTTTACTCCTTCATGGATCTGCAACCGGCAAAATAATCTGATTGATGAGCAGTGGTTCGGCAGAAAAAATGTGTTCAACATATCGGAGGGCACTGCATGGGAAGCGATGGAAGAAGCGGTTTCATTTGCCGAAAAAGGCTCGAAGACATGGAAGAAATACATAGACGCGAAACGCCTGGAGATAACATGCGGAGAAGCCCCGTATCTTGTCAGCCGATATGATACGGTGACAGGCCGGCCGATTCCGATTAAGGAACGCATAGGCCTTCTGGATCGAAAGCTCCGCGTCGCAGGAGAGAACACGGAAGGCAAAGAAGCCTGGATGAAATGGGCAAGACGCGCAATTGAGAGCGTTTACGGGTATGAGTTCCAGGGCGATAATCTGCTGGTTGCCAGATGGAATATACTGAGCACATTTATCGAGTATTATCGAGAGCGTTTCGGCGGGGAGCCGGACCATAAGGACCTCAAAGGGATTGCGCTTGTCATTTCCTGGAACTTATGGCAAATGGATGGCTTCAACTGTGCGATACCTTTCTGTGAGTCAGGTGAGGAACCGCATCAAATCACGCTTTCTGAATACTATTCGGATTTAGGCATCTTTGATTACAGCATACTATCAGACACCAAAGGACAGGCGCTGTGTAAAATACGTGACTGGCGGATGAAAGAAACCGTTCTTTATAAAAGTATCGTGGGGGGCGATCGGGGATGAGTGAGCAAATATATGCCGGTACAGCACAATACAATCTGATCTATATTTTTTCAATTCCGGATGAAGCCCATAAGGGATATCTGAAGATTGGTGAGCACAGCTTCTCCAGCGCTTCAAGCTACAGGCAGCTGCCTGATAATTGCGACGAGCTGAATCAGAATGCCCACAACAGGATCCGGCAGTATACCCGGACGGCGCTTGTCAAATATGAACTGCTGCATACAGAACTCGCAAGGAAACAGATCCGGCTTTCCGACGGAACGATTGAAAGCGCTTCGTTCAGCGACCACGATGTTCACGAGGTGCTCGACCGGTCCGGATATGATGTCCACAGATTCTATGACACGGACCGCGACAGCGAGTGGTATAAAGTTGCATTGAAACCGGCCATTGCCGCGATCAAAGCCGTAAAACAGGGAAGACATGTTCTCACCACCGCAGAGAAGTCGGAGGAAGCATCTCCTGCAAATGTACTCTCTGACGCCGCACCCTATGACGCAAAACCGAAAATTATTCTTCGTGAGGAACAAAAAGCCTGTATCAGCAAGACCAAAAGAGTATTCACGCACAGTGACCGGATGCTCTGGGACTGCAAGATGCGGTTCGGCAAGACGATCACGGCATATTCCCTTGTAAGGCAAATGGGATACCGCAAAGTCCTTGTCGTTACCCACCGTCCGGCAGTCGTCGATGGCTGGAAGTCGGATTTTTATTTGATTTTCAATGATGACCGCGTATTTCTTACAAAAGCAAATATCAAGGAAGAAGACCGCTTTACGGCAGCTGATGCCAGTATTGACGCTGAAAATGACCGCAGGCTGCAAAACCTCATAGAAAAGGGAACTCCGTTCATTTATTTTGCATCCATGCAGGACCTGCGGGGATCCAGACTTGCGGGCGGGAAGTATGAAAAGAATCGTGAGGTATTTGCAACAGACTGGGATCTGATTATCTATGATGAGGCACATGAAGGGACGCAGACGGAGATAGGCCTTGCGGTTCAGAGGATTCTGGAAGAATCGAAAGCAGGCAAGCACCCGAAGAAAGTGCTGCAGTTATCCGGCACGCCCTACAATCTTCTCAGCCAGTATGAAGACGATAATGTCTATTCCTGGGATTATGTCATGGAGCAGAAAAGCAAGAAGGAGTGGGACGATAAGCATCCCGGTGATCATAATCCGTATGCGGATCTTCCGGAACTGCGCATATGCACTTTCGACCTTCGAAAGAAGATGCAGACATCCTACCGCTATGAGGACGAGAACATCGCGTTTAACTTCCGGGAGTTTTTCCGTGTCTGGACAGGTGACCCTGAAAAAGATTTTCGCCCTCTCCCCGAAGGGGTTAGAAAAGGCGATTTCGTCCACGGGGATGATGTCCGGGAATTCCTGAACCTGATATCATCGGAGAGCGACGATACGAATTATCCGTTTGCATCGCAGGAATACAGGGATATGTTCAGGCATACGTTCTGGATCCTTCCGGGCGTGAAGGAAGCCAGAGCGTTCAGCACGCTCCTTAAGAAGCATCCTGTATTTGGAAATTATGAGGTTGTCAATGTGGCCGGTGAAGGCGACGTTGAACAACCTTATGATGATGCGCTGAAAGCCGTTCGGAAGGCGATTAAGAAGAACAGCCATACCATTACGCTGTCCTGCGGCAAGTTGACCACGGGGGTGACCGTGAAAGAGTGGACAGGCGTTATGCTTCTGTCCGGCTCATCCAGTACTGGTGCCGCCGGCTATATGCAGACAGTTTTCCGTGTCCAATCTGCAGGAAGCATAGATGGAATGCAGAAGAAAATCTGCTACGCATTTGATTTTGCTCCTGATCGTGCACTGAAGGTACTGTCCGATGTCCACAGTCTGAAAAAGACTGCTGTTGGATCGGATGATGAGGGTCGCGTCCGACTCGGAGAATTTTTGAATTTCTGCCCTGTACTCGCAGAGGGTGATACCGGCATGGAATTCTATGATGTTCCTAAGATGATGCGGCAGCTTAAGAGGCTGACAGTCGATGCGGCAGTAAAGAGTGGATTTGACGATGACAGCATCTATAAGGCAGATGCCGGAATCGTTATGGATAAGGAGAAACTGAAGCTGGTTGAAAACTTGAAAATGAAGTTGACGCCACAAAAGAAGAGTAAAAAAGAAAATGTGATCCATGTAAATAAGCAGGGATTGACGGATGAAGAATACCAGAAAGCTCAGGATGCAAAGAGAAAACGCAAGAACGAAAGGACTCAGGAAGAAAAGGAAGCTCTTGCAAAAGAGCGGGAGATGAAGAAAAAGCAGCAGGCACTATTTGATCTGCTTCGCAATGTTTCGATTCGACTGCCCATGCTTATTTTCGGGTCAGCGACGGAATTCGATGATTCTGTTCATCTTGAGGATTTCATCAGGATAGTTGATGATGCATCATGGAAAGAATTCATGCCAAAAGAGGTTGACAAAGAATTCTTTCGTAAGCTACTCGTGTTTTATGATGAGGATGTCATTGAAGGTGCCGGTATGCGTATCCGCCGAATGGCAAAGGCAGCTGATGAACTAATGCCAACACAGCGTATAATACGTATAGCTGAGATATTTAACTGCTTTAAAAATCCAGCAAAGGAAACAGTCCTGACGCCTTGGCGAGTTGTAAACATGCATATGGGCGATATGATTGGTGGTTATAATTTTTATGCAGAGGGATATCCGGAGCGGGATGGTGTTCTCGAACAGCCGCGCCTCATCGAGCAGGGAGATGTCACGTCTGACATTTTTCTGGACGAGCATGTGAAAGTTCTGGAGATGAATTCCAAGTCAGGTCTATATCCTTTATATGTCGCCTACAGCATTTATCGAATGATGCTACCAAAAGAAGAGCAGCAAATGTCAATTGAGGAGGCGCAGTGGTATTGGCGGAGAGCGCTGGATGACCATTTATTTGTTTTGTGTCAAACGAAAATGGCGGTATCAATTACAAAAAGGACACTCGCGGGGTATACGGGAGCATCGGTGAATGCCATATATTTGACAAGACTATTGGATCGGATGGAAAATCCGAAACGATTGAAGAATAAATTGACAAATCCTGATACCTGGGGGAAGGAAGGAGATGAACGAATGAAGTTTAATGCAGTGGTGGGAAATCCGCCATATCAATCGGAGACAGGAGGCGGATCGGAACGTGCTGCAGCAACTCAGGCAAAACCAATATTTCAGCTGTTTGTTGGTCAGGCAAAAGCCGTTGCTCCGGATTATATTTCTATGATTATTCCTGCGAGATGGTATAACGGAGGAATAGGGCTGGGAGATTTTCGTAAAGAAATGCTTAACGACAAACACATCATGAAACTCATGGATTATAGCAATTCTAAGGAATTATTCCCAACTGTGGATATTGCCGGTGGTATTTGTTATTTTCTGTGGAGCTCTATCTATAAAGGAGATTGTACTGTTGTCAATTCGCTTTCTGGAAGTACTATTGAACTCAAACGAAGATTAGATGAATTTGGAGAATTCTTTATACGGTCCAATAATGCAATCTCGATTATAGAGAAAGTCATGTCTAAAGCGGACCGCTTTGTCTTTGACATGGTATCTGCTATTGACACTTTTGGTATACCGTCCAGAGAAAAGGGGCATAAAGAATATATGGACGGAGATCTTCTTCTCCTACATAGTGTTGGGGCAAACGGACAGGGTACGGATTATATAAGTCAAGACATAATTAGTAAAAACGTTGAGCTGGTAGACAAGTTTAAAATAAAAATCTCTATTATGGTTCCCCAGAACGGTGAGGTTGGTGTGGATCCGCAAAAGGGATACAGATCGATTTCCAGTCCGCAGGTTCTCTATCCGGGAACCGTGGATACGTTTTCTTACTTAAATATAGGTTTTTTCGATACAGAAAAGGAAGCATTGAATTTCCGTGATTTCATGACATGTAAATTGCCGAGGTTCATGATGAGGACAACATATTCCTCCGTACATATTTCGAAAGCAAACTTTGTCTTTGTGCCGATGATGGATTTTACCCAGTCATGGTCGGATGAGAAACTGTATGATTATTTCGATCTTTCAGAAAAAGAAATTGGAATCGTTGAGAAAACAATGAGACCGCTGGTGCTCGAAAAAGACGATATTGGGAAAGATTTTTATGAAACGTATCGCGGTAGATGATCGGAATAGAGACTATCTGGACGCAGAGAACAAGTATATTAGATGTCTTAACTTCCATCCTGACTTAAAAGTTGAGCTGTAAGAGAGTGCTTGTCAAGTGTGTTATAAAAGCCTCACGCTTATGATCGAACAGTTGGAGGAGTGAGTACTATGATTTTGAATATGAATTGGAAAAACTTCAGATCTATACATGGTGAGGAAGGCTCGAGAAGCAAATTTGAGAATCTGATGTATGACCTGTTGTGCCGTGAGTACCCTTCGGAAAAAGTACATAAAACGGATTCGTCCCGTGGCGGAGACGGTGGGATTGACATATTTGTTGAGAAAGATGGCGGTATTGATATTTATCAGTGCAAGTTCTTTCTTGATACAATGGAGAGAACGCAGTGGAAACAGGTTGTGGCATCCTTTGAGAGTTCGATGAAGAGTGCAGAAAAGGATAGCGTTAAGGTCCTGAAATGGTTTCTTTGCACACCGTTTGTCTCGAATAGAGACCCAGTAGGGCCCTGGAAACGATGGAATAAATTTGTTGATGAGAATGTTAGAGCAATTGAAGATTCCATGGAATGGCTCGACGGTGCTAGGATTATACAAAAGTTAGAGCAACCAGCATTAGGAGACATAAGAGTCAAATATTTTACAAGTAATGAAAGTGTTTTTAGAAAAGAAGGAGCCAATAAAGCGGATAGTTACAGAAGAGAAGGAGATAAATTAAAGGATATTCGGGTTACTGGAAGTGTCTATCCAAAGGTATTCATATCCTATAGTTGGACATCAGAAGAATATAAGAGAAGGGTTCTTGACCTTGCAATAAGGCTACGAAATGATGGTGTGGATGTAATTCTTGATCAGTGGGAGTTGAGACCCGGACATAATATATATGCCTTTATGGAGCAGAGCCTTAAGGATTCCGATAAAGTGCTGATACTATGCGATAAGGAGTATGCATCTAAGGCAGACAACAGATCCAGAGGTGTTGGAGCTGAGACACAGATTATTACTCCGGATGTTTATGGAAAATACAGGCAGGAAAAGTTCATTCCGGTTATTGTGGAGAAGTCTGCTGTGGTTCCATCATATCTCAGAAGTGTTGATGCAGTTTATTATACTAAAGATGAAGAATATAAGGATCTTTTCTTGGCGATATTAGGAAAGCCTAGAGAGGAGAAGCGTCCTCTGCCAGAGGCAACTTTCGAATGGCTGATAGATAAATCTATCACTAGTCAAGGTTTTCCCTGTGATGAAATTGCTAATGCCAACTTTTTTAGTTCAAAGCCTGATGTATTACATAAGGGTGATAAGTATAAGTTTGGTCATTATCCAAAAGAACAAGAGGGAAAGGATGAACCTTTGATTTGGCGAGTGTTGGATGTTGACACCGAAAAGGGCTTGGCTCTTCTTATTACTGAAAATCTGATAGACTGTTGTAAATATCATGGGAAAGTGGTAGATATCGTCTGGGAGGATTGCGACCTTCATAAGTGGCTTAATGGGTATTTTATAGATAACGCTTTTAGTAAAGAAGAGCAGAAAAAGATAGCGGAAAGACTTATTCAGAATCTGGACAATACGCGATATGGTACGAAGGGCGGCAGAGAATTTAAGGGTAGAATTTTTGCCCTTAGTATAGAAGAGGCAGAGAAGTATTTCAAAGATGACATGGATCGAAGGGCTGCGGTGACGCCATATGCGAAAAAGCATGGGGGCTACAGTGATAAGGAATATACAACGTCAGACGGCTGCCCGGCAGGATGGTGGTGGCTACGATCTCCCGGTGACTCTAGCAACACTGCGTCCATTGTCTTCGCCGGTGGTGGTATTCGTGTAGCTGGTGTCAGTGTCATCCACATTCTCGTTTCTGTGCGCCCCGCTTTATGGATAAATCTGTAATCTGAATTATTTAGGTAGGGGAGCGTTGAATCATCGCACGTAGTATACAAAAGCGCAATGGATTAGGCTGAAAGCTTTAGCATAATATATTGACGTTGTATTGAGTAAATAGTGTGCTAAGAACAAAATTCCAAAATAGCAAAACACATTCCTATCCAGAGAGATACGATAATAAGGATTTTTATAAGCAAGATAAGGAATATACAAATAGTATTATGAGATATAGCAATGGAGAAACGGAATTTGTCGTTTTGGAAAGATACAGAGACGAAATTATTGCAATCTTAATGAAAAAAGTGTTCGATAGACATAAAGAAATAAGACCGATGTGCACGAATTGTAAGAGCATTATGAAGAAATGATAAGGATGTTGCGTTGGAAAAAACAAATATGGGTATGGTGATAAGATTTTAGGGACTGCAAAAGCGTTTATGATTATGACTGGATAATAATGAAATTCATGACAACATGAAGGAGGTTTGTTTCAATGAAGACAAAATTATGCGGACCCGCACTCCGCCAGATCAGAGAGAGTTTTTCATATACGGAAAATGATATCGGCGATGACAGGCATCTCAGCCATTTCGGTCTTAATTTCGCCGTGCACAGCTACGAGCTTGAAAATGTCGGACACCTCTGCGCAATGACACTGAAAGCTTTCGGGGGTCTCATGACCATGGAGACAATCGTCATCAGCCCGATGAAGAAGGATGTTCCTCTCTTCAACATGGACAGGGTCACCGCTTTCGGTAAGGACACGCTGCTCATTGAGATTTATGACACGCAGCTTGAGCCTCTTGGGGACGAGGTGCAGATGGAGTTCAAGGAACTGCTCGACCGGGACAGCGCTCTCAGTAATATCGAAAGTGAACCGCACTGGTATGACAGCATCCGCTATCCGTTCAGCTACGCGAAAGCCGGGAAGGGACTTGAAGAGCCGTTCAAGCGGGCACAGAAGGATTATCTGGCAACCTATCTGAAGCTCCTTGCGGAAGCGCCGGATTGTGATGAGGAAGCCAAGCTGGCAAAGAACCGCGAGTATGCCGAGAAGCTTGTTTCCAATAAAGGTCCCGCGGTCGATACAATGCGGAACCATTTCGGTGATGAGACGATGCGAAGGGTGGTCCTTCAGCATATGTACGGTGTTGCAGGCGGACAGACAAAATAGGCGGAATCATCAATCCCGGTACAGGGATAATAGATGTAAAGATAGTAAGTAACACAGACAATAAGTAGACAAAGACATAGAGGCTGCCACATCAGGATCCGATACCGCTTCACCTGGCGGCGTGGTTTCCTGATGTGACAGCCTCTGCTTTTTTTTCGAGGTGCCGGCTGTCGCAGCCGCAGATGTTTTCGGATATTACATCTTCGAGTCATATGCGGATGCGGCAGCCTTGAATTATGCACGGGGGGCATTATTTATTATCTCAGTGGGGAATCCTCCACTGTGATAAACGCTATGCGTAGGGATTCGTTTTGGATTTATGTCAGCTGACGCTGACCCGATTCCCGCGCCAAGTCTCGCGAGCGAGACTCGAATGTTATTCAACGTGTCCCAGCTGTTTTCTCAGATCCTCGTTGGCCTTCTCAACATTAAGTCTCGTGAGGATCAGAGTGACCAGCAGGTTGAAGCACATCGGCATCCAGAGATACATGATGTGAAGCATGTTAATACAGGAAGCGCTCTGCACTGCCGCGCCGCCGACGTAACCGGAGAAGGCAAGCAGCCAGCCTGCAAGGGCTGTGCCGATACCGCCGCCGAGCTTGGTGCCGAGGGATGTGCAGGAGTACATAGTTCCATCAACGCGCTTGCCGCTGGTAAGGTAGGTGTACTCGGAGCAGGTAGCAATCAGGGCGTTCATGTCACCCTGCAGCGGGCTCATACCGAAGGCGGCGATGGCCGTACATGCCAGCATCAGCGGAACGGAACCGAGGTAGCCGGCGATGACGACGCCGAGTCTTCCCAGTGTGCCGAGCGTATAGCCGGTGAGGTTAAGCTTGTACATGCCGCCCCACTTGGCAACAAGGGTCGGAGTGAATAGAAGACCGATGATCATCGGGATGTTGATTGCCCAGGAGAAAACTCCGAGCAGGTTGGCATTCTTAAGGACGTATGTCATGAAGTAGATACCCATGTTGAGAGTAGCGGAGTAGATCTGCATCAGGATGTAGGAGGCGCAGATCATCAGGTAATATTTGTTCTTAATGAGAAGCTTGAATGCGTCGATCAGAGTGTATTTCTCCTCCTCGGTCACTTCCTTTTTAACTTCATCTTCAGCCAGTTCTTCCGGTGACAGCTCCCTTACAGAGAAGACGGAAAGGCTGTTGGAAATGATACCGACGATCGCGTAGATGATAGCTACTGTGCGCCATGCTCCCGCACCTCCGCCGAAATATGCGACCATGCCGACGGTGATTGTCTGGATCAGCATGCTGGTGCCGAAAGCGAACATGAATCGGATGGAGCCCATCTCAACACGCTCATGATTATTCTTTGTGACAAGAGCGGTCAGTGCGGAGTAGGCGATATTGTTGGCTGTGTAGAAGCCGGCATTGAGGAGCGTGTAAGCGATAAAGAACCATGCGTACTGGGCTGTCGCGCTAATGTCTGCCGGGATGCAGAAGATGGCGACAAGGCAGATGGCGCAGCCAAAGAAGCCATAGAACATCCATGGACGGGCTTTGCCCATTTTCGTATGTGTCTTGTCGATCAGAGAACCGAAGAAAATATCACTCACACCATCAAAGAGCTTTGATACGGCAATCAGTGTGCCGACGATACCGGCGTTCATGCCGACAGTGTCGGTCAGGAAGATCATTACAAATGCAGACAGCAGGGCGTATACAACATTACCCGCGATATCTCCGGATCCGTAACCGACTTTGTTATACCATTTCAAATATGTTTTTTCTTCTTTCATGGTAACCCCCTTAAAAAATAAATCTGTAAAACCCTTCGCACCCGTGACGGGAGCAGCTTTAACGGAACGGTACTCACTGATGCGTGCTCCCGCCGGGTATTGCGTACGAAAGGATGCGAGTTAAAGTTTTATAAGGAACACAAAATGATAGTTGTCCGCGTCTACCCGATACTCCTCGGAGAGGTCCGGTCCGCAGCTCTTTGATCCGATGCCGGCCATCTTATGGTCGATGCACAGGACTGTAGAACCGCACGGAGTAAGCTCGTAATTATGGCGTTTCGTCTCAAGCTCTTCCTGCGTGTAGACCGAAGCGTTGAATGAGAAGGTGTTCTCATCTCCGGTCGCTGCCGTGAAGGCGAGCCCGTCACCCTCAAGGCGGACATAGTCGCAGCCGGTGTGGCTGCCGTTTTCCTGAGGTCTTATATAATCCTCGTGCAGGTCTGCAACGGAAGAATGATAAATTCCATGCTTTCCGCTGCGGCACTTGTCTATATAACTCTCATGCGGACCGATGCCGTAGTAGGTGACATCGCCTAAAACCGGGGCAAGGAAGAGACGCAGGCCGAGTCTCGGGAGCGTCAGGAACTCGCGGTCTTTCTGCGCGCTGCACTCCAGCTTGATTGATCCGTCGGGATAGATGCTGCAAATGGTATCGACCCGAATAATCGGCTGCACCGACATTGCCGCTACTGACTGCTTGATTCGAATGACGACTGCATCGGCCTTGTTTTCCCAGACAACGCTGTAAGCTCTGGTGGCCGTGTGATCCAGACGCTCGAATTTCCAGCGCTCGGTGAGCGGCTGATCGTTGTCGGTCGGCGCCCGCCAGAGGTTGAAATCAACAGGCTTCGTAAGCATCTCTCTGCCATTTGTCACAAGTGAAGTGAAGCGGCCTGAGAGGGTGTCTAACGTGTAAGTGAAGCTGCTGCCCTTGATAATGAGGTCTGTGCCTCGCTCTGTTACTGTTGGGAGAGTTGCGGATGCCGCATTTTCACTTTCCGGAGCTGCTGCGGATGCCGCATTTTCGCTCTCTGAATACGCTGCAGGGGCATTTTTCACAGATGAGAACATTGCCAGGGCCTTCTGATTTCTCTTATCCACAGTCTGTATCTCGATATCATCAAATACAAGTTCATGTCCTGCCGGCATGCCCTGAAGCGGTTTTGTCAGGATATATGTGACGCAGAGGAAGCAACTTCCCTTTTCCGGAATGTCGAGAGTGAGCGGGACTTTGGCATATCCGTGAGGCGGCACAGGCGGGAGACTCAGCGAGCCGTGCGCGATTTCCTCTCCGTCAAGGGTCAGGACGTATTCAGCCTTTACATAGGGAGACAAATCCAGGAAGTCCAGATAGTTTCCGACAGTCAGTAAGCCCTCGGCCGGATCGTAGGATGCACGGAGCGGACGGTGGACATTCTTGAATTCCAGCAGACCTGTGTGGGGCGTTCTGTCGGGATAGACGAGTCCGTCCAGGCAGAAATTGTCGTCGTGCTGAAGCTCGCCGTGGTCTCCGCCGTACCAGTACATGGCCTTGCCGTTTTCGGCGACTCCCTTGTAGATTCCGTGATCGCACCATTCCCAGACATATCCGCCGCACAGACGCGGATATTTCTCTGTCAAATCCCTGTATTCCTTAAAGTCTCCGGGGCCGTTGCCCATGGAATGACAGTATTCGACCAGAAAGAGAGGCTTCTCGGGATCTTTGGCAAGATAGTCTATGACATCAGAGAACGGCGGATACATTCTTCCGTAGAGATCGATATTTGACATATCATATTCCCGGTCGAAGGCTGCGTAATATGCGCTCTCATATGTGGTGAGTCTTGTCGGATCGACAGTCTTTGTCCATTTGAGGGATTCCTCGAAGGTGCGGCCGTAGCCGCATTCATTTCCCATGGACCATACGAGGATGCACGGGCGATTTCTGTTCATCAGGACCATGGAGCGGACTCTGTCAAGTGTAGGCTCGATGAAATCCGGATTATCGGCAATCCGCACGTGGGCAAGCCGCATGCGCTCGTTGTAGTCATCCTCGTTGTAGCTGAGAGGCCCGGTGCCGTGGCTTTCGTTGTCGGCCTCGTCTATGACATAGAATCCGAGCTCATCACAGATCTGGTAGAAATAGGGCACATTCGGATAATGGCTGGCACGAACTCCGTTGAAATTGTACTTTTTGATCATGTAGAGATCCTGCTCGATCCGGGACCTGCTCTGTACTTCACCCGTGACCGGGTCGGATTCGTGACGGTTCACACCTCGGAACTTGATCGGAGCTCCGTTCAGGTACACGACGCCATCCTTCACACAGACATTGCGGAAGCCGACGCGCTCGGTGATGGTCTCGTGTTCCGTCTCAATGATCAGTGTGTAGAGGTTCGGTGTCTCAGCATTCCAGAGGAGTGGATCCTTGACTCCGAGCTGTATTTCCGACTCTCCGTTCAGGGAGGCTTCGAGAACTGTCCGGGCTGCGCTGCCGGTTTCCGGAGACTTGGAATCTGCGCTGCCGTTTCCCGAAGCTTCGAAATCTGCGCTGCTGTCTTTCGGGGTTTCAAGAAGCTTCAGAGTGACCGGAATCGATTCTCCGCTGAATGTGAATTTTATGCTGAGATCCGCTGTGTGGAGATCTTCTGACAAATCTGTTGTAATGACATAATCCGCGATGCGATCCTTCGGGCGGTTCAGCAGGTAGACATCCCGGATAATACCGGACATGCGGAACTTGTCCTGATCTTCCAGATATGAGCCGTCGCACCACTTGAGGACAAGGACTGCCAGATGGTTCTCACCTTCGGTGAGATAGTCCGTCACATCGAACTCGGAGACGTAGTGTGAGACCTGGCTGTAGCCGACATAGTTCCCGTTCAGCCAGACATAGAAGCAGGAATCGACCCCTTCAAAAAACAGGAAGGTACAGGGGGCATCCGGGTCTTTGTGCCATGTGAACGTGTGGGTGTAGGCACCGCACGGATTGTGCTGCGGCACAAAGGGCGGGTCGAACGGGAATGGGAAGCGGGTGTTGGTGTATTGGTGTTCGTCGTAACCCTTCATTTGCCAGCAGAAGGGTACAACTTCCTCCTTCCACGCGCCGTCAGGCTTGAAGTCCGGGAGATAGAACGCTTCTCGCAGTTCATGAATACTTGAATAGTAACGGAAGTTCCAGGCGAAGCCGCTCAGCATCTGCAGCCGGTCGGAATCTTCCCTCGGCGGCAGGGCTGATAGAGTGCGAGGTGGCGTAGACGTGGGTATGAAGTAACTGTGGACCGACATGGTGTTCTGATGCAGGACGGACAGATCTTCATACAGTCTTGGTACGAGCACTATGGTATCCTCCTTTCTTGGTGTGTGAGGAAGGTAACTGCGAGACTTTACGTTTCGCAGCTACCTGACTGAGATGATAAGACTTGCACGGGGGAATGCCCTGCGGTAGAAGGTCGAAAACGCGGGCTGCATTTGCCAGGGCATAGTCTCCTATTGAAGAGTAACCGGCGCATTCTCGTGTTTTTAAACATGAGCCGGCAGGGACCCGCGCTTGTTTCTTCAGTCGTT
>JBGUHN010000018.1:0-17564 GCA_045112155.1 Lachnospiraceae bacterium
GCATCTAAGCGTGAAGCCCCCTCCAAGATGAGACCTCCCCTCCTAGAGAGATAAGTCCCCTTGAAGACGACGAGGTTGATAGGGCAGAGGTGGAAGTGCAGTAATGTATGGAGCTGACTGCTACTAATCGGACGAAGGCTTGACCAAAAGCGTAGGAAGCGGGAACCGCAGGCGGAGCGGACCGGCATGCTTGCATGCCAGGGCCGGAGGAGCCTGAGGGAAACATTTGCGTAGCAAATACACGAAGTTGATGCGAAGCATCAACGAGTGACCCGCTGACTTGTAGACTTACTTATTTAGATTTGTATGTGCGGTTTTGAGGGTGCGTAGAGAATATGGCTCTGTGGTACAGTTGGTTAGTACGCCGCCCTGTCACGGCGGAGGTCGAGGGTTCGAGTCCCTTCAGAGTCGCTTTGGGATCATAGCTCAGCTGGGAGAGCATCTGCCTTACAAGCAGGGGGTCAGAGGTTCGAGCCCTCTTGGTCCCAGTACCATGCCGATGTGGCTCAATTGGCAGAGCAGCTGATTTGTAATCAGCAGGTTAACGGTTCGAGTCCGTTCATCGGCTTTTAGTTTTATAAGGATGGGTTCCCGAGTGGCCAAAGGGGGCAGACTGTAAATCTGTTAGCGATGCTTTCGAAGGTTCGAATCCTTCCCCATCCATTTAATTTAATATCGCGGGGTGGAGCAGTCTGGAAGCTCGTCGGGCTCATAACCCGAAGGTCATAGGTTCAAATCCTATCCCCGCTACTCTTTGTTTTATGCCCAGTTAGCTCAGTTGGTAGAGCAGTAGACTGAAAATCTACGTGTCTCTGGTTCGATTCCGGAACTGGGCACGAGCGGAAGTCATAATTGACTTCCGCTTTTTTCATGTGCATACGTCCAAATGCCGGGTGTCTGGTAAGGATTCGTTTGAAACCGAAGAAACCGGCGGAATATGCAGGACTGATCTAATTTGCACAATTGTCGATAAGAACTGTGAATAAAGTCAGCAGCTCATGATACAGAAGCATAATATCCTGCTTAAATCCCACATTTTCCGAAATCACTTAATTTTCTGATAAATATTCCTAATTTTCTGTATAGATGTAAAACGAGATGCACCCTTGAAAAATAGGATGAAATGAGGTATCTTATATTTACTTGTGGTATTATAAAGTAACTGGCGTTAAGCTTTGGGGAGCCTTCAACTTAGTGCGTAAATCGTCACTTATGAAGTGAAGCCAGAAGAAAGAAAAGAGGAGTAGCCTATGAAGAAAAAAGTTTTAGCTATGATCCTGTCTGCAGCAATGATGGTCACGGCTGCGCCGGAGACCGCGGTCTTTGCGTCAGATATGGATTATACTTCTTCTGCAGTGGCACAGGAAATCCTCGCCGAGGATGAACTTGTGGGTGAAGCTGCTGAAGAGGCAGACGTTACCGATGAGAGCATGGTAGCCGAGACAGAGGAATCCACAGAACTTGAGGCATCCATTCCTGAGGAAACAGTTGATGCTGAAGAAGATGAGGATGCCGCAACAATCGAAACAATCAGCGACGAAGTATTTGATTACACCGTAAATGAGAAGCAGGAAGCTGTCGTGGCAGGCCTTAAAGCGGAAGACGCAGAAGAGCTGGCCATTCCTGCCCTTGTCACTTCAGGAGAAACTGTTTATACAGTAACCGCTGTCGCTGACAATGCTCTGAACGGTAACGCAAAGTCCCTGGCAATCCCGGCTACAGTGAAGGAGTTCGGTATCCAGAATCTCCCGGCACTGGAGACAATTAAGGTAGATGAAGCCAGCGAATCCTTCTTTGCCGAAGAGAATGTTCTCTATGAAATCAAGGAGAGCACAAGCCGCATCGTCCTTTATCCGGCAGCATCCAAGGATGAAGTCTTTGTGATCGGTGAGAATATCGGTGAGATCGCTTCGGGTGCATTTGCAAATGCAGCTAATTTGAAGACCGTCATCATCGGTAAGGATGTTAAGAAGATCGAGGAGAATGCATTTGCTTCTTTCGCAAATCCGCTTTCAGTCGTGTTCAACATGAAAGAAGCTCCGGAAGTTGCATCTAAGGCGTTCTACTTCGACAAGGTCATCGGCAACGTGTTCTACTTCACGACACCTGGTGTCCTTGAGACAATCAAAGCCAAGACAGCCGATTTCGTTGAAAGCCCGTTCTTCTATGATCCTGAAGGCGGTGAGAAGCTCAGTGACACGACAGGTGTTGTAGCTTTCGTGACAGATGAACTTCCTGAGGAAATCGCCGCTATTTTTGAGGCTCGCAAAATTGCCATTGAGAAGCCGGAAGCAGCTGCAGAGGAAGAAGTTGTAGGCGCAACGGATCTTCCGGGCGTGGATGCCAAGATCGAAAATGGTTATTATGTAATTAGATCCGCAGCCAACAACGATTACGCTATCCATATTAAGAATGATGGTATGGCAAATCAGGGCAAGGTCGAGATCAATAAGCACACAAAGAGCGCGGCAAAAGATGCCGTTATCTTCAAGGTCACTCAGGACGGAGCAGGAAAATACCGTATTCTCTGCTTCTGGTCCAATAAGAGACTTGGCGTCAATGTATCTGTTCCGGAAGCAGGCGAGGGCGTCACTCAGCGTGATATCAAGTATTACAATAATCAGCAGTGGTATATCAGAAAGACAGAAGAAGATCCTGAAAATGTTCTTATTATTAACTGCGCGAACCCGAAGGTCGTGATCACGGCACCGAGCAATCTTGCAGGTGGAAATCTTACTGTCCAGCAGTTCAGCGGAAGCGATCATCAGCTCTGGAAATTCGCTGCTACCAATGACCCGACGATCACATTTGACGGCGATACCCTTTATAATATTGTAAGTGCCGCAAAAACAGATATGGCTGCTACTGTAGCGGATACGAATCTCAGAACAAGCTATAAGCTTCAGGCTGTCGGAAAATCCGGCCAGAGATTCACGCTTAAGAAAATCGGTTATGGCAATATCTATGCATTTATCAACTTTGATTCTGACAAGGCAGTCTGCGTATACGGCGCCCAGAAGACAGCAGGATCTGATGTCTTACAGTGGGGTAACGGAAATGCGGACAGCCAGAGATGGCATCTTGTAAAGACTTCTGCTCCTGACGGATCTGCAGCTTACTATGTCAAGGGTGTCGGAAGCAATCTGTATCTGACTCTTGCCGGCGCTAAGACAGCTGCGGGCACGAACATCGAGATCAATAAGGCGAAAGCAGCCGTAACACAGAAGTGGCAGTTCGTTGAATCCAACGTGAAATTAGAGATTCCTGTGGGTCCGATGGTCAGAATCGTGAGCAAGGGCAACAAGGGTCTTTACCTCACAGTAAAGGGCGGCAGCGAGGCCGACAATACGAACATTGACGTTGAGAGTCAGAGCAAAAAGACAGATCAGCTCTGGTCTATCGTTCCGCTCGGCGGCGGCTATTATAAGCTGGCCAATGTAGCATCAAGAAATTCGGTGAGTGTCAAGTCCGGCAACAAGGCTGACGGTACAAATATCTGTGCCCGCCCGTTCCACTCTGATTGGAATTCTCAGATCTGGAAGATCGAACAGGCCGGCAAAGACGGCAGCTGCTATTTCATCAACAAGCACACTGGCAAGTACCTGACTGTCAAGGATGCCAAGTATTCTTCCGGTACGAACATTGAGCAGGCTTCTCTGAGAAATGATAATTCTCAGAAGTTCTATTTCACTTCAGGTGTGACGACACCGGGCTGGCAGAAGTACGGCACAACGAAGCGTTATTATAATGATGACGCTACGCATAAGACGAACGCGTTCATTGATGACGGAAAGTATTATGTAGACGCTAAGGGTCTTCCGTATACAGGATGGAAGAAGTACGGTTCATATTACTTCTACTATAAGGGTCTGAACGGCAAGGAAACTTCCGATACACGTCCGTACCTTTCAGCACTGTTCGGGACAACGAAGTCCAGGGATGGTTATACTAAACCAAACTGCCCGTACTATATTACAATTGACAACACGGCTCCGTGCCTTGCGACGGTCTATACGAAGTATAAGGGAACGAACAGCTGGAACCTTCCGGTATTCTCCTTCCTCGTATCGCCCGGAACAACATCTACTCCGACTGACTTCGGCAATCGTCTGACAAGAACGAAGTATCGTTGGAAAGAGCTTATGGGACCGTCCTACGGTCAGTACGCGACAGAGCTTCTCGCATACACAGTCGTTGCAGGATCCAGCTACGTTGACTGGACAAACAACGGTGAGTACTTCCATTCAGTTGCCTGCGGAGCTGCGAATACATCTAACCTGAATCCTGCAGTCTACAACCTGCTCGGAACACGTCAGTCACACGGCTGCGTACGTATGTGTGTCCGTTATGCATGGTGGACATTTGAGTATGTTGACTCCGGAACGACGGTATATGTCGGAGCAAATCTGGCACGGCCGCTTATCCACATGCCGCAGCCGAGAGCTTATAACAGCATTGATCCGACAGATCCGGCTTATACCGGTAACTACGGTTATACAGACACAAGGAACTGGGTATACTGGAACGGATATCTGTTCTAAAGAAAATTCTATAGGAATTGAGCTAAAAGGAGCGCGAAAGCGCTCCTTTTTTGCATCACCGACCCGGCAGTGCGAGGCATGCTAACGTGCCAAAGCATGCGAAGCAATGCTCCAGTGGAGCATTGTGTAGCTGAGCTTTTATCTCAAGTGGGAGATTGGACTTCCACTGAGATAAAAAAAAGAAGAGGCGATCGCCTCTTCTACGCTTGAGTACATTGGTGAACTATCCCTGATTCGTGAAATTAAAGCTCTACCTTGAAGTCTGCGGAGCCTTCGCCGTTGATCACATAGTATGCAACGCCTTCTTCCGGCTTCACATATACGTCGACAGTCTTGACGGCAGCCTTCTCGTTCATTGCCTTGTAAGCAGCAACAGCCTTGTCAGCGATTGCTGTGATATCGAACTGCTTGCCGGCGGCTTCTACAGTAACAGTAGCCTTCGGAGCTGTTTTTCTTGTTGTAGCCTTCTTTGCGACCTTCTCAGCAACTGCCTTTGTCTCGGCAGCGACCTTCTCTACTTCATTCTCTACCTTCTTCTCAACTTCAACGAAAGCATTCTCAGCTACAGCCTTTGTTGCGGCAGTTTTCTTTGTAGCAGCAGTCTTTGTCTCAGTTGCTTTCTTTGTTGTTGTAGCAGCTTTTCTTGCCATAATAATCTTTCCTCCTCGAATTTGATGCACATCCGATGTGCGTAATTTTCAAATTTTATCTATCGTTGTACTCCGCGCAGACCAGATTGTACCTGCGCTTTTCTCAACGGTGGCAATTATAAATCCAAATATCCGATTTGTCAAATTATGAATTGAATTTTTGTGGAATTTGCTCTGATGACACATATTTTCCCTTTAATTTGCAGTAAAATTGAAAGCGGAATTTTTTTGCATTTAAGCTGAAATGCCGGTAAAAAGCAATAAAAAATTGATTATAAAGCTATAATCTGATATAGTAATGCAACGCAGTTTGGATTATAATGTACAAAGGAATCTTATTTTTCCTGATATTTATGGGAATTATTGACAAACTTTTGACGGGAGCGAGACATGAAGTTGAGAGTCCGCAGAGCGGAGCACAGGGATGAACCGAGAATACTTGACCTTCTGCTGCAGGTCAATAATGTACATGCGGACGGAAGACCGGACATCTTTATTTTCGATCAGAGAAAGTATACTGACGGTCAGCTTTCAATTCTCATAGATGACGAGACCAGGCCGATATTTGTGGCCGTCGACGATGACGAGTATGTATACGGCTATGGATTTTGCATTGTGACAGAGGTGAAGGACGGCTCGAACCTTCAGCCGATCAAGACGCTCTATATCGACGATCTCTGCGTGGACAAGACCGTAAGAAGAATGGGAACCGGCCAGATCATTTATGATTTCATAAAAGATTACGCTAAGGAAATCGGCTGCTATCATCTCACTTTGAATGTATGGGCGTGCAACCCGTCAGCCATGAAATTCTATGAAAAGCAGGGGATGCAAATGTTGAAAAAGGAGATGGAAATCATTCTCTGATTTAAGACAGCGATCTGTTTAAATAATGACACAGTTTAGAGAGATAATAAAAGAACCTGATGACGGTGTGTGCTGCGTGTATATCCTGCAGTGCAGGGATGGAAGTCTCTATACGGGATGGACGAATCATTTGCAGGAGAGACTGAAAGCGCATAATTCCGGCAGAGGGGCAAAATACACGAAGGGCCGGGGACCGGTGAGATGTGTGTATGTAGAGACATTTGCATCCAAAGAGGAGGCAATGTCCAGAGAATTCGCAGTGAAACACCTGACAAGGGCGGAGAAAGAAAAGCTGATTCTCGGCGCTTTAAGGGACTCACATATAAAAGGTTAAGAATGGGAAGGAAGGCTTTCCGAAATAAATAATAAGGAGGAGTTATGTCAGGCGAAGATAATATTTTTATTGTTGGTCACAAAAACCCCGACACGGACTCAATATGCTCGGCACTGTCGCTCGCATATCTGAGAAATCAGTCGGAGAAGACCACCCGCTACGAGGCAAGACGCGCGGGCCAGCTCAACGAAGAGACTGAATTCGTACTGAAGTATTTCGGCGTTGAGGCACCGAAGTACATGCCGAACGTCGGACAGCAGGTCAGAGACCTGGTCATTGATGAGACAGAGGGTGCTCCGGATGATATTACGATCCGTATTGCATGGGAGTACATGCAGGAGAGCGGTGTCTCTTCACTGCCGATCATGAACGCAGACAATGAGCTTGAAGGTATGCTCGCTGTCAGTGACATCACGAATTTCTTCATGGACGCTTACACAAAGACTCTGATGTCTGAGGCAAAGAGCAAGTATTTCGATATTGCCGAGACCGTAAACGGACATGTCATCGTCGGCGATGAGCAGAGCTTCTTTACGGAAGGCCGTGTCATTGTTGGTGCTGCCACACCGGATAATTTTGCTAAGTATATGGAGCCGAAGGATCTTGTCATCCTGAGCGACCGCTCGGATACTCAGCTCTGCGCAATCGAGAACGGGGCCAGCTGTATTGTTCTGTGCCTCTGCGACAGTGTCACGGATGAAGTCAAAAAAGCTGCCGAGGAGAAGGGCTGCGTGGTCATCGTCACAAGATTTGATACCTACACTGTCTCCCGCCTGATTAATCAGGCAGTTCCGGCTAAGTTCCTCATGCGCAAGGACGGCCTTGTCACATTCCATATTGATGACTTCCTGGATGATATCAGAGAGACAATGGGTAAGCTTCGCCATCGCTCTTATCCGGTCCTCAACCGTAAAGGTCAGTATCTCGGCATGATCGGTTCTGCAAATCTTCTCGACGCGAAGAAGAAGCAAATCATTCTTGTTGACCACACAGAGAAGTCTCAGGCTGTGGATAACCTTGATGAAGCTGAGATCCTTGAGATCGTCGATCACCACAGAATCGGTACGGTCGAGACAATTAACCCGATCTATTTCCGCGGAGAGCCGGTCGGCTGCACATGCACGATCCTGTATTCTATGTTCCATGAACTCGGCATTGAAATTCCGCCGCATATCGCAGGTCTCATGATGTCCGCGATTGTCTCCGACACACTGCTCTTCAGATCTCCGACATGCACACCGAGAGATCAGGTGGCAGGTCTTGCTCTGGCTAAGATCGCCGGCGTCAATATCAATGACTACGCGAAGGCAATGTTCCGCGCAGGCAGTGCCCTCGGAAACAAGACTCCGGACGAGATTCTTCATCAGGATTTCAAGAAGTTCGTCTTTGGCGATACTACATTCGGTGTCGGCCAGATCAGCTCCATGGATACAGACGAGCTTATGGAGATCGCTGACAAGCTGCGTCCGCAGCTCGAGGTCGAGGCTGTAAAGAGCGGCATGAGCATGGTATTCTTCATGCTGACCAATATCCTCGACGAGGATACACGCCTTCTGTGCTATGGCAAGGATGCTCCGGAGCTGGTCATGGAAGGTTTCGGCGCAAAGGTAGACGCAAGCGACATCGCGTATCTGCCCAAGGTCGTATCCCGCAAGAAGCAGCTGATTCCGTCCTTTATGGGCGCTCTTCAGAACGGCTGATATATTCAGTTCAGGAAGGCTGCTGCCAAGATCCTAAGCCCGGCAGCAAACATCATCTTCATCGAAAAACGCAGGTCCTTTCTGCGAGCTTAAAAAATGCTTACGCATTTTTTGATCTCGCAGCGGAGGACCTGCAATGTTTTTCTCACGAAGATGGATGCTCGCTGCCGGACACGATTCTGATAAGCAGCCTCCCTGAACTGCCGCAAACTTTCGTATCAGTTCAGGAAGACTGCAGCCAAGGTCCTAAGCCCGGCCGCAAACATCATCTTCATCGAAAAACGCAGGTCCTTTCTGCGAGCTAAAAAAGCTAAAGCCTTTTTGATCTCGCAGGGAAGGACCCGCAATGTTTTTCTCACGAAGATGGATGCTCGCCGCCGGACACGATTTTGATAAGCAGTCTCCCTGAACTGCCACTATGGTAGGCACAGAATGTCCCTACGCTGGAATTTCCGGCGGTCCTCGTTTATAATATAAGCACGAATGTGCTAAACGGAGGAATTTATGGGCAAAGCGAAATGGAAAGGCGGAAACATGCTCTACCCGCTGCCGGCGGTACTTGTCGCGTCGAGGAATGCTGCGGGGAAGGATAACATTTGCACAGTTGCCTGGACCGGGACTGTATGTACGAACCCGCCGATGCTGAGCATATCTCTCAGGCCTTCCAGATTATCCTATGAATATATAATGGAGACAGGTGTCTTTACCGTAAACCTGACGACGGAAGCCATGACCCGCGCAACTGACTACTGCGGTGTCATAAGCGGAAGAGATAAGGATAAGTTCGAGACCGCCCGTCTTACGCGCGAGGAGGCGGATGAGATCAACTGCCCGATGGTCGCGGAATCACCTGTCAATATTGAATGCAGGGTCAGGGAGACCATGGCTCTCGGATCCCACACGATGTTCCTGGCAGATGTCCTGGCTGTCCATGCGGATGAAGCCTATATGGATGATAAGAAGAAGTTTGATCTCTCAAAGGCGGACCCGATCGTCTACAGCCACGGCGAGTACAGAGGTATAGGTAAATGCCTCGGAAATTTCGGCTTCAGCGTGAGGAAGAAGAAGGGAAAATCTGCAAAAAGAGGCGGATCAGAAAAGCGTTCGGATGCTGGAAATTCGGACGGAAGGAAGAGGTAGTGTATTAACTACCCACTGCCTATAGGACAGTGGGTTTCCGCCCTCAAAGAGTATGGGAGAAATTTTATGAATTATGTGTTGATCGGAATGCCCGGGTCCGGCAAGAGTACGATGGGAGTCCTGCTTGCCAAATACATCGGCTTCGGCTTTGTGGATTGTGATCTTATGATTCAGAGCAGAGAGAAAAAGCTTCTCTCTGAGATCATAGAGTCTGAGGGAGTGGAGAGATTCATCGAGATAGAAAATGAGGTCATAAGCTGTCTCTGGGTGGACCGGTGTATTATTGCGACCGGAGGGAGCGCTGTGTACGGTGAGGAGGCTATGGCTCATCTCAAAGAAAACGGAACTGTAATTTATCTCAAGATTTCCTATGACGAGATGGCAAAAAGAGTCTTTTCCGATTACCGTACCCGCGGTGTAGCTCTTCGCGCAGGTCAGACACCTATGCAAATGTATGCCGATCGCTGTGTCCTGTATGAAAAATACGCCGATATTATAATTGATGAGTCAAATCTTACACTTGAGGAGACTTTGCAGAAAACTCTTTTGAAGATTGAATAATAAACAGACGGGCAATTCTAAAATTTTTATAAGGTCGGCTCAGAAATCCACTCAAATGTTTACAAAAGGTTGATTTTACGTTAAGATTTAATTGCATGGTTCTTTGGGGAAGGGATCGTGCAAATATAAAGGGGCAGGTTAATATAATATGGGAATGGAATGTTATGTGATCAAAGGCGGAAACCCTCTGGCTGGTGAGGTTGAGATCGCAGGAGCGAAAAACGCTGCGCTTCCGATCATATCTGCTGCGATCATGTCTGATGAAAGTGTAACGCTGGAAAATCTTCCGGACGTTAATGATATAAATGTACTTCTCGACGCAGTTGCCGGTATCGGCGCACATGTAGAACGGATCGACCGTCATACCGTAAAGATTAACGGCTCCACAATACAGGATTGCTGTGTCGAATATGATCTGATCAAGAAGATTCGCGCATCCTATTATCTTCTGGGTGCATTACTCGGAAAATATAATAATGCGGCAGTTCCGCTTCCGGGCGGATGCAATATCGGCAGCAGACCGATTGACCAGCACTTAAAAGGCTTCAAGGCAATCGGTGTGAATGTATCTATAGAGCACGGAACTATTTTCGCCAAGTGCGATCATATGAGAGGTGCTCATATTTTCATGGACGTAGTTTCTGTCGGCGCGACGATCAACATTATGATGGCGGCTTCCCGCGCAGTCGGAAAGACGATCATCGAGAATGCGGCCAAGGAGCCGCATGTCGTTGACGTGGCCAACTTCCTGAACAGCATGGGCGCTGATATCAAGGGAGCCGGAACGGATGTGATCCGTATCAACGGCGTCCGCAGCTTCCACGGATGCAGCTATGCGATCGTACCCGATATGATTGAGGCAGGCACATTCATGATCGCGGCAGCAGCCACAAAGGGCGATATCGTGGTCAAGAACGTCATCCCGAAACATATGGAAGCTGTCTCCGCTAAGCTGACCGAGATCGGCTGTGAGGTCGATGAGTTTGACGACTCGATCCGCGTTGTCGCCGCAAGAAGGCTCAGCCGTACGCATGTGAAGACACAGCCGTACCCGGGATTCCCGACGGACATGCAGCCGCAGATGACCACGCTTCTCGCGCTTTCAACCGGCACAAGTATAGTCACTGAGAGCATTTTCGAGAACCGTTTCAAGTATGTGGATGAGTTAGCTCGTATGGGCGCTTCGATCAAGGTGGAAGGCAATACCGCGATTATCGACGGTATCGAAGGCTTCACCGGCGCAAGGATATCTTCCCCGGATCTCCGTGCCGGCGCTGCCCTTGTCATCGCGGGTCTTCAGGCAGAGGGAGTGACTGTCATTGAGGACATAGCTTACATCCTGAGAGGCTATGAGAATTTCGACGGAAAACTCAGAAGTCTCGGCGCAGAAATAAAAAAGGCGGAGAGCGAGCGTGAGATAGAGAAGTTTACGTTCGCGATAATATAATCAGGGCAGAGATGTTCTGTAAGTAAAATTCGACTCGGCGCGGGATTTTCCCGCTGAGATAAATCGGTTTATTGATGAAAAGTGAGCTGTATTGAAATGGAGCAGTGTCGCCTGTGCGGCAGGCGCTGCGGTATAAACAGAACAATAAGAGCAGGCCGCTGCGGCATGACGGAAAGAGTCTATGCCGCCCGGGCTGCTCTTCATATGTGGGAGGAGCCGTGTATCTCCGGGAAAGAGGGCTCGGGGACCGTGTTTTTTACCGGCTGTCCGCTCGGCTGCGTGTTCTGCCAGAATCGGGAGATCGCGCTTGGGAGACGACAGACATCGCTTAGGGGTATGGCTTCGGCGTTCGGAGTACGTGTTTCCGAAGATTCAGTCTTCGAAGCTTCGGAGAATATCGGATCTCGTGATGAGACTATCGGCGTCCCGTTAACGGAGGAGCAGCTGGCGGAGACCTTTCTTGATCTGGAAGGACAGTGTGCAAATAATATCAACCTGGTCACGCCCACCCACTACGTACCTCAGATCGTTCGCGCTGTGAGGATAGCCAGGGCGAGAGGTCTTGCGATCCCAATCGTATATAATACGGGTTCTTACGAGACTGAAGAGACCGTGAGAAGCCTTAAGGGCACGGTGGATGTTTTTCTCCCTGATTTGAAATTCATGGATCCGGATATCTCCGGCCGTTACGCAAAGGCGCCGGATTACTTTGAGGTGGCGGAGAAAGCGATTCGCGCGATGGTGGAAATTGCGGGTCAGCCGGCATTTGATGAAAGAGGCATGATGAAGAGGGGCGTGATCGTGAGGCATATGGTCCTGCCGGGTCATACGAAGGACTCGAAGCGGATCATAAGTTATTTGCACGAGACCTACGGCGAGAAGATTTACGTCAGCATCATGAATCAGTACACGCCGATGCCGGGCATCGGTGACGAGTTCCCGGAGCTTGCGCGCCGTGTCACGAAGCGGGAGTATGGGCGCGTTGTGGATCACGCCATTGAGCTCGGTATGGAGAACGTATTTATTCAGGAAGGCCCGACCGCTGCGGAGAGCTTTATTCCGGATTTTGACGGGACCGGTCTGATTTTACGATGAGACTGATATTTATCTGCGTGTGGGAAGTTTCGTTGGATATTTGAGAGGAGTATGAAATGAAGGATTATATGGTCCGCGCATCGGCAGCGGGGAATTTTATAAGAGCATTTGCAGTGACATCGAAGGGTGTGACGGAGGCGGCGAGAGCAGCCCACAACCTTAGCCCTGTCTGCTCGGCGGCACTTGGCCGCACGATGGCGGCGGGACTTATGATGGGATCGATGATGAAGGGCGAGAAGGATGTCCTCACGATCCAGTTCAAGGGCGACGGTCCGATCGGCGGGATCACTGTGACCGCCGGCTCCGACGGGACTGTCAAGGGATATGTCGGGAACCCCGGCGTTGTGCTCCCTCCAAATCAGTTCGGCCATTTTGACGTCGGCGGAGCTGTCGGCAGGGGCTACCTTCACATTTTAAGGGACATAGGCTTAAAGGAGCCGTATGCGGGCCAGGTCGACATCCAGACCGGTGAGATCGCCCAGGACATTGCATATTACTACGCGCTTAGCGAGCAGGTCCCGACGGTCTGCGCGCTCGGAGTCCTCATGAACAAGGACAATACGGTCCGCGAGTCCGGCGGCTATATTATTCAGCTGATGCCGGACTGCCCAGAGGAGACGATCGCAAAGCTCGAGGAGAAGCTGAAGGACATCCCATCCGTGACGGATCTCCTCAGGAACGGTGAGACACCGGAGTCGATTTTAAAGAGGATTCTGGGAGACATGGACCTTCATATCTTTGAGAGCATGCCTGTAGCCTTCAGATGCAACTGCAGCCGCGAACGTGTCACCGCTGCTTTGATCGCGCTCGGCCGCAAAGAGCTTTCCAATATCATCGCGGACGGAAAACCGGAGACTCTGAACTGCGCTTTCTGCAATACGGACTATGTTTTCACTGTAGATGAGATGAAGGAAATCCTCAAACAGTGCACGCACTGAGACTAATTCTCAATAATTTATGAAATTTTTACAATTTAGTGCTTGCATGTAGAGGAGCAACGTGTTAGTCTATGTGACAGCCAATTACATATATTTGCTTACCTTTATTAAGAACGGCGGAGAATAGAGGATCTGTGAAGCCGTGACAACCCCCCTATCGGGAAGGTGCCATCCTCAAGCGAGCAATCGAACAATAAGGGAAACGGTGACGTTTATAGGTCCGCTTCCTGCGGACCTTTTTTCATGCGTAGGCGTCAAGCCAAGGTGCCTGAATCGTGCTGGCACGAAGAGAAGGCACTTTGGCGCCCGCCCGACATCGAGCGTAAAACGCGAGATGAAGGCGGTGACGCCGTTTGCGTAGGATATAGGCTTGCCTCTCCTACGCAATATAAATAGCCCGGCAGTAAAAAAGCCGGGCTGCGAAAGGCTAATTGATTCAGGTAAGCAACACACCGCCGAAGGGCGAAAATCACAGAAAGGAATACAATGGGAGAAAGAAGATTTTTTACATCTGAATCAGTAACAGAGGGACATCCGGATAAGATCTGCGACGCAATTTCCGACGCGGTACTCGATGCCTGCCTTGCGCAGGATCCGATGAGCCGCGTTGCCTGCGAGACAGCAGTGACAACAGGTCTTGTTCTTATTATGGGTGAGATTACTACAAATGCAAATATCGATTTCCAGACAATCGCCCGCGATGCGATCCGTGAGATTGGCTACACAGACGCGGCTATGGGATTTGACGCAAATACATGCGCAGTCATCGTTGCCATGGACAAGCAGTCCGCAGATATCGCCATGGGCGTCGACAAAGCTTTTGAAGCAAGAGAGAATGAGATGTCTGAGGAGCAGATCGACGCGATCGGCGCCGGTGATCAGGGTATGATGTTCGGCTATGCCTCCAACCAGACACCGGAGCTCATGCCGTACCCGATCGCTCTCGCGCAGAAGCTTGCGCTGCAGCTCTCCACAGTCAGAAAGAACGGCACCCTCACATACCTTCGTCCGGACGGAAAGACACAGGTCTCCGTCGAGTATGACGAGGAGGGCAAGCCGGCAAGACTTGAGGCCATTGTTGTTTCCACACAGCACGACCCGGATGTGAGCCAGAAGCAGATCCACAAGGATATCAGACAGTATGTCATTGACCCGGTCGTTCCGGTAGGCATGATCGACGAGAATACCAAGATCTTCATCAACCCGACAGGCCGCTTTGTTATCGGCGGACCGCACGGCGATTCCGGTCTCACAGGCCGCAAGATCATCGTCGACACATACGGCGGATACGCAAGCCATGGCGGCGGCGCTTTCTCCGGCAAGGATCCGACAAAGGTCGACCGCTCCGCAGCGTATGCTGCCCGCTATATCGCAAAGAACATCGTGGCAGCAGGCATCGCTGACGAGATCCAGATCGAGCTCTCCTACGCGATCGGCGTAGCGCAGCCTATGTCCATCACGGTCGACACGCGCGGCACAGGCAAGCTGTCCAACGCTAAGATTGCAGAGATCATCCGCGAGAATTTCGACATCCGTCCGGCCGGCATCATCAGAATGCTCGACCTTCGCCGTCCAATCTACAAGAAGACAGCGGCTTACGGTCACTTCGGACGTACAGATATCGATCTGCCGTGGGAGCGTACAGACAAGGCGGAGGCCCTGGCTAAGTATCTCGCATAAAGCGGGCAATTGTGCCGCGGTTGTTAATAGTTACAGTTCAGACAGGCCTGTCTGAACTGTTACCGTCAACAGCCCTAATTAACAAAAAGTTTAGAACAGACACTTTCCGGTTGTGTTATACTTAAATGAGCACGGACCGGGAGGTGTCTTTATTTTATGAAGCTGAAAACACGAATTTTCATGTCGTTTTTTCTGATCGTTCTGATCCCGATTTTCCTCATGATCATGCTGCTGATCGGCGTGGCCATTTTCCGCGGGCAGCAGCTTCGCGTGCAGTACGGTATCGACGTGAATAATCTGTCGCCGGAGCTGCAGGTGATCATAGCGGACGTCATTTTCAGTATGATCGTTATACTGGTCATCACGGCCATCATTCTGTCCGTCTGGCTGTACAGCGGAATCAGCACGCCGCTCTACCATCTGACTAAGGCGACCCGCGAGATCCGGGACGGCAACCTGGATTATGAAGTTAAGGCGGAGGGTGCGAAAGAAGTGAAGGAGCTCTGCGAGGGCTTTGAGGAGATGCGGGTGAGGCTTAAGACTGCAAATGAAGAAAAGCTCGAAGCAGACCGCCAGAACCGCGAACTCATTTCCAATATTTCGCACGATCTGAAGACCCCGATCACTGCGGTAAAGGGCTATGTGGAAGGAATCATGGACGGTATCGCAGACACGCCCGAAAAGATGGACCGCTATATAAAGACGATTTACAACAAGTCGATCGAGATGGACCACCTGATCAACGAGCTGACGTTCTACACAAAGATTAACACCAACAGGATTCCCTACACGTTCAGCAAGGTCAATGTCCAGAACTTCTTCGAGGATGCCGCCGAGGAGATTCGCTATGATCTCACCAGCAAGAATATAGCATTTGATTATCAGAATACCGTCGGCCGGGACGTGCAGGTCATTGCGGACGTCGAGCAGATGCGGAGAGTTATCAACAATATCATTGGAAATTCGGTCAAATACATGGATAAGCCGGACAAGAAGATATCTCTCAGGGTGAGAGATGCCGGTGAGGAGATTGAAGCCCAGATCAGCGACAACGGAAAAGGAATCTCTTCCAAGGATCTTGGGAATATATTTAACAGATTTTACAGAGCGGACTCGTCGCGAAATTCAACCCAGGGTGGATCCGGCATCGGCCTGTCCATCGTGAAAAAGATCATGGAGGATCACGGCGGTCGTGTGTGGGCATCCAGCACCGAGGGCGAGGGGACGACGATGTATTTCTCGCTGCGGAAGCATGTGGCGTGATACGGAGCACTGTTTAGCAGCAATAGGGGCGTAATGTTCGATGGATGTTCTGCCAAATGGTATTGGCTAAACATGCGCAATAGTGTTTTTGCAGAGCGAGACTTGAAAACGAATATTTATGAAATGGAACTCACTATTAATAAACGAGGAGATATATAAATGAGCAAGATTTTAATCATTGAGGATGAAGAGTCTATTGCCAATCTCGAGAAGGATTATCTGGAGATTTCAGGATTTGAAGTGGATATTGAGACTGACGGAAGAGCCGGACTTGCGGCTGCGCTGACAAAAGAATACGACCTCTATATTCTGGACCTGATGCTGCCGGGCATGGACGGATTTGACATTTGCAGAGAGATCCGCGAAAGAAAGGATACGCCGATCCTGCTTGTATCCGCCAAGAAGGATGACATCGACAAGATCCGCGGTCTCGGTCTGGGCGCGGATGACTACATCACAAAGCCGTTCTCACCGAGCGAGCTGGTCGCACGCGTTAAGGCCCATCTGGCCAGATACGAGCGGCTGATTAAGACGGACTTCAGAAAGAATGACGTTGTCGAGATCCGCGGGATCAAGATCGACAAGACGGCCCGCCGCGCGTGGGTCAACGGCGAGGAGGTCCAGTTCACATCGAAGGAGTTCGACCTTCTGACATTCTTTGTCGAGAATCCGAACCGCGTGTTCTCCAAGGAGGAGCTGTTCCGTGAGATTTGGAATATGGAATCGATCGGAGATATCGCGACTGTGACAGTCCATATCAAGAAGATCCGCGAGAAGATAGAGTACGATTCTTCAAAGCCCCAGTATATAGAGACGATTTGGGGGGTGGGCTATCGGTTCAAGATATGAGCGATATGACCCGGATGTGAAAAGCGAAGCGCATGCTTGCATGCAGCGGCGCTTTTTCACAGAACGGGTTAACGGACATGAGCATGGAGGCCGGAGGCCGGGAATGCGAATGTCCGTAGGATTGCGGGAGTGCGGAGCAATCCGTATATCGCGAAGGTTTTAGAAAAGTGCAGAAAAGAGTTAGGCTGTGAAAAAAGATATGTTGCAACAGCTATTTTATCAAGGCTGCACTGCTGCAGACTGATTATGGCCAAGCAGGCAGTCGATCTTGTGAAATATCGCACATAAGCAGTGCCGTACGAGATTCAATTCATGTCCCATGAGCAGTCATAACAACTCGTTCTTTGCCAATTCAGCGGCTCTTCTTATTAAATCTTGGGCCTTAGAAGCAGTCACTTTTGTTGATTTTGCTCCTAGATTACGGTAGGACTTTCTTATATCAGTTTTTTACCAGCACTAGTAAAAAGGTGGTTTTACTAATCTCGACTGCCCGCCACAT
>JBGUHN010000019.1:0-32101 GCA_045112155.1 Lachnospiraceae bacterium
GCTCATATACAATTCTACCAGGACGAAAGCATGTTCGGATATATGCGTTTTGCGTAAAAATCGAGTCTATTCAGCATACCCTAATTATAGGAGACGGGGCCGGGCCAGCAGTTGAGGTTGAATTGGTTCCGGTGAGGGCGTAGGAGCTTTTGGAATCAAATAAGCAGAGAAAGAAAAGAAGAGGTGGGGCTTGTGGGAGCTTCACCTCTTCTTTTTGTGTGAAAATAGCAAACCAAGGTTGCCAAGCACACTCGCATCATATAAACGACAAAAAAGGAATTCATTTTTATTCAGCTTTCTTTATCGTTTCAAACAATTACTTGACAGATGGCGTTTCACTGAAATTCCAAGAATGATTTAAAATCCATTTTATACAATAGGGATAATGTACTATTTTTTTTAGGAAATCAATAAAGATAGATGTCACCGTGGATATGATGAGCAAAACAAACGTAATCAGAATAAAATGCCCCCATGAATAAGTAAAGTTGCTAAGGTTATTTCCAAGAAAAAAAGTATGGATTAAAAACACGTTCATAGAATGCTTTCCAAAGAATGCCAGAACAATGTTGATTGGTTTTAATGGAATAACAAATTCGACGCAGAACAATATTACGACAAGTGGGAAAATACAAAAATGGAACTCCCAGAATGATTCCATCGGAACTTTTTCATACATCATGAAAAGAAATACAATAAGCAATATTTCAAGGGTTGCCTTACACGCTTTTAATATCTTATTTCCACTCGTAAGCTTATATAATTTCTCAAAACAGGAATAACGAGCAAAGATGGAGCCGAGAATAAACGGAGTAAGAAAAGCATAGACAGAATTTCCACCCGGGAAATAATTACCATTATGGATGATACGAATAAAAACAACTGCGCCTATCAATGCAAGCCAGAGATCGTCTTTTACTAAGTATAGTAATGGGATAAGCAGGATAAACACTGCAGCGGCACTCATATACCACCATGTGCCATTAAGTGAGGGAGTCGAAAAGAGCTTTGCCAGACCGAGGAAATCAATGACAGTGTAAACTATACCGGATGCCTTACCATCTCTAAATAAAATGGATGTCGTGCGGCCATTGATAAGCTGACATAAAACGGCACTACAAATCCAGACAAACCAGTAACCAGAAAAGGTCTTTATATATCTATGGATTATCCATTTAGTCGCATTCATACTCGATTCACGATAATTGATATACAGACCGTAACCGGTTATGAAGGCAAAAAGAGAGACGCATATTTTGCAAGCATATGCGAATGCTACAACGTGGGCTTCGGAAAACGGAACAAATGAAATAGTATATGATTTAAAAAGGGTCTCATCACGAAAATTGTGATGGAACATCATCAGAATGATGGCAATTCCTTTTAAACAAACCGAAGCTTTTCTGTCGAAAGTAGCTTTTGAAATTGAAACATTTGACATCTAGTCCACCTCTTATTGTTATAGAATTATTTCATTGCAGCTCATAAAGCAGATGTATCAAATAAACTTCTTATACTTGCAAAAGTAAGCATCTAATGACCAAGCAAAAACGTGCGTATGATATCCTTTGTGCTCGCACTGTTATTGTGGAGTTTATAAAAGAGTGTATAAACCGCAGACCAGAATGCATATGTCAAAGCAATTCTAAATATGTATTTCCGTAATATATCTTGCTGTTCTGTGTTTTCTTATAAATCCAGGGTGCCAATGACACCGGCAGAAAAACGCGCGCTCCGCAAGTAGGTCGCCGCCGGGCATAGTGCCGCCGAGAGCCCGGGCTCGAAGTACATCTGTGACATCGGAATGGATTTCCTGGATGTATACCGGGCGGACCACGAAATCGCGGCAGCGATACGCGGGATGACCAGGGCGGAAAAGACCGCCTATATCAAGGAATACACAGGATATGTGGATCGTAAGCGCCAAATTCCTGCTTCCTGGGTCATATAGTTGCCTTTGACCTAACGCGATTTCATCGGCTCAACGGCAGCCGCAGCTGAAGCCAAAAGGCAGCCGCGCCGCAGCTGCCCTCATCACACAAGCTAAGCATCAAACTTAATTTATTCAGCAGAAATCTCAAACACGATCGACGCAAAATCCCCTCCGAGCACCGAGCGTCTCTCGTTGCCCATTGGAATCCCCATTTCCCTCTTAATCGGAATGCCGACCCTCATGAGCTCATCGCCGTAGGCGGCGTAGCTCGTCTTCGTGCCGTCCACAGTGTAGCTCACCTCATAACGGATATCCTCCGCCAGCCCCGCCAGCTTAAGCCTCAGCCAGGAAGCGTTGATCTTATTCAACCTCTGGCAAAACAGGGCAAGAGCGGTCTTCTTGTCCGGGGAGACGCAGATCCAGGCCGTATCGTTGCCCTCGAACGGGCTCACAAGCCGGTAGAAATCGCTCTCGACCTGAATCAGCCTGCGATACTTCTTCATGAAACGAATCTGGTCCTTGACGACCTGAATCTCCTCCTCAGGCATCTTCTCAAGATCGAGCTCGTAGCCGAAAGTTCCGAACATCGCTACGTTTGCACGGGTAGCAAGCGGTGTCGTCCGGAGGAGCTGATGGTTCGGGACTGCTGATACATGAGAACCAATCATGGATACCGGGTAAACATAGGTCGTACCGTACTGGATCTTGCAGCGCTCGGACGCGTCCGTATCGTCGCTGCACCAGGCCTGCGGCGCATAGTAGAGCATACCGGGATCAAAGCGGGCACCGCCGCTCGCGCAGGACTCGAACAGAATGTGCGGGAACTCACTGGTAAGTCTGCTGTACAGGTTGTAAAGACCAAGTGTGTACCGATGCATCATCTCACCCTGGCGATCTGCCGGCAGCGCAAGGCTGAACGGGGCGGTCATGTAGCGGTTCATATCCCATTTGATATAAGAAATCTTGGACTCGGAGAGAATCTTCGCAACCATATCATGGATATAGTCGACCACTTCCGGTCTTGAATAATCCAGCACATGCTGGTGTCTTGCCTGGCACTGGTAGCGGCCGGGCACATGGATGATCCAGTCCGGATGCGCGCGGTAAAGGTCACTGTCCTTATTGACCATCTCGAGCTCGAACCATAGACCGAACTTGACTCCGATCTCTTCCATCTTCTCCGAAAGACCGTTTATGCCAGATGGCAGCTTCTCCATATTACAGAACCAGTCACCGAGGCCTCGTAAGTCATCATTTCTTGTGCCGAACCAGCCGTCGTCGAGGACAAAGAGTTCAACGCCGACTTCCTTGGCCTTCCTCGCCATCGCAAGGAGCTTCTCCTCCGTGAAATCGAAATAGGTCCCCTCCCAGTTATTGAGCAGGATCGGGCGCTCCTTATCTCTCCACTCACCGCGGGCGAGTCTCGTTCTGTACAGCCTGTGGAAGACCTGGCTCATCCCGTTCATGCCCTTGTCGGAGTAGACCATGACAACTTCCGGCGTGACAAACGTCTCACCTTTCTCAAGTTTCCAGGCAAAATTCTCCGGATGAATTCCCATCGTGACCCTCGTCATGTCGAACGTGGACACTTCGACCTGGGCGAGGAAGTTTCCGCTGTAGACAAGCGAGAATCCGTAGACTTCCCCCGCCTGCTCAGTCGTCTCTTTTCTCTTTAATGCTGCAAATGGATTCTGCTCCGCTCCTCCCGTCGTCCCCGCAAGTCCCTGGATGCTCTGAATTCCCATATCCAGCTTTCTTGTGTGGACATATCTCTCACGGCCCCAGGCTCCGCTGAGCTGGACCATCTCATAGTCCATATCAAGAAACTCAACGCTCATGGAGAGGGCGCGCTCGAGCACGACCGGGTCATCGCCGACCTGCAGGAATCTTGCATGTCTTGTGATGACCGGATAATCTTCATAAATTGTGTAAGAGAGAACGAGTTCCGTTCCGGAAAGCTTATCCACCAGCGTGATTTCCAGTGTGTCGGCCTCGTCTATAGACTCGACATATGTCGCCGGCAGTCCCGGAAGCTCGGGTTTTCCCGGCCGTATGGAGAAAGATTCAAACTTAAAATCGACCACGCGGCTGCCGTTCTTCTGAAGGATCGTTGCCGCCGGCGAGCGATAGTCGCCTGTACCGTAGAATGGGTATTCCTGACGGGCGTAATGCATAGACAGATTCGACGGATCGGGCATCACGATGGACATCTGAGATCTCCAGCATGTCTCATGGAGATTTGCAAAATCATCCCTGTCATGGATTCGCTTGCCATAGTACAGGTTTTCCAGCTGGTCATTTTCCATCACGTGGATAATGTAGCTGACATACTTGTTGGTCAGATGGAAAATCCTCTGCTCCTCATGAAAAATAATCGGCATATTGTCCTCCCTTTTAGTTAGGTTCAAATCTATTGCGCTGTACGCAATATCAAAATATTACAGATCGAGCATCTCCCCATCTTCCTGACCTTCCTCGACCGGATATCCGAACTCATCGAGCTCCGGCAGATATACATTAAAATCCTTTATAAGCATTTTAGACACGATCATCGCGATAGCCCCGAACCCGAAAACAGCCCACATGAATGCATACAAAGGCAGTCTCTGAAGATCATAGTAGGTCAGGATGAGCGGACCGATGTTCAGAGCGGCAATCGCGAGAGCTCTGACCGGATTCTTTGATGCGAAATACACGCTGTTGCGGGCAAGGTGCGGGATGGTGTCTGCAAATGCAGCCATCACCGGAGCCATATGCGACACCAGAATGAGCGCGATGCCGAAAATAAGATAGATCAGATATTTGAATATCGTCATCACGCCTTTCGCGTACATTGCAAATCGTATATCCATGACACCAATGATCACGATAACCAGAAACAGCAGCCACACAATGATGGCCTGCCTGAAGTTATTCTTAAGACCAATCCAGAATTCTTTGAACGGATTGATCTCCCCATCACTTCTCAGAAATCTCAGCATTACATGGTACATGGCAGCGAAGGCCGGACCCGCCGTCACGACCGGCATACTCACAAGCACGAACATGATGTTAGCAGCGATGACGATCCCGCACACATTCATCGCCCGCCCGAGGGCGCTCTCATTATTAAAAATGCTCCATAAACGCTGTTTCATTCTTGTCTTTCCTGCCTTTCCGTGATCCTCTCCGGTCATGCCGCGCAAGCCGAAATGGCACAGATGATATCACTCCACTCCTATAAATTCAAGAAAAGCCACAACATCCTCCGGATGCTGCGTATAAGCTCCGACGCCCAGCACGCATGTGTCATCATACAGCTCATACTCTGTCATGAGCCGGCTGTCACTTATATCGATCCCGACCGCCACCGGCTCGGTAGAGTACTCCTCGTCGAAGGGGACGGCGTAGACAAATCGGTCTTTGTACTTTTCGAAATATGCTGCATTTGCATCCGCCTCAAGATCAAGCAGACGTCCGCTCGCTCCGAGGGCAACGAGGTTCTCCTCCTCCATCACTACAGCGTCGAGGTGACCGGCCTCGACCGTCGCGACGAACATTTGAAAATAATTATTGTTTGTCCCGGAATAGGACGTGGCGTCGAAATAGCAGGCATCGTTAAAAAACACATTCTTCTTGGACAGGTCATATCCCCTCTCACTCACGAACTCTTCCATGAGCTCGCTCTCGACACCGGTCTGAGGCTTTATGTTGACAAAAGTCACATAGAACCAGTATTCCTTGTTGCCGAACAGTAAATGCGACAGAAAATAGATGAGAAACAGCAGACCGGCTGTAAAACCCACGATCGGGAGCCAGTAATAGTCCCAGATATACCGCAGCTTCTGCCTCCGCGTCATCCCCGCTGTGCCTCTTTTTATTTCTTCTGCCGTGCGTTTCAGATACTTCAAGACCGCTGTCCTCCTCCGGAAATCAAGTCTCGCTGATATTGATTTACCCGCCGCTTATAGAAGCGAAGATCTTCCCCCACTGAGATAGATCATCTGAAAGAAAAGACCCGGAACACCCACAGGGAATATTCCGGGCCATGTGCTCGTCTTATCAAGGACGCCTCGGCGTTCTTGTCTCGCCGCGCAGGGTGCAGAGCACTTCCTCATTGCGCGGCTGCGATCCGCCTCAGACTTTACAGCTTACCGCCGGAAGTAGCAATACCTTCGACGAACTGCTTCTGGAAAATGACATAGATAATAACCATCGGCAGAACGGCGAGCGTTGCGGCTGCCATCATTGCCGGGTAATCACTGCCGTACTGGCCCTGCATCTTGGCAAGACCTGCGGAAAGAGTAGTCGTCGCTGCATTGGTGCAGACGATCATCGGCCACATAAGATCCTTGAACGCGAAGACCGCGGTGAAGATACCGAGAGAGACCATGGAGCTCTTGGTCAGCGGCATCATGATCTTGAGGAATCTCTGACCGATATTACAGCCGTCGATCATGGCTGCTTCCTCAAGGTCTTTGGGAAGTCCCTCAAAACCAGTCTTCAGAAGATATGTACCGAACGCTGTAACAAGACCCGGGAAGACCAGGCCGAACTGGCTGTTCAGCGCACCCATCTTGGATACCATCAGGTACTGAGGAATGATGAAGATCTGTGCCGGGATCATCATCTGTACAAGAACCAGAGTGAAGAGGAAATTCTTTCCCGGGAACTTCAGACGTCCGAATGCGTAGCCCGCCATCGTAGCGGTAAGAACTGCGCACACAACGCGCCAGAAAATCATGAGCAGTGTGTTCTTGTAGAGAATGAGGAAGTTGTAGCTCTTCCAAACTGTTCCGAAGTTCTCCCAGTGCCAGCCGTGATGCGGGAAGATATAGAACGGGGAGACGGAGATTGATTCCTGATTGGTCTTCAGTGCTGTAAGGATCATCCATGCAAATGGTACCAGCATGATGAAGGACATGATGATCAGGATGATGTGCATAAGAGCTTTTGTTCTTGCCTGTTTAGCTGCGTAACCTTCCATAAATATGTCCTCCTTTCCTTATGCGTGATAGACCAGGTGCTTCTCAGCACGCTGCAGAATATATGTGACGATCATGATGAAGATGACCAGGACCATGACCAGCGTTGCGCCGTAGCCCTTGTTGCCGTTCGTGAACGCGTACTGATAGAACAGGTAAACGATCGACTGAACTTTCGGAAGAGCAACGTTCGTCTTGTCCATGACCATGAACATAAGGTCGAAGATTGTCAGAGCGCCGATGATACGAGTCTGAACGATGAAGAATGTTGTCGGTGAAAGCAGCGGCAGAGTGATGTTGAAGAATGCGCGGATACCTGTCGCGCCGTCGATGGAAGCCGCTTCATAGTAATCTCCGGGGATTTCCTGAAGACCACCGATGAAGAGGACCATGTTGTAACCGATGATGGACCATACGCCGATGATACCGATGGAAATCCATGCAATCTTCGGGTCAGAAATCCATGCAACCTTAGTATGGAAAATATTATTAAGAAGACCGAACTGTGTATTATACAGCCACTTCCATACCATGGCGACAGCCGCCGGTGCGCAGACCATCGGGAGGAAGAAAATCGTACGATAGATAGAACGTCCTGCGATCTTCTTGTTCAGAAGAACAGCAAGAAGCAGAGCGATGACGATACCGAACGGTACTTCAATGATTGCGTACTTAATTGTATTCCACAGAGACTGCCATGTTTCAGCTCTTGTAAGGACCTGCTGATAGTTTGCGGGACCGACAAAAATATTTCCTTTTCCGAAGTCACCGGTCTTGCAGAAAGACTGATAAATCGTGTTGAAGAACGGGTAGAAATTCAGGACAATGAGGCCAAGCATGGTCGGGAAGACGAAGGCGTATGCCCATCTCGCTTCGCGCTTCTCAGCCGCCGTCATTTTTTGTTTCATAGCTTCCCCTTTCATTTAAGGTGTAAAAGAGCCGGGTCTTCGGACTTACCAAAGGCCCGGCCCATGTTTCTAGCATTTAATTGCCTGTGCTGAAATATTCAGCCAATTATTCAGCCGCGATTGCGTCCTCAATGATCTTCTGAGCATTCTCGCAAGCCTTAGCCATTGTCTCCGGGTTTGTCGGATCAAGCCATGCATCGAGGAATGCGCCGTTCTGCTGAATAGCATCTTCCCAAACTGTTGTATTTCTTGTGTACGGACGGAAGAACAGGTCGCCCTCTTCCTCAATGCGTGTGAATGCGGAAACATCCATGCCTTCGAAAGCATTCGCGAATTCTTCAGAGATACCCTTCATACCACCCATGGTTACGCCGAGCTGAGCCTGCTCTTTCTGAGCCTTCTCAGAGCAGAAGTAGGAGATGAGGCTGTAGCATGCATCCGGATTAGCTGTATTGGCAGCAACTGCCCAGCCAAGGCCATTGTATGCGGAGTAGCGCTCGCCCTTATCGCACTGGCCGTTGCCGTTTACATCAGCGTACGGAAGCATAGCCCATGCATAATTGTCATGATTCTCATTGGTGTAGAATGTGTTGATCATCCAGGAGCCCTGTGTGATCATACCGACCTTGCCGGAGTTGAACAGAGAGTCTGTACCTGTCTCAGCGACAACTGTCTGCGGAGCGGCAACTTCAAGGATCTGGCGCATCATTTCCATGCCGGCTTTGCCCTGCTCGGAACCGATTGTTGTGCCCTTGTGATCATCTGTGATGACCTGTGCGCCGTAATCGTAGACGATGTTGTACCAGCCGTCCTGGTTGTTGGATGTGTTGATTGCGTAGCCGTAAACTTCGTCAGCCTTGCCTGCCTCTGTGATCTTGGCAGCTGCGTCGCGGACATCTTCCCATGTCCAGTCGTCTGTCGGATAGTCTACGCCGTACTTGTCGAAGATAGCCTTGTTGTACAGAAGAGCGATTGTGTCATGATCCTTCGGAAGAGCGTACTGAGAACCGTTGTCATCACGGTTGTACAGTTCGACGATGCCTTCATAGAACTTGGACATGTCAATTGTGTCATCATTTGCAATATAATCGTCGAGGTTGAGGAGCAGGTCGTTCTCCATGTACATCTGAGCTGTGTTGGAGTGCATCCAGAAGACATCCGGCATCTGGCCGCCGGAAGCGCCTGCCTCGAGGAGTGTCCAGTAGTTGTCCCAGTCAACGACGTTGATCTTGACTTTGACGCCGGACTCTGCTGACCACTCGTCTGCGATCTGCTGCAGACCTGCCAGCTGGTTGTTATCCCAGATGTTTACCTGAAGTTCGCCTGAGGATGATCCGCCGGAAGCACCGCCGCCTGTTGCTGCGCCGCCTGAAGAGCCGCCGCAAGCTGCGAGGGAAGCTGCCATGAGACCTGCAAGTGTAAGTGCCAATACTTTTTTCATTCGTAGGTTCTCCCTTCTTTTTGGTGCCGTCATATCCGATGTGCTTTCACGGACAGCGCTCGAAATATTCGGGCACATTTACCAAGTTTTGCTATAATTCTAAATTTTCTTTGTCAGTTATTACATAGCTTTTCGGTTTCAATATATGGGAAGATGTGTCATTTTGGACAAACATTAAAGTGGGTCTTCCAGTAATAAATCAGCGCAATTCACGAAAAAAGGACGGTTCTTTTCACGTGGAAAATCCCACGTGAAAAGAACCGTCCCTTATTCCACCTTATAAATATGACGGGTCGAACCCACCCTTGGCGCTCTGCGCGGATATCTCCGGGCTGGACTCCCTGTATGCCTTCGGACTCATCCCGTAGCTCTCCTTAAATTTCTTGGAAAATGCCAGCGGATCCGGATAGCCCACTTTCGTCGCGACCTCGTTAATCGGCATACTGGTGTTCGCAAGAAGCTCCGCTGCCTTCGCCATCCTGAGATTGATAAGGAACTCCTGCGGCGAGACGCCCAGCTCCTTCTGAAAGCTCTTTGCCAGATAATTCCGTGTGATTCCGATCTGATCAGCCAGAGCATCGATCTTTATCTTTTCCGAGTAATTTGAAAGCATATACATCATGGCCTGCCTGACATAAATGCCCTGCGGATACTCGTATTTCGTGCGCTCCACCTTCTTCATCTCGCTTTTTTCAATCAAAGTTCCGAAAAAACGGTACATTCCGCCAAGACGGATCATAAAATTCGAGTAAGTGAGCTGAGATGCTTCCAGCATTTCGTGCATGATCTCGTAGAGATCGTCCGTATTATCAAGGAGCACATACGGTACCTCCTTGGTAAATCCGATTTTTCTGATCACCTGATCCGATGTGTAGCCATGGAAGCCGATCCACATATATTCCCACGGATCTTCCTTATCCGCCTCATATACAACTTCCATTCCGGGCGGGATAAGAAAAGCCTGATTTGCTGAAAGATGAAATTCCTTTCCTCCGAACCGATATATCCCTTTGCCTTTCCGGATCACATGTATCACATATGAATGCCTGATCGCAGGTCCGTATAAGTGCCCTGCATCACAGATCTCCGTGCCGCAGTAATCAAGATTCAGGCCCGAGATCATTCCGATCGAACCGGAGTTGGCCAGATCTTCAAGCGCTGTGAAGTTCCATGATTTTGTATACCCTATTAATCGTTTCCCCATAGTCATCTCTACCTTCTTTCAAGTAAAAATTCTAGCGGACTTGCTGCGGAAAATGAATGTTAATTTGGTGAAACGATATGGGTAAATGAGCGTTGTTCAAAGCGCTTTCACTCATTTTTACATATCCTTCGTTTCAGATAATATTCCACTCGGTCGAGCTTACTTCCCGTTGTATTAGTAATTTTCACTCGTCTGTCCGGCAACTTTCCTTTTTGCTGATCGGATTCATGCGGATCCTCTCTTTTCAGGGAATTTATCCTGTTATTCCTCGAGCGTATCCGCCGTCTCCTTCAGCAGCTCTATAATAGGAAGCTTCTGCGGACATGCACCCTCGCACTGACCGCACTGGATGCAGACGGATGCGGGGCTCTTGCCCGCTCTCTCTCTGTAGGAATTTTTCGCCCTCTTCAGATTGCCGTATATCTTGTAAATATTCATAGCCTTAAAGAGCGATGGGATATTGATTTCCATCGGGCAGCCCGGCGTGCAGTACCGGCAGGCGGTGCACTCGATCTTATCGATTGCGTTAAGCGCCTCGCGAGCCTTGTCGACCGCACGTGTCTCCGCCTCATTAAGCGGCTCAAAGTTTTCCATAAAGGAAAGGTTGTCCGCCATTTGCTCCCTGTTCGACATACCTGAGAGAACGACCATAACATTCGGCAGTGACGCGACATACCGAATCGCCCACGATGCGGGTGATGCCTTTTCATTTACTTCTGCAAATGCAGCCCTGACGCTCTGCGGCGGATCCGCCAGCATGCCTCCCTTTACAGGCTCCATTACGACCACCGGCTTTCCGTGTTTCGCCGCGACTTCGTAGCAGGCTCTGGACTGGATATCTTTATCCTCCCAGTCGGCGTAATTGAGCTGCAGCTGAACGAACTCCGCGTCCGGGTGCTCAGTAAGCAGCTCATCTAGGAAGTCCGCTGTGTCGTGGAATGAGAATCCCCAGTGCTTTACGATCCCCTCCTCCTTGAGCCGGCGAACATAATCCCAGAGACCGTATTCATTGTATTTGTCAACATTATTCTTTCCGAGAGCATGCAGCAGATAGAAATCAAAGTAGCCTGCCCCGGTGCGCTCAAGGCTGATCCGCAGCTCATCTTTGGCAGCCTGCTCATCCTTTGCGGCAAACTCCGACGCGTTGAGCTTCGTAGCAAGATAATAAGAATCTCTCGGGTACCTCTCGACGAGGGCCTTGCGGGTGGCCTCCTCAGATCCTTCATATACAAATGCGGTATCCACGTATTTGCCGCCCGCTTTAATGAAGGCATCGACCATTTCCTTCGTCTGCTCTATATCAATAACTTCCTTTTCCCCATCCGATATCCTGGGGAGACGCATCATACCAAAGCCGAGTTTAATACAATTGTCAATCAATTTTTCCATAACAGTTCCTCTCTTTCCGATCTGCCTGGTGAACAATGGTGCATCTTTCACTTATGTATTAGTATACCACTCAATCCGCAAGTTTGTATTCTGCAACTGAAAAATGGCCACCCAGCTGGGTGGCCATCTCTCATCAAAAGGGGAAGGAGTTCCGTCTCCCGACGGATAACGAAAAAGAAAAAGTTGTTTGTCTGTCTCTGTGTCTGTTCCCGAGGTTCGTGTTCCTCGTCCTGACATTGTTTATAATAAGCTGAAAATGTGAACAAATTGTGCTCTTTTTCGAAAGTGTTTATAAAATTCAGCTTAATAAACAATAAAATCGGCCTTCATAGCGCGTCACCCGCCGTACATCTCAGCCAGCTTATACAGGACGTTCTTGTTGCTCTCCCAGATAGCAGGGAACTCATAGATCGTGAGCGGACATGTCCCCTGTCCGGTCTCGACCGTCACCGCCGGGATTCCGGCAGTCCACATGAAATAGTCGGAACAGCCTCCCGCCAGATGGACATTATACTTCGGAGAGACAGCTGTCGCGTAACCTGTCGCCTCGGAAAGACCTGCGGCAAGATCCCGGTCGGCGTTGAGAAGCAGCTCGTCCTCCACCTCATAATTCCAGTAGATCGTGTTACCTGCAGAGTGATACGCGATGACACACCTTGTGGGATTCTCGTGGGCTACCTTCAAAATCGCCTGGATCTCCGGCTCGGAAGCCGCGCCGGTCCCCTTATAGCAGTCTGTTGAGGGGACTGGAACGCCGTCGCTGTACTCCGCCCATCCGGCATCGAAGTTTTTGTTGAGATCGCAGCCGTGGGCATTTGCCTTAAAAGTGCGAAGATAGGTGCCAAGATCAGCGGCGGTCCGTCCGAGCAGCGTGTCAGATTCCCAGCACCAGTGGACGATATCCCGGAGACTCTGCAGACGCAGGGTCTCAAGGCCACCCATTGAGACCATTTCACCGTCCGGGTTGGCCATGGGAAGGAGATGGATGCAGACGTTAGCGAACAGATCCCTGATCGATGCCCCGTTGTATGTGCTGCCGCCCGCCGCGTTTTTCGCATACTCCTCAATCTGGCGCATGGCCAGCAGAGTGTTTATATATTCGCGGCTGTGCATGGCATAGTGAATCTCAATGTGATTCTCACTTGCCTCATTTCCGAGAACGACCTCGTAAATCGCGCGCTTGTCTACGGACTCGCCGCACACCCTGACTTTCACGAGATCCGGGTAGCGCACTGTCAGGAAATACAGGTCTTTCGCTACCTCCTCGTAAGTGTAGTCCACCGTGTCGGTGCCGACAATGTCTGTTCCGTCCGGGGGCATCTCCCCGAGATATGCGCTCATGTCCTGCACGCTGATATCATTAAGGGATTCACGGGTCGGCATGGGCGTTGGGGTCGGGGTTGAGGTCGGCTTAGGGGAAGGTGTCGGAGTTTTTGTCACGTCCTTGGCCTGTTCCTCCTTCTGCATCGCATCTTCCGTCGTTGAAGGTGCCTCTGCTGATGACAGATCGGACATTCCGCTCATCTCTGCATCATCGTCAATACCGTCTTTCCGTCCTGTGCTCCCCTGTCCTTGGATTGCCTGCCC
Source organism: Lachnospiraceae bacterium (assembly GCA_045112155.1). GTDB lineage: Bacteria > Bacillota > Clostridia > Lachnospirales > Lachnospiraceae > Chordicoccus. The sequence continues at coordinate 13,427 of JBGUHN010000019.1, forward strand.
CTGGTTTTCCTGCCCTCCACTTCCTGTCGGGCGAAAATCTACAAGTCTTCCTGCCATGCGTCCGATGCCAAGACCGATCACGCCGAGCGCAAGAACAAGTAATATAGTGAGCAGGATCTTATTTCTCTTCTTTCTTTTTTTCACAGTACCTCCTATGATGGCTCTGATCTCGCTGTCTCTCAGACAACCTCTCAGTCTGAATTATATCAACGTCAACTACCCACGACCTAGAGGTCATGGGCTTTTAACTGCCCAGTCGTAATGAATTGCTGACTGTAAGTGCCGTGTATTCGGCTCGCATTTCATCTCACACCTTCGGCCCGAGCTTTCATCTCACACTTTCGACCCGAGCTTTCATCCTGTTGTTTCTTCTCGTGCAATCGTCTTGCAAGCCGGGCGAAGAGCCGCTGACGTTACTGTATAGTCTGAATCGCAGGGTAATTCTCATGGCTGTACTGTAAACATTGGAAGGCCGAGTGTCAAGAAATAATTTGATGTGGCTGCCGCGACAATGAGACATCGCGGCTTTGAAGGATGCGGCTGTTGGCAGGTATTCATAAAAATAGTTTGGTCGAGAAAGCAGTCTCTTTTGTCAAATAAGTCTGTTTGCAAGTGCCTTTTAAGAAGCCAGCAGTCGGACTTGCAAAATAGTGCACATATGCAGTGCCATAAGAGACTCAAATCAAGTCCTATAAGCAGTCATTATAACTCACTTTTAACCAAGTCTACTGCTAGTTCAATGAAATTTTCTGGCCTGAAGGCAGTCACATATGCTGATTTTGATAATAGGTGATGGTAAGGCACTCTTGAATGAGATTTTAAACAGCAGTATACAAAAAGTGATTTCACGGATAGTTACTGCCGTCTATTCAACTCGAGCAGTCACGAAGCGCCGTTTCGACCTAAGATGACTGATTGCCATCATTCTTGCCTTCAGTCGATTGAAGTTAATTTCATTGTTGGCGACTGCCCGCTTCACAACCCCGGCAGTCACGAAACGCCGTTTCGACCTAAGATGACTGAATGCCTTCATTCCTGCTTTCAGTTGATTATGGTCGATTTCATTGGTAGCGACTGCCCGCTTCACAACCCGGGCAGTCTCGAAACGCCGTTTCGACCTATGATGACTGATTGCCATCATTCCTGCTTTCAGTTGATTATGGTCGATTTCATCGGCAGTGACTGCCTGCCTCTACACCCGGGCAGTCTCGAAACGCCGTTTCGACCTAAAATGACTGATTGCCAGCATTCCTGCTTTCAGTTGATTATGGTCGATTTCATTGTTGGCAACTGCCCGCTTCTCAACCCGGGCAGTCTTGAAACGCCGTTTCGACCTAAAATGACTGATTGCCAGCATTCCTGCCTTCAGTCGATTGAAGTTGATTTCATTGTTGGCGACTGCCCGCCGAGCCCTCGTGCAGCCGAAACAGCGCGCATAAGATAAGCATGACTGCCGCCACATCTCAACAAAAAAAGCAGCCGCAACTTCTATTGCGACCGCCCCTTGCTATCAGTTTATAAATCACTCCAGCCAAAACACCTGCTCAAGCAGCGGCTGTGCCCCGGTTACCGGGTCCTTCTCCATGATAAGGATGCCCTTCATGCTCTCGTCCCAGCGCTTCACGACTTCGCTCTCCGCCTGGACCCTGGCTGCGTAATCGATGCCCTTCTCGCACTCATAGTAGCCGAAAAGCTCATCTCCAGTCATCCAGATGCTGTAGTGGCAGATACCTGCCTCTTTCAAAACCGCGACCATCTCCGGCCAGATCTCCGCGTGGCGCTTCTTATACTCAGCATGCATCCCCGGAGCTACTTTTCCTTTCCATGCGTAACGTTCCATATGTGATCCTCCTTATTAAATATCAGGGCTGCCGCATCCCCTGATCGAAGAACGGCAGCCCGATTCATTATGTCACGTCAATGATGTCATATTTAAGTCTATTATCAGTCAGTGATAATCAATATACAGCAGCCCACTCTTCGATGTTGTCCGGATCGAACTTGAAAGGCGGTCCAAGGATAATTTCGGAAGCGCTCTCGTCGCCTGCTACTGCACTCAGTGTGTACGGGCTGTTCTCCATGTCTCCAGCCTCGAATGTATCGCCGACAGCGCCTGTGATCGTTCCGTCAACAAGGGCGATAGATGCATATGCAGCGAGCTTGCCGAGGTCGATCGGGTTCCACAGGAACATATACGGGCAGCTGTGAGCATCGTCAGCGCCGATGTACTCTTTCATCTCGGACGGAAGGCCAAGGCCTGTAAGCTTGACAGAAGACTTCTGATCCTGAAGGACCTTAGCTGCAGCAGCGATACCGACTGTTGTCGGAGCGCAGATGCACTTGAGTTCCGGATAGTTTGTCAGAAGAGCCTGTGTCTGGTCTGTAGATTTCTGCGGCTCGTCATCGCCGTAAGCAACTTCTACAAGCTCAAGCTTGGAATACTTGTCATCGCTTTCCTGTACAGACTTCATAGCATCGATCCATGCATTCTGGTTCGTTGCCTGTGATGTTGCGGAAAGGATTGCATACTGGCCTTCGCCGCCGCAGATATCATAAACGGCATCGATGAGGGCCTGGCCGACTTCCTGGACACCTGCCTGGTTGCAGAAGGAAGCTCTTACGGCTGTGTTGACATCGGAGTCAAGTGTAACGACCTTGATACCTGCATCGAGTGCTTCCTGGCAGACGGATGCGAGTGCGTTGGAGTCATTTGCAGCGATTGCGATGGAGTCGACACCCTGGGAGATCAGGGACTGGATAACAGAAATCTGAGCATCAGCTGTTGCGGATTCCGGATTCTGTACGACACAGTTTCCGCCGGCAGCTTCGATGACTTCCTTGAAGCCTGCTGCTTCTCTCTCATTGTACGGGTTGCCTGCAGACTTGGTAACGATTGCGTATGTGCGGGCAGATGAATCGCCGCCTGTCGCTTCGCCGCCACCCTGGGATGAGGATGAGCCTCCGCCGCATCCTGCCAGAAGGCCAACTACCATTGTTGCGCACAGAAGTGCACTGAAAAGTTTCTTCTTCATATTGGTTTCCTCCTTGTTTTTTATACAAACGCCCAATGCGCTGTACTCTATAGATTAATTGTAACGATGCAACAAATGCGCTAATACAGTAATATTTTTTGATTTAGAGTAAATTTTTATCTCAGTGGGGATGCGCAGGGATTCGGTTTAGCATTATGCCAGCTGACGCTGACCCAAATCCCGCGCCAAGTCTCACGAGCAAGAATTGAACCCGTCAGTGATTAAATCCCCGCCTTGACATGTCAGAACTCATTTTTCTAAGCCGTATTACGATTTCGTCGCTTTCTTCTTCCAGAGCAGGTCACGGAAGGACGGGATCAGGACCGAGACGATCAGCATGACACCGATGATGACCAGGATGAGCTGTGTGTTCATATTGATCTGGCCGAGCGCTATACGCAGGCATACAATGATGAAGGAAGCGATGAACGCGCCGATCAGGTTGCCCTTGCCGCCGGTCGTCGCTATGCCGCCGAAGACGCACATTGCGATGACTTCCATCTCAAAGCCCTGGCCTGTGGTCGTGTTTGCGCCGTAGGTAGAAGCCAGAAGGAAGAGGCCGCACATACCTGCGAGGAAGCCCAGGAGGCTGTAGCAGAAGAAGCGAATCTTCTGAACGTCAACGCCTGCATAGTAGGCTGCGGTCTTGCTGGAGCCGATCGCGTAGAGCTTTCTGCCGAATGTCGTTCTGCTGAGCACGGTGATGAACAGTGCTGCAAATATGACCACCAGGAAGAAGGAGATCGGGAACGGACCCACCTTGACTCTGAGGACGCCGATGCCGGCGATATCATTCATGGAAGCGCTGCCGCCGCTGCCGAGAGCAACTTCGGCTATACCTCTGAAGATGATCTGTGTGCCGAGCGTGATGATCATGGTCGGAAGCTCCGTGAACTGTGTCGCGAAAAAGCCGTTGACCATGCCGCAGACAAGACCTGTCGCGAGTGTAATCAGGATGACCAGGCCGATCGGAAGACCTGCGTTGCTGCTGAGGCAGCCGACTGTCGCCGCGAGGCAGACGATCGAGCCGACGGAGATATCGATATCGCCGAGGACCAGGATGAAGCCGATGCCGAACAGCATGAAGATCTCGGCAAGGTAGCGCGGGCTTTCACGCATGATATTTGTAAAGTTGTAAGTACTGGAGAGGCTAGCGCCGAGCACATTGACCGCAATGAGAGCAAGGACCAGAGCGCCTTCCAGAGAAATGATCTTTTCTTTGAGTCCTCCCGCGGGAGTATTGGAAATAGTTCTTCCGGATTTTCCTGCCATAATTACATCTCCCTTCTCATGAGCGCCTGCTTATCCATTGTCCTCTGTGTGATTACGTTAAGGACAACAACGAACAGGATGATTGCGCCTTTGACCAGATTCTGCGCGATAGCATCGATACCGACGAGCGGCAGAGCCTTCGCGATAACAGCGATGATGACAGCGCCGAGGAATGTACCGACGACAGAGCCGCGTCCGCCGCTCATGCTGACACCGCCGATGACGCAGGCTGCGATGACGTCCATTTCCTTGCCGTACTGCATGTTCGGCTGAGCCGATGCGTAGATGGAAACAGAGAGAACACCTGCGAGGCCGGCAAGCATGCCCATGATGGAGTATGCGGAGATGATCGTACGGTCTACGTTGATACCGGAGATCCTTGCTGCCTCAGCGTTGGAACCGACAGCGTAAATGCTGCGTCCGAACTTTGTCCACTTCATGACGATGAAGAAGACGATGTATGCTACAGTCAGAATGATGTATGGGCCTACGGAGCCGTCTTTTCCGAAATCGGAGAAGCCTGCAACGTCCGCGCCTGATGCCCAGTTGTTATTGGAGATAACGTAGGCCATGCCGCGCCATACATACATGAAGCCCATTGTGCAGATGATCGGCGCGACCTTGCCTTTTGCGATGATCAGGCCGTTGATTGTTCCGCAAATGAGACCGATCAGAGTACCAATCACAAAAAGGAGCAGTGTATTGTGGATCACATCATATTTCTGCAGAAGACCGATCGTCATGCCGGTGAAAGCCAGCGTCGATGTGATGGAAATATCAATGCCCGATGTCAGCATGACGCAGAGCATACCGAGAGCCATCAGCAGTGTGAGCGCGTTGTTTCTGAAGATCTGTCCGATATTTGTCGGGCTAAGGAATGACGGGCTCATGATCGAGATAACGACGAGGAGCACGACCAGGACGATGACCAGGCTGGCTTCACGTGAGCCGGTAATTTTTTTCAATAAAGAATTCTTATTTTTCACTGCCTTATACCTCCCTTCCCGTCTGTTCCATTGCAAGTTCGAGGATCTTCTCCTGTGTAGCTTCCTTAATATCAAGGCAGCCGGTCACACGGCCCTTGCACATAACGTAGATGCGGTCGCTCATGCCGAGAACCTCCGGCATATCCGAAGAAATCAGGATGATACCGTAGCCCTTCTTTGCGAGGTCGCCCATGATCGCGTAGATTTCTGCTTTCGCGCCGACGTCGACACCCTTTGTCGGCTCGTCCATGATGACGATCTTCATGTTCTTCTGGGCAAGCGCCTTGGCGACAACGACCTTCTGCTGATTACCGCCGGACAGCGTGCTCGCCTTGTCGAAAATGGAAACTGCCTTCGTATCGACATCCTCAAGATACTGCTTGGAGAGTTCTCTCTCCTTCTGCACGTCATTGAAGAAGCCTTTGGCCAGTTCATCCTGGATCGGGAGTGTGACGTTATCGCCGAGGCCCCAGCTCATGATAAGACCCTGACGTCTTCTGTCCTCGGGAAGAAGAATGAGACCCGCCTTCATGGCATCTCTCGGATTTCTGATCTTCAGTTCCTTGCCCTCCAGAACGATCTTTCCGGATTCTGCTTTTTCGATACCGCAGACACACTGGAAAGTCTCTGTACGTCCTGCGCCGACAAGGCCTGTGAGGCCGATAATCTCTCCGGCATGGACATTCAGGGAGACGTTCTTGAAGTAGCCTGTTCTTGAAAGATTCTCAAGACGGAACAGCTCCTTGCCGATAGTTACCTGCGGCTTCGGATACATATCTGTGATCTCACGGCCGACCATAGCTTTGATGAGTTCCGGCTCAGTGATCTCATCGACATCGTATGTCCCGACATACTGTGAATCGCGGAAGACCGTGACTCTCTGTGCGAGGCGGTACATATCTTCCATTCTGTGAGAGATGAAAATGATAGAAACGCCCTGTTCATGAAGTTCGTCGACGATCTGATAGAGCTCCTCGGATTCATTTGCAGTAAGAGCTGCTGTCGGCTCATCGAGAAGAATGATCTTAGCGTTGGTGGAGAGGGCCTTTGCGATCTCGACCATCTGCTGCTGAGCGATTGTCAGCGCGCCGACTTCCTCGGTGACCTTGAAAGTTGCATGCAGTCTGGAGAGAAGCTTCTCAGCTTCCTTATTCATCTCATTCCACTGGATCATTCCGTTTTTAATGATCTCGTGGCCGATGAAAATGTTCTCCGTGACCGTGAGTTCCGGGTAGGATGTCGGGATCTGATAGACCGCCGCGATACCTGCCGCCTGTGCGTCCTGCGTACCCTTGAAATGAACTTCCTGTCCATTCAGATACATATGGCCTTCTTCAGCTGCGTGAACACCGGTAATGACCTTGATGAAAGTCGATTTTCCGGCACCGTTCTCTCCCATCAGCGCGTGGACTTCGCCTCTGCGCAGCTGGAACTGCACATTGTTGAGTGCCTTGACGCCCGGGAAAATCTTAGTTATTCCGTTAAGTTCGAGAATTAAATCTTCTGACACGAGTGCTTCCTCCTTTCGAATCTGTAATAATTATAAAAATTCTCATTTTTACGCATTAGAGGAAATTTATTCGATATAGGGGAAATTCTTTTTTAGTGTGGTATAATCTGTAAGACAGGTCAGCCGACTTTATTGGGCTGTCCACAGCGGCACCGGCTCCTTTTCGAATGACAAAATGCTGATCCAAAGATGACATTCCTCAGAAGACCGAGGATTACTCAGGGTTTTGACCGACCCAGACAGGCATAAAAGACTATGAAAGTATTGATTGTAGACGACGAAAAACTGACAAGAGAAGGGCTCAGAGACAAGATAGACTGGACCGGACTCGGATTTACGGATGTGCGCTGCGCGGACGACGGGCTGCACGGGCTGGAAATCGGAAGACAGTTCCGGCCGGACGTGATCCTCACAGACGTCCGCATGCCGAAGCTGAACGGTATACAGATGTCGGAACAGATCCAGCAACTGTGCCCGGAATCCTCCATTATCATCATGAGCGGATATTCCGACAAAGAGTATCTTAAGGCTGCGATCCGCCTGCGCGCGGTCAGCTATGTGGAAAAGCCGATCAGTCTCGACGAGATTACCGCCGCCCTTCGGGAGGCAGTGGTCCGTGTTGAAAATGAAAACCGGAGCCGCATTCGCAGTAAAGAAGCAACTGCATTTGAACTCACCCAGTACCCGGACCAGAGAGGGGAGCTCTTTCTTGATCCCTCCTGGTTCCGCAGTCCGCCGGAATCATTCCAGAGTGCGTTCACTGTCCTCATCCGCAACTATGACCTCGGCGGAATGACAACGGAGGACAGCGCAAGACTTATAAACGGAAAGCTTACCGAGCTTTTCCGAAATATGTCGCTCGACTGGCTCTATGCACCGAGAAGTCCGCTGTTCATTTTCCAGATGTTCTCCAGGCTTCCCCTGTCCAATCAGCAATCAGACTATCTCGGCGGACGCATCTCCGGTGAGCTTTCAGACCACCTCGGGAGTTTCCACGTAATAATAGGCCGTCAGGTCAGGGACTATTACAATCTCTACGAATCCTACGCGTCTGCGGTCATAAGCCTTCAGACAGCTTTTTTCCTGCCGGTCAACACCTATATTTTGAGCGGCAGCTCTCCCGAGAAAAATACATTCCGGCCTCTGGATGAGGTTACTTATGAGAACAACTTAAAGAACCTGCTGACCGTCCGCGACACGGAAGGTCTCAGAAATTATACCGGAGAACTTCTCTCAGAACTGACCGGGGAAAAGGAGCGCATACTTCCCAACCAGGTGAAGGACCTCTATTATCGTCTTCACCTTATGCTCTGGTCCACAGCAAGATCCATGCAGCTCGATCCGGAGGAAGCCATGAATTCCAGTGTAATCTGGAATGACATAAATTCATGCAACACAATTTATGAGCTCGATCGCCTGCTGACCGGGAATATCTCCTATGTCATAAAAGCAATGGAAACGCCGTCAGGGGAATCGGAGGCAGTCTACAATATCAAGAATTTTATTGCCCGCACGTATTCCGATCCCGGGCTGTCCATCAAGGATATAAGCGTCTACGCTCATTTGTCCACTTCATATATGTGCACTATGTTCAAGAACGAGACCGGCCGGACTCTCAATCAGTATATTACTGAATTCCGCATGGCAAGGGCGAAAGATCTCCTCGATGATCCCCGCAATAGAATTGTCGAAGTAGCCGGTCAGGTCGGCTACAATGACAGCAATTATTTCTCGAAGACATTTCGCAAGGCGTTTGGCATGTCTCCGTCTGAATACAGGGAGCAGGCCGCGCCGGGAGGTGCGTCTTGAAGGGACATTCTTTATGGCAGATACTTGGCCGGGATCTTCCGATCCGGGTCAAGTTTCTTGTGATCAATTTTCTTGTCATGGCGACAACACTCATTGTGTCAGCCATACTGATTCTCCGCGCCTCCACCGCCGTGAGGGAAAACACGCTGTCGGCAGAAAAAGCGCTGATCACTCAGTCTGCAAATACACTCTCCGCCACCGTCGACGAAGTATCCACGATATCTGAGACCATAACATCTTTTCCGTTTCTCAATCAGCTCATTTACAGCGACAATGTGGCTGAGTTTCTTGCCAGAGAAGATACTTCCATCTATGCCAGCGATTTTTTCAACACGATATCCTCTCTGAAGGATACCCAGATTGTGACGGATATCCGAATTTATCTAAGCGAAGACTTCGAATATGTTTATAACAGCTATGACAGAAGCGATCTGTTTCTGCCTGTATCGGACATACAAGGCAGTTATTGGTTCGGTATTTTTGCAGGACAGCCGGCTCTCAACCAGCTGTGGTGCCCTTCATTTTATCTGACCAAACACGAAATCAGGGAAAACGGTTCTCTCGCCTTCATAAAAAGACTTGGTGGACGGAACCAGTCGGGTATGTCGGACGCATATATTGTCGTCTATTTCTCTCAAAATACACTGACAGACATCATGCTCCAACGTGAGAATAACAGCAATACAATTTATTATCTCATTAACAGCAGGGACAGCCTGGTCGCCGCTACAGACGAAGCTGCCGCAGGTCTCTATAATCTCTCCTACGTCAATATACCCGAAAAGATCGGGAGTGATGAGGATTTCAGAAAGGTCGTAATTCTGAAACAGTCGCTGCTTATGGCCTACAGACCGATCAGAGAAGCGGACTGGAGGCTCGTCGTCAGCATACCTGAGAGCGACATCACATCGGCGGAGCGAGAAGTCCTCATCCGCCAGTTCTGGATCTACCTGTTAATCACTGCGCTTGCCCTTGCGATCGAATTCATTCTGTCTACATCCCTCACGACCCGGCTCACGGATCTCAGCTCCAAAATGACGGTCCACCCGGCGGACGAACAGGTCGGTCCGCTTGAAAAGCTGCCGGATACAAAAGACCGGGACGAAATCGGTCAGCTCGCCGGCACCTATAACCGGATGATCGACCAGATCGAGACCCTGATGGATGAACAGGCGGCAACTGCTGACCAGCTCCGCGTGACGGAAATTCAGGCGCTGCAGGCTCAGATCAACCCCCATTTCCTGTATAATATGCTTGATATGATAAACTGGATGGCTCTGTCAGGCAGCGGCAGGGAAGTGTCGGATGCCGTGCAGAACCTGTCAAAGTTCTACAGACTGTCACTGTCAAAAAAAGAGATCTATGTGACTATCGAGGATGAGCTTCGCCACATTGATCTCTATGTTCTTCTTCAAAATATGCGATTTGACGATAAGATCGACTTCATTATCGATGTGCCGGATGAGATCATGGAGTGCAGCATTCCAAAGCTGGTCCTGCAGCCGATCATCGAGAACGCCCTGCTACACGGCATCCTCGAGAAAAACACCCGCGAGGGAACGGTCGTCGTCATGGCCTGGGAGGAAATGAACGAGATTACCGGTAAAGAAGACATTGTGTTTACTATTTCCGATGACGGTGTCGGCATGTCCGATGAAAAGCTCAGAGAACTGAACGAGTCTCTCAAAAACGCAGAAACCCGCACGAAAAACAGTACCGTGGAAAAAGAGACCGCCGCCGGAGAGTCCGCGATCGTGAACGGTTCCGGAATCGCGGTAACCAACACCCACCTTCGGCTGGTGCTCTTGTACGGACACGGCTACGGTCTGTCCTTCCGTTCGGAGGAAGGCAGCGGGACCGAGGTCGAAGTCAGGATCCCGAAGCAGACCGGAATCACACGATAAAATCAGTAAGCAGGGGCTGTCGCAGCGACAGCCCCTGTTCACATTATGATATCAAACTCCGAGATGCTGGCTGAAATTGCCCATGACCTGGTCGAGCTTCACCGTCCAGATGAAAGCCTTCGGATCTGCCGCGCGAAGGACCAGGCGGAAATTCTGCAGCTCGTAGCGGTTCATGACGACCATATGCACGTTATAGGGCTGGTGGCTGTGCTGACCCTCCGCTTTCCAGGTGGTGACGCCGCGGTGCATCTCGGCGGAGATGACCGGACCGAGGACCGGGATTTTGGAAACGACAAACACAACGACCTTGGTCGTCTGGTAATGAGTTCTGTCAATCATCATGGATGTGATGAGCGAATATACCGCGGAGTAGGCGGCGATCTCAAAGCTGCGGGTGATGGCCGCATAAGCGAATATGAAGACGTTGATCGACATTGAGATCGAACCGACCGAAACTCCCGGTTTTTTCTTGGCAGCAACCATGCCGACAATATCTGTGCCGCCGCCCGAAGCTCCGCTCCGGAGCAGAAGACCGATGCCGAAGCCGTTCAGGGCACCGCCGCACACACAGTTCAGCGCATGGTCGGAGATGAGCTGTGCTTCCGGTCCTTTAATGACCGTCATGAGCATAGACTGCATCGAAATGACAGCAATCGTTTTGATCATAAACATTCTGCCGAGTACCTTGTATCCGATGATCATAAGAGGAATATTGAGGCACCAGACAAGGATACCGGTCGGATCCGAGCGGAAAGTGAACCCGGCATATTCCTGAAGGAGATTTCGAATGATCTGCGCGATTCCGGTGAATCCGCCGTTATAGAGGCCTGCCGGCGCAAGAAAAAATTTATAGGCGCCCGCGCAGCAGCATACACCGAGTATGATCTGAAGAACACGCTTAATTTTATCTTCTGTGTAATCCATTATACTGTCTCCTTATCCGGACTCAGCTGTGAGCCTATGCTATTCAGTACCGCAATGACCACGGACGTTTTCGCCTTCATCTCGTACCCTTCCGACCCGCGACTGCGATATGATTAAAAACCGGGGCTGCCGCATATGGCAGTCCCGGTCCTATTATACCAGACAGGTCATTTCCCGTATAGCGGGGAATCCTCGTATGTACAGAAAGTATTCATTTGCCGATTACATCAGCTTGCGGAACATATCCTTGAACTCATCGATGGAAGCTCTTCTCGGGTTGCCCGGCTCGCATGCGTCGGCTGCTGCGGACTGTGCGAGGAAGTCAAGATCCTCTTCCTTAAGCTTCTCAAGCTTTGTCGGGATACCTACGTCGATGGAAAGCTGGCGGACAGCGTCGATTGCAGCCTTGCGGTATGCAGCCTGGTCCATGCCCTCTGTGTCTACGCCGAGAGCCTCAGCGATAGCCTTGAACTTCTCGCCTGTGTACTCTGCGTTGAACTCCATAACGATCGGGAGCATCATAGCGCATGCAACACCGTGCGGTGTGTCATAGACAGCGCCGAGTGTGTGAGCCATGGAATGAGCGATGCCGAGACCTACGTTGGAATATGCCATAGCTGTTACATACTGAGCCAGAGCCATGCCCTCGCGGCCGTCCGGATCATTCTGAACTGCCTTGCGGAGGTTCTTGCCGATGAGCTTGATGGACTCAAGGTTGAGAACATCGGAGAGCTCCCATGCAGCGGCTGTTGTGTAGCCTTCGATTGCATGTGTCAGAGCGTCCATACCTGTGGAAGCTGTGAGGCCCTTCGGCATGGAGGACATCATATCCGGGTCAACGACTGCGATATCCGGGATGTCGTTGGGGTCTACGCAGACGAACTTTCTCTTTCTCTCAACGTCTGTTACAACGTAGTTGATTGTGGACTCAGCGCCTGTGCCGCCTGTTGTCGGGACAGCGATCGTGAATACTGTTCTCTTCTGTGTCGGAGCTACGCCCTCAAGTGAGCGAACGTCAGCAAATTCCGGATTATTGATGATGATGCCGATGCCCTTGCCGGTATCCATGGAGGAGCCGCCGCCGATGGTGATCATCATATCAGCGCCGGACTCTTTGAAAGCTTCAACGCCGTGCTGAATGTTCTCGATTGTCGGGTTCGGCTTGATGTCGCTGTACAGTGTGTACGGAATGCCATTCTCCTCAAGAAGATTTGTAACGTTGGCTGTGACACCGAACTTTACAAGATCCGGATCGGATGCTACGAAAGCCTTCTTGAAGCCTCTTGACTTGATAAGGCCCGGGATCTCCTTGATAGCGCCATGGCCATGGTATGAAATTCCGTTAAGGACAAAACGATTAACTGCCATAATTCTTGTACCTCCTGTTTGCTGCCTCTTATGAGACTATCCTTATTGATTACATTTTACACTTATTGATTCGAGAAAAAAAGGACTCTATTTTACTAAAAAACTGGCGTATTTTGATAATCCAATACCGAATATGCGGAGTCTCCGCTGCAAGCGGTGCCTGTGTACCCTGTAGGTTCAGGAAAATGCCCCTCTGACGTTGCTGTGTGCTTACTGAAAGTCTGAGCATACGCAGCAGGTGCATCTCACCCGGTGATATATTTCTTGAGTTCCTCATAGATCTGGGACTCGACCGGCGGACATCCCTTCACACAGAAATCGAAGTGGGAGGTGCAGTTGCCGACGCCGATCTTTCCGGTCTTTCCCCGGTAGCCCTGACCTATGCAGATCTTCTCCGGCAGCTTATCAAGCAGCCCTTCCTCTTTCAGCTTCTGCAGAGCGGGAATCAGGTAGCCGTAGCATGCGCTGCAGGATTCAACTTCCTCGACGGAATCCTGCAGGGCAACGATCTTGCGCTCCGCGGGCAGATCTTTGGTCATATCCTCACCCAGCGTGCGGATGATGGCTCCCTCAAGGTCCATGCTTCCGCTTCCGAGGGCTGCCGCCATCGGAATATACGGAACGTCGCGAGGTGTCATGTGAAGCATATTGCACACGTAGGTGTCGACAAGCACCGGGTCGGTCGCGACCATGATGCAGTTGCGCACGACAGGATTACCGCCATCCTCGAAATCGAGGTCGCCGCAGATGTGGTCGATGACAATGAAATCGGGGTGAAGGGCCGTCGACAGATGTGCGATCGGTTTGTGGAGCCCCATGGTGTGGAAGTGCCTCTTCTCCGAGTTCGGGATGAGTCCCTTCATATTTTTAAGCGCACACGTCATTCTGGTCTGGCAGTGGCCTTTGAGTACCGGCACATTAATAAGGAAGTCAAATGTATCCACGCAGTCGCAGATCTTAAGCTTCATGCCGGCGCAGTCGACCGTGTGAGAGCTGTCCTTCTGGGTGTCAAAGAGCGGAACTCCGTACTTTCTCGAGAGCTTGTCGTAGCCGCAGACCTTAAAACATACGGATGTCTTGTCTCCGACCCAGGATCCTTCCGCGATGACCAGGTTGTTATAGCCCCTCTCCTGCAGGTATTCGATGATGCCTGCCAGAATCTCTGTGTGGGTGGTCGCGCCCCAGGAGGCCTCGGAGGCCGATACAAGGTTCGGCTTGATTGCAATCCTGCATTTTTTCGACGGTATCATGTCCGCGAGGTCGGCTTCGACCAGCAGCTTCTTCGTATTTTCTTTGAATTCGGTTCCGTAGATCCGGATGATCTCGTTGTTCTCTATCACAGTCATAATCCTCCAGTAGTTAGTAATAATGCTGACGTAAACTGCCCACTTGGCGAGACGGTGCCTTGTGAATTTGCAAGTTAACAAGGCTGCTTATCTAACTGCGAGTGGGTAGTTTCAATAATTAAAGTATAACAGATGCGCCGCGGCTTTGCAGAAGAATTCTTATTTGTTCCGCAATTCTTGAAAGGCATCGATTTTATGGATTTCACAAGAAATCAGCTGCCTCCACTTCATTGTTTTGAGAAAGGGCAAGCCACTCCCGCTCAAAAAAAGCCAGTTTTTCAAAAAAGTGTAGCCATTCACTTAGTACGGGGGCATATGTTATAACTTAACCATGAAACATACGTAAATTAATCTTGACGGAGGTAAATCATGTTAGTTAATACGAAAGCAAAAGTTGGTGTCTTCTCAATCGCGCTCGGCGCTTATCTTCCCCAGTTCCCGCAGCTCGTACCCGAGTTCGAAGCTCAGTACGAAGATTTCAAGAAGACAAATATCCCGGATACAGTCGAAATCATCGACGGCGGCATGGTGACAACGAAGGAAAAGGCTCAGGAAGCCGGCGATCTGTTCCGCGCAGCTGACGTTGACCTTGTCATCCTCCAGCTTCTCACATACGCAACATCCTACAACATGCTCCCGGCAGTAAGGGATCTGGATGTTCCGGTCGTCCTCGTAAATGTTCAGAAGAAGAAAGCTCCGGATTATGCAAATACAGACACCCCCACATGGCTCGGCGAACTCTACGCTTGCGGCGCTGTCGGCGAAATGGTCGCTGACCTTGAGAGAGCAGGCAAGAGACATGCCGTCATCACAGGCGTCGTTGAAGGCGGAGACCCGCAGGTCAAGGCTGAGATCGAAGACTGGTGCCGCGCTGCCCAGGTCAGAAGAAGATTCCGCACAACAAATCTTGCTCAGATCGGCAGACCGTATCCGGGCATGATGGACCTCTACATCGACGAGACAAATCTCTACCACAGAATGTGGCTGTACACAAAGCAGTTCGACTGGGAAAAGATGTGGGCGATCGCCGACAATATCACAGATGAGGACGCTATCCGCGCTAAGGCTCAGGATATTCTTGATACATTTGAAATCGAGGGCGGCGGAAGCATCGAAAAAGTTTGGGATATGGCAAAATATGTCGTGGCATTTGAGCAGTGGGTCAAGGACGAGCAGCTTGGATTCATCGCTTCCCACTATGATGGATTTGCACAGGGCATCGCAGGCAAGCTCGACAGCATGCTGATCCCGGCATTCTCCATGCTGATCAAGCAGGGCACAGCCTGCGCGGTTGAAGGCGATATCAAGGTCGCCATGGCTATGGGCATCCTCAAAGTCATCTCCGGCACAGGCCAGCTCTCCGAGATGTACTCCATTGACTTCGATGAGGACATTTGCATCATCGGCCACTCAGGCTCCGGCGACGCCGATATCTCACAGGCCAAGAAGCCTACCATGAAGATCGTTCCGGTATTCCACGGCAAGACAGGCGGCGGATACCTCACACAGTTCTACCCGCCGACAGGCGATATCACATTCCTCGGCATCACTCAGGACCGCGACGGTCACTTCAAGTTCGTCGTAGCCGAGGGCGTCAATGAGGAAGGCCCGATCTTCACATTCGGCGATACCAACATGAGAATGCGCTTCACATGCGGAGCAAGGGAGTTCTGCAACAAGTGGAGTGAGGCCGGCCCGACTCATCACATGGCAGCCGCTGTCGGCAGACACATCGATACGATTCTCAAGGTCGCCAAGATCTTCAATGTACCGGTAGACATCATCACAAGATAACTCTATCTCTCATCCAATATTCGAAGAGGCTGCCGCGGCTGTGGCAGCCTTTTTCCTTGTGAAATCCTTATTCAGCTAGCTTCTCAGCCGTCAGCTCCACAAATGCCAGCGTAAAGCCCGACCGAATCGCAATATTCTGCGAGACCATGTGTGAAAAGTCCGCTCCGTAGTAGGGAAGCACACCCTCCTTCAGGATCTCATTTCGAATTCTCTCAACAAGCATGACGCCGACCCCCTGCCCCCTTGCTTCCGGCAGCACGTCGATGCCAATCTGCCACATGAGCGGGCTGTCAGCGCTTGCACCGGCCATACCGATGATTTTTCCTTCATTCAGCGCAGCGATTCCAATCATGTCGGGAGCTTCGGGTTTGAAAGTGAATGCATTTGTAAATCTCTTATCGCCTCTGAACTCCTCTATCTCCCCGCCCCGGTAGATGCGGAGCTCATACGGGCAGGGCGTCGGATCAGATGGCTTGCTGGATGTATAGAACGGATGCATGTGATCCACCCCGTACCCGTATCCGGCAAGCTCATGATCGAGTTCCCGCAGCACCTGTGGCTCGAAGAACCATGCACCGTCTTCCTTCCCGTACTTTTCCCTGCACCAGTCGATGATGCGCGGGTCACCGGCGAACAAAATCCTGTTCTTTATGACTGCGATTCTGAGGAACGACTCGGTGTCCTGCTGAAAGCGGCGCCTCCCGGGAAGCGCTTCAAATGTGTGAAAACAATTCCCTGTGCCTGCGAACTCGTCCGCATCGAGACAGTAATCGATGGCAAGCTGTCTGTATACTATATCTTTGAAATTTTTCATAACGTTTCTCCTGTATGTCGTAAGTAAGGGTTCTCTCCGGAGGCTCGTCGATGAATCCACTTCCGAACCCTGGCGATGAGCGTAACACGGTGAGTTTCACAACCTGGCTCCAGCACTTTTCTTTCGCTTCAGCCCCCAGTGATTGCAACAGCGTAAATTTCACACTCAGAACCCGGCGTTCTCAACCGCTTCCGTCCCCTCAGTGATTGTAACACAAAATAACCTCCCGTCGCTTCGATTTTCTCGAAGAGCACGGGAGATTTTCATTCATCGTTTTTTAGTTGTCTGCATGTTTAGTGCGGGAAGTGAACTACTTAGCAATTGCATAACCGAGGATTCCCGTTTATTATCCTAAATCTCCGGGTGGTGCGGAAGATCAAAGCTCTCCGCCCATATTCTCCAGTGTGTCAATTACTACAACGCAGTCCGGATCAACATTGGTCATGACCATCTTCATCATATATTCCGGAAGAGCCACGCAGCCGCCTGTGTACGGCTTTGTCGGGCCAAAGCTGTGAAGGAAGATCGCAGAGCCTCTGCCGGCTGTGCCATCCTCGTTGAAGCTGATGTTGAGGCAGTACTGATACTGGTAGATGTAATCTACGATGTGCTCGCTGTTCTCCATGTCAAGGTCCGGATAATCGGAAAGGTTGACCATTTCATTGTAATGGTATCCTTCGCGGATATCGCCTGACCAGTAGGTGTCGTCTTTTACCTGGATGTACGGAATCGCACAGCCCGGGTCAGCGGCAATACCGAAAGCCTTGTTGAACTTGTAAACGCCGACCGGTGTCTGGCCGCAGCCTTCTTTGTGGTCTGCATCCAGGCAGAGCCCGTTCTTTCCAACGAAGCCCGGTGTGGAGAGAATCTGCTCCCATTTGCCGTCCTCACTTCTCTCATGCATGGAGATCGACGCTGTCGTCTTGTCCATTCCAAGACCTGCAACTACGAAGAGCTGCTTTACGTTTTCATCCTGCGCAGCCGGAAGTTTGGTGACCCATTCCGGAGAAGCAACTCTCTCCTGATGGAGTACATACATAGAACCTGCCTGCTCCTCTGAGGAAAGCTCCTCTTTGAGAGCTGCGGCTACTGCCGATTCATCTGTCTGGTCCGCTGCCATTGCAGTCGTTGACTCTACTGTTGCTTCTACAGCAGCTGTCTCTGCGGGCGCTGCCGTCTGTGTTGTTCCGCTGCATGCGGAGAGTGCAAGTGCCGATAATCCTAACATTGCGATAAATGCTGTGAGTTTCTTTAGTTTCATATAATTATCTCCTTTTTTTCTGATTTTTGAATATTTCCGACGGTCAAACCAGTATCGGTCGCCGTCTGTAGAGGTAGCATCTCACGCTGAGATATCCCTCTCACTATCTATTGATACGATAATTATAATACCAGGTTCAAACTTTCGCACGAAAAAACTGCCGCAACATCGCAGCAGTTTTCTTGTTAGGCCTGTCTTGTGTACAGCTGACACATCCTTGATCGTTTAAAACGAACACGCCGGAACATGCTTCAAAATTGCATTACTGGATGTGATTTTGAGTGTCCTATTTATAGGTTTAACCTATATGGTTGGTGGTCAATGAAGCCAACAGTCAATTTTAAAATATAACGCACATGTGCAGTGCCATATGAGATTTAAATCATGTTCCACAGGCGGTGATATCAGCTCATTTTGGGCTAAATCTACTGCTCGACCCGAAGAATTATGAGCTCAGAAGCAGTCACCTTTATTGATTTTGAAGTTGGCTGACGGTATGTCTTTCTTATATCAGGTTTTTTCCAGCACTTGCTTAAAGGTCATTTCACTGACAGCGACTGCCTTCAAAATCACCTGGGCAGTCACAAAACGCCGTTTTGACCTACGATGACCGTCGACCATCATTCTTGCCTTCAGTAGTTTTGAGTTGATTTCA
>JBGUHN010000020.1:0-11841 GCA_045112155.1 Lachnospiraceae bacterium
CGCAGGTGCGTTAGTCCGGCCGCCTAAAGCGGCCCTGCGGCGTGAGCCGCATATGGAAGCACGTGGATTTATCCATGTGAGCTTCACCGGTTTATTCTTATGAGCCATAGCAATCCTCCTTCTTTTCTTATATTGTATTACAATGACACATCTAAATCTATATGGACGCGAGCGAGACTTGAATCTTCACCGCGCAATACTCATGACACAAGTCTGGATACGCGCTCAAAGACCCGTACTAGTTCAGACTCACCCCAGTGTTCTGAGTATGCAGAACGACATCCGCAGAGCGAACTGAGTGTCGGGATCGTCCAGAGAGATATCGCAGATTTCCTCCGCCTTTCGCAGACGGTAGATTACACTGTTGCGATGCATAAAGAGAGCTTCTGCCGTCTTCTTTATACTGCCGCTTTGCTGTATGTATTCCCGGACTGTCGTCAAAAGCTTTGTATTATACTCGTCATCATACTGTTTCAAGCGAAGGACAGCCGGATGGATGAACCGGGATATATCCTCCTTCTCCGAGAAGTGCCTCAGCATAATGGAAATACTGAGTTCCTCGAACGGAAATACCCGCCGCTTTGAGTCAATACTCTTTCCTGTCGACAGAGCATCCTGGGCTTCACGCAGTGCCTCCCGAAGGTATTCGATCCTGTGAAAAGAATTACTGATTCCCACGCTCACGTTATAATCTGACGGAAACAGATTCAGCAAATGTTGGATCTTCTCCGCGTCAGCAATGCTGCATACAACGATGGTAGCTTTTCTGTAGGTGATCACATGGCACTCGGGCAGTTCCCTGTGGAACGCTTCGCGTAGAGACCTTCCCTTGATCGGAGGTTTCTCGGAATTCTCCGGTCTGAAGTACAGGAGCTTCATGTTTTCCTGGAACTTCATAGTCCTGTAGGTTTCAGGCAGATTTTCGAGCGGAGTACCTATGAGAAGGTTGTAAAGAAAACTCTGGTAGTCACTTGATCTGTACAGCAGCTCGGGTGAGTAGGAAAGCAGCGTGTATCCCGTGACGGAGCTGAGCATGCGCAGCATCTCGGCATGTTCTGTCCGGTAAGTCTGATCGCCCTCAATCAGCAGAAGAGACCCGATCCAGGCGTCTCTGCAGTAGACTTTACAGGCCAGCTTGCGGTATGGCGATGCGGAGCAGGTCACTTCGAAAGGCGTGGTGCCGGGATCAGCCATCTGTACGGATTTCAACTTCTTTACTTCAGTGATGAATTCATAATCGCAGTATCCTTTTCTTATATTATCCACCCACAGATCATCTGTCACCGGTATCGCAGTCGAATAGCTGAGAATCCGGAAATCTCTGTCAATCAGGACCAGGGAGGCGCCAAAGGTCTGCGAAGCTGTATCAATCAACCCGTCGACACTCTGTGCTTTATCGGCGGTTTCCATGAGATAGTGCAGATAATCATTTTCATTCCGCTCTGACAGAAAGTCCTGAATGTGATTGAAAACGGCCGCGAATTGATCCATTGATATGATGGCAAGATCCGGTGAGGCATCGGCAAATGCGAAATCAGCCCGGTCGCATGCAAGAATATAGTGGTTAGGCCACACTTCAGGTTGTCTATCGTAACCAAAGTAGAGGGTGGTTTCCATATCGGACTCTGTGTGATTTGCCCAAAGCCGCACCTTGGAGATATCTTCTCCGGACGAAACAGAGAGAACTTCTATGGGTGCGGAGTGACTTATTTCATTGACAATGTCGTTGAATGTCATCTTTTTTCTTCCTTTTGTTTTGTAATAATCATTAATGTTAATCTATTCGATGTTCTGTAGATATCTGTCTGTTTTTTTGCTCATATCTAAAGATTAGTGCATCATGCACAAAATGTCAATTCTGATTCATATACCGCGTCCATAGTTATTTGCACTCCTCTGATATACAATATAAGCAGATGATTGTGCTCGTAACTAATGCTTCCCACTCCGAGTCAAAAGCACAGCCGCATTATAAACCGTGTACTCGCAGGGCGTCGCCGAGCGGCCGGTACTTGAAATTTTCGAGCTATAGCGAAGAAAATTTCTTATGTACCGCTGCCAGCGAGGCCGAGCGAGAGCGTCCCTGAGAGTACATGTTTATGAGGCGGTAATACTGAGAGTGGGTGTGGGAAGTTTTAGACCGTAATCAATACGAAAAGGAGGTTGCAAAATGTACGATAAACTTTTTGAAAAGGGGCGTATCGGGAATGTTGAAATTAAGAACCGTCTCGTGATGACCCCAATGGGAACGAACCTGGCAGAGCTTGACGGTACAGCCGGCCCCGCGATGCTTGCCTACTTTGAAGCAAGAGCCAAGGGAGGCTGCGGACTTATTATGCCTGAGATCTGCAAGGTCAATGAGAAGACCGGCGTCGGAATGTTCCGTCAGCTTGCCGCGACAAGCGATCGCCACATTCCTTCACTGGCACGTCTTGCCTCGACAGTCCACAAGTACGGAAGCAAGATCTTTATTCAGCTTCATCACCCCGGCCGTGAAGGTGTGTCCACTTTGATCGGAGGACAGCCCTGTGTTTCCGCTTCGGACCGTATGTGCAACGTCTCTAAGCAGGAGACTCGTCCGATGACGCTGGATGAGATCCACGAGCTGGTAGAGCAGTTCGGTGATGCCGCTCTTCGCTGCAAGAAGGCAGGCATCGATGGCGTGGAGCTCCACTGTGCACATGGATATCTGCTGCAGCAGTTCCTCTCCCCGTACACCAACAAGAGAACGGATGAATACGGCGGAAGCTTCGAGAACCGGATGAGGCTGGTACTCGAGATCATTGAGGATATTCGCAAGAAGTGCGGTAAGGACTATGTACTTGGCTGCCGCGTATCAGTTGATGAATTCCTTAATACGATCGGCGTTACGGAAGATTATATCCATATTCAGGACGGTATCCGCATTGTGAAGACGATGGAAGCTGCAGGCATCGACTTTGTCGACGTCAGCTGTGCTCTCTACGAGACAGGTCTCATGGCAGTTGAGCCGATCTCCTTCCCGCAGGGCTGGAGAAAAGATTTCGTAAAGGCTGTCCGTGACAATGTAAATATTCCGGTCATTGCGGTATCTTCCATCCGCGAGCCGGCAGTTGCGGAAGCTTTCATCGAGGGCGGAGTTGTTGATTTCGTCGGTATGGGCAGATCCTGGCTCGCCGATCCGGAATGGGGCATCAAGGTACAGCAGGGCAGAGAGAGTGAGCTCAAGAAATGTATTAACTGCCTGAGATGCTTCGAGACGCTGATGGGACTGAACGCTCAGGGTCTTCCGCTCGAATGTGCCGTCAACCCGCTCACCTGCAATGAGGAGCGCTATGGCGATCTTGAACCGGATACGGGCGGACACAAGGTTGTTGTCGTCGGCGGTGGCCCGGGCGGCATGATGGCTGCGGAGACACTGGCAAGAAGAGGCATAAAGACTACCCTTATCGATCGTCAGGAGTCTCTCGGAGGCACTGTAAATCTTGCCAAACTTCCGCCGCTCAAAGAGAGGATGGAGTGGATCGCGGACTATTACAGGGACAGCTTTGCCCGCCTTGGCGTTGAGGTACAGCTCGGAAAAGAGGCGACTGCCGATGAAATCGCGGCTATGGAGCCTGATGCTGTCATTCTGGCTACAGGATCGAAGTCGATTATTCCTAAGAGTATTCCGGGCGTAGACGGTGCAAATGTCTACACGATCGAAGAAGTCCTGACCGGCAGGAAAGATATCAGCGGCAAGTCTGTTGCAATGATCGGCGCAGGCCTCACAGGTCTCGAGACAGGTGAGTTCCTCGGAGCTAAGGGCTGCCATGTCACATTTGTAGATATGCTGAAAGCTGCCGGAACAAATGCCTATAAGAACAACGTTCTTGATATTATGTCCAGACTGCGCAAGATGGATATCGCGTGGGCTCTCGGCCACGCTCTGAAGGAAATCACTCCGGACGGCGTGATCGTTGAAAATGTCGACACGAAGGAAGATAAGAAGATCGAGGCGGAGGCTGTAGTGCTGTCTCTCGGATATCGTCCGGATCAGAGCCT
The DNA here is from genome assembly GCA_045112155.1 of Lachnospiraceae bacterium. Taxonomy (GTDB): domain Bacteria; phylum Bacillota; class Clostridia; order Lachnospirales; family Lachnospiraceae; genus Chordicoccus. Next base: position 4,024 of record JBGUHN010000020.1, read on the forward strand.
TAAGGGAGCGCTTGAAGAGAAGGGAATTCCGGTCAAACTGGTCGGATCCGCAATCAAGGACGGCGTCATCGCGCCTGCAACCAGGACCGGATATGAAGTCGCGGCAGAACTCTTCAAGGCCCCGAAGCCGAGCTTTGTACTCTCTGACGATGAGGTGAAGAACTTTGCGAAGATCTCCGATATGCGCGGACAGGAAGGCGTATACCTTGCGTTCCTCACACATCCGGATGTAATTCGCGAACTTCTGCCGGAGCCGCTCGAGCCGTTCTCGGTTCCTGTCGTAACGCTTTCGGTGTGCCATATAAAGGATCCGACATTTGCAGATAACTACTATGAGACGATCCTCGGCATTTACTGCACATATAAGGGCCAGCTCGGCATGTATCCGATCAGTCTGCTCCTCGGCGGCCAGGGCGCTGAGATGGCGACCCAGCTCGGACGCGACAATTCCGCAATTCCGAAGAAACTGGACGCTGAATTTGTCATCAGAAAGAACGGAACGAAAGTCGAGGTCGGCGTAGTGAGAAGAGGCGCGCAGATTGTGAAGATCGAGATGGAACTCGGCAGCTACAATCATCCGCTCACACACGTTCTGTTCCAGGCACCTGCACCGGGCAAGAAGACAGCGGGCAGCGGATATTACTTCCACTTTGACCGTCTGCCGGATGAGAACGGTGTATGGAGATTCACCAATACCTGCCTGATCAGGAACATCGTAAATTACACGTATGACGCATGGACACCGGGCTACATCACGAAACTTGAGATCAACTCCAGCAAGGATGACCCGTGGGGCTGCATCCCCGTTCAGACAATCGTCGGCGGCGCGTACGCAGAGAACAATCTGCTGATCACGGCGCTCCAGAAGCTTGAGGATGTGGACGCTGACAAGCTCATGAAGAAGATCCTGCCGGCATGGTATGACAAGACAACGTTCATGGAGACCGGACGCAAATAAGGCCAGGCGGAAGCCAAGTATGTAATCGAGACAGGTCTTCCGATCGAGGGACATGCCGAGCAGGTATGGGCTGCGATAGAAGAGGACCGTTTCTATGTGCTGCCGCATGAGAAGTACGACGGCTTCCTCAAGCTGCAGACGGCTGAGAAGCTTCAGAGAAAGAGCCCGAACTACAAGGAAGTGGTAGCGCTGCTGAAGGGCGGTAAGTGAATAAAACGGCGTACCGGGTTGTCCGATGCGCTGTGATAAATGCTAAAGGGGGCTGTCGCATTAGACGGTGTCACCACTATATATGGCGGACATTTGCAAATAACGTCTGCCATATATAGTGGTGGCGCGACTTAATGCGACAGTCCCTTGATTTATGTCAGCTGTCGCTGACCCGAATCTCGCGCCAAGTCTCGCGAGCGAGACTTGAAACTTACAGGACAGACCTTCAGTAGATGCAGTGTTCCGCCTCCCGAAAGGTGTGTCTTGCAGAAGCGGGGAACGATTGATATTCTTATATTGTATGTCAGCTGTCGCTGACCGGATTAGAGCCTCAAGTCCCGCATACGGAAAGCAGCACCGGTATCGTTACGGCAGGCTCTCCGGGCAAATCAGCACAATCAAGGAGGCATGTGAAATGGCTATCGATTCTAAGAACGGATGTGTAGATCTTGGCAGTACGGATATGTATTATGTCTCTTTCGGGAGCGGCAAAAGAGTTCTCGTGGTCCTGCCCGGACTGTCGGACGGACTTGCCACGGTAAAAGGTAAGGCTTTTATTCTGGGTTCTCAGTACAGGAAGTATTTTAAAGAGTTTACTGTGTATATGTTCAGCAGGATGAATAAGATGCCGAAAGGATACACGATCAGGCAGATGGCCGAGGACCAGGTCACAGCCATGAGAAAGCTGGGTATCGGGAAAGCCTGCGTGATGGGAGTCTCCCAGGGAGGCATGATCGCGCAGTATATGGCAATCGATCATCCTGAAATCGTTGACCGCCTTGTGCTCGCGGTAACTTCGCCCTGGGCAAACGACACAGTGAAGAAAACAGTATCAAGCTGGATCGGGATTGCGCAGAGAGGAGACCACACTTTGCTGATGGTCGATACAGCGGAGAAAATGTATTCTGATGCCTACCTCGACAAGAACCGCAGGCTGTTCCCGGTTGTTGCGAGATTCACGAAGCCAAAGAATTATGAGCGCTTTTACCGAAATGCTGAGGCCATACTTGGCTTTGACGCAAGGGATGAACTGTCAAAGATTAAATGTCCCACGCTGATCATGGCGGGAGATGAGGACAAAACGGTAGGAACAGATGCCGCGGACGAGCTCCACAGCGGAATCGCCGGAAGTGAGCTGTATGTCTTTAAGGGACTGGGCCACGGGGCTTTTGAGGAGAGCAAGGATTTTTATGACATTGTGCTGAAGTTCATAAGCAGCCGTGTTGGACACCTGTGATATCGTGCTGAAGTTCACAAACAGCCACGGTGGACATTGACCCGGATGCAACTGTTCTTAACAAAAGTAGGTATTATATGACAAGTTTGGTTGGTGGAAAGTTTACATATACCGCGATACAATCATGTTAAGAATAATTGCAAAGGTGGTATATGTATGAGAAAATCCTACTTAGATAATATAAGATGGATCACAGTCGTGCTTGTCGTTATTTATCACGTGGTCTATATGTACAATGCGGAGGGAATCCTCGGCGTGGTCGGCCGGATCACAGATGCCGATCCGCAGTATGTCGATCTCTACATGTATGTCGTTTACCCGTGGTTCATGTCGATCCTCTTCATAGTGTCGGGCATGTGCGCAAGGTACAGCTTGAATACTCGCAGCGAGAAGGAGTTCATTCGCAGCCGTACAAGACGGTATCTGGTGCCCTCCACAATCGGTCTGGCTGCCTTTCAGTTCATTCAGGGCTATGTGAATATGGCGATCGGCGGCGCGTTCGATACGATGGGACATGTCCCCAAAGCAGCACTTTTCGGCATTATGATGCTCTCCGGAACCGGAGCCCTCTGGTATATTCAGGTCCTGTGGCTGCTCTCAATGATCCTGATCCCTGTTCGCAGGATTGAGAAAGAGAGGCTGTGGAAGGCAGGCGGAAAGACCAACATGCCGGTGCTTGTGGCTATGACAGCGGTATGCTGGGCATTTGCACAGATCCTGAACACACCGATCATTGCGGTTTATCGTTTCGGACTCTACGCGTTCATGTTTTTCCTCGGATACTACGTGTTCTCTCATGATGAGGTGATCGAGCTTCTCAAAAAATGGTTCCTTCCACTTTTATTTATAGCATGTATCCTTGGAATCGCATTCTGTATTGTGTATTTCGGGGAGAATTACGCAATCGCACCTGTCAACCGCACACCGCTTTTCACATCCTACTGCTGGTTCATGTGTCTGGCGGTTCTGGGAGGAATGGCAAAGTACGGGGACTTTGAGAACCGCTTTACCAAATGGATGGGACGGCAGAGCTTCGGCCTGTATGTGTTCCATTATCTGGGGATATCGATATTTGCACTTTACGTGGCAAAGAAGAGAATCATGCCGGCGCCGGCAGCATACCTGCTGACCCTGATCTGTGGATTCCTTGCGGGCTATCTGCTGTATGCCGTGATTTCAAGGATCCCGTTCTTCCGCTGGGCAGTGCTGGGTATCAGGAAGGAGAAGAAAAATGTTCAAGGATAATATGCTGCAGCTTCGGAAACTTCACAACCTGACCCAGGAAGATGTCGCGGAGAAGGTAGGTGTCTCGAGACAGGCGGTTGCCAAGTGGGAATCCGGTGAGACGATGCCCGACCTTGAAAAAAGCAGGCTTCTGGCTGAGACGTTCGGTGTGTCTCTGGATGATCTTGCCAATTTTGAGCCGGACAAAAATCTGAATGTCAGCGTCCCGCCGAAAGGGAAGCACCTGTTCGGCGTGGTGACAATCGGCGAAAAAGGGCAGATAGTCATACCCGCAAAGGCCAGAAAGATATTCAATCTTAAAGCCGGTGACCAGCTGGTGGTCCTAGGCGATGAGACACAGGGGCTTGCGCTTATGAAGACGGAAGGCTTTCTTTCTATTGCCGAGATTATTCGAAATCCCGGCAGATGAAGCTGCCCTGAATCATCGGTTCATGTTCCGTGAGTGAGACATGACCTTAAGCGGGAGGAAGGTTCCTGTCATCGCCCTTTATCGGGAGTTCCTTGCGGAACTTCCGATAAGGTTAATTAAGGTTACGTTAAGGTTAAGCATGTTTGCCTGAAAGATAGAGATGATATTCTTGTGCCAACAAAGGAAAAGTAACGCAGCTGATTCATATAAAGGAGGCGTAAGTTATGTGGACAAGAAAAGAGCTTAAAGAAAAAGGCAAACTCTCATTTAAAAGAAATTACTGGAAGGCAGTATTAGTCAGCCTGCTTCTCGTGTTCATGGTGCGCGGCGCCGTGAATTTCGGATTCGGAGGAAGAGGCGGCAGCAATGAGAGCGATGCAAACGCAGTAACGACTCAGGCAGAGCAGAGCGAAACTGTAGGTCAGGCTCAGGACATCATAGAATTTCCCGAGATAGTTCTAAACCCGAGTGATCTGATAGATTCCGACGACCCCGATTCTATTCCCGTGGGATTCACGGATTTTCTGATCGAGCTTCGGAATACGATCGGAGGAATAGGAATATTTGCACTTGTGGTCGGAGGTATCCTTCTCTTTATCGTGCTGTTCATTGTGATAGCCGCTATCCACGCCTTTCTGTTCAATCCGCTGGAAGCCGGCACAGCCAGATTTTTCGTGAGGAACCTTAATGATAAGGCGGAGATCAGGGAACTTGCCTATTGCTATGATCATGGTTACCTGAATGTAGTAAAGACAGTATTCCTGAGGGACCTGTATATCGTCCTGTGGGGCCTGCTCCTTATCATTCCGGGCATCATCAAGTCATACGAGTATAGAATGGTAAATTATATTCTCGCTGAGAATCCCGAGATGAGCACGAAGGAAGTATTTGCAATGAGCAGGGATATGATGAGGGGTAATAAGTGGAGAGCATTTGTCCTTGACCTGTCCTTCCTGGGATGGCACCTGCTGTCACTGATCACTATAGGTCTTGCAGGCATCTTCTACGTGTTCCCGTATAGGAATATGACAAATGCAGCCCTGTATGAATTTTTAAGATACGGACGTAATGAAGGAGACGTTGTGGTATGGACAGAATCCTGATTGCAGATGACGAGAGCGAGATCCGCAGCCTGCTCCGGCTCTACCTGGAAAATGCCGGGTATGCCGTGGGAGAGGCAGCGGATGGCGAAGAAGCAGTGAAATTACTGGCAGGCGGAGATTATCATCTCTGCCTGCTTGACATCATGATGCCGAAGATGGACGGTTTTCACGTCCTGCGCAAAGTCAGGGAGACGAGCAATATACCTGTGATTATTATCTCGGCCAAGGACACGGATCCGGAGAAGATACTCGGACTCGATCTCGGAGCGGACGATTATATTGTAAAGCCGTTCAACCCGCTGGAGACAGTCGCACGCGTGCGCTCTAACCTGAGACGGTATCATGAACTTCACGGGGAGAAGAAAAGGGACGCGAAGCATGATGTCCTGACCCACAGAGACCTGGTGCTCGACCTCGATGAATGCTGCCTCTATAAGGATGGCGTTCGGATCGATCTTACGTCTGTGGAATTCAAGATTCTCTCTATGTTCATGGAGCACCCCGGGAAAGTGTTCACGCGCCAGCAGATATTTGAGCGGGGCTGGGGCGAGGAATACGCTGTGGCTGACAACAATATCATGGTGTGTATAAGCAAGCTGAGAGCTAAGCTCTCGGAGGATCCTTCGGCTTATATTCGCACGATCCGGGGGCTTGGATACAGGCTTGAGCGGTAAAACATGGACGACTTAGACTGGAATTGGAGCATGTGATGGATAACCTGAAATCGTACCTGGTTACCAGGCTGGTAGCGGTCATGGGGGCTGTTGCTTTATTTGAGATAATTGTGCTGGGCGCTGTGAGGCAGATACTTCTGCCTATTGCGGCGGCTGCAGCGCAGATGGAATCCGCTTCGAACAGCCTGAGGCTTCAGGATATTTTTAGCCTCATATATATCGCGTTTTTCGGCAGAGGAGAGGGAGCTGTTCTGAGTGTTCTCGGCAGATCTCAGATTTTTCTGCTGCTTCTGGCTATCTTTGCGATTATACTGGCTCCGCTCGCTGCAGGGGTAATGGTCTATGCGTGGCTCGTTGCACGGCGTGTGAATGAACTGGAAGAGCAGCGCGAGAAGGAGAGGGAGGCTTATGCCGCAAAGAGGAACCGGATGTTCTCGGATTTTGCCCATGACCTTCGGACCCCGATTACCACTATCGCCGGATATGCGGGAGCTCTAAGTGACGGTATGGTGAAGGAGCCTGCCCAGCAGAAAGAATACCTGGAGGCCATTCGCAAAAAATCCGAGCGCATGAGTGAACTCATCAATCTTCTTTTTGACTATGTAAAGCTCGGGAGCACAGACTATAAGCTGAATAAAAAGGACTGCGATGTCAACGAACTTGTCGCTGAAATCGCAGCCTCTCTGTACACTGATGTGGAGGAGGCCGGTATGGAGCTGATCGCTGACATTCCGGAGACTCCCTTCGTTGTGAGTCTGGACAGGACGCAGGCTGGCCGTCTCATCAATAATCTTCTCGTAAACGCGATGCGCCACAATCCTTCGGGAACGAAAATAGCAGTATCTGTGAAGCGCATAGCCGGCGCTGAGCTCCTGGCTGTGGCGGATAGCGGCGTTCCCATAGAAGGTCAGGCCGCAAAGCTTTTCGAACCCTTTGTGAAGGGGGATAAATCGAGGAGCGGGGATAGAGGCAGCGGCCTTGGGCTTTCCATTTGCAAAATGATTGCCGATATGCACGGGTGGTCTATCGGACTGGCCCAGCCTTACGAGGGCTATTCGAAGGCGTTCGTGGTGAAGATTACTGAGGATTGACTTTCCATATCAAGAAGCCAGGCCTTTTTTTCGAGCCCTCCCGCATAGCCGGTGAGGGCTCCGTTTGTTCCGACCACTCGATGGCAGGGGATGATGAGCGAGATTGGGTTGTGGCCGACAGCGCCGCCGACGGCCTGAGCCGACATTGCATCGGTTCCGCGCCGGGCGGCAAGAATCTTCGCGATTGCACCGTAGGTCATAGTTTTTCCGAACGGGATGGTAAGAAGAATCTGCCAGACTTCCTGCCTGAATTCGGTTCCCTTCATGCGGAGCGGCGGTGTGAAATTCGGCTCTTTTCCGCTGAAATAAATATCAAGCCAGTTATCTGCCCGGCGAAAAACGTCGAGGTTCTTTTCTTCACGCTGAACTGAGAGTGTATCCGCAAAGTATTTTTGTCCGTCGAACCAAAGACCGGTCAGGTATTCACCGTCGGAGGCCATCGTGATTCCGCCGAGCGGGGATAAGTAGTGATGTGTGTAGTCCATTGTGTAAGTTCCTTTGCGAGTGGGCGATTTCTGCTTTAGGCAGTTTCTGTTCATTGGGCGGCATCATTTGTAGCTAGGGGTCTTTTGGTTGGGCAGCATCATTTGCTGCATGCTGTTCATACTATTTTACAATAACTTGATATGGTCGCCAAAAGTATTGGTGATGACACCAATTACAAGCAACTATTAATTCTGCCCTTTGACAACTGAATACAGTTCATGAATTCCATATAGTCGACTCTGTGTTGGATTTATGCGGTTTTCCAGCCCTCATCGTAGTATAATAGAGATAGAAATTCTACTATCATTTACGAGGTGCCCCATGTCCTTTGTCCCGAATTCCGCTCAGCAGATATCCCTTTTTGACAAGCTCGCTTTTCTTTCCAAAAGGAAGCAGAAAATGATC
>JBGUHN010000021.1:0-6849 GCA_045112155.1 Lachnospiraceae bacterium
TTACCATGAACCAGTGAGGAGTTGTTTTATTTTGTAACCAAAAGAATGCCGTATTTATGCGGCTTCTGGCGTTTCGCAAACGCCTAAATATAATGAGGATGAAAGGAGGACTCCGCATGGATCAGATTAAAGTAGGGGCTTTCCTGAAAGGCCTTCGCAAGGAGAAAGGAATTACGCAGGAACAGTTTGCTGACACGCATTTCTTTTATATATGGTCTTAACTATGCGGCTGCTTCATTTGATGTCTGATTGATTCAGGATCTTTACAAAATCTGCAGGTGTGACCACAGGTACTGAAGAACCTTTAAAGTGTGTGACATTTCTTGTGACAATGTAATCCATGGTTTCGCGGGCAGCGCAGGCCATCAGCATCGCATCTTCAAAATCATTGTTATTAATGCCCATTGCAGCCTGGCAGTCAGCAGCGCTTGTATCTTCAAGCTCCATGAACGTCATCAGTTTTCCAATGACCTGTTTCGCAAGATAATCGACATGTGCATGACCTTTAAATGCTTTTTTTGTCATGTAGTGGATATCGGCAATCTGTTTCGCGGTGACACAGGCAGTGATCTGATTCATAGCGGCGGCGATGAAAATGATTTCGCCGTCCTGCCTCCAGGGTTCTCTTTGCTGCAGGACATCCACGAGGATGTTTGTATCAAGCAATACTCTCATAGTTCAGCGGCCCTTTCGTCCATGGCTTCTTCATAGGTTGTTGTCTGCGGAAGGATGCCGAACAGAGACCTGGCGACATCCACCCTGTCCTGAAACGGGTTAGACAGTTTTGCCACGACTTTTCCGTATTGTGTGATGTAAACATCTTCCGTGGCGGCAAGCATCAGGTATTTATTCAGGTTTTTTTTAAGCTCTGTTGCGGTTATTGACATGAAAATCGCCTCCCTTCTGTTTCCTTAAGCATAACAGAATCGTACGATATTATCAAGGAAATAGAACGAAAGACGTGGCTGGATAACGTGCGCTTATACCCGCAGGGTACGTAGGCGCCGACCGAAGCGAAGCGGAGACACAAAACGAAAAGCGGGACCGCCGCATATGCAGTGATGCATATGCGGCGATCCCAGTAAAGTGGAAACAGTATATAAAGGGATTATTTAATGAACTTTACTTCCTTGCAGATCTTCTCAATCTGTTCGTCTTTGCGCTTGTTATACTCTACCTTCTTCTCCTCGAAGTAGTTGCGGCCCTGGGCATCGATCGAAACGATAAGCGGACCGAACTCCTTTACCCTGCAGTTCCAGAGAGTCTCCGGCATGCCCAGATCTCTCCACTCCGCTCTTTCAATCTCCTCAACGGCGACCGCTGCGACAACGGCATTGCCTGCCGGGATGACCACATGGATGCATCCGAAATCCTTGCATGCAGCTGCTGTCTGCTCTTTCATGCCACCTTTTCCGACGATCACGCGTACACCTGTTGTCTTGACGAATTCATATTCAAACTTCTCCATACGCATGGAAGTTGTCGGACCGACAGAGACCATCTCGAACTTATCGTTTTCGAGCGGGCGAATGATCGGGCCCGCATGAAGAATCGCGTTATTGCGGACATCCACGGGAATCTCTCTTCCCTCTTCGACAACGCGGCGGTGAGCAACATCGCGGCAGGTCGTGAGGCTGCCCGACAGATACAGGATATCGCCAATCTTAATATCAGCAAGATCTTCAGCAGAGATAGGTGTTACCAGGATCTTTTTTCCGTTCTCATATTTAACCATTATAATTCCACCCCCGTATGTGTTGTGATTTCGTAGTTCAGATCTGCGTCAAAGATGATATGGCCGCGTCTGTGGCTCCAGCAGCCGACATTGACAGCGACGCCGATCGCAGACGGATGACGGGCTGTATTTTCAATGTTGACTCCCATAACAGAGTACTTTCCGCCCATGCCCTGTGGACCGAGGCCGATGGCATTGATACCGTCCTCAAGAAGTTTCTCCATCTTGGCTGCCCTCTCGTTCTCATTGTGTGAGCCGATCGGACGCATAAGGGCTTTCTTGGAGAGGAGCGCTGCTGTCTCGACAGAAGTTGCCACGCCGACACCTACCAGAAGCGGCGGACAAGCGTTGAGACCATAGGATGTCATGCGGTCCATGACGAACTTGGTAACGCCCTCATATCCTTCACCGGGCATAAGGACTGTCGCGCAGCCGGGAAGTGTGCAGCCGCCGCCTGCCATGTAGGTGTAGATCTCACATTTGTCAGAGTGCGGAACGATGTCCCACCAGACAGTCGGTGTACCCTTGCCTACATTTTTGCCTGTGTTGTACTCGTCGAATGTCTCGACTGAATTGTGCCGGAGTGGTGTTTCAAATGTAGCCTTTACGACTGCTTCCTTGAGAAGCGCTTCCAGATCATCGATCAGCGGGAATTTCGTGCCGCACTTGACCCAGAACTGCAGAACACCTGTATCCTGGCAGGACGGACGGTCGAGCTTGACCGCCAGTTCCTGATTGCGGAACATGGTATCGTAAATGACCTTCGGCATAGCTTCGGTCTCCTTCTCCCGCAGTTCGGTAAGCTTGGCAATTACATCATCCGGCAGCTTTTTCCCCGTGAATCCGACAAACTTGGCAATCATGTCGGTCATTCTTTTGACTTGTTCTTCATGTGTCATAATAATTCCTCCAACTTTATATAATGTTTCTGTGTGCTTAGTTACCAGTTGCATATTACCTTAAGGTGTATCTGTCACAGGATCTTAAGGCGCCTTTAGGACCCTGATCAATATGGACTTAAAATCTGTTTTACGGGTAGAACGGGAACAGGATCGGCAGCAGGACCATGCAGATCACGAAGGAAATCAGGATCAGCGGAAGTCCGGCTACGACATAATCCTTGAACTTGAATCCGCCGAGGCCGACGACCATTGTGTTGGCGGGCATTCCGATCGGTGTAGCGTATGCACAGGAGCATGCGATGACAGTTGCTATGATCATGGATCTCGGGTCTGCACCGAGGCTTGCCGCAAGTGAGCTTGCGATCGGCACCATCAGCGCAGTCGTTGCTGTGTTCGACATAAAGTTCGTCAGCGCGCAGCCTACGATGAAGATGACAAGGAGAAGGATCATAGGGTTCGGATTTGTTCCGAGGAAGCCTACGATCGTGTCCGCGATCAGGGCACCGGCTCCGGTAGAGTCAAGAGCTGTCGCAAGGGCGAGTGAACCGCCGAAGAGCAGGACGACCTTGAGGTCGATGGATTTCAGCGCTTCTTTTTCGGTGACGACACCTGTGAGGACCAGGATACATGCTGCGATACATGCTGTTACCTGAAGCTTGATGCCGATCTGATCCTCGAAGATCATGGCCAGGATACAGATGATTAGGATCGCAAGAGAGACGTACTGTTTCCATTTCGGAACATTATCGAAATTCTTTGATTCTTCTACGCTGTCCAGCTGAGCACCTCTGGTATCCGGCAGGAATCTGTAGCCGACGAAGGCCATATAGATGATGCCTGCTACCAGCATCGGAACGCCTACCGGAGCGTACATGAAGAAGCTTGTCGGCTCCCCCATCTCCTGCAGCGCATTGACACCCATGAGGTTGCCCGGTGCGCCGATGATGGAGAGGTTGCCTCCGAGGGCTGCCGCGAAGACCAGCGGCATCAGAAGGCGGCTTCTTGAGTATCCGGATTCATCTGCGATACCGCACACGACAGGGATCAGAACAGCAGCTGTTCCTGTGTTGGAAAGGAATCCGGACATGATGCCAACGATGATCATGATGGCAATGATGAGCATCCTCTCGGATTTTGCGAATTTGGTGACGACCCCGCCGATCTTATTGGCCATCCCGGTCTCAAAGAGGGCCTGGCCGACGACGAACATGCCGACGCAGAGAATGACGTTGCTGTTTATGTAACCCGCAAATGTCTGTGAGACGTCCAGAACTCCTGTAAGATTGAGGCCCAGCGCTACGATCGTGGCAGTGAGCCCAAGCGGAATCTTCTCCAGAATGAAACTTATGATGGCGAAGGCCAGAAAAAGCAATGTGATGGTAGTTTGTGACATTAAGTAATCCTCCCACTTTTTATTCGACCTCGAGTCCTAAGCCTTTGGCTATCTTTCACTTTTGGTCTTTCTGCTTTGACGGCGGCCGCCTGTCTTTCTTGTGACTCTATTGTAAATCACTCTATGTGCAAAAATCAAATTAATGAAAATTTCATCTGCATTAAAAATTTTTATATGCAAATGCCCGTTTGTGCGGTAGTATAAGTACATCCGGCAGGATGCACTTATACGAAGAACAGGTGACAGTATGCACCTCGTCAGGAACATAAGGACATGATCTGCCCGGGAGGATGGAGGATATACTATGACACTCGCACAGCTTCGATATTTCTGCACAGCAGCCCGCTACCACAGCATCACGCAGGCTGCAAAAGCTCTGTTCGTTACGCAGCCCACAATATCTATTGCGATACGGGAACTTGAAAAAGAATTTTCATTGACTCTATTCACCCACTCCGGCAGCCAGCTATCCCTGACGGAGGAGGGTGAGATATTCTATAATAAGGTGTCCGCTATTCTTGCCGACTGTGAGGATCTCCGGGCAGACTATGCTTCTTCCGCTTTGTCAAAGGCGACTGTGCGAATTGGGATCCCGCCTATGCTCAGCACAATTTTCTTTCCCGAACTGCTCAATGCGTTCCATGATGAGTATCCGGATATATGGCTGGAACTTCAGGAGTTCGGATCCATAAGAGCCTGTGACCTTGTGCAAAATGACATTCTGGATATTGCCCTCATAAATATGGAGATACCAAATGTCGATAAGTTCCATGCAAGGCTTCTCCTGTCGGAGCCGCTTCTCTATTGTGTGGGGCGCGCTCATCCATTTGCGGAAAAATCAGAGATTCGTCTGGAAATGCTGGATAAAGCCCCGCTGATCCTCTATAACCAGGACTCTGTTCAGAATCGTATCCTTCAGGACAGATTTTCGGCGCTCGATATGCAGCCCCGGGTCGTCATGCGCAGCAGCCAGATCACGACCATATTAAAGTTCATGAAGCAGGGCAGCTGCGGCTGTTTCCTCTATCAGGATATGCTCCCTCTCCTTCCCGAAATTATTGGTATCCCGCTCGTCCCGGAGATTCATACGAAAGCAGGTGTGATCTGGAGAAGAGGGCGTTATATAAACAGTGGCATGCAGAAATTCCTGAATTTCTGTGAGCATTATTACGCTCAAAAATGATCCCGCTCCTTTCTTCAAAATGGCTTATTTACGCGCTTTCCGGATAATGGAATTCGCTCTGTGAACCTAAATTAGAAAACGCATGATGACATAAAGGGAGTCGCATGTCACAACAACCTTAAAACGTATTTGGAGCGTCAGACAATTATCAGATCCCACACGATGGGGATGATCGAGTAGAAGATGATCGAAATGTTTTATACCAGACACTTATATGTTTTTTGTTTCGAATGCAGCCTATGTGTGGTATAGTTGATTATATAAAACACACAGAATGATAAAATAAAGTTCCCAATCTGTAGTTTCAGCAGCTCACGAAATACCTCAGACTCCTATAAGGAGGCAGAACGATGATGTATCCATTTATGACATTAAATGATGAAACTGAAATAGTCCATTCAGAAATGCTTAAGGATGGAAAGGTAAAGGTCTATATAGAAAAGCCGGATGAAAAGGATTGTTTTCATCACGCTACCTGCTATTTGCCAGACTATAACTGGACAGAAGTGACAGGCTTTACTGAGGAAGAGATGAAAAAATATAAAGAAATCGTGGAGTCGACTGCTCATTTGATAATGGAGTTCTCGCAGCACGGAGGATTTGAGAATGCCTCGAATTTTTAGAATAGGCTCATACTGGGTATATTTCTGGACGAATGAGAATGAACCGTTAGAACCGGTTCATGTACATATTTCTGAAGGAAAACCAAGAGAAAACTCTACAAAAGTATGGATTACTAAATCTGGCAAATGTTTAGTAGCAAACAATAATTCCCAGATTCCCAGTCATACATTGCGTAATATTGTGAGAATCCTGGAGGCCAGAAGCGAAGAAATTACTAATGCCTGGACGGATTATTTTGGGGATATTCATTTCTTTATCTAAGACCTTAAGCTACACTAAAATGCGTTTGCGTGAATCCAACGTAGCATGAAAAGCAGATTGTAGTTGAGCGACCACTGAGCGAGTGGCCGCTCTTTTTCAATCCAGCTTTCCACTCCTTTCTTCAAAAATGGCCTATTTATGCGCTTTACAGGTCCCGATGTCTTGTATACAAAAAGCAATGTTCGATTCGGGACGCAGAGGCCCTGCACGTCCAGTGGACGTGCGCTTAGGGCCGACCGAAGCGGAGCGGAGACGCTGCGTGCCAGTGGCACGCGTTTATACCCGCAGGGCACGTAGGCACCGACCGAAGCGGAGCGGGAACGTCCAGTGGACGTTCGACCGGTTCAAATCCTGTCGCATCGATTTTTTAATGCCTGAAAATCGTTGTATTTAAGCGGTTTTCGGGCATTTCTCTTTTTAGTATTAGAATTTTGTCGTTAATTTTTAACGACATTTTACCGACAAATAGAATTTAACCACAAGCAAAGATCAATTCTGTCATTGATTTTGTAACTTTGGTTTGTTGCTTTTCGTTCGAACGTGCGTAAATATTCATGGTCGTTTGACCGTCTTTATGTCCGACATAACACTGTACGTCTTTGAAGAGTAACCGGCGCATTATCGTGTTTTTAAACATGAATACCCTGCTGTCCCCATGATCCGACCCTTCCCATGAAGCCGGAAGGAAATACATCCCATCTCCGCTGCGGGTTGAAGACCTTCAAGTTCGTCTGCCCTAAAATGAGCTGGG
>JBGUHN010000022.1:0-18037 GCA_045112155.1 Lachnospiraceae bacterium
GACCGTCAGTGCGCCCTCAGGCGCAAGCAGGTACCAGCCCCTTATAGGGGCAGAACAAGCCACCAGCTTAGCTGGTGGTCTTGACTCTCGAACGGAAATCCTGCAATTTTTAAGCAAGGACCTCATTATTCTCTTCCGGATGAGCGGCAAGATATTCATTGATCTCTCTCTCTATGATCGATGCGTCTACACCGTGTACCATAGCAGCTTCCTCAAGTGTCTCCATCTGCGAAGCCGGGCAGCCAAGGCAGTGCATTCCCATGCCGAAGAAAATCGGTGCAACGTTCATATTAATCTGAAGAATCTCGCCGATTGTCATATCTTTCGTGACCTGTACCATAAAAAATCTCCTCTCTTTAGATCCCTGCTCAAGGCAAGTCCTGCCTCACTGCGGAATCATGGTCTCGCGCAGCACATATACCATCTTTTTGCTGCGTGTGGTAATTATAATCCCTGCAATTTATGATTTCAAGTACAAATGCCTTGTCGGCCTTCTGCAATACCCCGCCATCCTCCTTCAATTTCACACTGACCTTCCGGAATGCCGCTAAAGCCTCCGGCAATTGCGTGCTCCTTCGATACTACTTTTCTTCGTTGAACTAAAATCTGTCATAATCTGCACTGTATGTTTACAAAAGACAGCGGTTCTTCTAATATTTGCCGTTTCTAACCAGGTGTATCAAAATTCGTACGCATTTTCACACAGTTTGTCTTTACTACCTCCACATTCAAGCGATACAATCAACATATAAATAGATGACACCAAGTCTTATTACCAAAGGAGGATTATATCATGGCATATGTTATTTCTGACGATTGTGTAGCTTGCGGAACATGCGAGAGCGAGTGCCCGGTTGGCGCTATCTCTATGGGCGAAGAGCATTATGTAATCGATGCTGATGCTTGCCTTGACTGCGGATCATGCGCAGCTGTATGCCCGACAGAAGCTATCTCAGCTGAATAATACACAGATAGTAAATCCTTTAGCCCCGCCTTTTGGCAGGGCTTTTTTTATTCCATTAGAGAAATCCCTCCTACTCAGATCTGCCCCAGGAGCTTACTCGTGCCCTAAAGGATATGCTTCACTTCGCGAGCACGCCTCGCTCTGTCAGGCACTCCTCGCTCTGCCGGGTTGGTGCTACAAAAAAAGAGACCGCCTGGCAGGTGCGGTCTCTTTTTCTTTAAAGGGAAGGAGTTCCGTCTCTCGACGGATAATGAAAAAGAAAAAGGTAATTGGCTTTGTAAGTTATTTATCTTACTGTACATATATTAATTTAGGTTTATGAACCAGATATTAATAGTTTTCCAATTAAATATGAACTTTTCACTCCCCAAACAAGGCCTTTTTGCCTCCAATTATGAACGAATTTTGAACAAAAAGGAACCTAATGTAAAATCTCATTAACAAAGCCCGGAATCAATCGGCAAGTTTGAACGCGTCGTGAACTGCCGTTGCAGCCCGCTCAGCATCCTTCTCATCAATCAGGACCGTGACGCGGATCTCAGAAGTTGAGATCATACTGATATTGATATCTTCATTGTAAAGCGCTTCGAACATCTTGGCGGCAACGCCCGGATTTGTCATCATGCCGGCTCCGACGATAGATACCTTGGCTACATCTGCGCGGGTGTCTATACCCTTATACTGCAGGCGTCCCTTGGCACCCTCGATTGCCTTGATCGCGTCGTCCATAACACCGTCATCGCATGTGAAGGAAATATCCTTCGTACCGTCGCGGCCGATCGACTGCAGTATCATGTCCACATTGATATTTGCCTTTGCCAGTGTATCGAACAGCCTGAAGGCGATCCCCGGCTGATCCCTAAGACCTATAACAGATACGCGATCCGCATCCTTATCCACAGCAACTCCGCTGACTAACAGTTTCTCCACTCCAGTGTCCTCCTTTACAACGGTTCCTTCCGAATAGTTGAGGCTGGATCTTACGACCAGCGTAACTCCGTATTTTTTAGCCATTTCTACCGAGCGGTTATGCAGCACGCCCGCGCCCAGAGTAGCAAGCTCCAGCATTTCATCATACGTGATCACAGGCATCTTTTTCGCATTCTTGACAATGCGGGGATCTGCCGTATAGACGCCGTCGACATCCGTATAAATCTCGCAGGCATCCGCATGAAGAGCGGCTGCCAGAGCTACGGCTGTCGTGTCAGAACCGCCGCGGCCAAGTGTCGTAAGATCATCGTACTTGTTGATGCCCTGGAAACCGGTCACGATAACAATCTTGCGATCTTCGAGCTCATGATGGATACGTTCACTGTCGATTCTCTTAAGACGAGCACTGCCGTACTGGCTGGTCGTATGCATCGCGACCTGAAATGCGTTCAGGGAAATAGCGCGAACGCCGAGCGAGTCCATCGCCATCGCCATCATCGCGACAGAGACCTGCTCGCCTGTTGTCATCAGCATATCAAGTTCTCTCTTCTGCGGCTTCGGATTGACCTTGTGGGCAAGGGCAATGAGCTCATCCGTCGTCTTTCCCATGGCGGAAAGAACGACAACAACGTCGTGCCCCTTTTTAAAATCCTCTACGCAGCGTATAGCTACATTCATGATTCGTTCCGGCGAACCAACAGATGTACCGCCGAACTTCTTTACAATAAGCATATATCCTCCAAGCCGGGAGGTCCGGGCGCCTCAATAAGCTGTCCCGGATCATTCCTATATAAATTTTTTAAGCCCTCCGAATGCTCTTAATCACCTTGCCGGCTTTCTCCGAGCACTCTCTGAACGCTTTTTCTGTCATGACAGCCGTCATAAATCCAAATTCACCGTCGACATTGTCAAGGCGGACCGGAGCAATGTCACCGAAAACGGCTTTCGCCTCTTCTTCCGAGCCTGCGAACCTCACGAAGAACGCATGCTCAATATCATCCGTCGGCATGAGCTCGAGCTCTTCACCTGTCCAGTCAGACGGGAGAGTCCGATCCAGACTTCTCGCGATCGTAATAATGTCGCCTGCGACAGCACTGGCCGTCGGAAGCGAACCCGCTCCGCTGCCGTAGAAAATCGCGTCGCCAAGCGCGTTTCCGTGCACATAAATAGCATTGAGAACGCCTTCGACATTGTAGAGCATATTCTCGGCGCTGACGAGCATCGGAGCGACCATAGCCCAAATACCATGTTCCGTTTTTCTGCTGGAAGCCAGAAGCTTTATCTTAAGTCCCTGAGCCTTCGCATACTCTATATCCGTCGTGTCGATGTCTGTAATGCCTTCTGTCACAACGTTCTGATAGGACACATGTTTTCCGTATGCCATCGTAGAGAGAATTGCAATCTTTCTGCGGGCATCATGTCCCTCGATATCAGCTTCCGGATGAAGTTCCGCAAATCCCTTAGCCTGCGCGGCTTTGAGGGCAACGTCAAAACTCTCATCATGCACTGTCATCTGTGTCAGAATATAATTAGTTGTACCGTTTACAATACCGGTCACCGCATCGATCTCATCCGCAGTCAGAGAAGAGTCGAGTGCATGGATAATCGGAATACCGCCTCCGCAGCTCGCCTCAAAGAGGTAGTTAATATTGTTCTCCTTCGCAATCTCGCGAAGTTCGACACCATGCTCTGCCACCAGTTCCTTATTGGATGTGCAGACACTCTTTCCTGCAAGGAGAAGCGTCTTTGTGAAGGTGTAAGAAGGACGAAGTCCGCCCATAGTCTCGACAACGATCTTCACATCCGGATCATTAAGAATATCATTAAAGTCATGCGTGAGAACTTCCTGCGCCGGATCGCCCGGGAATTCCCGGAGATCCAGAACATACTTGACGTTCAGTTCTTCACCGACACGCTTTGCAATGAGATCATGGTTCATGGTAAGAACCTTGAAAACACCTGCCCCGACTGTGCCATAACCCATAATTGCAACATTGATCATAGCGGTTTCCTCATCATTTCTATTTAATCTTATCGAATCGCAGTCGCGTCCGCCGCAGCGTCCGCCGCGCGTCCGCCAAGCGCTTCCCACTTCAGGAACGCATTGATGAACGGATCTATATCACCGTCAAGCACCTTCTGCGCATTTGTCTGCTCCTCGTTTGTCCTCAGGTCCTTGATCAGCTGATAGGGCTGCAGGAAATAGGATCTTATCTGGTTGCCCCAGGCAATCTCAGTCACCTTGCCCCGGATATCATCCAGCTTTTCCGCGTTCGCCTGCTGCTTCAGCATAAAGAGCTTGATCTTCAGTTCCTGGAATGCTTTATCCTTATTCTGGAACTGGGACCGCTCATTCTGGCAGGTAACGACAATACCGGTCGGGAAATGTGTGATTCTGATTGCCGACGAGGTCTTATTGATATGCTGTCCGCCTGCGCCGGAGGAACGATAGGTATCGATTCGAATATCCTTCGGATCGATCTCAATGTCCAGGTCTTCCTCAATATCCGGCATGACTTCGCAGGACGAGAAGGATGTCTGGCGCTTTCCGTTGGCATTGAACGGGGAAATTCGGACTAGCCTGTGTACACCGTGCTCGGATTTAAGGAGTCCGTACGCATTCTCACCGTTGACCTGGAACGTGACTGATTTGAGACCGGCCTCATCACCCTCAAGGATATCAAGCACTTCCACCTGAAGTCCGTGAGCTTCTGCCCATCGTGTGTACATACGATACAGCATGCTGGTCCAGTCCATAGCCTCCGTTCCGCCCGTACCGGCGTGCAGAGTAACGATCGCGTTGCAGCTGTCATACTCACCTGAGAGCAGTGTCTTCATACGGATCGACTCGAACTTTGTCTTGAACTCGTTGAACATCTCGGCTACTTCGGGCACGAGCGCCGGGTCCGGCTCCTCATCAGCCATCTCGATCATATCTCTGATATCATCGCGCTGGGCGACAAGCGTATCATAACCCTGAACATCCGCCTTGAGCGAAGCCAGCAGCTTCGTCTTCTTCTGCGCTTCCTGGGGATCATCCCAGAGATGCGGATCTTCCATTTCTCTGTTTAATTCTTCAATTCGCTTTTCTTTGACAGCGAGGTTAAAGTGAATCCCTCATTTCAACTAAAGGTTCGTCGTAGGAATTCAGCTCATATCTGATCGGATCTAACTCTACCATTAGTCTCACCCTCTTTCGTTAAGACCGACTCCCTTGCGGGAGGTTAAGCGCCCTGTCTTCCGACGTAAAAAACAGGTTCACTATGTTTATACATTAACGTTAGTAATATACACAAAAATCCACGATTATGCAAGGGTCAGAAATCTAAGAAAGCACGATCTCTGTATCCAGATGAAAACTGTAAATCAGTTTCTGCCCAATCTCTCTACCAGTCACCCGTGAGAGGGCCTCCTCGTAGGAATCGAGCTGTATCTGATAGCGCTGAACAAGTTCCTCCGCCCGTGCTACCCGGTCCGTCTTATAATCGACAAGAATTACTTTTCCGTCTTCATAGAAAAAGGCGTCGATAATACCCTGCACAAGAATCTGCTCATCCTCCGGAAACTCTTTTCTTATTTCGGATGCCGCCACCCCCAGTACAAACGGCTGCTCCCGGTACAATTCATCCCTGTACGCGGCCGCGGCCATCCTGTGGCCGAGAGAGCTCTCTGCCCATCTCGCTATGTCCCGCATACGTATCGTCTTTAGCTCTTCCGCCTCGAGGCGGCCGTCCGCAACGAACTTCGTACACATGTCATGGAGACAGCGCATAAGCTCTTTTTCAGTTGCACTCCTTAAAGCCGCGGAGGTCCCGTCAAATGAATAAATATCCCTGTATCTCATGAGCTCCATCACCTTGTGATAAGCGGTTCCGCGGTATGTGCCTCCTATCATCTCCGCGGCGTCACGCTCCTCATCATCACCCTCGGCCTTCTTCATGCGCTCGCGCATAAATTCCGGCACGAAGGGAACAATTTCCGGTTCAGGGAAAGCCTCCTCCGCGTCCTCATCCGCGTACGCGCCATGCTTCAGCTCAGATACGGAAACTTTGGCCGGGACCAGGGCGTGGGAAGCATACGGATATGCATAGGAATATCTCTCATCGATGATTTTTTTCGTCTCCGGATCCCATAGCTCGCTCCCGTCAAGACTGCCAAGAGTACGAATCGTCTCAGAAAGTCTCGTCCGCTCGATGATCTCGCTGTCCAGGAGATCAGCAGGGGATACCAGCTCCATGCGGATCGGGCATGGACGGTGATCCCGCTCACAGCGAGCTGTCATGCGGTCCGCCGCCGGCAGGATCAGTTCCTGCGGCGAACCGGCCCGAAGCACAAAATTTTCAGGCAGGTGCGTGTCCCTGAGGGGCAGAGTGAGATTTTTCATGTCCTCATATTTGTCTTCATTTGCAACAGCACCGACCATGATGAGCTTCTGCTTAGCCCTTGTCAGAGCTACATAGAGAACGCGAAGCTCCTCGCCCATGCTCTCTCTCAGAAGTCTCTGCTCTATAGCAAGCTTCTTCATAGTAGTCATCCTGCTCCTTGTGGCAAGATCCAGATAATCTGCCGCAATGCCGAGATGCTCATCAATCAGCACGCTGTCCCTCAGACTCATCCGGTTGAACGGCTTATCGAGACCTGCCACGAACACGATCGGATACTCGAGTCCCTTGCTCTTGTGAACACTGATTATGCGGACGACATTTTCATTTTCACCTACGACATTGACACCGCTGATCTCGACCTGTTTCTTCATCATCCGGTTAATGTAGCGGACAAAATTGAACAATCCGACATAGCTCGTCTGCTCATAGTCAATGGACTTATCAATGAGAAGGCGAAGGTTGGCAGCCCGCTGAATTCCTCCCGGCAGGGCCGTCGCGTAATCCATATAACCTGTTCCGGTCAGGATCATCCAGATGAGTTCATGCAGCGGCGTGTAGGGCACCGCTGCCCTCATACGCTCAAGAAACTCAAGGAAAACTTCCAGCCTGCGCTGAAGTGAACGGTCCGGCACGTCGGGCGCTTCCACATAGCGCCTTACGCATTCCGCCATAGTAACATAAGCGCTTCCTTTGGCTCCAGGCGGTCCGCATACGAGGCGGACGCGTGCCATATCTTCAGCCGTCAATCCCACAATCGGGGAGCGGAGCACTGCCGCGTATGCTACATCCTGCTCCGGGTTATCAACAATCTTCAGATAATTCAGGAGAGTCGTCACCTCGGTGGCTTCAAAGTAACCGGTCTTAAGTGTTGAATAAGAGGGGATTCCCATTCCCTCAAGGACCGCGGAGACCTCGTCCGCCCATCCCTTCATCGTGCGAAGCAGAATAACAATGTCCCTGTATTCCACCGGTCGAGGTGTCCCGGTCTTCTGGTCGTATATCTTTTCGCAGGCCACCATGTGCCTTATGCGCTCCGCGATGAGACGCGCTTCGGCATCGCGCCTCGCGGATGCCCTGACATCGTCAAGAACCCTGTTGCCATCAGCGTCCGTCTCACCCATATTGATCGTCAGAAGCTCTGTGACATAGGAGTCATCCCCGGAATCCGGATAGTCAGCCCGAGGAACGAGGAAGGCTTCCTCATCATATTCGACCCTTCCGACCTCGCGCATCATGATCTGCTCAAAAATGGCATTTGCAGCATCCAGCACCTCATGACGGCTTCGGAAATTCCAGGACAGATCAATGCGAGTGCCCTGATCGGCGCTGGACATCGGCTCGCCCTCGGGAATCTGAACTGTTCCGTCCGGGTGGGTGTACCTGGCAAATTTATCCATGAAGAGATCCGGCTTCGCGTTTCGGAAGCTGTAAATGCTCTGCTTGACATCGCCGACGCAGAAATAATTATTTACACCGTCCTCCACACGGCTGACCGCGGTGAGGATAGACTCCTGCAGAAGGTTGCTGTCCTGATATTCATCGCACATGACCTCGCGGAAACGTCTGGCCAGCTCCGCGGCTGCCTGTGTCCGGCTCCCGTCGGGATTTCGAAGGATTCTCAGCGCAAAGTGCTCGATATCCGGGAAATCGATCAGCTTCTTCTCCCGCTTAGCCTTGTCATAGCGGTCGGTAAAGAGCGCAGTCACGTCAATCAGTGTGTTAAGGACCGGCTCATTGGCCTGCATAGCCGCGAGCACCTCACGAGCCTCATAGGCGTACATCGGCTGTATCCTCTTTTCCATACAGCTTTTGATCTCCGCCCGCGCTTCCTTGAATCTTTCTCTCTTGTCGGGATCCTCTCCCTTTTTAGCTTTCCCCGCAAGGCGTGCAAATGAAGCCTCCCCGCAGATCCGATACCTCTCCTCGTATGTTCTGTGCGCAAGAAGCTCACTGCACATATTGAAATTGTTCTCAGCTTCACCCACGAAGGAGGACGGACCGTCCGGCTCTCTGACGAGCGCAAGATTGGCGGCAACCTTTTTCCGCATCTCCTCAATAAGAAGATCCGCATCGCGCATATACTCGCTCATCCAGACAGTCCTTGACAGATCCTCAAAACTTGATGCGCGGTTACTTTCCCTGCAGGCGGAGAGCCATGCATAAGGATCCGGCTGACTCTGGGCTGCTAAAAAGACCTTTTCTACTATAGCCTCAAGCTTATCCTCATTTTTATCCGGCGCAAATGTCTCGACCAGATCATAAAACGCCCGCTTTTTTCCGCCCTCTTCCTGTTCATGCAGCTCCATGAACATGTTCTGCATGACATCTCCCATGAGCAGGTCAAGCTCACCCTCATCACCGACCCTATAGCCGGGCTCAAGATCTGTCAGATGGCAGTAATTCCTCAGCACATAGGAGCAGAATCCGTCGATCGTAGTAATCTGGGCGTTGTGAATAAGCGTCGTCTGGCGTGCGAGGTGCTCGTTATCCGGATCCTTTTCCAGAGCATCCGCTATGGCTTTAGCTATTCGTTCGCGCATCTCTCCCGCTGCAGCCCGCGTAAATGTGACGATGAGAAGATCATCAATATCCACTTTATCCTGCAGTATATATGCCATGATCCGTGCAACGAGAACCGCTGTTTTACCGCTTCCCGCGGAAGCGCTGACCAGTATATTGTCGCTGCGGCTGTCAATTACCTTCTTCTGGTCAATTGTCCATTCCATACTGTTTCTCCCGGTATCAATTATTGCCAGACTCCTCGTCAGCCATAAGAGTCAGAACATCTTCCGAATTCATTTTGGGGATCCGTCTCTTCCTGTAGCCGCTGATGCCCTTGTCAAATCCGCACATTGTCTTAAACGAGCAGAAATCGCAGGCAGACCTTGAACCATATTCGTAGGGATTCATGTCTGCCGCTCCTTCCATGATCTCCGCCCCGATTTTTCTGATCTTGCGATCCACATATGCGGAAACCAGTCTGAAGCTGTCAGGATCAAGCGTGGAGGATGTCTTGTAAGGAGTTCCGTCTTTTTTGACCCTCACGTTTATAGCTCTAGACGAGCCGTTCCTTATAATATTGCGGTCCAGGTGGGTAAGGACTGACACATCATCCGAAATGATGCCGGATGCCTTCATATCCGCGAGCACTCTCTCGCGAATCATATCCTCCGTGTCCCCCGCCTCAAAATCCACGATCGGGTCTTTTATTCTATAGTAGAATATTCCCGCCGGCTCTACTGTCTTTCCCCTGCGCTCATATATCTCCGAAGCCGCATTGAGGTAAACGATCAGCTGCAGATCGATACCGTAATATACCGCAGTGATATCGAACTTTTTTTCACCTGTCTTATAATCTACAATTTTCAGATAGGTAACTCCATCCGCTTCGCAGGTGTCGACGCGGTCAATTCTTCCGTTAAGCACGAGTTTTGTCCCGCCGGGCAGCGCGGCATTCGTTGCCCCGAGATTTTCTGAGCCATTAAACGCGAACTCGTAGCCGGTCGGCTCAAAATCTCCGACTTTCAGCTGCTCCTGGAGCGCCCACACTGAGGTCTTCAGGATCCGCTTCATGCGCCCGATCTGGTACTCACTGCGAGCACTGTCATGCAGGATCATAGCCCCGTAGGACTGTGCAGCTTCATCGATACACTGTTCGACCAGCGCGTCGCGGCTTGAGTCATCGATCGTCGCCCAGGTTGCCGGCGTCCCGTCTTCCAGCAGTACCCTGGTCACTTTCTGACCGAATCTGTCCAGCGCACTGTGCATGATATTGCCAAAGTCCGGTGCCCTGAACTCATACTCTTCCCTCTCTCTGAGGGCCAGACCATACTGGACATAGTGGGCGAACTGGCAGGAGGCGAATTTCTCCAGTCTCGAGGCCGAATTATAGAGTTCCTCCCCGTAGAGTGCGCGTGCCACTGCCCTTCCGATCTGATCATTGGGCTTGTGCGCAGACGCTGCCATAAGCAGGGCGTCAGTCCTTGTCCGATATTCGGGCTTTGCCCGGTACCAGCCAAAAAGTTCAAGAAATTCCGGTGAAGGCTCATGCTCCGCCAGCTGGGAGAAGCCTTCGGTGAGGAGAGCAAGACCATTTGCAGACCTCTCGATATTATCGCGGATATCCGTGGACACATACTCTTCCTTAAGGAGCGGGAACAGATTCCGGATCGTCGACACAAGATATGCGGGCCTCTGCACTTCGCCCGAAGAATCTGAAACCGCATAGGACAACATGAGTTTAAATGATGGCTTTGTGAGGGCAAGATACATGTAAAATCTTCCGATCGAGATATTTTCCCTCGGTGTAGGCTTCAGCCTGATACCGTTGCCCCGCAGCGCTTCGCGGTCGGATTCCGTCAGCATACCGCCCCCGTTATCCGGTTTCGGTACAATACCTTCATTGAGGCCGACAAAGAAGAGGACTTTCACATCCGCAAGGCGGCTCCTCTCCATATCTCCAACGAGGACCTGGTCTGTGCCCGGCGGAATTATGCCGATTTTTTCTTCTGCAAATCCAACCTCGAGAATCGCCCTGTAATCCCGCATGGATATCTTCTCATCTCCAAGGACGAAGACCAGCTTGTCCAGAAAACCCATGACCCTCGGGAACACCTGGCTGTACTGGCGGGCAAGATCCTGCCTGCCGGATTCGCGGAACTTATCCGCCTCCGCAGCAAGATAGGTTTCGCAGCCTGTACGCGCGCAGAACTCATAGAGGGCAGCCGTCTTCTCCAAGATCGTCCCCCCTCTCTTCGCCATGGCGTCGGCAAACGGATCAATTAGGGCTAGCACCTTTTCCCTGAGCCTGTTAAGTTCCGCCATTATGCCGGGATCCTCGTTCCTCGAATGCAGGATCCATGTCTCGCGCCACTTCTTTTTCCCCCGGATTCCGAGCGCAAGCACATGATTTTCAAGAATATCGATTTCACTCTCGTCAAGGCCGGAAAGTCCGCTCCGCAGCATCCGGAACATACTGTCATACGAATAATTATCCGCGCACACCTCGATTGCCGCCCGCAGATACTCGACGAACGGGTTGCGCAGAAGAAATGCTTTCTCATCGATGAAATAGGGTATACTCATCTCACCGAATACCTGGCGGACATAGTTGCTGTATCTGCCGAGATCACCGGTGATGACTGCGAAGTCGCGATAGCGGAGCCCTCTCTCCCTCACCAGCCTTGCAATCACCTTCGCAGCTTCACGTATCTCACTTAGAGGATTGGAAGCGACAAGAAGATGGATATCCTCCGGCTCATACGCATACTCTGCGTGCTGCCTTCGCATAAGGTTGGACTCAAGGTGTGCAAGATCCTTAGATATGGCAAATCTTCCTCTGGGCTTTCCGAATTCCATGTTAGGAATTCTGACCGGCGCCGGTACAGGAACACCGATTTTACCTGCAATACCTGCAAGCTGACCGATCATCTCACGGCTCATAGAGAAAAGATCCGTCTTTCTGTAAGTTCCGAACGGGTCATACCGTGCGTCGAGAGTTATCGCTACATACATCTCCCGGCAGAGCTTCATCAGCTTTTCGACCAGAATGAGCTGGACCGGAGTGAATCCGGTAAACCCATCCAGCACAATGATAGAATCTCTGAGGAGCTCCGATCGGTCGGCGACACGGGCAAGAACATCCGGGATCTCCTCGGATGTCATATAGGAGTGACGATCGAGATAGTCTCTGAACTCCTTGTAGATGAGCTCAATATCATGCAGCTTCAGTCCCAGCTGAGCAGGGTAGTTTGATTTTCCGCCCGCCTTCCTCTCTTCCGCTCCTGCCAGATCATCCGGCTTTATACCGTAGAGCATGAGCTCCGAGATGACCGATTTCATCTCTGCAATATTTCCCGGCTTGGTTAGACTGCTTCCAAGAAGCGACATGCGATCCGTCGTGTCCAGAGCGATTTTCTGAAGGACAAAGCTCTTGCCGATCTCTTCCATAAGCTCCGCCTGCTTCACTCCGACCTCATCAAATACGCGGTGGGCGAGCCGGTTGAAAGACAGAACATCTATGTTCAGAAGGCCGTGTCTGGGGTGAAGTCTGACAAGCTCTTTCTGCGCCTGCATAGAGAACTGTTCAGGCACAATGACAAAGAACCTGTCTCTCGGGTTCTTTATCGACTGATCAATAATTTCTCTGTAAAGCGCGCAGGACTTTCCCGAGCCGCTGCTGCCGGTGTACAGGTGTAGTGCCACTTCTGCTCCTCCAATCCTGACCGGATACCGGTATCCGGTCACCATATCTGAAACCTGATTCTTCCGATTTTTTTGCCGTCTGAAAGCATGATCTAAAAACTACGTCTGCTCTTCACCGAGGCTCAGGATCATATCTATCGCGATCCTTCTCTTGTCCATCGTAACGATTTCTCTGCGGTCAGTATCCACACGCCGGATCCTGACTTTCTCCGTCACGTACTCGCCGCCTTCCTTTCTGGCATCGGGCACAAAATACGCGATCTTCACGTCCGCCTTCGGATCCGGATTCCGCATAAGCCCGGCAAGTGCAGCATCCAGTTTTTCCCTCTCACTGTCCGAAATATCCCTCAGGTCATCCGTCAATCTTGCGGTCTCCTCTATCGCCCCCTCGAATCCCGTCAGGGCAGCGAACGGCGAGAACTGTGCCGCCCTTTCTATGTTAGGCATATGAGGGTGAGAAGCCGACACATGGTGAGGCAGGTTTATTATATCATCGTATGGTCCTGTCATACATTTTCTCCAATTGCGCTTTATAGCCGCGGTTCTTCTCCTGTCATATATTTTCTCCAATTGCGCTTTATGGTCGCGGTTCTTTTGCCATCGGTAATCTCCGTTCGTCTCGTCCAAACTATGCCTTATGACCGCCGATCTGCGCGTTGCGCTCCATGCCTGTCGCGCCCTCCTGCATGTTAAGACCGCGCACAATGGCATTCTTTCCGTACTTTTTCTTGATGTCCATCAAAGCCTGCTGGACCTTCTTCTCCCGTTCTCGGTCTGCCTTCTCGGCTTCTTTCTTCTTCTCGAGAGCTTTATAGTCGGTGAAGAGATCCATCTGCTCGTAGACTTCTTCTGTCCTCACTTCGGATTCATGGATGACGCGGTCTGCAGTTATGAACATGCGGCGCACGAGCAGATCCGGGTGCACGATCGAATCATAGAGTCCGGAGACGGCGTCGATGATGACTTTTGATGAGGACGTCTTTGAGCCGAGATTGACAGTGCCTCTCGCCATCTTGGGGACCCGCTTGCCGTACCAGTCATTGGTCACAGGTCCCTTATACTTTGCGCGTATGGTCTGCTCCGTGAGTGATGTCGCGTCATAACCGATATTGATGATAATCTGATCGGTCACAAGGCCTCTGTCGACCAGATCAAGGGACAGAGCGTCGGCCATCTCCCTCATAACAACGCGGGCTTTGTCCGCAGTGTAGGGGCACTGCAGGACCTGGCCGCTGCCGATACTGTTCGACTCGGGCTTGTAGGCCTTAATATCCGCCATTGTGCAGGGCTCCCAGCCCCAGGCGTGATCGATGAGCAGCTCCGCATTGATACCGAATATCCGATACAGCAGCTCCTCATTATAATACTGACCGGGCTGCCCGAGCGAGCATCTGGCAATGTCACCCATCGTGTAGAGTCCCTGTTCCTCGAGGCGTCTCGCGTAGCCCCGACCGACCCGCCAGAAATCCGTGATCGGCCTGTGTTCCCAAAGCTGCCTCCTGTAGCCCATCTCATCGAGCTCAGCAACTCGGACTCCGTCCTTATCAGCCGGCATATGTTTTGCAACTATATCCATCGCAATCTTGCTGAGATAGAGATTAGTCCCGATTCCCGCAGTCGCAGTGATTCCTGTCTCCTTCAGGACCTCCCGGATCATGGTCATGGCAAGCTCATGTGCTGTCATCTTGTAAGCCTTCAGATAGGACGTCGCGTCAATGAAGACTTCATCGATGGAATAAACATGCATATCTTCCGGTGCGACGTACTTGAGATAAGTATTATAAATCTTAGTGCTGCACTCGATATAGTGGGACATGCGCGGTCTGGCAATCACATAATCGACAGCCAGAGACGGATCTGCCTTAAGCTCATTGTCATTCACAGACTTTCCTGAAAATGTATGACCGGGTGCTTTGAGGCGTCGGAGTTCATTGGCCGCATCCACCTTGCGAATGACCTCAAAAAGGCGGGCTCGTCCCGGTATCCCATGCGCTTTAAGTGACGGGGAGACAGCGAGACAGATCGTCTTAGACGTTCTGCTCTCATCCGCGACAACGAGATTGGTCGTCAGCGGGTCAAGTCCTCTGTCGGCGCACTCGACTGAGGCATAGAATGATTTTAAATCTATCGCGATATATTTTCGTTCCATATCTTTTTCTTACGATTCAAAAATTCCTCAGCCTAATACACAGTCATAATCTGAACATCTCTTGGCAAAAGTTATATACCTAAGCATTGAAGCAGCAGAGCGCCCTGTCCACAGAAGCTGCAACACAACATATAGGTGAAGGTTCTCATCCAAAAATCTATCAATCGAATGTGCTCGTATCCTCGTCTGCAACCTCCAGGTCAAGGAGTTTTCTTGCCTCCGCAGCGTCGAGCTCCGTGACATTCCGCATCCTTCGCTGAATGAGCTCCGTTCTGTGACGAAGCCGGTCTGTAGATTTTGTGGCGTCAGAAAGCTTCTTCTGAGTGCGCTCGACCTCATCATCGAGCTTGGCGAACTGCGTCTTCACCGCCTCAAGAAGCTTCATGACCTCAAAGCTCTTTTTCGAGAGTGCAACATTGCGGAAGCCTGCCTGAAGGCTGTTCAGAATAGCCGTAATTGTTGTCGGCCCTGACACGATCACACCGATCTGCTGGCATTTCTCCGTAAGGCCGTCGATACGAAGAACTTCCGCGTACAGACCTTCCGTCGGCAGGAACATGATGCCGTAATTGGTCGTGTGCGGCGGACTTAAATACTTATCCCTGATGGTGCGAGCCTCATCAAGAATCCTGACCTTGAGCTCCTGGGTCACCGCAGCCATGACTTTCGCGTCGCCGCTCTCCCCCGCCTCAATGATCCGGTTATAGATGTCAGAGGGGAACTTGGCATCTATTGGCAGATAGACCTGCTCTCCGCTCCCGTCCTGAGCCGGAAATAGTACCGCGTACTCCACACGGTCATCCGAATTCGGCTTAGTGACCACGTTGACCGCATACTGGGACTTCGTCATCGTCTGTTCCAGGATACGTCCAAGCTGGACTTCGCCCCAGACTCCGCGAGTTTTGACATTTGCAAGTGTACGATTCAGATCGCTCACGCCGCTGGAGAGAGCCTGAAGTTCCCCGAGAGACTTGTAGAGAAGACCAAGCTGGTCTCCGACCATCTTAAAGTTCGTGTCAAGGCGCTCGTTCAGCGTCTTATCCAGCTTCTCATCGACTACTCCCCGAATCTGATCAAGTTTTTCCTCATTGGAAGACTGGAGGCGGTCCATCGATTCCGTCAGCGTCCGGGTGACGCTGTCCTGCAGTTTGAGCAGTGAATCGGTCTGATTTCTGGACGCGGAGAGCATCTGCTCGGAGACAATGATCGATGTCTCCCTCTGCTGACGCGACTGCTCGGAAAGGCCGTCGCGCAGTGCGGTATTGACCTCGCTCCGCAGCTGCGCGTTGTACTCGGCGGTAGTGCGGGCGGTCGTCTGGACCTGCTCACCGATGCGGACAAGCTCGTCCTGAAGGTCCTCAATCCGCTCAGCGGACACGCCGGCGGACGTAGTCTGCCCGAGACGCAGCAGGACAAGGACAAGCAGAACGACTGCTGCCAGAAGAAGAATGAAAAGTATAATGAATTGTTGTAAAGACATGATACCCCCTTATTGGTCCCCATTGAAGTCATTATAGAACATTCGTTCTGTTTAGTCAATAAAGACTTGGCAGGGGGCGGACGGTCATTAGAAACGCCATTCCGGCTATCAGGCAGTAAACAATACGTATCCCTTCATCCTCTCTCACGCCGCCGCGTCCATCGCATACTCCTCGCAGATCTCGTCATACTCGTCAATTGCCTGCTTGATCCTCGCCTCGACTTCTGCCGCCGCATAGAGTCCCTGTTCATTTGCCTCCAGGCCGTCAAGAGCTACCGTCTCACTCATCGGCGGGTTCTCAAGGTCAAGGAGCGACACGTTCTGCACCCTCCGACTTTGAGGAGGTTTCCACAAGAGAATCGCTGTTTATCGGGAACGTGAAATAGGTATCCGGGTACGGCTCATTTTCCAGCGTAAAATGCCACCACTCTTCCACGATCGGCATAAAACCGTGCGAAATCATGGCTTCCCTCAGGATCATTCGGTTTTCATATTGTTCATCCGTGATATCCCGATAGTCCGGATGGCTGAGTTCGCCAAAGTAGTCAAATGTACCTCCCATGTCGACTTCTTTTTCCGTTCTCATATCGAACAAAGTCAAATATTCATCTTTCTTCTCCTTTCGTTTGCCGTTGTGTCTTGGAGCGCTTTTTGATTTTACGCCGGCCCACGGGTCACGCATACTCATGCACCAATATCTCTTCCACCGGTTTCCCGTTATCAAGCGCCTCGCCAAGAGCCTTCCAGCCGCATTTTTCCGCATGGGACCGCAGTCTCTCGGCCAGCTGCGCATTGCCTTCCGCATCCCCAATCAATTTCCCAAAGATTGCCACCGTCTGATAGGCGATCAGCATATAGACATTCAAAGGCTTTTCCATATCGAGCTCCGCTTCCTTCTGGCACTCCAAAGCAGCTCTGAAATAATCCAAGACCCTTTCATTCACCTCACCGCAGACCTCATATTCCAACAAACCAAGATAGCGGAAAATCGTCTGCACCGGGTCGTATACGTTCCTGCGGGGAAGCATGCTGTCACCGATTTCTCTAAGTCTTTCCATCACATGACCGCTGATGAACATTTTCGAAGCATAGCCGCCTTCCGGATTACATCCATCTGCATGCTGCCCGGACGCGAACTCCGCCGACACCGCTTCCCTCTCCGAAAGAGTTGAACCCTCAGGTTGCTTTTGACCGATCTCTTTTTCCGTCCCTGCGCAGCACACCTTCACTTCCTGCAGATAAAACACATACAACGCCTTCACCAGGACATATAGCCCATACCACTCCTCTTTTTGAACACAAATTTCAACCAGATCCCCCATCACCATTGGTTTACCGGAATCACCGACATCAAAGTACGCAGCACACGTTTTCTCGAAAGATTCCTGATCCTTTATCATCATCTCATAGTGCATCCGGCGGGACTGCGTAATCTTTACATTATATCCGCCGCCGAACTCACGAACTGCCTCGTCATAAAGAGCATAGATTTCTTCCTTCGGTGTCTCCGGATACGCAATTGCCTTGTATGTAGCCAGCGCGCTGAGGGCACGGGCGAGAAGAATATTACGGACATTATCCTCGCTGTCCATCCCGAACTCACTTCCGGCAGCGGTATATCCGTCCCGGACCATGCGAAGCGCAGCGACATTCTTTTCCAGCATTTCAGTAGCTCTCGCATACTCATACCCGTCTGCGACAAACACTGCCGCTCGGTTGTTCAGATTAAGATAATCCTCGATTCCGATTGATTTACGATTTTCAGCGAGCAGATCGGCAATCTTTTGTCCGAGAATCACATCTCCGGTATGATTGCAGGCAGCGACACCGCTGTTCAAAAATCTAGTATAAAAGTTTTTAAATAAATGGACTATAATTCATCCCTGTAGTATAATGTTCCTATCAAGCAAAGGAGCATTTTACCA
>JBGUHN010000023.1:0-10388 GCA_045112155.1 Lachnospiraceae bacterium
CGAAGGGCGTCGTCGAGCGGCCGGTACTTTAAGGTTTCGAGCGAAGCGAAGAAAGCTTATTAGTACCGCTGCCAGCGAGACCGAGCGGGAGCGTCCCTGAGAAGTAATATTTTATCGATGAGACTTCATTCGATGGGGTGTGGGAATGCTTAGTCGAAAGGTATACGGTGCCTGCGCGCGGAGTTAGCGCGGAGGGTAAAAGGGAAACAGGTGCAAATCCTGTACGATCTCGTCACTGTGAAAGGGGAGTGCGGCGCGCAGAATGTCACTGGCGAAAGCCGGGAAGGCAGCGCGGCGCGTGAAGATCCGAAGCCAGGAAACCTGCCGTATGCCGGTACAGGAGCATCCGCTCCGGATCACGAGGCATTGGTCGTACCATCATCCCTGCGGGGCAGCTGCAGGGATAAGTGCGCCCTCCCATGCGGAGGGTTTTTTCCTGCATGCCTTTTTTGATCCGCGGTGGGAAAATCAAAGGAGGCACAACATGAAAAGAAGAATTGCAGCATTATTACTCAGTATTGCCGTTATCGGCACACTCATCGGATGCGGAGGCACAGCCGAAAACGCTGCCCCGTCGGGGGAGACTGCGGATACGGCAGAATCTGCAGCTGACGTGATCGAGGAATCCGCGGCAGAGTCCGCTCCTGTGACAGATGAGAGCGGAGAGGCAGATGCAGAAGACGAAGAGAATTATGAGACGGGCGACGCATCCCTCGATGATCCGGGCAATCAGGATGAGATCGGAGAGAATGAGATTCTCGTTGTGAGCTTCGGTACGAGCTTCAATGACAGCAGAAGGCTTACAATAGGCAGCATTGAAAATGCGATCCGCGAAGCGTTCCCGGACTGGTCCGTCCGCAGGGCTTTCACGAGCCAGATCATTATCGATCATGTCAATAAGCGTGACGGCGTCAAGATCGACAATGTGAAAGAAGCTCTTGACCGGGCTGTAGACAATGGAGTAAAGAACCTGGTCGTGCAGCCGACACACCTCATGGCAGGCTTAGAGTACCATGATCTTGAGGAGGAGGTCATGTCGTACGCGGATGCATTTGAAAGTAT
This sequence comes from Lachnospiraceae bacterium, assembly GCA_045112155.1. Classification (GTDB taxonomy): domain Bacteria; phylum Bacillota; class Clostridia; order Lachnospirales; family Lachnospiraceae; genus Chordicoccus. The sequence goes on from JBGUHN010000023.1 coordinate 1,063, forward strand.
CACCATGGGTGAGAACCTTCTCGCAGAGGATGGAGATTTCGAGGAAGTTGCGAAAATCATCACAGCGCGGACAGCAGAATATGATGACGGCGAGACCGCCATTTGCTTCATGGGCCACGGAACAGAGGCAGAATCCAATGCCGTATATGCTAAAATGCAGGAAGTTCTCACAGCTGACGGTTTCGAGAATTACTTTGTAGGAACTGTCGAAGCTACTCCGTCTCTTGAAGATGTGATGGCTGCAGTCGGCGAGGGCGAGTACAAGAGAGTAGTCCTCATGCCGCTCATGGTCGTTGCAGGTGATCATGCAAATAATGACATGGCGGGCGATGAGGAAGACTCCTGGAAGAGCCAGTTCGAAGCGGAAGGCTACAGCGTGGAGTGTGTTCTTGAAGGCCTTGGCCAGCAGCCGGAGATTCAGCAGCTGTATGTGGAGCATTTGCAGAAGTTCGTGGAATCCGCTCTTGCTGAATAATCTCCATATTAGCATATACCTTCGCACGGGATTCGGTCTGAACTGTCACGCTGACAACCCGGAGGCTGATTCCTGTGCAGTTGATGTTTGACAGAGAGTATTATTTCAGCCATAAAGGCGGTAATGAGCAACGTAAGGAGACATACGATGAAAAACAAATTGGCCGCTATATTGTTGGCGGCACTTGTAGCATCAGGTACACTGGCAGGCTGCGGAAGCAGCGTAAGCGGCACTGCCCAGAGCGTGGCTGCCAATGAGAGCGCCACAGTGGCTTCCGCGGACGTGAGCGCCGAGGAAAAAGCTGAATCTTCCGCAGAAGCCCCGGAGTCAGAGAGCAGTGCGGCAGAAACTGATAGCGAGAAGAGCTCAGATGGAACGGACTCAAGGATCGCGGACGCCTCAGAGATGACTGAGGTGGAGACTGTGGTTGAAGACTGGATGGTGCCCATCGGGTGCGATAGCCTTGTTGAAGGTACTTATCCCGTGACAGTGGCTTCAAGCTCATCCATGTTCAGCATTGAGTCCGCAGAACTTACCGTAGAAGCGGATCACATGTATGCCACACTGACAATGAAAGGCACGGGCTATCTGTACCTCTTTATGGGGACGCCGGAGGAGGCGGTGAATGCAGGTGAGAAGGAGTATCTGCCATTTGCAGAAAACGCAGATGGAGTCCACACATTCACGATCCCAATCGAAGCTTTGGATAAAGGCATCGACTGCGCGGCTTTCAGCAAACGCAAGGAAAAGTGGTATGCGAGAACTCTGGTCGCAAGGTCTGATTCGCTGCCGATATCCGCATGGAAGGATGAAGCGCTGACAAAAGCAGCAGACCTGGGACTGACTGACGGAGATTATGAAGTGGATGTGACTCTGTCGGGCGGTTCGGGCAGAGCTTCGATTCAGTCGCCGGCAAATCTTAAGATTGAGGGAGACACTGCGACCGCAACGATTATCTGGGGCTCTTCCAATTACGACTATATGATTGTCGACGGAACAAGATATGATCCAATCACTCTCGAGGGAGGATCGACGTTCGAGATACCGGTCACCGTTTTCGACAGGCCGATGCAGGTCACAGCCGACACAACAGCGATGAGCAAGCCTTATGAAATTGAATACACTCTTACATTTGATTCAAAGACAATTAAATAAATTGAGATGGACAGCTGCCGCAGTGTTTGCGGCAGTTTGTCTTATGGCTTGCGGAGGGCAGGCAATCGATTCCGCACACAGTGCAGCTTTAAATGATTCGCAGAGTACTTCCGACGGGAGCGCTGCGGATATTTCATTAGTCTGGGCTGATATGAAGCCGGACCGCAGCATGGAGCTTGTCTATGCGGATCAGTTCCAAGTGGACTACTACGGTGACACCTGTGAGCTTGTTACAATCGAGGGCACCGGGCGATACCTGGTCGTCGAGGAAGGCTATGACGCGCCTTCCGGGCTCCCGGATGACGTGACTGTGATCCGAAAGCCGCTAAAAAATGTTTATCTGGCTGCCTCTTCAGCCATGGATTTCATGGATGCGCTGGGAACTGTTCCATGTGTGACAATGACCAGCACGAAGGAAGAGGACTGGAGCATTGATTCGGCGGCCTTGGCCCTCGGGAGCGGTGATATGACGTATGTCGGCAAGTACAGCGCTCCCGACTACGAAGCGCTGCTTATGGAGGAGTGTTCTCTTGCAATTGAGTCGACCATGATCTACCACACGCCGGAGGTGAAGGAGAAGATTGAGTCGCTGGGCATCCCCGTTATGGTCGAGCACTCAAGTTACGAGTCTCATCCGATCGGACGTACGGAGTGGATTCGCCTGTACGGTCTACTTTTTGACCGTGAGGACGAGGCGGAGAGCTTCTTTAATGAGCAGAAAGAAATTGCGGAGGATGTAATCAGCGAGAGCGCAGACGCACAGGACACAAAGACCGTCGCCTTTTTCTATATCACTTCAGCCGGTCTTGCAAATGTCCGAAAGTCCGGAGACTATGTCGCCGAGATGATCCGCCTTGCAGGAGGCTCCTACGTGCCTGAGCTCCCTGGAATGGAGTCAGAGAACGCGCTTTCCACCATGAATATGCAGATGGAAGATTTCTATGCAGGGTGCGTGGATGCCGACATATTGATTTATAATTCAACTATTGACGGTGAGATCGGGACAGTGGAGGATCTTCTTCAAAAAAGTCCTCTTTTTGAGGATTTTAAGGCCGTAAAGTGCGGCAATGTCTGGTGCACGGAGCAGGATATGTTCCAGCACACGACATCCTCAGCGGAAATGATCCGCGAGATCAGGCTTGTTATAAAAGGCGAGGCGGGGGATAATCCTACATATCTGCACAAAGTCGGGAAATGATGGAGACTGTGCTTAGGAGATTAATTCAGGCTTTGTGTTCTGCTATCGGTGTATTGATATGAGAGAAAATAAAAGGCTACTGACAAGTTTCATATTGCTCGCGATTATGCTCGTTATTCTTTTTGTCCTCAATGTTGCGTTTGGCAGCAGGGCTGTTGCAATTGCCGATATTCCGGCCATATTAATGGGCAGTGAGAGCGGCACATCTTACAGCATCATCTGGAGTATACGCCTGCCGAGGATCGTGACGGCAATGGTGCTTGGAGGAGCTCTGGCTGTATCCGGTTTTCTGCTTCAGACGTTCTTCAACAATCCGATTGCGGGACCTTTTATTCTTGGTATATCATCGGGGTCCAAACTTGCGGTCGCGCTTGTCATGATTTTTTCGCTCGGGGCAGGAATGCATCTGGGATCGTTTGCCATGGTCCTTGCGGCATTTGCAGGAGCGATGGCTGTCACCGGTTTTATTCTTGCCGCGTCACAGCAGGTACATCGCATGAGTGTGCTGATCATATGCGGAGTCATGGTAGGCTACATATGCTCAGCGATAACGGAGATTGTCGTCACCTTCGCGGATGATTCCAACATCGTTAATCTTCACAACTGGTCCCTGGGAACGTTTTCCGGATCAACATGGAGCGATGTCGCATCGGCAGGATCTGTTGTCGCGCTTGCGGTCACGGCCGCATTCCTGCTGTCAAAGCCGATCGGAGCATACCAGCTAGGTGAATCTGCTGCCGGCAGTCTCGGGGTCAACGTGCTTCGTCTTCGGATTGCAGTGATTCTGCTGTCGAGTGTGCTGTCCGCGGTGGTGACTGCATTTGCAGGACCTGTCTCTTTTGTAGGAGTCGCGGTGCCCCACCTTATCAGAAACCTCATGAAGACTCAGAGACCGATCGTCATGATACCCGCATGTTTCCTCGGCGGAGCGGTATTCTGCCTCTTTTCGGATCTCATCGCGAGGACTCTTTTCGCGCCGACTGAGCTGAGCATCAGCACGGTGACGGCCGTTTTCGGAGCTCCGTGTGTTATCTGGATCATGATGACACGGAATAAGCGGCGAAGCTGATGCGTATATATTCTGCAAGCCTGGATTGGTCAGGAATGTAACCTGAAGAGAAAAGGTAGATAACTCATGAATGATAAAATTACCCTGTCCGCGCGCGATCTCAGCGCGGGTTATGGCAGTAAGATCGTGCTGTCGGATATAAATTTTGACCTCGCTGAGGGCCGGATCATCTCTCTGATCGGACCGAACGGGTCCGGCAAGTCGACCCTGCTGAAGACTCTGATGGGTGACCTTGCGCCTCTTAAAGGAAACGTGCTTCTGGGAGACAGAGACCTTGGGGAGCTGACGAGAAGCGAGATAGCGAAAGCCATGGCGGTCATGATGACCGGGAACATAAGGCCGGAGTGGATGACCTGCCGGGAAATGGTGGCATCCGGCCGTTATCCCTATACAGGGCTTCTGGGAAAACTTAGGGCAGCAGATGACGAGGCTGTAGATGAAGCAATGGAACTGACCGGGACAAGTGATCTGTCCTCTTTTTATATAACGGAAATCAGCGACGGACAGAGGCAAAGGGTCCTTCTGGCTAAGGCGATCTGCCAGGAACCGAGTATTTTGATTCTCGATGAGCCGACAACGTTTCTTGATATCCGATATAAGCTGGAATTCCTGAATCTCCTTCGCCTGTTGGCGGAGAAACAGCATGTGACGATTTTGATGTCTCTGCATGAGCTGGAGCTTGTACGGCTGGTATCAGACCGCGTGATCTGTCTGAAGGAAGGTCATATGGACGCGGATGGGGGGACGGAGGTCCTTAATGATGTGTACTTGAGAAAATTGTACGGCATCGGGGATAATGAGTTTCCGGGGTACAGGATTATCTAACACTGCGGATGATGTTTGCGACGTATCTCAGACCCGAAGCAGCCTGTCTTAACTGTTACAAATGCTGACAGCCGACAGTCGTGGATGTTTATGTGGGTGTGGAAAAGTTCGTGAGCCGGCTGTATAATGCTCATGTCGGCGTATGACATGCCGGCTTTGGAGGTAAATATCAATGAACTGTTATGAACTGTATTTTGAAAAAGAATATCCGGTACCCGCGGAGGATGAGGCTGTTCTCGTAAAACTGGCGGAAGCTTTTGAGGATGCGGCTTGTGGCATCCTGCCCGAAAGATGGATCTCGGACGGGGCAGCTGCAAAAGAAATTAAGGAGAGCCAGCTGGATAAGTATCTCATCGCGTCGGCCGAGGGATGGGATCCCTCACATGAATATGTCCGGATTTATTACTGGTACGACACCTATGTGGATTATGATATGTACGAGCACTCGGTCGGATCTGAGCTGATTCTCTATAAAGACGGCCGTGTATTTGATCTGGGCGGAAAATGGTACAATTACCTGCGTGATATAGTGGCAGGCAAGGCTTACCCGGTAGGGACGATCGGCAGGACCGATCTGAACAGTGAGACCGGAATCGCGGATCTCACAGCCGAAATCATGCACATTGTCAACGACGAAGTTCAGCTGAAGTTCTGAGAATCGCAGCCTCACAGCTGTAAACATGCAGCTGAAGTTCTGAGAGTCGCAGCCTCGCGACAGGAGAAGTGCTTTTCAGCCTGTGGAACTCGGCAAAAACGCCGAGGGATTTCTGATAATTTCAGCGGGAACTTGTGGGTTTAAAAAGCCGGGCTGATGATATATAATAAAAAGTACGAAGGTGCGGAAGGCTTCATTATTCGGGCACCGCACGGCACAGCTAATGAGCAGCATACAAAACCAAGATGACTATATGTTTTGTAAGGAGGAGACACACTATGAGCGAGAGAATCAATCTTTCTGTACCGGCACGCGGGAAAGCCCATCTGACATTCGACGTCGGAACAGAAAAGCCGCTTGACATCACCCTGATTTATACGCAGGACATCACGGGAACTTTCCTTCCCCAGTTCCGCGCGTTCACTGAGATCGAGAATCCGGCATGGACGATAGTTCTGCCGATCATTTCAGAAGACCGGAACTATCTTATCGTATCCAAGAAAGAGCTGACATACATCATCGATGAGACGACGAAGGAACTCTATGTATGTGAGGACGGGGCGGCAGATCTCATTCTGACATGTATCGACGACTTTGAAGCCAATGATCAGGACTGGGCTAACTTTGATATCGTGGATGATGCCTCCAGTATCGGCTATGCTAGAGATGTCGCGAACAGGATCGCGCTCATTCACTCTTCGGTCACAGACATTCGTCCGTATTTCCTGAGAATTTAATTCTCGATTTTGAATCGATTTTTATGACGGTTCAGCATTGTGTGACAGACACATAACTGCTGGACCGCTTTTCTTGATATGAGGGATGCAACATATAAGGGTTATGAGTTGTATTAAAGTTGAGGATCAGATATGACACTGGCCATTCCGTGGAATGACAACAGAATAGAGAGGATATACCGGCTGCTTTTTGCTGCCTTCTCGTTCGTTCCGAAGACCGATTCCGGAGCAGGGGAGGATGCAAATGAGATGGCAGCTCTCATTATGGACCGGTACGGTGACAGCATTCTGCGATTCGCCTACTCCTATCTTCACAATATGTCTGATGCGGAGGAAATTCTTCAGGATACGCTGCTGGCTTATTTGGTGAATCGGCCTGCATTTGCAAATGAAGCCCACGCCAAAGCCTGGCTCTTCCGCGTTGCCGGAAACCTGAGCAAGAACAGGATCCGCTATAACGGGTATCGAAATCACGATGAGCTCATGGAGGAGCTGGTCGCAGAGGAGAAGGAGGATCTCGGGTTCGTATGGGAGGCTGTCAGCCAGCTCCCGGATAACTACCGGGAGGTCATTCACCTTTTCTACCATGAAGGATTTACAACGGCGGAGATTGCAGCCATTCTCGGCCGCAGAGAGGTGACGGTCAGGTCGGATCTTTCAAGGGCGCGAAAGAAACTGAAAGAAATTCTGAAGGAGGCGTATGACTTTGAGTAAAAAGTACAATGAGATCATGGACAAAGTCGTCGTCACCGATGAGATGCGGCGCCGTGTTCTCAGGGAAATCAGAAACGCTGATCCCGAAAGGCTGGCAGCATATAAAATGGACGCTGACGAGGATCTGTCCAAAGCATTCTCAGGCAGAAAAAGATATCCGGCGTCAAAAATCCTCGCCGGTCTGGCTGTGGCCTGCGCGCTTATTCTGATCGCCGGGATAATAAGGTTCAGCTTGCCGGTCATGAGTCCTTCGACAGCCGGTGGTACGGTATATGAGGAAGCGACAGAGTTTTCGGCGGAAGGGGCTGAAGAGGATACGATGGTCGGGAATCAGGATACGGGAGGTCAGACAGCGCTGCAGAACAGCGAGAAGACTGAAGAGGCCGCGACCAACGGAGTGGCAGAAGCGGAAGACGGTGGGGCTGCAGGCGTTGCAGCGGACCGGACAGAAGATGCGGCGGAAGACAGTACGAGCGATAGGGTGGACATGCCTGTGCAGCTCAGTGAGCCGGAGATACGAAAAATAGTTGAGAATTATATCGGCTCTGAGTTCGTGATATCAGACACTGCGGCAGAGGAAGATACACTTATATACACGGTTTTGGATGTACAGACGGGGGATGTTTTTTCGTATATTCGAATCCATGTCAGCGACGGCAGTGTCGAGATTGAGAATGCGGAGACCAAAGAAATTTCAGCTCTGACTTTCCGAGATCTGGCGGATCAGTAAATACACAGAACATTTTTGGCTTGCCCGCATGATCGTATATGATAGAAATCACTCTGAAATATGACACAAATTGCTTTTAATTTGAAACCGGAGAAGAAAAAAACATAAAAAAGAAGGCCGCTATGAGGGGTTGCGGCCTTCCGGGGATGCCGGCGAACCGGCATTGAAAAAGTGAGTGCTTCTCAGCACATATTTATAGTAGCATATAAAAATGAACAAACTATGAACATTAGAGAAAAATTTGAAAAATCGTAAATTTTTTTCGAGGGGAACGCTATGAAAGATTCTGCGGTCATTACACTGAAAAAAGGAGAGGGAAGACTTCTCAAATCCGGAGGGGCATGGATATTTGACAATGAAATCGCCGATATAAAGGGAAGCTTTCTTAATGGAGACGTCGTGAGTGTCAGAGACTTTGACGGCTATCCCATGGGAAAGGGTGTTATCAACATGAACTCGAAAATCCGAGTGCGCATGCTGACCAGAGATAAAGATACTGAGATCGACAGAGAGTTTCTCACGAAAAGACTGAGAGCGGCCTGGGATTATCGCAGGAAAACTGTCGACACAAGCAGCTGCCGCATTGTCTTCGGCGATGCTGATTTTCTGCCGGGAATAACGATCGACAAGTATGAGGACATACTCGTCATAGAGTCTCTGTCTTTGGGGATGGACAGAATGAAAGAACTTATTCTGGACATTTTGACCGGAATCCTTGCGGAGGATGGCATAAAGATCCGCGGGATTTATGAGCGCAGCGACGCGAAGGAGCGGCTCAAGGAGGGCATGGATAGGAAAAAGGGATTTTTGAGCCAGCCCTTCGACACGCAGGTGCCGATCATAGAGAATGGCGTTCATTACCTTGTCGACGTGGCGGAAGGTCAGAAGACGGGATTTTTCCTTGATCAGAAATATAATCGCGCGGCAATCAGGTCTGTCTGCCGCGGAGCCAGGGTGCTGGACTGCTTTACACACACGGGGTCATTTGCGCTTAACGCCGCTCTGGCGGGGGCTGAAAGTGTTCTGGCCGTCGATGCGTCGGAGACAGCCCTTCGCCAGGCGATCCGCAATGCGGAACTGAACGGATTTGCTTATACGACCGAGACGGTAGCAGGGGAAGCGCAGACCGCACAGGCCGGGAATACTGATGCTGAAAGAGAGATTCCGAAGGACGCTCTGACAGGACGGTTCATGACAAATGAAACCGGCACAAAGCTCGGCTTCATGACTGCAGATCTCGTTGAACTACTGCCGCAGATGGAGAAGGAGGGAATACAATATGATGTCGTTATATTGGATCCGCCTGCATTTGCAAAATCGAGGCAAAATGTAAAGAATGCCGAGAAGGGCTACCGGAAAATCAACCGCGCGGGCATGTGGCTGGTAAAAGACGGCGGCTTCCTTGCGACCTGCACCTGCTCCCACTTTATGACGAGGGAGCTTTTTGAGAAGATGGTGCACGAGGCGGCCCGGGAAGCCCATGTGCGCCTGCGCCAGGTCGAGGCGAGGACACAGGCACCGGACCATCCCATTTTGTGGTCGGCGGCGGAGAGCTCGTATCTCAAGTTCTACATTTTCCAGGTGGTGAGAGAACAGTAACGAAGACAGTGCAGCAGTTCGGACGGGCTGCGCCGTAGTTCAATAACCGGCGCAAACATCATCTTCATCGAAAAACGTAGGTCCTTCTCTGCGAGCTTAGCAATGCATATGCATTGCTGATCTCTCGGTCGGACCTGCAATGTTTTTCTCACGAAGATGGATGCTTTGC
>JBGUHN010000024.1:0-132223 GCA_045112155.1 Lachnospiraceae bacterium
CGCGGAAACCCGCATAAAATAAGGCAAAACGCGGCATAAGCTGGCAAAAAACTGCATGATAAAAATTTTATTCATTTGCCACGGCAACATCTGCCGCTCCCCCATGGCAGAATTCATAATGAAAGACCTTGTTGACAAAAGGGGAATCGCCGACCAGTTCGAGATCGCCTCCGCTGCGACCAGCACAGAGGAAATCTGGAACGGACGCGGTAACCCCATCTACCCGCCCGCCAAGCGCAAGCTGGCGGAACACGGCATCTCGTGCGAGGGCAAGAGAGCGCGGCAGATGACAAAACGGGATTATGAGTATTATGACCTGCTCATCTGCATGGACAACTGGAACCTCAGAAATATGAGGAAGTTCGTGGGCAGCGACCCGGACGGCAAGGTCCATCTGCTGATGGAATACACTGACCGGCCGGGCGAAGTGTCGGATCCCTGGTATACCGGTGATTTCGATGAGACCTGGAACGATGTCTCGGAAGGCTGCACCGGGCTTCTGGAGTTTCTTGGGTATGGAGTTTAGTGCGACAGCATCATCTGCATGCTTACCACATTTGATAAAAATCAGCAGAGCAGCATAAGGAGGATCTATGAAGTCAAGGTGGTACAAGAACGCGGTGGTATACCAGATCTACCCGTTCAGTTTTATGGATTCGAACAATGACGGCTTCGGCGATATCGAGGGTATTATTTCAAAGCTGGATTATATCCGCGATCTGGGAGCGACTGCAATCTGGTTCTCCCCGCTGTACAAATCACCGGATTACGACTACGGATACGATGTCAGTGACTACAAGGCCATTGATGAGAAATTCGGAACGATGGAAGACTTCGATCGGCTGGTCAGGGAGTGCCATAGGCGGGATCTTAAAGTGATCATGGACATGGTCATCAACCATACGTCCACCGAGCATCCGTGGTTCAAAGAAGCGATTTCCTCCCCGGATTCCCCATACAGGGATTATTACATCATACGTAAGGGAAGAATAGAAGGGGCAAATGTTATCCCCCCGAGCAACTGGGAATCGACGTTCACCGGATCCGCCTGGGAGAGGATCGGCGACAGCGATGATTTTTATCTGCACCTTTTCTGCAAAGAACAGGCAGATCTTAACTGGGAGAATCCGGATGTCAGGAGAGAGATGATTGATATCCTGAATTTCTGGTTCGAAAAAGGCGTGGATGGTTTCCGCTTCGACGTGTTCAATATGTTTTCAAAGGTCTATCCGATACAGGATGATACCTCGAAAGATTCCTTCCAGAAGGGCGCTCCGTATTATGTGGACGGACCGCGCATGCATGAATTCCTGAAAGAGCTGAATGAGAAATCATTTTCGCTCTATGACAGTTTTACGGTCGGTGAATCTTTCCACCCGTCCGAGGAAGCCGCCCGTGAATACGTGCGGGAGGAGAACGGCGAACTGGATGCCATTTTCAGCTTCGGACATCTCGACTCGGATAATATCGGAGGAAAGAAATTCTTCCCGAAGCTATTCGACCTTCTGCAGTTCAAGGACGGTTTTTTCAACCCGCAGAGAGCGGCATACGGGGAGGGGTGGAACACCCTTGTGCTTGAAAATCACGACAATCCCCGCTGCGTGAATCGCTTCTCGATCAACGCGTCAAAATACCGCTATGAGGCTGCCACGATGCTGGCAGTGGTGACTTACATGGGGCTCGGGACGCCGTTCATTTACATGGGTCAGGAAGCAGGCCTTGTGAACTGTGATTTTAAGAGCATTGATGAGATGATGGATCCGGTCAGCCATTTCGTATATGATCTGATGACCGGTTACGGTATGCCGAAATGGCTTGCCTTCCGCTTTATCAAGTATGGGGCAAGAGATCATTCCCGCGTACCAATCGCGTGGGATGATTCTGCAAATGGCGGTTTCAACGACGGACACGCTCCGTGGCAGTGCGTGAATCCCCTGTACCCGGAGATCAATATAAAGAAGGATATTGAGAGCGAAAATTCCGTTTACCGCTTTTATCGGAAACTTCTGCGGATCAGAAAGACGCATGAAGCGGCAGTCATGGGGGAGATTCAGGAATACGATCACGAAAATCGGAGAGTCATCGCCTACAGCAGGACATATCAGGGAAAGAAGCTTTTTATCTGTGCCAACTTCAGCAAGCATACAACAATTTACAACTTCCCGGATGAGCTCGGTAAGTACAAGATTGTGCTCAATAATTATCAGGTGGACGGGAGGCCGGCACGCTTGCCTTTCGTTGGGAAGAAAGGGCAGAAATTGATACTTAAGCCTTATCAGGCGATAGTTCTGAGTTATCAGCCCTGAAATGTGCTAGAATGGAGATGCAGAAATTTGACTTGCTTTCAAGGAGGTATAGACATGCTTTTCAAGTATCCCCCGATGGGGTGGAACAGTTGGGACTGCTACGGCGCTTCGGTCACTGAAGACGTTGTGAGACAAAATGCGGACTATATGGCGGAACATTTGAAGCCGTACGGCTGGGAATACGTAGTTGTGGATATCCAGTGGTATCAGCCGGAAGCGGACGATTACGATTATAAATCTTTTCCCAATAACCTTATAGATGACTGGGGACGTCACATACCTGCACCGAATCGATTCCCGAGTGCTGCCGATGGTGCTGGCTTTAAGCCGCTGGCAGACTATGTGCATGGCTTGGGACTGAAATTTGGAATCCATATCATGCGAGGGGTTCCCCGTATGGCGGCACACCTTCATTTGCCAATTAAAGGAAGTGCGTATACCTGTGATCAGGCGGCGGATCCTAATTCCATATGTGAGTGGAACCCGGATATGTACGGTGCGAGATTGGAGCATCCCGCTGCAAGAGCCTATTATGACAGTATTTTTAAGCTTTACGCCGAGTGGGGCGTGGACTTTGTAAAGTGCGACGACATCGCCCGGGAATATCCGCACTGCAGGCGGGAGATAGAGATCATCTCCGAGGCATGCAGAAACTGCGGGCGCGACATTGTGCTGAGTCTCTCCCCGGGACCGGCGCCGCTTTCCGAGGCGGAGCATCTGAAAACCTGGTCCAATATGTGGCGAATTACGGATGACTTCTGGGATGACTGGGCTCTGCTCAAAGGAATGTTCGAGCGGGCGGAGAAGTGGTGCATCCACTCAGGTCCCGGTCACTGGCCGGACGCCGACATGCTGCCGTTCGGCGCGATCCGTCTGTGCGGCGCGGAGACGGCAAAAGGCCGCTGGACGATGTTCACCGAGGACGAGCAGCGCACACTCATGACGCTCTGGTGCATGATGCGCTCACCGCTTATGATGGGCGGGGAACTGACGAAATGTGATCCGTTCACGCTGTCTCTGCTCACTAATGAGAATGTGCTGAACATACAAAAGAGCAGCTTCTGCGCACACCCCCTGCGGACTACCGATGAGGAAGCGGTCTGGATTGCTCCCCGCAAGGATGGGCAGGGAATGTATATTGCTGTCTTTAATCTGTCGGATGAAGTGCGAAGCATCACTGTTACAGAAGAGGAGACAGAGATTCCTGTGAGTAAGGCTGTCGAGCTTTGGACAGGGACCGATTCGCTTGAATTGTCCGCAGAGCTTGGACCGCACGCATGTGCAGTGTGGCTTGTGGGTTCCGATGATTTCTGAGAACGGATGGTATGAGTATAGATGTCTCACTCACAAGACTTGAGTGGGAATTATGTCAGCGATAGCTGAGAGTTTTCAACATTGTACAAAAACGAGAGGGCTGCCGCTTCTTCTGCGGCAGCCCCTATTCATATCCCCTGCCCGGCAGCAGGATCACATATCACTCGATAGTTTTTCCGGTCCGCTTCTGGTAATCTTCGAGGGCGGACTGAATCGCCTCCTCCGCCAGAACGGAACAGTGCATCTTGTAAGCCGGCAGCCCGTCAAGAGCTTCCGCGACTGCCTTGTTGGTCAGTTTCATAGCCTCCGAGACAGGTTTTCCCTTGATCAGCTCGGTTGCCATGGAGCTGGACGCGATGGCGCTGCCGCAGCCGAATGTCTCGAACTTGACGTCCTGAACTATGTCGTCCTCGATCTTCAGGTACATTTTCATGATATCGCCGCATTTAGCGTTGCCTACTTCGCCGATGCCGTTTGCATCCTCGATCACGCCGACATTTCTCGGATTCCTGAAATGATCCATTACTTTTTCACTGTATAAAGCCATAAGAGTACCTCACTTATTCTTTCGTATGGGTTTTGCGCAAAATACTGTTGGATTTGTGGTCTGTTTTACAGGATGAACTGGCCTTTGCCGGACATCAGGTCTCTCCAGACCGGAGAGAAGCCGCGCAGATAGCTGACGACATCTTTTACGGACTTGATGATGTATTCCACCTGTTCTTCCGTGATATCTTCCCCGAGACTCAGGCGAAGGGAACCGTGGGCGACGTCGTGTACACGGCCGATTGCCAGAAGCACATGGCTGGGATCCAGTGATCCGGAGGTGCAGGCGCTGCCGGAAGAAGCCTGTATGCCCTTGTCATCAAGGAGCAGCAGGAGAGATTCGCCCTCGATACCTTCAAAGCAGAAGTTCACATTGCTCGGGAGACGATGTGTGGCATCACCGTTGAGGGCGGAATGCGGAATTTCCGCAAGGCCGCTGATCAGCTTATCGCGCATCTTTGTGAGATGTGCTGTGTTCTCATCCATCTTGGAACTTGTCTCTTTCAGGGCTTCCGCCATGGCTGCGATTCCCGGAACATTTTCGGTTCCCGCGCGGCGGCCTCGCTCCTGGGCTCCGCCTTCAATCAGATTTGTCAGTCTTATACCCTTCTTTGCGTAGAGGAAGCCGACTCCCTTCGGCCCGTGGAATTTATGGGCGGAAGCGGAGAGAAGGTCGATATTGTCCTCCTTTACGTTGATCGGGACATGGGCGACTGCCTGTACTGCATCTGTGTGGAACAGTACATTTTTCTCGCGGCAGATCCGGCCGATTTCCCGGATAGGCTGGATGGTACCGATTTCGTTATTTGCAAACATAATGGTGACCAGGCATGTATCCTCACGGATCGCGGCTTCGACCTCTTCGGGAAGAATGAGACCGTTTTCATGGACGTCAAGAAGGGTTACCTCGAAACCTTCCTTTTTAAGACGCTCCAGTGTGTGCAGTATGGCGTGGTGTTCAAATGCAGACGAAATGATATGCATTTTCCCCTTTTTCCTGCCAAGCTCGGCAACAGACCGGAGGGCCTGATTGTCGGCTTCGCTGCCTCCCGATGTAAACAGGATCTCGTCCGGGGAGGCGCCGATCACAGCTGCAACATCCGCACGTGCTTTTTCAAGCACTTCTTTGGCCATCTGTCCGTGCGCATACAGGCTGGACGGATTTCCCCAGCTGTCATCCAGCAGGGAAACCATTGTATGGATCGCGTTTTCGCTCATCTTTGTGGTGGCGGCATTATCCGCATAGATATTCATGTGTATCTCCTTTATTATATCAGTGTCCCACCGCATCCGGCGGTGAAGGCGGCTCCGCATTTGGCTGCGGAACGTTGGTGTCTTCGAAGAGGACAGGACCTCTGCTTAGACTCTGTGAGAATTATATGGCTAATAACCTAGTAAGTCAATAGGTAAATGACAAATGTTATTGCATTACCAATTTACCCTGCGGTATAATAGGTAAAAAGCTGAGAGGTGACATTTATATGATATCGACAAGAGGAAGATACGCTCTCCGCGTCATGCTCGATCTTGCAGAGAACGAGACGGGCAGTTACATACCACTGAAGGATATTGCGGCAAGACAGGATGTCTCCAAGAAGTATCTGGAGATTATAGTTAAGGACATGGTGGCGGGAGGTCTGATCACCGGTGCCAGCGGAAAGGGGGGCGGCTACAAGCTGTGCCGGAGACCGGAGGAGTATTCGGTGGGAGAGATTCTGAACCTGATGGAAGGATCGCTCTCTCTGGTAGCCTGCCTGGCGTCTGATACAAATGACTGTCCGCGAAAGTCTGCATGCAGGACACTTCCGATGTGGACAGAGTATGACAACATGGTGCATGAGTTTTTTTACAGCAAAAAGCTGAGTGACCTGATGAATCAGCCTGATAACGGGGAAACGCAGCCGGAGCAATAAGGAGAAGATGATGAAGAACGCGAGTATTATACTGGATAAAGATTATATCATCGGAAGAATTGATCCCCGCATCTACGGCTCATTTATTGAGCACCTCGGCCGTGCCGTGTACGGCGGCATCTATGAGCCAGGCCACCCGATGGCTGATGAGCAGGGCTTTCGGCGGGACGTGCTGGATATGGTGAGGAAGCTCGGCGTTCCGGTCGTGCGCTATCCCGGCGGCAACTTTGTCTCCGGATTTAACTGGGAGGACAGTGTGGGACCGAATCGTCCCAGCCGGCTGGACCTTGCGTGGTTCACGACTGAGTCAAATGCAGTCGGTCTGCATGAATTTGCCGGCTGGGCAAAAAAAGCGGATACGGAAGTCATGTACGCCATCAATTTGGGTACCAGGGGACCCGAAAATGCCCGGGACATCGTGGAGTATGCCAATCATCCGGGCGGAAGCAAGTTCAGCGATATGCGTATCGCAAACGGCGCGAAGGAGCCGCTGAATATCAAGCTCTGGTGCCTTGGCAACGAGATGGACGGTCCCTGGCAGATGGGCCACAAGACAGCGTACGAATATGGCAGGATCGCAAATGAGTCCGCCAAGATGATGAAGTGGGTGGACCCGTCCATTGAGCTCGTCGCATGCGGGTCATCCAGTACAGAAATGCCTACTTTCGGGGACTGGGAGCTGACCATGCTTGACGAGTGTTATGAGAACATTGATTATGTGTCTCTGCACCGCTATTATGGGAATCCCACGAATGACACTGCGGGCTTCCTCGCGCGCAGCATGGATCTTGATGATTTCATCCATACTGTCGTTTCTATCTGCGACGCGGTCAAAGGAAAGAAGCATTCCAAAAAGAAGATCAATCTGTCATTTGACGAGTGGAATGTATGGTATCACTCGAACGAGCAGGATAAGGAAATCTGGAAACGCGAGAAGTGGGGACCGGCGCTGCCGCTCCTTGAGGACGTCTACAACTTCGAAGACGCGCTTCTGGCAGGCAGCATGCTGATTACTTTCCTTAAGAACGCCGACCGCGTAAAGATCGCCTGCCTGGCCCAGCTTGTGAATGTCATCGCTCCTATCATGACACGAAACGGCGGGGGATGCTGGGCGCAGACGATTTACTGGCCGTTCCTTCATGCGTCGAAGTACGGGCGGGGAACAGCGCTTAATGCGCTGGTGAATTCACCGGTCTACAGCTGTTTTGACTACGACGATGTGCCTTTCATCGATGCGACCGCGACTCTTGGCGATGACGGAGTGGTGACCGTGTTCTGTGTCAACCGCGATCTCAAAGAGGACTATATGCTGGATATTGACCTTCGGGCTTTCGGAGATCTTAAGCTTGAGGAGCATATACTGCTGCATCACGACGATGTAAAGGCGGTCAATACAGAGGAAGATCCCGATAATGTTGTGCCGGGAAAGGGTCCCGGCGGTACTGTGGAAAAGGGCAGGGCACAGATTCTTGTGCCGGCGCTCAGTTGGAACGTGCTGCGATTTGCGCATCAGACCTGAAAGTAGGAGGGGAGCCCGCTAAAATGATTCTTAGGTGACAAAACTCACAAGAGAGACTTGATTAAAATATGAAAGGAGCTGAAGCAAATGATTAAAGTTTACGGTATGCCCACCTGTCCCTATTGCGAATATGTTCACGAGCAGATCGTGGGACGAGAAGACGAATTTGAGTACATTAACATCGGCGAGAACATCCGCAACATGAGTGCTTTTACCAGGCTTCGCGATAACAACCCTGTTTTTGACCGTATGAAGGCGATCGGCGATGTCGGAATTCCGGCATTTGTTTTCGAGGACGGAAGAGTGTCGATTGATCCGGCAGATGCCGGACTCATTGAATACGGCACAGCAGATGCCTGCTCAATCGAGGATCATAAGAACGGAAGAAAAGGGTGCTGATTTACCACTCGGATCTTTGGTTTGTGCGCAGCAAACCGTTATGTTTGCAGGAAGGATGGCGGCGATGAAATCATTATTGATAAAGGATACCACGCGAGAAGAGCGTATTAAAATCGTTAACCAGGCGCTTTGGGGTTCGTGCGGCATCGACTGCGAGTTCTGCTCCGGCTGTGACAACCGCGGCGGAGGACGCATTGAGAGCATCTATCAGCCATATATTGACGGTATAAAAGAACTGAGAGAAATTAATGAGGAGTACAGGGCTCCGTTCGTACGGGGCTAAACTAAATGTGAATATACTGAGAATGCGCAGATTGTCAGGGACCGGGAGACCGGTCCCTCTTCTAATGTGGAGTTGCAGCATGCGGAATACAGATACAGTTAACGCAAAATTTATCATTGCAAGGCCTGAATACGCTTGACTTTTACGGTTTAAAGCGTTACACTTTAAATCGTCAATCAAACGAGGAGGGTTTTCAATTATGATAATCAAAATTCTGCTGCTCATTGTGTTCTTCGCTGTCATGCTGTACATCGGATACTACTCACGCCATCAGGCCAAGACGGTTGAAGGATATGTGCTCGGCGGAAGAAATGTGGGTCCGTGGATTTCTGCATTTGCATATGGCACGTCATACTTTTCAGCGGTTGTCTTCGTCGGCTATGCCGGCCAGTTCGGATGGAGATACGGTCTTGCGTCCACATGGATCGGTATCGGCAACGCGGTCATCGGTTCTCTGCTCGCATGGATCATCCTCGGCAGAAGAACGCGCGTCATGACGAAGCATATGAACTCAGCAACCATGCCGGCTTACTTTGAGAGCAGATATGACTCCAAAACACTCAAGATCGTAGCTTCTGCTATCATCTTCATTTTCCTGATTCCGTACACTGCATCTGTCTATAACGGACTCTCAAATCTGTTCGAGATGGCTTTCGGTATTCCGTACATCTACTGTGTATGCATGATGGCGGTCCTGACCTGCGTGTACGTCCTTATGGGCGGCTACACAGCTACTGTCTACAATGATTTCGTGCAGGGAATCATCATGCTGCTCGGTATCGTGATCGTCATCCTGTCCGTTCTTAACGGTCATGGCGGCTTCATGAACGCAGTCCGCCAGTTGTCTGAGATCCCGTCGGACAATCCGATCACAATGGGGCAGCAGGGCGCGTTCGCTTCTTTCTTCGGCCCTGACCCGGTCGGACTTCTGTATGTCATCATTTTGACATCTCTCGGCACATGGGGCCTTCCGCAGATGGTCCAGAAGTTCTACGCAATCAAGTCCGAGAAGGCTGTCGCGACCGGAACAATCGTTTCGACATTCTTCGCGGTCGTCATCGCCGGCGGCTCCTATTTCCTCGGCGGTTTCGCGAGACTGATCGATGTCTCACAGGTCTCTAAAACCAACCCGGACGGAACACTTGCCATGATGTATGACCACGTCATGCCGCAGCTGCTTTCCAACCTGCCGGATATTCTGATGGGCGTTCTGATCGTCCTCATTATGAGTGCATCGATGTCCACGCTGTCTTCCCTTGTCCTCACATCGAGTTCCACAATGACGCTGGACTTCCTGAAGGGCACAGTCATGAAGAAGATGACTGAAAAGCAGCAGCTCTGGTGGCTCCGCGCATTTGTAATTTTCTTCATCGTTATCTCGGTCGCGATCGCTATGAATCCGCCGACATTCATCGCTCAGCTCATGGGTATTTCCTGGGGCGCTCTGGCCGGCGCTTTCCTCGCACCGTTCATGTACGGTCTGTACTGGAAGGGCGTTACCAAGGCGGCTGTCTGGGCTTCCTTCATATATGGCGTAGGTCTCACAGTTGCAAATATGTACACGGCCTGGATGAGTCCGATTCAGGCAGGCGCGATCGCTATGCTGGGCGGTCTGGTGCTTGTACCAATCATGAGTATGCTTACTCCTAAGATGGATAAGGCTATGGTCGACGGCATATTCGCGTGCTACGATGTGGAGGTCGACACAACAACGAAGAACAGGCTTCCGGACGAGGAAGATGTGGACTGATCATAACACTGGCGCTGCCGCATGTAAGACATGCGGCAGTTTTTTTATACCCTGCCGCAAGAAGCGAATGTATGATATAATGAAAAATACTGAAAAGATGGAGGAGGGGAGAACTCACTATGTTTGGACTTGACAGGAAGCTGCTGCAAAAGAATAATGCCGCGGACAAAATACGCGGCTCGCTCATCGGCGGAGCCTGCGGCGATGCGCTCGGTTACGCCATTGAGTTCTCACCGGAAAGAGAGATCTTCGCGCACTACGGCGCGGAAGGAATTGTGAGCTATGAACTTGATCCGCGAAGAGGGGAAGCGCTGATTTCTGACGACACGCAGATGACTATGTTCACAGCCAACGGGCTGGTGGCATCTGTCCGGGATCAGTCACCGGATGAGCCGAGGGCTTATGTGGCAAAAGCATATCAGGACTGGCTCCTGACCCAGAGAAAGTCATACAGACAGGTCATGTGGATGGAGCCGGCTGATCTGTACGGCAATGTGACCTGGCTGCTCCGAAATCCCAAGATGTACCACCTGAGGGCTCCCGGAAATACTTGCCTCAGCGCGCTGATCGGCAATGAAGACACAGTAGTCCCTGACTATATCGCGTCTCCGCGAAATGGCAGCAAGGGCTGCGGCGGTGTCATGAGGGTCGCTCCGGTCGCGCTCATGCCCTATAACGAGCCGATCGAGAAGATAGATATGGAGGCTGCCCAGGTTGCAGCCATCACCCACGGGAATTCACTCGGCTATATGCCGGCGGCTCTTCTCGTTCATATTATAAGAAGAATTGTATATCCGGAGCAGACAATGACGCTTAAGGAGATTGTTCTGGAAGGATGCGATACTATCTACCGGCTGTTCCGGGCAGATGCAAATGTTGATCGAATGGTCAGCATTATTCAGGATGCGGTGCGGCTTTCCCACAGCAGTGTCGTCACGGACCTCGAAGCTATCCACAAGCTCGGCGAAGGCTGGGTGGGAGAGGAAGCGCTTGCTATAGCGGTTTTCTGCGCTCTCAAGTACGAGAACGATTTCGGTCAGGCCCTTATCGCGGCTGTCAATCACGGCGGCGACAGCGACTCGACAGGCGCGATCTGCGGAAATATCCTCGGCGCCATAGTCGGGCTCAGCGGGATCGGCGAGGAGTGGAAAGAGCACCTTGAACTTTCGGATGAGATTATGGAACTTGCGGACGAGATCATAAATATTTGATAATCGGAGTAGCACATGGCGGACACAACAGTAATAGGTTTTCATCTCCCGACTGAGGAGCACGGCTGCATGAGCAACTGGTATCCCGCGGAGTTTACATACGCGGGACTTCGCTTTTTAAGCGTGCAGCAGTATATGATGTATCACAAAGTCATGCTGGCGGGGAGATACGATCTGGCTAAAGAGATTATGAACTCAGATGATCCGGCTGTCCTTGAGAAACTTGCCGGGGACGGGACCTTCCCGGAGTTCACTCGGATAAAGAATAAGTGGCACTGGATCTGTCGGATCGTTGTCCGGCGGGCTGTATTTGCCAAATTTATGCAGCACCCGGACCTGAGACGAGAACTCCTTTCTACAGGCAACGCGCTTCTGGCCGAGTGCTCGCACCTCGATAAGACCTGGGGCGTCGGAATCAGCCTGCGCGACATGAGGTGGAAAAGTCCGGAGAACTGGAACGGTAAAAATGACCTCGGCAATATCCTCATGGAAGTCCGGGATGAGATACGGCAGCTGGAGATGGCTTTCGGGGAGGATAATCTCCGTTTTGAAGATGCGCTGCATGCGGAAGCCAATGATGAGTGGAAAATGTCAGCTGCAGCTCTGGCCAACCATCCGTCTTACGGCAGGAGTGTGATGGCGTATGTGGATACATTTGCAAATAACTTCACGCGCCAGAGTTTCATGGACGCCGGCACGTCACTGGCTGACTGGGAAAAGAAGATCAGAGACAAAGAGGGGGCAGCTGTTCCTGTGCTCGGGTTCTTCGACTTGAAGCAGGATGTGTATGATATTTCCCGAAGGCTTTATGCCAATGCCCGATATGATCGCATTCATTTATTCTGCAGTAAATACATGATCTTTCTTGAAATGTTTATTCGCGACGAAGGCCTCAAGGCCTGGGCACACGGGTTTCAGAAGAACCGCCCCGGCGAGGAACACACCGGTCTCATCAGGATCATTTATGATGAATTCACCCCCGGAGCACGAAAAGCCGGCCTTATGCCCGCGGATTATTATGAGATTATTGACAATTCGACTCTCGACGTAAGGATGATTTCCAACCCGGATGAAGCATGGATACAAAATCTGACCAGGCAGGAGGTACTTGCCTGCGTAGCCTGGCATTTCAGAGCGGACTATTTCGCTGAGGGAGCCCTTGTCAGACATTCGATCGGAGACGGAGTTCTGCTAAAGTTTTTTAAAGAGCTTCTTTGACCCTGTTTAACCGGAGCATTATCCGGAGGATAAAATATGGATATGAACATGCACGAAAAAATGCCGTTTTATTATCAGCGGACCGGTCCCTATGCGGATCTTCCGTATCACAGGCATACAATAAAGACGGACGGATGCGGTATAGTGGCATTCGCGATGGCTGCCTCATATCTATTGGAACGTAATGTGGAACCGCCAGAACTTGTGAAATGGGCAGGAAAAAAATTTGCCGGCCTTTCCGGGAGAGGTACGCGGGGCGTGTTTTTTGTAAAAGCATCAGAAGCGTACGGACTTTCCTGCATACCCACGAACGATCTGTCCGAAGCTTTGCATGCACTGCGGTGCGGAAGCCCTGTCATCTACTATACGAAAAAGTCCGGCGGAATCTTTTCGGATATTCCGCATTATCTGGTACTCTCGGGCATCACTGAGGAAGGCAGGGTCCTGATCCACAATCCGAACGGCATGAATGACGGTAAGGATTTTCCAATCGAGACAATAGGAAAATTCAGGGCGAGAAGCATAAGGGAAAAATCATTCTACATTATTGAAAAAGGGATTTTTGGGCGATGAAAGTTCTGCTGATCATACCTGCTTATAATGAAGAGGCCTCTATTATGTATACAATAGAGACCGTCCGGCATTTCAACCGGCAGAACAATCTGCAGCTGGAATACATAGTCATAAATGACGGATCAAAGGATCGGACAGAGAGGATTTTAAGAGATAACGAAATTCCTCATATCACGCATCCGCGCAATCGGGGAATAGGCAGAGCCGTGCAGACCGGTTACAGGTACGCGACAGCGCACGGTTATGACATTGCGATACAGTATGACGGGGACGGCCAGCACGATGCGAGATTCATCATGGATCTGATAGAACCGATCGTGAACGGCGAAGCCGATCTTGTCATCGGCTCGCGCTATATAAAAGGGGGCAAGTATTATACGAACGGCGGTCTGCGCAGAGTTGGAGGCCGATTCATATCCCTCCTTCTGTATCTGTTCTGCTACCGCGCGATTCAGGACCCGACGAGCGGCTTTCGGGCTGCGAGTGCCGATGTTGTCAGCCATTTTGCGAAGCATTATCGCAATCCTTATCCGGAACCGGCATCCCTGGCCGATCTGATCTGGGAAGGCTTCAGGATAAAAGAGGTCCCGGTCGCTATGAGAAAGAGATACGGCGGCAGATCTTCTATCCGCAACTGGCGAACACTTTACTATATGTATTACACGACGGTCTCTATCTACGAGGAATCCCACCGGAAGGAGGGAGCTCCCAAGACGAGAGATACAGCGGAAACAGTCAAGAGTGAGGATATACAGGAAATAGCGGAGGACCTGAAGATACCGGAGCCGACGAATGTGTCTGATATTCCGGGCGCAGCATATCTGCCGGCTGATAAAGAGGACATGCAATATGGGCAATACGAAAATAGCTTTCTTTGACATAGACGGAACTCTCTGGAATTTTCACAACGAGATTCCCGAGAGCACCGGACGGGCAATCAAAGCCCTCCGTGAGAACGGTCACCTGGCTTTCCTCAATACCGGCAGGTCGAGGGGATTTGTCACATCGAAGCCGCTTTTCAATCTCGGGTTCGACGGCGTTGTGTCCGGCTGCGGGACCATGATCGAGTGCGCCGGGGCGGAAAAGCGTGAAGACGGGAGCTACGGGTTAAAAGAGGAACGAGGGGTCACAGGTGTCAGCTACCGTGAAGAGGATGTGATTTTTTACCATCGCCTTGACAATGAATTGCTGCAGGAGGTGCTCGATGTGATCCGGCCGATGGGCTTTAAGCCTATTCTTGAAGGCCGTGATTATCTCTATTTTGATTTAGAGGATTTTGCAAATGATCCTTACGGGCAGACCATAAACCGCCAGCTCGGCGCAAGGCGTCTTCCTATCCGGGAGAATTCGGGCTTGTGGGAGGCATCTAAGCTTAGCTGCGATACTGCCGGCGCGGATATTGAAGCAGGGTACAGGTACCTGGAGCGTAACTTTCAAAACCTCATTCATAATGAGAAGGTGGTCGAGAGTGTACCGCACGGTTTCTCAAAGGGAAGCGGAATACGGAAGGTCTGTGAGCTGTTTGGAATACCGCTTTCGGATACAATCGCGTTCGGCGACAGCGTAAATGATCTTGACATGCTGGAGACAGCCGGGATCGGAGTTGCCATGGGCAACGGGACAGACGCGGCCAAGCAGGCAGCTGATTATGTCACGACAGATATGTTCGATGACGGGATCTGGAACGCGTGCGAGGCGCTCGGACTTATATAAAGATCGAACAGCTTTAAGTCTGCTCGATAAAAATGCGCATTATAAATGGGGCCGTCGGTTGACAGCCCCATTTTCCTGTTCTCAATGTATCAAGTGAGAAACGTCCGTGTGGAATAACGGCATAAGCCGCGGACATCATATTGACGATTATCTCAGCTGTGAGTAGCCGAAGCCGTTGCAGATCGCGGTCACCTTCATGCCCTGCTTGCACAGCTTGCAGTCATGTGACTTCCATGAGCGATATCCAGGAAGATCGCTCTGATCGAAGATCGAGTGGATCGGGAAACCGTCGATCGCCGTGCAGGCGGAGAAAATCGCGGATATGCCTACGACTTTGGCTCCATAGTGGTTGAGAGTCTCAGCAGCGTTGGCTATAGTTTTTCCGGTGGTGGCAGTCGCAAGTATGAGGAGAACGTTTTTGTTGACGAGCATCATATCCATGTTTTCACGGAAAATCATCTGCCCGTTAATGCCGTACTCGGGGGATATGATGTAGAGAGTCTTGTGCGCGTTTTTGGAGATGTTGCCGGCGCGCGTGAGTTCATTTGCAAGATATGCTCCTACAACTTCCATTCCCTCAAGACAGCAGATCGTGTCGACGGAAGTGCTGCTGCCGAAGAATTCGCACATTGCGGACGCGACCGCCTGCGCTTCAGCCTGTCTGCGCATGATTGCCGTCATATCCATCAGATAATTCGTGTGAGAGTTTGGAGTGACAAAGTGCCCGGGAACGACACGGAGAATCACATCCCTGAAATGCTTGGATTCGAGCTTATTGTATTCTAACATACGTTCTCCTTTCTCTATGTAATTAACAGAAAAGTCCAAATTCTTATTCAAATATTATAGTATATTTGTGCAAATTGTGCAATGATATTACGCTTGCAAATGTCCTGTAATTGAGTGGCAAAAACCAGGCCCAGGCTTTATAATGAGTATGACCGGTCACGTCTGAATGAAGGTAACGGCATGCAGAACGAACTGCGTGCTTTGCGGAGAATCGACAAAATCGGATAATTTGAATTGATTGGAGTGAGCCAATGAGCAAAGCCAGAGAGAACCTCCTGAGAGTGAGAGATAATATAAATGAAGTGCTGATCGGAAACCCTGACGCTACTGCCCTTGTACTTATCGCGCTCATCACCGGAGGCCATGTGCTGCTTGAGGATATGCCCGGAACAGGGAAGACGACCCTGGCAAGACTTCTTGCCAGGTCCTTCGACACAGGGTTCGGCCGTATTCAGTTCACGCCGGATCTTTTGCCGTCCGATGTCACGGGTCTTTCCGTATGGAACAAAAAGAGCGGTGAGTTCGAGTTCAAAAAGGGCCCGATCTTTACCAATATACTTCTGGCGGACGAGATAAACCGGGCGACTCCGAGAACTCAGTCGGGTCTTCTTGAGTGCATGGAGGAACGGCAGGTCACAGTTGACGGCATAACGAGAAAGCTTGAGGAGCCGTTTATTGTCATCGCTACCCAGAATCCGATCGAGACGGGAGGAACGTTCCCGCTGCCGGAAGCACAGCTCGATCGTTTCCTCATGCGCATATCGCTGGGCACGCCGAAGCGGGCCGATGAGGTGAGGATCTTATATAGCTTTATGCATAAAGACCCCAGGGAGGACGTGCCGCGTACGGCATCGGCGGAGGATATAGCCGAGGCGAGAAAAGAGGCGGCCGGTATCGATGTGAAACCCGACCTTCTTGGCTATATTGCGGATATAGCCCTGGCGACAAGAGGGAGAAATGATATCGCCGCCGGCATAAGCCCCCGCGGATCAATTGCCCTCATGCACGCTGCTCAGAGTACCGCGTGGATGAATGAGCGGGACTATGTTGTGCCGGAGGATATCAAGTTCGTGGCTGTCCCGGTGCTGGCCCACAGGCTGGTGCTTTCGCAGAATTACGGCTATTTTGAGGAACAGGAGAACATTATCCGGGAAGTGCTGGACCGGGTCCCGGTGCCAACGGAAGATTTCGGAAGGTAAGTATGCTGATCATATGGATACCAGTCGGCATACTGCTCCTGTATGTCGCGCTGCACAGCTTCTACTTGGCTGTATGGGATAAAAAGCTGTCCGCTTCGATTTATTTTACAAAGCGGACGGTCACCGAGGGCGATGAACTCACTCTTGTAGAGGAAGTTGCAAATGCAAAGCGCATCCCCCTCCCCGTCCTCATCATGGAGTATAAACTGAACCGAAATATTCGAATGCACGGCAACGAGAACGCGTCTGTCACCGACCGGACAAATGTCATAGAGTATTTCAGCCTCGGTCCTCGGGAGAAGGTCCTGAGAGAACACCGCCTGACGGCGGAAAAGCGCGGTTATTATCGCATTGATTCCTCTGATATTGAGGTGCCGGAGCTTTTTTCCGGCAAGCGGGGTTATATGCACCTTGTGCAGGATACGGACCTGATTGTATTTCCGAGGATGCTCAGCTTTGATTATTTTCAGGGGATCAGCGAGAGGCTTCTCGGAGAGTCGCTTGCAAGGCGCAGAATGTACGAGGATGTTTTTTCTTTTCGGGGGATACGCGAATACGCTTCGACAGACCCCATGTCTTCGATCAACTGGAAGGCTTCTGCCCGCACCGGAGATTTTATGGTGAATCTTCGCGATTTTACTTACGGTCAGGAGATCGAGATCCTGCTGAATCTTGCCTGTCCGGGAGCGAGAAATCCCGAGCGTCTTCTTGAGTACGCGATCAGGATCGCCTACACGATAGCCGGCAGCTGTATTGACCATAAAGTTCCGGTCAGTATTGTATCAAATGGCAAGGATGCCATTACCGGCCGTGAACTTGCCATCCATGCCGGAAGCTCGACTGATCACATAAGGTCGGTCGGTATGAGTCTTGCGAGGCTTGATCTCAGTCTTGGCGGGCGGGCATTTGCAGATATACTGAGAGCCGGAAAGCGAATTGCCGGCAGGGAAAATGTCAGCACCCTCATGATCTGCTCAGACAGAGGCGACGAAGTGATCCGGGGAGCGCTGGAGCTTGCCCGGAAGAAAGATGGGCTGTACTGGCTATGCCCGCTTGAGAAGGGTACAGAGGAGAAAGCTATCCCAACGGAAATCACTTTTCAGGTCATTGAAATCTAGGTAAATGTAATGGATGAATCAAAGCGTTATAAAGCGGAAACGACAGGTATTTTTGCGGTCCGGATCATTTCGAACTGCCTGCTTGTCGCGTCCTTTGACGCCGCGTTCGGGATGATGTTCGATCTGTCCCCCTTGCTCATCTGCATAGGCGCGTGTGAAATGCTGATTTATCTTGCTCTTGCTATGCTCCTTCGTAGAAGGTTCAGATCCTTCATTGTATTCTGTTTTGTCCATTTTGCGGGCATACTACTTGTCACCTTCGGAGCCCCCTACATGTTCTATGTCCACCTCATTCTGGCCTCATGGATATCAGCAATCGCCCTTTTTGACTACATATCCGGGAGGCGCATGATCTACCCAGGAGCCTTCCATGTGATTTATCCTTTTGCGATTTTTATCGCAGGCTTTACCACGGGAAGACAGAATGTAGTCATACTCTCGGTGCTTTCAGAGACCGCTTTTCTTATTCTTTTCATGCTGCGGAGAAATTTTGAGAGCCTCGACAATGTGATTACAACTTCCTCGGGATATGTCAGAGTGCCCCATGAGAAGATGCGGCGGATGAACACGATACTCGCTGTCACATTTATTCTGGCATCTCTGCTTGTTGCAGCCATTCTCGGGCTTATTTTTGACGGTGAACAGCTCATCTACATGATCGGTCAGGGATTCGTCCTTATCATGGCAGCCATATTTGTGGGAATCGTGTGGCTCTTCAGCCATATTTTCCCGCATGCCGGCGATGCGCTTGCCGGGAGCATGGCGGGCGGAATGACGAATTTTGAGGAGATAATGGAGGAGCATCCGATCCTGATGATGCTCTGGCATATATTTGAATATGTGATCTATGTAGTAGTTGCCATAGTATTTGTATATCTCATGTACAGGTTTGTAAGGAATCTGTACTATGAGTTCAGATCCGCAGTTCCGGAGAACGGGGATAAGAGGATCATGCTCGAGACGAGGGATGAGAATGAGGAGACGGAGCAGAGGTCAAGGCCCGCAAGGCCGGGGTTTGGCAGGGAGGACAGGGTCCGAAGAAAATATATCAGACTTGTGCGCGGATCAGGCAGGCAGAAGGACCTGCAGGACAGTATGACGCCGCAGGAAATCGAGGAGAAGATAGGGAGCAAAGAGCTCAGGAAGCTTCATGATGCCTATGAAAAAGCCAGGTACGGCTGAACCTGTAACTGCTGGACACAAGCGGTATTTCATTTTATAATGTGTGCTGACTGAAAGATAGTATGTCAGTATAAACTGATTGAAATCTCCGCAGGTCTCTGATAAACGATACATAACAATAATAAAAGGAGATTTACATGAATTACGCTGAGGAGTCACTCAAACTGCATGAGCAGAAAAAAGGAAAAATCGAAGTCATCGCTACAGTCCCGTGTAAGAGTGAGACGGATCTGTCGCTTGCGTACACGCCGGGCGTTGCCCAGCCGTGTCTTGAGATTCAGAAGGATATTAATAGGAGTTATGATCTGACCCGCCGCTGGAACATGTGCGCTGTCATCACGGACGGAACAGCTGTCCTCGGTCTCGGAGATATAGGTCCGGAAGCCGGTATGCCGGTCATGGAGGGCAAATGCGTACTGTTCAAGTCCTTTGGCGATGTCGATGCGTTCCCGCTCTGCATCAAGTCCAAAGACGTTGACACGATCGTCAATACAGTCTACCTCATCTCGGGCTCATTCGGCGGTATCAACCTCGAGGATATCTCAGCTCCGAGATGCTTTGAGATCGAGAGGAAGCTGAAAGAGAAATGCGACATCCCGATTTTCCATGACGATCAGCACGGAACGGCGGTCATCACACTGGCAGGCCTTATGAACGCGCTGAAAGTCGTGGGAAAGAAGAAGGAGGATGTCAAGATCGTCACTTCCGGCGCAGGCGCGGCAGCGATTTCTATCACAAAACTTCTGCTTTCCGCAGGATTTAAGAATGTCGTCATGACCGACAGGCGCGGTGTCATCTACAAAGGCCGCGAGGAGGGCATGAACTGGATCAAGAAGGAGATGGCTGAAATCACGAACCTTCACGGGGAGACAGGGACGCTTGCAGATGCACTTGTCGGCGCTGACGTTTTTATCGGTGTGTCGGCTCCGGGTCTTGTTACCCAGGAAATGGTGAGGTCTATGAACAGGGACGCCATCATATTTGCATGCGCCAACCCGACACCGGAAATCTTCCCTGAAGACGCGAAGGCAGCCGGCGCGGCAGTCATATCCACAGGCCGCTCTGATTACCCGAACCAGATCAACAACGTTCTCGCATTCCCGGGTATCTTCCGCGGAACATTCGATGTGAGGGCAAGCGATATCAACGAGGAGATGAAGATGGCAGCGGCAAAGGCACTTGCGGATCTTATATCCGACGATGAGCTGTCTGCTGATTATATCATCCCTAAGGCCTTTGACCCGCGCGTTGGCCCTGCTGTCGCCGGAGCTGTTGCACAGGCGGCAAGAGATACAGGTGTAGCAAGAATTTAAGAAGATGTTTCGGTGCTTTGGACGGCACAATATAGAACGCTGAGACGTTCTTTATTGTGCACAGCAACGGTTTAAAGTGCTAACGCTATGACATTTTACAGGCTTGACTTGCCACTTTTTTTCATATAGAATTATGTCTTAGTACTTGGACCTGCATATGTGAGTTTTAAATGCTCTGAAAAGTACGAATGGCGCATGTCTCATGGGGGATACTACAGTATTTATGGAGGTCATGTGCCGCATAATATATTTCAGGAGGACATAGTAATGAAGAAACGAATTGCACTGGCTCTTTCCGCAATTATGGCGACAGGCATGATCATGGCAGGCTGCGGAAGCACATCATCAGCACCGGCACAAGGAGCAGCTACAGCTGATTCGACAGTTGCTGCAACATCTGACACAGTAGGCGGCATGGAAGGCGGTACAGACCTCAAATTCACAACAGGCGGTGATCAGGGCACATACTACGGCTTTGGCGGCGTTCTGGCAAGTAAGGTCTCCGAGACGACAAGCACAAATGTGACAGCAATTGCATCCGGCGGCTCTCAGGCTAACATTGAGTACATAGATCTCGGCGATGCGGATCTCGGCTTTGTACAGTCCGACGTTATGGCATACGCATATGACGGAACAAGACTTT
The DNA here is from genome assembly GCA_045112155.1 of Lachnospiraceae bacterium. Lineage (GTDB taxonomy): Bacteria > Bacillota > Clostridia > Lachnospirales > Lachnospiraceae > Chordicoccus. The sequence continues at coordinate 20,990 of JBGUHN010000024.1, forward strand.
TTGAGGAGACCGGCAAGGTCGAGAGTTTCTCTACAGTAGCTGCCCTCTACATGGAGCAGGTACAGGTCGTCTCCGTTGATCCGTCCATTACATCAATTGCTGATCTCAAGGGCAAGAATGTTTCCATCGGCGCCCCGGGTTCCGGTACATATTTCAATGCTCTCGATGTTCTGGAAGTTTACGGGCTGACAGAAACTGACATCAATGCAACATACCAGTCCTTCGGCGATTCTGCTGAGGCTCTGCAGGACGGCAAGATTGACGCTGCTTTCATCGTAGCAGGTGCTCCGACGACTGCGGTCACATCCCTTGCGACATCCAAGGCAATCAATGTCATTTCCATCGATGATGAGCACATCAAAGCCCTCATTGAGCAGTCTCCGTACTACAGCGAGGCTACAATCCCTGCTGACGCATATGAAACAGAGTCAGACATCAAGACGGTTGCTGTAGACGCGGTCGTTGTTGCAGGCGACGAAGTCTCTGAAGCTGATGTCTACAATTTCCTGTACGGCGTATTCGAGAATGTGGATTCCATCACGGCAGCTCATGCCAAGGGCGCTGAGCTTGACCTTGACTTTGCCGCTTCCGTAGGTTCGGTACCGTATCATCCGGGCGCAGCTAAGTACTTCAGCGAAAAAGGCATCGAGGTCCCGACAAAATAATTTTAGCAAAGCGGTGCAAATGCGCTAAATTTTTAATTACGACTTGTGAAGGGGTGCCGCATGCACCCCTTCTTTTTAGAAAGGAAATTCTTCGATGGAAGAGAAGAAACAATTAAACAATCCTGAGATGAATGGAAATATCGACGTCGGCAGTGCCAAGGATGTCGATGAGGTCATGAAAAAATACGATCGCGAGTCCAATACCCGCGCGTGGGAGGGAAAACCCGGACTGATCGTCCGCTTCCTTTCTGTCGGTTTCTCACTTTTCAGCATCTGGGTCACACTGTTTTCGACCGCAATGCCGGAAGTGAGACTTAATATGTTTCTTGGCATGATCCTGATCCTTGGCTATCTGCATTACCCGATCAGAAAGGGTGACGTCCGGCCAAATTCTCTGCCCTGGTACGATATACTCATCATGATCTGCGGCGCGGGTCCGTTCTTTTATTTTGCCTTAAAAGCAACAGATATACTGAAACTTGCGTCAAGAGTATCCAAAGATCCGTTCATGGTCGTGATTGCGGTGCTCGGCGTGCTAGCCTATATGGAACTCTGCCGCCGCTGTGTCGGTATTCCGATCCTGATCGTTGTCGGCTGTCTTCTGGCGTTTACATTTTCCAAAGTCCGCTTCGGAAAAGTTGTCTATGACCTTTTCTATACCACTACCGGTCTTATGAACACGCCGATCAATGTCTGCGCGAAATACATTGTCGTTTTCATTATTTTCGGTGCGTTCCTTGAACGGACCGGCATTTCTACATTTTTCATCAATCTGGCTAACTGTGTGGCAGGCGCATCTGCCGGCGGTCCCGCAAAGGTGGCTGTCATTTCATCAGCTCTCTGCGGCATGGTTTCCGGATCTTCCGTTGGCAATACTGTCACGACAGGTTCTGTCACGATTCCGATGATGAAGAGGACGGGCTACAAATCCGAGTTCGCCGGAGCAGTTGAAGCTGCCGCTTCCACCGGCGGCCAGATCATGCCGCCGATCATGGGCGCCGCAGCCTTCCTCATGGCTGAGTACATGGGCATCCCATACGGTCAGGTCGCGCTCCGCGCCGTCCTTCCGGCTGTCCTGTATTTCGTCGGCATCTATATGTCCGTTCATCTTGAAGCAAAGAAGCTCGGACTTCGCGGCATGTCCAAGGATCAGCTTCCGAAGGCCAAGGAGCTTCTCCCCAAAATCTACCTCCTTGCTCCGCTGATCATCCTGGTCATCCTGGTATCCTCAAATATGTACACAATGCAGTTCTCGGCGACTGTTGCCATCGGCATCACGATTCTCGTCGGACTTATCAATAAGGATGACAGGATTTCTGTTAAGAAGATCATCGATGCACTCGAAGCCGGCGGCAAGGGAACGATTTCAGTCGCCGTTGCCTGCGCAATGGCGGGTATCGTTGCCGGCTGTATCACATCGACAGGACTCGCTTCGCAGCTCATTACCCTCATTGTCAATATTTCGGGCGGCAACAAGCTTATTGCCCTGTTCCTGACAATGCTCTGCTGCATCGTCCTCGGTATGGGTGTTCCGACAACTGCTACGTACTGCATTATGGCTGCAACGTGTGCTCCGATCCTGATCAGCCCTGCGATCGGTATCCCGCGTGTATGTGCTCATTTCTTCGTATTCTATTTCGGTATTGTCGCGGATATCACTCCGCCGGTCGCCCTTGCGGCTTACGCGGGTTCTGCTATAGCGAAAGCGCCGCCGATGCGGACGGCATTCACGGCGTCGCGCCTCGCGATTGCTGCATTTATCTGCCCCTATATCTTCTGCCTGAATCCGGTCATGCTGCTTGAGTTCGAAGGTCTGACCGGCGGTATGGCGGCTCTGACGCTTGTTCAGGTCATCATCACTTCGCTCATCGGCTTGTTTGGCGTTGCAGCCGGCCTGAACGGACACCTGTTCAAAGAGATAAACCCGATATTCCGAATTATTTTTATTGCTGCCGGTCTTGCCCTGATGGTTCCGGGAACACTTACAGATATCGTCGGAATCGGTATTCTTGTCGCCATGACTCTGATGCAGAAGAGGGGATCCGCTGCAGTTTCGACGAATTAACATATAACTGTTGTGGTGTGCATTTGCAAGCTATATAATATATCGAACAGCAGTTATGTCAGTTCATTCTGATTTTAATCTGTGCTTTTGTCCCGAAACCGGGATTTGAATGCAATATGTATTTTTAATGAGGAGGAAAAAACATGAAAAAGTACATTGCAGAACTTATTGGAACGGCGGTACTGGTAACTTTGGGCTGCGGAACCGCGATGCTGGTCGGCTGCGATTCTGCATCCGGCAGCGGATATATTTTGACAGCATTTGCTTTCGGTCTCGTGATCGTGGCAATGGCATACAGCATTGGCAATATATCCGGATGCCATATCAATCCGGCGGTATCACTCGGATGCCTGCTTGCGGGCAGGATGCAGGCTGCGGATTTCATTCCGTACGTCATTGCACAGTGCATCGGTTCCTTTGTGGGCACAGCGATTCTTGCCATTATCTTCCTGCTGGGCGGAGTGGCTGATATGACCGGCGGCTTCGGCGCAAACGGACTTGCGGGCGTCGGCGGAAGCTTCATCGCCGGTCTGGTTGTTGAGATTGTTCTCACGTTCATCTTTGTTCTCACGATTCTCGGTGTCACAGATTCCAAGTATAAGAACGGCAGACTTGCGGGCCTCGTGATCGGCTTCACTCTTGTACTGGTACACATCCTTGGCATCGGCCTCACGGGCACATCCGTGAATCCGGCAAGAAGCCTTGGACCGGCAGTCTTTGCTGCATTCACAGGAAACTTCGGTCCGATCATCAGTCTGTGGGTATTCATCGTCGGTCCGTTCATCGGAGCGGCGCTTGCAGCGATCTGCTACAATTTCCTTACAGATAGATAAAGCTCCGCGCCTAATCTCGCGAGCGAGTATTGAATTAGAGGGCTGTCGCATAAGCGGCAGCTCTTATTTTTTACAGAGCTTGCCCATAAAAGCCGCGATTGCTATAATAACTCAGTGTAGTGGAGTGAAGAATATGAAAGGAATTTTTATGAAGCGTAATGACTTCCTGCAAAATCTTCTGCTTATCATATTATCAGCAGTCCTTGCCGCGTGTATTGTATACCTTGCCTGTCTCGGAGCGCTTCCGGTCACATATACATCACACGCCAGGGTGCAGCTTACCGGCGATGCCCTTCATGTGGGAGATATAAAAGAATTTGCCGGGTACATAGAAGGCGATGAATTGCTCAGGAACAAAGTGATGGAAGCCTGCGATGGAGAAGGTAAAACCGGCGTTACCGAAATGAAATATCATGTTGCGACGGCAGCATTACCGGAAGAGGGGATCATTGACATATATGTGAGGGCCGACGATCCATATATATCTCACGACATAGAGCAGGCAATCGTGACAACTGCATATTCCGACTATCCGGCATCTCATGAAGGCCTTTCTGTGAATCTTGTGGAGGCTGCAAGCGTGGCTGCTGCCCCTGATTACAAGCCTACTACCGGATACACGATTTTAGGCGCAATTCTCGGCGCGGCATTCGGTACTTTTTTATCATTTGCCGCAGTGAAAGGCGAGCGGGAGAAAAGGCGCAGGCAAAGGACCTCCGACCCGCGCTTTGCGAGAATAGAGGAGGAAGAAGCGGTCTATGACTCGCTCTTCTCGGAGGATAATGAGGATGTCGATCCTGAGATGCGTGAGCTGTATAAGGTTACAAAGAGGGCGGAAGCTGATCGCGAACGGAAGACACCTTTGGAAGAGGATGTAAGTGAAGAGGCTGTCAGTGAAGAGAATTCCTCAGAACAACCTGAGTCTGTGGAAGAGAGCAGTCAGGAAGGACGCATGTCAGAGGAGGCCGAAGCCGCATATCTGGAAGCCATGGAGATCGAGGCTGCAGCGGCAGACCTCGAGGACAGGGTGAATCAGGGTACAGAGACAGAAGGAGGCGATCCTTATGAAGAATAATGTGAGAGGCTCCATCATTATACTTGAGGCGTTAGCAATTATTATAACCGCGACCCTCATTCTGAGAATCAAAGCGAATAAAGACATTGTGCCGCCGGTGATCACTTTTCCGGAAGGAACTGTTTCTTATACGCAGGGGGACGATCCGCAGGTCCTTCTTTCCGGTGTGACAGCCCTTGATGAAAGAGATGGGGATGTAACTGACAGTATTATAATATCTTCCATATCTGTGACCGATGGCGCAGAGGCGATAGCTGTTTATCATGCGAAGGACACAGGCAACAATGTGGCGATGGCGGTACGAAGTGTGCGGTTTACCCCCAATGATGCAGCCGGAATTTCCGGGATACCGGTAAACACTGAGCCGGCTGACATTGAGGTCATGCCGGACGCGGATGTCCCTGATCAGTCGTTACCGGAGACACCCGGCGATGAGAATTATGACGCGTCACAGGCATTTCATGCGGATGTCAGTAATGAGAATCCGGTCGACGGAGAAAACACTGATGGCAGTACCGACTCGGTCGAACCTGCTTCGGATGTGACCGATAGTCCTGCGGAAGGGACAGATACAGAAGCGGCCGTTACACAGGAGCCGCAGCAGGAGAGCGCTGATTCGGTACTTGCGTCCTATGAGAGTATGGACCCTTACAGTTATACAGGCGAGGATATGGAAAGAATCGGAGCAGCCCTTCGCAGCGAAACAGAGGCAGCCAGAGATAGTCTGCCGGAAGGATCTCCGACCATCGGACTAATGGTCCATGCGATTTGTCAGGACATAGGTTCGAGGCTGAATCCGCTCGACCTCATCTCATCGATCGATGACGCTGAAGATTCCATAGAATATATCTTCGGTCAGATTCACGTCGAGGGCAACGCGGGATTTACGACCGACCATCCCGGCAAATATGTATTCAGATACTATGTCATTGATTCTGACGGAAATATGTCAAATGTTGCCAGACTTTATATCCTCGTTCGCTGATTCCTTTAGAGAGCAAGTGTGTCTTTGACCAACAGGCACCTGTCAGCGAAATGAAGTACTAATTGGAGTTATATGGAGAATAAAAAACTTGAGCACTGGGCGAGAGCACTGCTCGATACCGGCAAACGAAATAATCTGGTGAATTTCAGGGAGACGAAAAGTTCGTCCGTGGAGATACTTATCCCCTCCACGGAGGAACTATTTCAGAGAGCGCTCGCCGGTGCGGAATTCGAGGTCTTTGAGAACAGATCTGACGGGCTAATTATTCCCCCTGACAGAGAAACGTATCTTGATACATACGCGGAAAAGCTTCGGAAGAAAAAGCAGATCCTGATTTATTCCGCAAAAGGAGATCCGGCCGCTGCCATCAAAAATATAGAGAAGAGAGCAAGATCGATAATCGAGGAGACCGGCGTCAATGTTGCGTACATGGCTTTCGGCTTTGTGAACTGGACTTCAGAGAGCAATCGCCAGGAAGTATTTCGGGCACCTCTGATTTTGATACCGATCCATATAACCAGGAAGTCCGCTATTGATCCGTGGCTCATCAGGGCTATGGATGACGAACTTGTCGTAAACCCGACGTTTGATTATCTGATCACTGCGGAAAAGGGCATCGGTCTGCCTCCTTATGCGGAGGAGGAAACTCTGGCTGAGTATCTTCTGAATGTGCAGGATCGCACGTCGAAGCTCGGCTGGACAGTGTCGCCAGAGTGCCGGATCGGACTTTTTTCTTTCCTCAAGATCAACATGTATCATGATCTGATCGATCATGAGGAAGAGATGCTTCAGAATGACAATGTTCTGACTCTGCTCGGGGAGCCGATTCACAGCATTCCGGAGGCTGTCACGGAAGAGACGGAGGATCCTATTATTTCCCTCCACACGGTCGTAGACGCGGACTCCAGCCAGATGGAAGCCATTCTCATGGCCAAACAGGGAAAGAGTTTCGTGCTGCAGGGACCTCCGGGGACCGGCAAGAGTCAGACGATCACGAATATTATAGCAGAGTGCCTTCATGACGGAAAAAAAGTGCTCTTTGTGTCTGAAAAGCAGGCAGCTCTGAATGTCGTTTACGACAAGCTGGTAAAGGCCGGACTTCGGGATTTCTGCCTGGAGCTTCATAGCTATAAAGCCAATAAAAAAGATGTCATAGCCGAACTGGTCCGGACTTTAAACGCGGAGAAGACATCTGTCCTGCAGAAGGCCAGGGATGTGATCGATGCAAAAGAGCGTTTTATGGAGCAATTGGGCTCCTATGAGAGCGAACTGCATATACCGGTCCCAAATCTCGAAGAGTCTGTATATGAGATGTACGGTCGCCTGCTTGAACTTGAAGATACCCCGTCGACAGGGTATACGATCCGGGGAATCGAGGGTAAGGGGAGCGCTCATCTGAGGGAAGCAGAACTCCTCTTGGAGACGTTTGTAAAATATCTCCCGGAGATAGGTGAAGACTACAGAAAACATGCGTGGTACGGATATACCGGACGTGACGGGTCGGTTGCCGCGTTTTCGGATTTTACCGACAGGACAGGCAGAGTGATCAGTCTGCTGGATGAGCTTGGACGTATCTTTGACGAGCCCGCTGAAGCTTTCGGAGTGAACTGTGCGTCATTCCGTGATATATGCCTTCATACGAACGCGATGGAGCTTCTGGGAAATTCCGACATCGCTTCTCCGGAGCTTTTGGAACGGGACCGCCTTTTGAGTGTCATTTCTGTCTCGAGAGGGCTTTCGGATATGAGCAGGGATCTCACTGCAGTAAGGAGCAGCTTGAGGGAGGAGTATACAGATAGATTCCTTGATCTTGACGGTCACGCGCTTTTGAAAGGTCTGCTTGCAAATGATGGCTTCTTCTCACGAATCTTCGGCAGCGAGTACCGCCATCTGGCAGCTGAGATGAGGGCATGCTCGCTGGACGGTCGAAAGAAGAGCTATGAAAAACTGGTGCGAGACGCGGAGATGCTCGTGTCATATCAGGATAAGCTTGACGCTTATGAAGAACTTGCCTATCCCGCTGTACCGTATCTGGGAGATCATTACAGGGGAATAGATTCCGACTGGGACAGCATACTTAACGGTCTTTGCGAATTAAAATCCGCTTTCGAGGGCGGTCTGCCCCTAAATGCATATTTCGGTGTGAGGGGAAGCGGGCAGAAGGAAAGTATGGTCCGGATTGCGGAGACATCAAAGCCGCTCACAAGGAATCTTGCCGGACTGCTTACGGAAATGCAGCAATTGTTCGACAGGAAGGTGCTGGACTTTTTCAACGACGACAGATCAAAGGTTAGAAAAAGACTCGAGCGCTGCATGTCCCATGGAGATTCACTATATAACTGGTCCCGCTTTTATATGACGCTCAGGGGGATGGAAACTTATGATCTGACAGAGTTCACGGATTTTGTCATAGACAACGGTCTTGCCATCCGGAATTTGCCGAGGCTGTATAAAAAGACGTTCTATACACAGTGGGTGAATTACATCACATTCCGGTCAGATCCGCTGGCTGATTTTACAAGAGCGACTCAGGATGTGGCTGTGAGAGAATTTGCCAGAGCGGACAGGATGCAGTTCGACATAAGCCAGGCAAGGATCCGCTCGGAACTCTCGGCTAAAAGACCGTCTCTCGATCTTGTCATACCGGGAAGCCAGGTCGCGGTCCTGAGACGGGAGGGGGAGAAGAAGAGAAAGCAGAAAGCAATCCGCACGCTATTCAATGAGATCGGAGATCTCATCCTGCTGCTGAAGCCCTGTTTTCTCATGTCGCCGCTGTCTGTAGGAACATTCCTGAGCGGGAGCGAAATATCATTTGATGCAGTCGTTTTCGATGAAGCCTCCCAGATATTTCCGCAGGATGCCATCGGTGCTGTCTACAGAGGAAAACAGCTCATTGTCGTCGGCGATTCCAGACAGATGCCGCCCACGAATTTCTTCACTTCGATGGTTGAAGCGGAGAGTGATGAGGAGACCGGGGACGTCGCGGATTTTGAATCGATCCTTGATATATGTCAGGCCGCTTTCCCCCAGCTGTCACTGAAATGGCATTACAGGAGCCGGTATGAGAGCCTTATAGCTTTTTCCAATAACAGCTTTTACGGAGGCAGTCTGATCACATTTCCGTCTGTCACCAGGGAACGCGCAGGAGTCGGTGTAGATTATTGCTATGTAGAGAGCGGCGTGTTCAACAGAAAGACACATCAGAACGCGGTAGAAGCGTCCCGAGTTCTTGATATAGTATATCGGGAGATCCGCGAACATCCGGAGCGGAGTCTCGGTGTTGTAGCTTTTTCAATATCTCAGCAGGATATAATCGACCGTATGCTCGCCGTGCGGCGCAGGGAAGATCCTTCTTTTGAGGAATTTTTCAGTCGTGACCGAGATGAGCCCTTTTTTATTAAAAATCTTGAGACTGTGCAGGGCGATGAGCGCGATACGATCATTTTCAGCACTGCTTACGGCAAGGATGAGAGCGGTAAGCTATACCATAATTTCGGCCCACTGAACAGAGTGGGTGGAGAGCGTCGTCTGAATGTCGCCGTCACAAGGGCGCGGGAGAACGTGATTCTTGTAAGCTCCATGCATTTTAGCGATATAGACCCAAAAAAGTCATCGGCGGAAGGTGTGGCAGCGCTGCGCGATTATCTGCAGTATGCAGAGCTCGGTCAGGCTGCTGCGCAGGGGAACGTGAACCGCGAAACGGCGGACAGCGTCTCCTGCGACCCGGTCATTTCATCCGTCTGCGCTTTCCTTGAGGAGAGCGGGATGAAGGCGGATGCCCATGTCGGATTCGGAAAGGCCAACGTTGAGATCGGCGTCAGAGACGCGGAAGGCAGGGATTATGCTCTTGCTATCGAGACAGACGGAGGTATCTACCATGACATGAGAAATGTAAGGGACAGAGACCGGCTGAGGAGAGAAGTCCTGGAGAGAATGGGCTGGAACTATTACCGCATATGGTCGACAGAATGGATCCGCAACGGGGCGGTGGAGAGAGAAAGACTTCTTGCCGCCTGCAGCGAAGCTCTTGCTTCCCCGGATGAGAGCGAACCGGCTGAAGAACAGTCATCGGCAGATGAGTCCGTGATGAAAAGCGGAGATTTCGAGTATATGGAGGAAGATGAACTCAGCTTTTCAATTTACCGTCAGGCGGATGTCGTCCGCCTTGCCCGGACCTGCGGATTTTTTCAGGAGTATATTTCAGAGATCCTGAAGATCGAGGCTCCGGTATCTGAGGAGGAGCTTCTGAAGCGCATCGTGTTTGTGTTCGGGCGGGACCATGTGACATCTTTTGTCAAACGTGATTACGAGGATAGGATGGCCGGGTGTGAAAAATTCGGAATAGAACGCCGCGGCGGGTTCCTCTATCTGGCGGGCGAAGATCCGTATGTGTTCCGGATACCGGGCGTTAAGCGGCCTGTTAAATACATAGCCCCGGAGGAGCTTGCAGCTGGGATGAGAGATATTCTCCGCGAGAATGTTTCAGCCGGGAGAGACGCGCTGTATCTCGTGGTCGTGAAGATGTTGGGCTATTCCCGGGTCACCGATTCGATGCGGGAGAGGCTTGATCAGGCATTCGAGCTGCTTTCTGAGGCTCCCGAGAACTAAATTACAGTTGAGACAGGCTGCTCTTGCTGTTCGATATCGGCGCAGAGCATTCATCTTTGTGATAAAGACATTACAGTTTCAGCCGTATTGACAGACCATGCAGGCTGCTCTTGTTGTTCGATATCGGCGCAGAGCATTCATCTTTGTGATAAAGACATTACAGTTTCAGCCATATTGACAGACCATGCAGGCTGCTCTTGCTGTTCGATACCGGCGCAGAGCATTCATCTTCAAGAGAAAAACATTGCGGGTCCGACCGAGAGATCAGAAAGTGCAACGCGCTTTCTTAGCTCGCAGGGAAGGACCTGCGTTTTTCGATGAAGATGATGCCTGCGCCGGATTATGAGACCTTGGTGCAGCCTGTCCGAACGTGGTCCGAACGTGGGACAGGCGTTGACACCGCATTCTTGCCATGTGGGATTTATGGTGTTATAATGCATTAAGTATTCGTGCATCAAGGAGGAATCATGAAAGGTATTATTCTCGCCGGAGGATCCGGCACAAGACTCTATCCGCTTACAATGGTGACGTCAAAACAGCTTCTGCCGATTTATGATAAGCCGATGATCTATTATCCGCTGTCGGTCCTCATGAATGCCGGCATTCGCGATATTCTTATTATATCGACACCTCAGGACACTCCGAGATTTAAGGAACTGCTCAAGGACGGAACACAGTTCGGTATTAACCTCAGCTATGCTGTTCAGCCATCACCGGACGGACTTGCGCAGGCTTTTATCATCGGTGCGGACTTCATCGGCGATGATTCTGTCGCCATGGTCCTCGGCGATAATATATTTGCCGGACACGGACTGAGAAAGAGATTGAAAGCGGCTGTCAATAATGCCGAAAGCGGCAAAGGCGCCACTGTCTTCGGCTATTATGTAGATGACCCGGAGCGGTTCGGCATTGTTGAATTCGACAGCAACGGAACGGCTATCTCAATCGAAGAAAAACCCGAACATCCGAAGAGCAATTACTGTGTGACAGGTCTCTATTTCTACGATAATAAGGTCGTTGACTATGCAGCCAATCTGAAGCCGTCAGCCAGAGGCGAACTTGAAATCACAGACCTCAACAGGATCTATCTCGAAGAAGGTCATCTGAATGTTGAGCTTCTTGGTCAGGGATTCACCTGGCTGGACACAGGCACCCATGAGAGTCTTGTCGACGCGACGAATTTTGTAAAGACTGTGGAGCAGCACCAGCACAGAAAGATTGCCTGCCTTGAAGAAATCGCCTACCTGAACGGCTGGATCAGCGGTGAGCAGGTCATGAAAGTTTATGAGATCCTGAAAAAGAATCAGTACGGTCAGTATCTGAAAGATGTTCTTGACGGAAAGTATCTGGATGTACTTCACTGACACTTTGATAGCTCACAGAGATGAGACGGCGTGACCCTCATCTCTGTTTTTCTTCTACTCCGCGAGCATTGAGGCATTAAGGTAAAACAATATGAACGGATTATATGATATGCACTGCCATATTATCCCGGGGGTCGATGACGGGGCGAAGACGCTCAGCGAATCTATGGATATCCTCAGAGATGAGCACGCGCAGGGCGTGGAAAACATAATACTCACTCCCCATTTCCGCATGAATATGTTCGAGACTTCCAGAGATGTCGTCGAAAAGAACTACAGAGATCTGGTCGATATGGCAAAAAAAGAGTATCCCGGGATGAAGTTCTATCTCGGATGCGAATTTCATTCGAACCTTGACATGACGGATATGCTGAGAGCAGATCCCCGCTACCGTATGTGCGGGACACGCTATATATTGCTGGAGTTTTCTTCCGCCCACGACACAGGTTATATAAGAAATCGGACCTATGCGCTGATTTCAAGCGGTTTTACACCTGTTATTGCCCACTGTGAGCGCTACGGGCCGGTGTACAGACACATTGACTTTGCCGAAGAGCTCTGCGATATGGGGGCTATGCTGCAGATTAATGCCAATTCAGTCCTGGGAATGGATGGCTTCGGTATGAAGATGTTCTGCAGGAAGATGCTTAAAAAGGGACTGGTGAGTTTTATCGGTTCCGATGCCCATAATACGAGTGACCGCAGTACGCATATAGGGGAGTGTGCGGATTTCGTGGAAAAAAAATACGGGGCACACACTGCCAGGAAAATTTTTATTCATAATCCGCAGATGTTCACAGCAGATCAACTGTAATCAGGAGGCTATTATGCCCGCGACATACGCACACTTAAGATTTGGCAGAGATGTTCTGGAAAAACTGCCGGATCATATAAAGGAAATAATTACGAGCGAGCCGGAGCTTTTTACGATTGGCCTGCAGGGTCCGGATCCCTTCTATCTGGTCATGTCACCGTTCTACGGAGTCCGTCAGAGGATCAGGAAGAATGGCTTTGATAATCATGCGGCTTCAGGCCTTCATTTTATGATCCCGGCGTCGCGGGTAGCGGAACGCTCCGGCTATTCAGCGCCTGAGATGGCTTATATATACGGAATGATCTGTCATTTTGCGCTGGACCGGGAGTCTCACGCGTATATTATTGATGAAGCAAAAAAACCGGAGCATCCTCACGCCCAGATCGAGATGGAGTTCGACAGAAGGCTGCTCGTTCATGATGGAAAGGACCCGCTCAGCACACGGCTCACTGACGGCTTTGTGCCGTCTCCGTGGAACACAGCTGTCATACTCCAGTTTTATCCTGATACAAATTATGCGGATCTGCACGCTGCTCTGGTCTCGACAGTCATAGTAAACGAGATCTTTTTATGTCCGGGAAAACTGAAGAGGAAACTTGTGTACCTCCTGATAAATATCTTTGGCATAAATAAGAATTCCTGGCACCATGTGATGAGTGAACATCCGGCGCCGCAGTGTGTGGAGACGAACAGGGTTCTGGCCGGTTTTTATAAGAGCGCGGTAGATAAGGCAGTCCTTCTGTGCACGGACTTTGAGAAGTGTGCAAGAGGCGAGAAGGACTGGGACGAATTATATATGTACAACTTTAAGGGTGTAAAAACAGAGTGACTAAAACCGGGACCTGGTGTACTATATGAAGCGATACAAGAAGCGAATAAACCGCATCGCACCATGCATCTGTGCAGCTGTGACCATGACTGCCGTTATGTTCACGGGATGCGGTGACAATACATATGCGAATCAGACAACATCGGCAGAGTTCTCCGGGACGGTGAGCGCTGCCGCAATTAGTGACGGATTCTATACGATCGAAGTATCTTCATTTCTAGACCCTTCGGGAGACAGAATGGCTTTGGATACGGAAAACGGCACATATCAGACAGGATATGCTCTGCCTGTAGCCGCTTCTGACAGCTCCCAAGGCCAGCAGTTCCTCGTAATAAAACGATCGGAAGGCATATACACGATCCAGAATGCGAACACGAATGCCAATATCAAGATCAGGACCGGACTTTCAGATGTTGCCATAGAGACTTTGGACAGTATGCCGGATGCTGCGCCGGATACTGTCGATGTTGAACTCTGGAGAATTACCGAGACGTCCGGCGGAGATATTATGCTCGCCCCTTACCTGCTCACGACTTCTCTTTTTGAGCAGATCACTATTGACAGCTTCGGATCCGGCGCGGATTTTATGAGACCCTGGACCTTCACGAAGACTCAGGTCGGAGTGAACGAGGAAGATGTTGAACTCGAATACCGCGAAGCGGAATACACAGGAGAACCGATCACTCCGCTCGTGACGGTCGTTAAAGCGGGCAAGACGCTTCGGGAGAACACAGACTACGTTGTTGTCTATGAGAATAACAGGGATATAGGAACAGCTAAAGTCCGGGTCAGCGGCATCGGAGAATATGAAGGTTCCTGTGTAAGTGAATTTGATATTATTCCGATTGATATTGGTCGTGCCGGTACTGCATCTGTCCTTGAGTCTGAAAATGCGCACTTTAGCGGATCGGGAGAAGGCGCAGCTCCGACATTTGCTTACACCGGAAGTCCGCTCGAGCCCGGAGTACAGGTAATTTTTGACGGCAGGATGCTGACTGAGGGAACGGATTACATAATCTCTGTGAAGAATAATACCGATCCCGGCAAAGCTGAAATACAAGTTGCCGGCGCCGGTATTTACCGGGGCAGTTTCCGCAGTGAGTTCGCAATCGGCGGTGTTGAGACAGAAATCAATCAGACCAGGACCTATACATTAGCTCCTTCTTCCCACGGAACAGACCGTCTTGCGGCCAAGGGCGGCGGAATCACGGAGGGGACGGTCTTCGATACATCGAATGCTTCGGATGACGAGAAGGAGAAGTTCCGCTTCTTCGAGAATGATGACGGCACTTATCAGATCATAAGCACCAGATCCGGGTTCTGCCTTGAAGATATTGCGGGATCCGTGAGACTCGGAGAGTACAGCGGAAATCAGGGACAGAACTGGATCGTCAAAAAGAACAGTGATGACTCATTCACGTTCGAGAATGCGCAGAGCGGTCAGGTGCTTGCTGCCGGAGAGAGCACGAAAGAAGACGGTACAGATGCAGCGGTAACGACAGTGAAGCGCGGCACCGGGTCAGATTCGAAAGAGACCCGGGATATGCATTTTTACCTCGTGGAAACGGATCCCGTAGATTCGTTCGCTGAGGGGTATTATTCTGCCACATATAATGAAAACAGCGCATACAGTATTGCTTACGGAACTCAGAACGGAAAGACGGGTCTCTTCATCCAGAACGAAGGAACGTACAATGTGATGTCCCTTACCTATTCCGGCGATGGGTGGTACAGAGTGACAATCGGGTCGGAGGATAAAGTGCTCACATCTGACAAGAGCGGTAATCTTTCCGAGGCAGTCTGGTCAGGGACGGACGCGCAGCTCTGGAGATTCGAAAGGAGCGACGGGACCCCTGTTACGGCCGAGATGGCCGGTGTTCCATCCGGTGCGACATACAATGATATCGCGGATGACGGTACGCCGGGAGCTTATGTCAGCACCGTCGGATTCACCGCAAAGCTGGTCAATAAGGAGGGAATGGCCCTCACAGCGCCGGTTGATTCGATTGACAGGGCACTCAATTTTACGGCGGACGAGTTTCTGCAGGCTGTTGCAAATGTATACGCACTTGCTCATAACGGTCATTTCAAGTACGGAAATTCGACATCGACAGTTCCGTGCGCGGATGGTATCATTTCCTGTGACCGTCTTATCTCAAGGGCTGCCTATGATCTGGGACTGACAGACCAGCCCGCCGGAGGATACGGAGTGGGACAGATCAGTAATTATCTTGTACGGTCAGGATTTGTCACGTTTACTGATTTCAGCACAACGCAGCCGGGCGACGTTATGGTCGTTAATGACAGCGCGGGAAATCCCTGTCATCTGTTCGTTGTCGAGTCCTATGATCCGTCTACAGGTATCTGCATGAAATATGATATGGGTGCTCAGTCAAGAATTGACAGCGTTCAGCCGATGAAGGCACCTCTTGACGAGTGGAGTGACAAGAAGGTTGCTTACGGGGTCAGAAATCCGTACACAAAGGCGCCTGCTTATGCTGTCACAGCTTCGGATACATCTGACAGCACATCTGCGTTGTGGCGATTTGAAAGGTAGGAGGTTCTTATGAATATTGGCGTGATATTTGCCGGCGGTGTCGGGTCCAGAATGCACTCGAAGGACATACCGAAACAATTTCTCGAGATTTATAATAAGCCTATTATGATTCACACGCTGGAACATTTTGAAGCCTGCCCGGACATCGACGCAATCTGCGTTGTCTGTGTCCGTGACTGGATCGGGCATCTGCAGGATCTCCTGTACAAGTACCGCATCGAGAAAGTCAGAAAGATAATACCCGGCGGCACAAGCGGTCAGCTCTCGATTTTTAACGGACTCTACGCGGCAGAGGAGCTTGTGCTTGAAGAGGGGACTCCGGGATCTCTGCTCATGGAAGTGCCGGATATCGAGGCTAACGCCGGGATTTCGGGAAGTCGTGTACCCGGGAATGCCGGACATATTGTCCTCATTCACGACGGCGTGCGTCCGCTGATCGGACCGGAACTATTGTCGCGCAACATACAGTGTGTCCGAGAAAACGGGACCTGCATAACAGCCGGTATTGTCAAGGAGACAATAGTCGAGATTTATGACAACGGCGATGTGAGGTCTGTTCCTGAGAGAAGTCATTCGCGCGTAGCTAAAGCTCCCCAGAGCTTTTATCTCACAGATGTGATCGGGGCTCACAGAAGGGCTCTGTCAGAACAGAGATATGACTTTATCGACACATGTACAATGATGCATCATTATGGCCGGCGTCTCACTATGATCGACGGACCGTACGAGAATATAAAAATAACCACACCGGACGATTTTTATTCAATGCGGGCGATTCTGCAGGCTCGCGAGGATGCTCAGATTTATATTTCGGAATGACATTAAGGGAGAGAAAATGACGCACGAAGATATTTTTGTCGAAGATATGAACAGAATTCTTGCCTCATGTGACGATGCGCTGCATACTCTTATGGGGAAAAGCGTTCTTGTGACCGGCGCGACCGGTCTGATCGGGAGCACGCTGGTGAACGCTCTCTGCGCGTTTGCCTGGGCATGTACTGCAAATGAAGCGGAACCGCCGCATGTCTACGCCCTTGTCCGAAATGAGGCCAAAGCTGAAGCCATGTTCGCGGGAATCCCAGAAGAGATCCTCACGATTGTCGTTTCTGATATTTCAGATACCGATATCGCTGATAAGTTTGCAGATCTCGATGTGAATTATATTGTGCATGCGGCAAGCATGACGAGCAGCAGGGATTTTGTGAGCCGACCGGTCGACGTTATAAATACAGCAATTTCCGGCACACTCAATATGCTCGAGCTGGCCAGGAACAAGAAGTGTGAAGGCTTCATCTACACTTCGACTATGGAAGTGTACGGTGCCCCTGAGACAGATGAAAAGATATTTGAGAGCTCCGCGACCAACCTCGACACGATGTCCGTGAGAAGCAGTTACCCCGAGAGTAAGAGGATGTGCGAGAGCCTCTGCGCGTCCTATGCATCCCAGTATGGCGTGCCCGCAAAAGTCCTGAGACTTACACAGACCTTCGGTCCGGGAGTGCGCTATGACGATGGCCGGGTATTTGCTGAATTTGCCCGGTGCGCGATCGAGAAAAGAGATATTGTGCTGCATACAAAGGGCGAGACCTGCCGGAGCTACCTTTACACGGCAGATGCTGCCGCTGCCATTCTGACCGTTCTCGCGTTCGGCGAAGTGGGAGAGGCATACAATGCGGCCAATGAAGAGACATACTGTTCGATCTATGAGATGGCCCAGATGGTGGCAAATGAATGCGCCGCCGGGGACATCACAGTACGCATTGAGGCGGAAGATGCCTCTAAATTCGGCTATGCGCCTGTCCTGCATATGAATCTCGACACGTTCAAGCTGCGATCGCTCGGATGGGAAGCGGCAGTAGGACTTAAAGACCAGTTTGACAGAATGATTTGCTGCATGTAAATGGAGGCATATGGGACTTAACAAGGAAAGCAGAACGATCAACGCTTCAAAGAACGCTTCGTCTGCGTTTTTAAACAAATTTGTGATCTTGCTGCTCGCATTTATAAGCAGAAGATTCTTCATCAAGTATATTGGTGTCCATTATCTTGGAATCAATGGGCTTTTCGCCAATATACTGACCCTGCTTGCAATGGCGGATCTCGGACTCGGCACAGCGATGAATGTCAGTCTGTATAAGCCGATTGCAGAGGGGGACACGAGGAAGATATCAGCCCTGCTCAACTATTTCCGCAGGATATACTATGTAATCGCAGCCGCGGTCATGGGTATCGGATTGAGCCTGATCCCGTTCCTGAAATATATCGTGAACATGGATCAGAATATTCCGCATCTATACCTCTACTATGTTCTCTTTGTCGCGAAGAGCGCGATTTCTTACCTCTTTGTTTATAAATCGTCGATTATCAAAGCAGATCAGAGGCAGTATACGGTCAACAGCGTTGATGTCTATGTCAATATTATCAAGGTAATTCTTGAGATTATTGCCATCTGCCTTTTCAAGAATTATCTTATTTATCTTCTTCTTGAAGTCGGCGGTGTTGTTGCCCACAATCTGGCAATATCATATATTGCTGACAAGAGTTATCCGTTCATAGCGGAAAAGGCGGAGATAAGACCTGAGGAGAAGAAGGGGATTTTTTCGGATGTATCGTCCATCTTCCTTTATAAGATCGCTTACAGTCTGCTGAACGGTACGGATAATGTCCTGATGAGTATCATCGTCGGAACCATCTATGTAGGTCTGTATTCGAATTATCTTACGATTACCAATAACCTTGAGCAGTTCATAGCCATGCTGTTCACATCACTTACAGCCGGCATAGGCAACCTTGTCGCGACGGCATCGCCGGAGCACCGCTACGAGACCTACAAGGCCATGCAGATGGTAAGTTTCTGGATCTGCGGCATTGTCTCTGTGTGTCTGCTGTATCTCATGCAGGACTTTATTGTGATCTGGGTAGGCAGAGATCTTCTTCTCGATGACCTGACCATGATCGCTATTGTGCTCAATGTATTCTTTTCGACCTGTATGCGGCCGGTATGGACCTTCCGCGAGGGCACGGGAATGTACAAGCAGATCCGCTATATTATGTTTGCCACCGCGATACTCAACCTGATTCTGTCCATTGTGCTCGGAAAACTCATTGGAGTCAGCGGCATCCTCTTTGCGACGTCGATTTCCAAGCTGTGTACATATTTCTGGTATGAGCCAAATATCCTGTTCAGGGATTTCTTCCATAAACCGGTCAGGCTCTATTACAGGGAATTTCTGCTGAATACCATACTCCTGGCTTTCTGCATGGCAGTATGCTTTATTCCGGCTCATTTTATTCCGGGGACAAATATCATCTTCTGGCTCTTTAAGGCTCTTGTCATATGCTGCACGGTGTCGGTGTTTTATTACTTCCGTTACAGAAGGGCACCTGAATTTGCAAATATTAAGACCAAGGCGTCCGGTCTCGTAAGGAAGATTACCGGAAAATTCAGGAGATGAGAGCGCGCCGGGATCCTAATCGCAATTGTGCGGGACATTATCTTAGCGGAAGAATATACTTCAATGAGATAAGACCTCCCCGCATGACGAATTCTATGCTATAATATAACACTGAACTTTTTCGAATGTGGATCCGGACGGGGGAATAGCGCCCGGAAATCCAGTGTCAAAGAAAGGTGCGATTGTTTTGTATAAAAAGAAGTCACCGAGCTGGCTCAAGCATGCTGATTTCCTCATTTTAGATATCATTATTGTCGTCATTGCTTTTTTTCTTGCTTTCAGGATCAGACACGGACTTACCGGACGACATTTGTTTGAAATGTATAAGACCGGGGCGTTTGTCATCGCTCTGTCTGATCTGCTTGGCGCTCTGATATTTGAAAATCATAAAAACATTTTGAAAAGAGGATACGGAATGGAGTTCCTGTCCGTAATAAAGATGTTGATCATCGATATGATCGGTCTTCTTTTCTACTTTTTCTTCTGGAAGATCGGAAACAGGTTTTCCAGGTCTATTATGGGCTATTTCTTTATCATCGGAACTGTGGCTATGTTCATAGAGAGGGTGATATGGAAGAAGGCTCTGATTTATATAAGGAATTGGCAGCCGTATCAGAAACGGCATATGCTTCTTGTGACAACGAACGATGCGGCGGAAGCGGTCATAGATAAAATCCGGAAGAATTCCTTCGGTGAGATTGAGATCATTGGTCTTGTTCTTGAAGGCGGGGATGTTCCACTGGGCACGAGAATCAATGATATCGTGGTCGTCGCGACGCTCTCCAATGTAGCAGATTACATGCAGACCCTGTGGATAGACGAAGTCATGATCTATCTGCCGAGCGGTATGCCGGTCCCCAGCGATGTGATCCGCGTATCAGAGATGATGGGCATAACAATCCACATAAATCTCGACTGTATATCGGAGACTGACTGCATGAGGACGATAGACAAGGTCGGAGGTATTCAGGTCCTGACGGAGAGCATACGCCTGGCATCCGGAAAGCAGATGTTCGCGAAGAGGGTCCTTGATATCCTCGGAGCTCTTGTAGGCCTTGTTTTTACCGGAATACTGACGGCCATTGTCGGACCGATGATTTACTTCTCGGATCCGGGTCCGATTTTCTTTTCCCAGAGCCGGGTAGGCATGAACGGAAGAAAGTTCAAAATATATAAATTCCGCAGCATGTACCAGGACGCTGAGGCGAGAAAGAAAGATCTCATGGAAAAGAATGAGATGCAGGGACTCATGTTCAAAATAGAAGCGGATCCCAGAATCATTGGAAGCGGTCCTGACGGAACGAAGCACGGTATCGGCTGGTTCATACGAAAAACATCGATTGATGAGTTCCCACAGTTCTGGAATGTTCTCAAAGGTGAAATGAGCCTTGTCGGCACCAGACCTCCGACAGCGGATGAGTGGGAACAGTATGAAGCCCATCACCGCGCGAGAATGTCTATACGGCCGGGCCTTACGGGCTTATGGCAGGTCAGCGGTAGAAGTGACATCACTGACTTTGAGGAAGTCATAGCCCTGGATATGCAGTACATCAACAACTGGACTATTTATGAAGACATTAAAATCATTCTGAAAACTGTCGGTCTGTTGTTTTCCGGCGGAGGCGCAAAGTAAACGGATAGCTGCTTTTGGCAGCAGTAAAGATTTTCTGATGAGGTATGTATGGCAGTAAGAGAATCGATGGGAAATTCAGAGTTCAGTACGAAACACGAACAAGGGTATGACTCTCTGGGGAAGTGGATCGGAAAAAAGTTTATCAATATTTTTCTGAGCGCGGTCATATTCTTTTTGGCGGTTTTGCTGGCCATTATGACGTTTTTCCCGAATTTGTATGAATCTGAAGCGAAAGTATATGTAGCTGCTGAGAGGGGGAATACCAAGGTCAGCGCCGCTGCAGTCGGAGAAGCGCTGGAGGATAACGGCCCTAATACAATTCTTGAAGGTCTTGAAGGGTTCGAATCGGTTCCGTCTGCGCTCCGTCTGAGAATAGATGCCGATCTTGGTGAAGGGACTATAAGTATCCAATCCTCTTCAACGGATCCCTACAGCGCGTTTGATGCGGTCTCCAGGTCAATTGACGCTGCTTATCAATATCTGGAGGACAATAATGCCGCCTCTGCAATGCGCGTTGTACAGTATCCTGAGATTGCAAAGGAAGTGTCTCGCCGGAGCCTGCTTCTTCCATCCTTCTGCGGCGCTGCCGCAGGCTTTCTGCTTGCTCTGATTTTGACATTATTCAGTTATGGAAGCTATAAAAGGAAGTATACCTCTGAGAAGAGAAAGGAAGAGCAGGAGACGGCTTCCGCGTATGCGGCATTTGCGCCCGGTGAGAGTCGACCCTCTCAGAGCCACGTCGAGTTTTTAAGCCAGGATGAGTTCCTCAAGTCACTTAAAGAAAACAACGACAATGTCGATGCCGCTAAAGCGGGTGAGAATATTCGTAAAATCATGTCCGCAAAAGACCCGAATGATGAGAGCGGAAAAATCACTATACCGGCATATGCTGAAGATTCTGACGACAGCTTTGATAGTGATGAGGAGGATGAAGCTGTAAACTTCCTGTCCTTTTTAAGGAATCAGACAGATGATATCACTGTCGAGGATGAATTTGACGATGAGACCGAAGAGGAGGACCTGGCAAAATTGTTTGGTGACTCCGAGAGTGATTTGGCTGAGCCTGACGGTGCGAAAGGAGGTGCGTGATTATGGATTTCATTAGAAGGCATCTTGCGCTTATTCTGCAGCTTATTCTGACCGTGATACTCGTCGGGGCAGTCGTTTTCAGAGTGTTTTCAAGTGACCGCAATGGACCTGAAATCGTGCTGCCGGACAGCGATATAGTTTTAACAGACAGCACGACTGATGCCCAGCTTTTTGAGGGTCTTACAGCGTCGGATGATGCCGACGGAGATGTTTCTGATAGCTTGAAGCTTGAGAGCGTGACCAAAGTTTCTGACAATCTTGTGCTGCTTGTCTATGCAGCTAAAGACAAAAGTAATAATGTATCTACAGTGACCAGAGCTCTGATGACGAACGGTACTTTCACTTATAAAGGTATGATCGAGGCTGTCGGCGAACCGGCGGCTCCCGGAGGCACTGAATCTGATATTTCATATCCACCTGAATCCGGTCTTGCCGCATCTTCCGAAACGGTGATTCCGGGAGAGTCATCCATACCGTCAGGTACAGAATCGTCGCTTGCGGTCGTTCCTGATACTGAATCGATTCCTGATACCGAATCGATTCCTGATACCGAATCGATTCCGGCGGATGAATCCGAGATTGCTGATTCTTCTGCGGAGGAGTCGATCCCGCAGGAGACAGAGAGCACGGATATCGACGAGAGTACAGCTTATATCTATGATACCGAGATGAGCACTGAAGACAATTATGACGTGAAACAGTTCGTAAATATCGCGAAGGATCCGTCAAGCTTTGCGAAGACCGACATAGAGACACTTGACGAAAGACTTCGCAACGCGAACAATATGTCGATCTCGAGACTGCCGGACGGTTATCCGGTCATACGACTGGGTACATATGCGGTGTCAAAGAGAACATCAGAAAAATTCTCGGCGCTTGATTTCATATCAGACATACGTGATGATGCGGATCCGACTGCGGATATATTCGGGCGTATCAGTGTTACAGGCAACGGGAATCTTGATAAGCCGGGAATCTATACGGTCAATTATTATGTCACGGATTCCGAGGGTAACAGATCTAACGTGGCCCACCTTATAGTGGTCGTAACAAAATAAGACAAATAAATAAGAACGAAAGCCGGAGGCTGTGAAAACGTTAATTCGTTGTTTCACAGCCTCTTATTTTTGTGTATTTTATCTAAGTTGAGTGGCTGCGGCGGTCATGCATTGATATGCTCCCTTCGTAGCAGGCAGTCGCCTTGGTCCTGTGCCGGGTCCGTTGACTGCCCGGGTGGAGTAGACGGCAATAGCTAAGATAGTAGATTTCTTGTACGCGTATCTCATGACTAAAGTCACGTGTATTCTCGATGAAGAACAAAAAGCCACAAAGAGACCTGAAAAGACCCATAAAAATACCATCTGCAAAATATGTCCATCACGTGGATCTTCGAAATGCAGGATTTGTCGGTGGACAAAACAGTGGATAGTGTTAATAAGTCGAAATGGGCACCGATGGGCACAAATGGTGCTATTAAGAAGCGCAGATTTACATAATTAAATTATGTAAATTCGTGTTCCACGAGGTCATTCATGCTGTGCTTTTGCTATAGTCCCATGGTTGTGGAACCATGGTTATGCACCTGTCTTTAACAAAACACTGGCACAGAGAAAAAAATATGTTACAATAGGAAGTTATGAGAGACAGATATGATAAAGAATATGAAGAAGAATTATACAGAGAATTTGACAGGCACCGTGAAATCTATGAGCAGAACACGCCCGCCAGTGTAAGGCGGAGAAGAAAGAGAAGGAGAAGACGCAGAAAGAGAAGCGGCTGCCTGGGCTGCGGAACATGCATCATCCCGTTCCTTTTATGCTTTACACTGCTATTTGTGTTCAGGGACAAGTATCCCGTGAGTTTAATTACGGATTTTCTTCACGATCCGATCCTGAGCACTGCAGATGACCCTCTGCTGGGGATTACCGAAAGCCTGGATGATGCATCAACTAACCCGGAAAATGATGCTTCCTCTGTTTCGGAGCAGACGGAAACCGGTGTACCGGTAGAAGTTGTACAGGATGCTTCTGATGCATCTTTGGTAGTGATACCGGATGCGGCGGAGGAGAAATACACAGGTCTTTGCTATCAGACCATGTCCCTGGAACAGAGACTTATTTATGAACAGCTTTACGAGGGGATCGCCGCAAGGGAAAAGGAGTTTTATATCGATGCCAAAGAAGCTGAAGTGGTAGGTACAGTCTTAAACGGACTTCTGGCCGATAATCCTGAGTTTTTCTGGATGGACGGCGCTGCTTCTATATACGGTCTGGAGGGCAGGACCCGAAAGAAAATTACACTTGAATTCAACTGTGAACCTGAAGAAATCGATCACCTGGCTGACCTTATAGAGTGGGAGGCAGACAAATACCTGCAGGAGCTCGCTCCTGATGCCTCGGATTACGATAAAGTCAAGGCCGCTTATGAGTTCGTGATAAGCAATGTATCATATGATATAGACGCCCCGCAGGGCCAGAATCTTCAGAGTTCCATGATCAACCATTTAAGTGTATGTGCCGGATATTCGAAAGAGCTGCAGTATCTGCTGCAGAAGGCAGGTGTCAAATGCGCTTATATAACCGGTACAGTTACGCGTGATGATGTCGTGGAATCACACGCATGGAATCTTGTAGAAATAGATGGTACGAATACATATGTCGATCCGACATGGGGCGATCCGAGCTATGTAATGTCTTCTGAAGCCGCGCGGGAGCTTCCGGATATCTCTTATAATTATCTGTGCCTCACATCAGAAGAGATGGACAGGACAGGACATGTGGCGAATGAGAATTATGTACTGCCGGAATGCACTTCCTACGAGTATGATTATTATATTCGAAGCGGCAGATACTATGAGTACTGTGACACTGAGGCGATAAGAATGCAGCTCCGCAATGCCGTGGACAACAATGTTCCGGATGTTCACATGAAGTTTGCGACGCCTGAGGATTATTACGCGGCTCAGATTGAAATTTTTGATGAGGGAATGCTGTCAGACGAGCTCCAGAACAGAATGAAATGGGACGGACTTACAACGATTACCTATTTCCCGCTTACCAATGATGATCTGTACACAATCGAAATCCTCTGGTGAGAAAGGGAGGCTTTCGGAATGCGGGGGCATCATCAGATCAGGATTAATACAGACATGAACAAAGAAGGCTGCCGCGGCAGCCTTCTTTGTTTTTAAATATTAATGAAAGAATCTCATCACTCCAATGACTTTGCCCAGAATCTGCAGATCATTCTCTACGATGATCGGATCCATCGAGTCGTTTTCGGGCTGGAGGCGTATGTACCCGTCTTCACGGTAGAAAGTTTTGACCGTCGCCGAATCATCGATGAGAGCAACGACCATGTCACCGTTGCGGGCATCCGACTGGGCTGCGACCAGTACATCATCGCCGTCCAGGATGCCGGCATTGATCATACTTTCTCCCTTGACCCGCAGCATGAAGGTCTGCTGGTTAGGCAGATATTCGGCCGGAACAGGGAAGTAGGATTCAATATTCTCCACGGCGAGAAGTGGCTGTCCTGCAGCAACGGTCCCCACCAGAGGAACATTGACCAGTTCGCGTCGTACGGCATTAAAGCCCTCGTCCACGACCTCGATTGCGCGCGGCTTGGTCGGATCCTTGCGTATATAACCGTTCTTTTCCAGGGCTTCCAGATGGGCGTGGACAGAAGATGTTGATTTTAAGTGGACTGCTTCGCAGATATCCCTGACTGCCGGCGGATAGCCTCTGTTGATAATCTCACTCTTGATATAATTAAGGATTTCCTGCTGTTTGGCACTGATGCTTCCGTAAGCCATATTATACCTCCTGTATAAACTCATCTGCTGCTGATGAAACAGACATGGGTAAGAATTATTGAAATGCAGTTGCACAGAATTCAAGTTCTTCTCTTTGGACAGTATAGCACAGGCAGTAAACATTTGCAAACAGATATTCGGAAAATATGTTCGAAAAATATGTTCGAATATGTTGACAAACACGCGTTCGTCTGATATCATACACTCATGCAGAACAAATGTTTCGAACAGACTTTCTCCGGACAGGAAGGGAAATGTGATCAGGAGGGATATCATGACTGCCGAACGTACCAGATATATGTACAGTAAAGTTTATATGGAACCGGATCGATATTATAAGCCCGAGAGAAGAACATCAAGAAAGAGGATCAGCAGGGCTGAGCGGATCGCAAGGCGCAGAAGAGAGCGCATGAAGAAAATGGCTGCGTTCTTTCTAACATTGATTATCATGACGGCCGTCGGTCTGTTCATTGGCATTAAACTCACGACAACTTCAGCCAACGCGGATACGAAGGCACCGCGTCAGAAATATTATAGAGAATACCAGATTGAGAAAGGTGATACGCTCTGGAGCATTGCCGAGGATGAAATGGGTCCGGGCTGGAGCGATATCCGTGAATATGTCTACGAAGTTGAAGTGCTGAACGGAATTGAAGGAGATAACCTGACAGCAGGGAACTACCTTCAGCTGCCGTATTATGAATGATCTGGCTTTGTGCATCGGGTTCATAGCCATTCCCTTAAATACCCCCGATGTTTCAATTATATAAATTCCAGCTGCACCCCGCGCGATTTCCCCATCGCGCGGGGATTTTTTACGTGCAGAGGTAGGATTACTGTTTTAATTACAGAGGTTTCGTGTTGCTTGGGTTGATAGAGATAGAGAGGGATTTGGACGGGGGTTGGGATCCATCTCTTCGCAAAACGCGAGTTTAACGAAAAGATGGATGCACTTTTGGGCGGGATATGATATAATTGATGCGCATCCATCTGTTTCGTTAAACTCGAAGGGAATTTTTATTATTCAATTATCTGCTATCTACCGATTCGTTTTGATAAACTCGATGAGGATTTTTATACATTTTATTCTCATCCAACTGTTTCGATATATTTAGGAGAATTATTTATGGCTGAGAAACGTGTCACTTACAGTCAACAGGTCGACCGCAAAAATATTATGCTGCTCCGCGATGTCCTGGAAACCCTGCCCGAATATGTCAGGGATTATTTCAGATCTATTGACGCCAGCTCCCAGACTCGCACCAGAATTTCCTACGCCTACGACCTGCGCGTCTTTTTTGAGTTCCTGAAGTCTCAGAACCCTCTGTATAAGAATTATGATCTCCGCGACTTCACTCTTGAAGATCTCGACCATGTCAACGCCCGGGACATCGAGGAATACATGGAGTATCTGAAACTCTATAATTCGCCCGAGGAACGCGGTACAGCCTCCGGTCTGAACTCCAATGGGCAGCTCGGCATTAAACGCAAATTATCGGCTCTGAGAAGCTTCTACGGGTATCTCTTCCGCAACCAGATGATCAAGACCAACCCTACGGTGCTTATCGAGATGCCAAAGATCCATGAGCGAACAATTGTTCGGCTGGATGCCGATGAGGTGGCTATCCTTCTCGATTATGTCGAGAACTGCGGTCAGACTCTCTCCGGTAAAGCCCTGGCTTACTATAACAAGACAAGGGAGCGAGATATTGCCCTCATTACTCTCCTGCTCGGGACCGGAATCCGCGTTTCTGAGTGCGTGGGACTCGATATCGAGGACGTTGATTTCCGAAATAACGGGATTCGTATTGTCCGCAAGGGAGGCAATGAATCTGTCGTTTACTTTGGCGATGAGGTCGAACACGCCCTTTTGAACTATCTCGAAGTGAGAAAAGGTATCGTTCCGTGTCTTGGCCATGAGCACGCACTCTTTTATTCGACCCAGAAGCGTCGAATGACGGTCAGATCCGTAGAGAATCTGGTCGAAAAGTATGCTTCTCAGGTCACGATAAAAAAAATTACGCCCCACAAGCTGCGCAGCACATATGGTACTGCCCTCTACAGGGAGACCGGCGATATTTATCTCGTAGCCGATGTTCTCGGGCACAAGGATGTCAATACGACCAGGCGCCACTACGCTGCCATGGATGATGAGCGGCGGCGAAAGGCTGCAGGCGCGGTGAGACTTAGAGAAGACTAGCCCACCTTTGTCAGGCATAACAAAGCCCTTAAAGGATATCCTTTGTCGGTAGAATCTAATTTAAAGAACAGATAGGCAAATCAGCCCTTCCATAAACGCTTCTTTATTATATCGATGCTGCCGTCATCATTAAAATCGATCAGCATATATGTCTGCGTTTTCCATTCCGGCCGTCCCTTCAGTGCTCCCGGGTTAAGGAACATAACACCTTCTTCCTCTTTCTCAAAGTACTGATGGGTATGGCCGAAGACGACAAAATCACATCTCTTCTTTTTTGCCTGATGAAGGATTCTTTTAAAATGCGGAACACCGTAGAGATGACCGTGGGTAAGGAAAATTTTGTGTTCTCCTTCCGCTATGACCAGTTCGTCAGGAAGCTCCGGTGAGCGGTAATAATCACAGTTCCCGCGGACCACATAGCATGGAATATTTTTTGTCTCCCTCATGAGCTCAGATGTCTTCATTTCTAAGTCGCCGGCAACAAGGACAGCACAGACATCGTGCTCCCGCGAAAGAATACTGATGAAGTTTTCGAGATAACCGTGTATGTCAGAACAGACCAGATATCTGCGCATGGATAACGCTCCTTTATTGGTTCTATTTCATTAAGTTTCATTATAAAATGAGTGAAACGGCAATAGCAAGCGGAAGTCATGTTGAAAAGGGCGCCCCCCAATTTTTCTTGAAAATATGCGGTTTTTCTGTAAAAGAACGGTGGAAACATCTGCAAAAAATGCTATAATTAGGGAAAGTGTGCAGATTTTTTTCTGATTTTTGCAATGAATTGTTCAACTTTACTTATGGGGGAAGGAGTCTGACACGGAGGTTTGATACTATAATATTTTGAAGGGAGATAGCGTCATATGTTTATCAAATTCATTCTCGCATTGCTGCCCATCATCTGGTTGATCGTGGCAATGAGTATCCTGAAGTTTCCGGGATACAAGGCGTGTCTGATTGCATTTGCAATCACAGTTGTAATTGCAATCGCCGGATGGCACCTCAGCGTTATTAATACGGCGACTGCCGCATTGGAAGGTATCTGCAACGCATTATGGCCGATTATCATCGTTATCCTTGCTGCCCTGTTCACTTACAACCTGACGCTTAAGACCGGAGCGATGGAGAAAATCAAGGCCATGCTGGCAGGCGTCTCCACAGACAAGCGTATTTTGATGCTTCTTATTGCCTTTGGATTCGGTAACTTCATGGAAGGCATGGCAGGTTTCGGCACTGCTGTCGCTATCCCGGCCGGTATTCTTGTAGGACTTGGATTCGATCCGCTTCTTTCTATTGTCTCCTGTCTGATCATTAACTCAACGCCGACCGCTTTCGGCTCTGTTGGTGTTCCGACAACGACGATGGCCAATATCACCGGCATGGATGTAGTAAATATTGCCGGTCATGTAGCCCTCATTCAGCTGGTCGTCTCCTTCATTATTCCGTTTATCGCGGTCATCGTTATCGGTGGAGGCGTGAAAGCCCTGAGAGGCCTTGTGCCGTTCATTCTCATCGCGGACATTGCTTTCCTTGTACCGCAGTATATTGCAGCCAATATCATCGGTCCTGACCTCCCGGATATTCTGGGTGCCATCGTATCTATGGTGGTCATGATTATTGCCGCTAAGAAACTCCCGATGAAGAAATATCCGGAATACGAGGTAGAAAGCGGAGGCGGTCTCAATATGACGCTCGGCGAGGCAGCGGTCGCCTGGTCGCCGTTCATACTGATTTTCTTCTTCCTGCTTCTCTCCTCCACCCTGGTCCCGATCATCCATGATCCGCTTGCGTCAATTAACTCCAAGATCAGCTTTTATGCAGGTGAAAATCCGGCAACGCTCACCTTCTACTGGATCAATACACCGGGTGTCCTGATTCTTATCGCAGGCTTCATCGGCGGTCTGATTCAGGGGGCAAGCGTCGGAACGATTCTCGGTGTTCTTGGAACGACCGTGAAGAACAATGTGAAGACGATCCTCACGATCTGCTCCGTCCTCGCAGTAGCCAAGATTATGGGCTACAGCGGTATGATCAGTGATATAGCGAAAGTTCTCGTAGCTGTAACAGGATCCTACTTCCCGCTCATTTCTCCGCTCATCGGAACGATCGGCGGTTTCGTCACAGGATCCGGAACATCGACAACAGCGCTGTTCGGTCAGCTTCAGGTCGAGACGGCCAATGCAATCGGAGCCGAACCGGTATGGCTGGCAGCAGCTAACCTGATGGGCGCAGGTATCGGAAAGATGATCTGCCCGCAGTCGATCGCTATCGGAACCGCGGCCGTCAACCTGAGCGGTGTTGAGAGCAAGATCCTCAGCAAGACAGCCCTCTACACAGTCCTCTTCGCAGCCATCGGCGGCATTATCTGCTTTGTGTTCCCGATGCTTGGCCTGGTCTGACAGATAATCAATCAGATTATCAATCCTTGAAATATTGCGCAATAAAAAAGGGTCTCCACTCCATGGAGGCCCTTTAACTTGTTCTGACCTGACATATGAACAGCTCTTTTGCTGAGATCTTTTACTGTGTGGAGGTATCCTGTTCTTCAGGTTCCTTTTGTTCCGCAGATGTGATTGTTTTCTTTTTCTTCTTGAACTCCTCTTCTGCTTTGCGTTCAAGAAGAAGTTCGGAATCTTCCTCTCTGATCTCCTCCATGGTCAGGTCCCATGGATTCTGTTCAATCGGCTGTTCGTATTTCTGATAGAGAGCATTCCTGCGCTTCAGCCTTGTATAGAGGCTCTGACGTTCATTCGGATCCTTCTCCGAGACAATCTGACGCGACGTGGGATCTACATGATCAAGATGGTGGTAGGCTTCAATTTCGCCCGGCAGATTTTTACTGTCCAGGAATCTGAGGACGAAGGACTGGACAAATGATGTCAGAAGCGCCGCAAGAGGGACCGCTATGATCATGCCTACAACTCCGAGGAAACCGTTTCCCAGAAGAATGGCGACCAGGACCATGAAACTCGACACGCCGACGGAGCTGCCGAGGATCCTTGGCCCCAGAATATTTCCGTCGAACTGCTGCAGTAAAAATACGAGAATGATAAAGTATAGAGCTTTCAGCGGATTGACACAGAAAACAATGAATGCGGTCGGTACAGCACCGATGAAAGGTCCGAAGAACGGAATGATATTTGTCACTCCGATGATAACGGCTACCAGTGATGTGTACGGGATACGCATGAATCTGCAGCAGATATAGCAGATGACTCCGATGATAAATGAATCAATGATCTTGCCGAGAAGGAAACCGCCGAATTTTTCATCGATTGTGCGGAGATTGGCTATGATCCGGTTGGCTGTCGGAATCGGCAGGACTGCATAGAGGAATCTGCGTAATCTTGAGCTCATTTTCTCGCCGGAGACCATGACGTAGACAGATACGATCATGCCAATCAATGTGTTGCTGAAGAATACGATAAAATCGCGGACTGAATCCGACAGATGCTGCATGATCGTGTCGATGTAAGGATTCATCTTCTCCGAGAAGAATGTCTCAACATATGTTTCGAATTCATTTAATAGTTCAGTGGACTGTGAGTCGAACTCCGGATCTGTGATATGCGCTGCGATCCAACTGCGGATGTTGGCAACATAGATCGGGAAACTGATCGTGATGCTTCTTATACTGGTGACCAGTCCCGGGAGCAGCTGGGCAATCAATGTGTAGATAGTGATGACGAGAACCAGAACGCTCAGAATCGAGGATACGACGCGGATCGTGCTCATACCTCTTTTTTCGGGATGAATGCTCAGCTTTGTACAAATGTAAAGCAGCAGCTGCTCAATCTGCTGCATGACCGGCGTCAGTACATAGGAAAGAACAAAGCCGTAAACGAGCGGCGCTATGACAGAGTTCACCTTGGCAATTCCGCTCGCTATGACGGCTCCGCGGAACAGCAGAAAATAAAGCAGCATAGCTGCTGCTATGAGGGTGAAGGCAAACAGTCCATATGTACGCAGTTGTTCTAAGAGTTTTTTATTCATACGGTCTCAAACCTCATATTTACTGAGTAACCCCGGCGAGGGTGTAATATAATTGTATTACCTGCGGCGCAGATTGACCAGAAGTTTTTCGAAATAGTCCGGCAGGGGCGCGGTAAATTCTACATATTGTCCGGTTCCCGGATGCCTGAAACCGAGTACCATTGCGTGCAGGGTTTGTCCTTCAAGCGCAAATGCGCTCTTCTTCGGCCCGTAAACATCATCTCCGAGCAGAGGATGGCCCTTTGATGCCATGTGGACGCGTATCTGATGTGTTCTGCCGGTTTCCAGAACAAATTCGCAGTATGTGTAGCTGCCAAATCTCTCAAGTACCCTGTAGTGGGTCACAGCCGGCTTTCCGCCTTTGGGGACGATGGCCATGCGCTTTCTGTCGCGCGGATCTCTGCCGATATTTCCGGTGATCGTACCCTCATCCTCACGTACATTGCCGTGAACAATGCCCCGATATCGTCTTGTTATGGAATGGGACTCCAGCTGTGCGGCAATGTCCCGGTGGGCTGCATCATTCTTGCATATGACAAGGGAGCCTGTTGTATTCTTATCGATCCTGTGGACGATACCCGGCCGGACCTCGCCGTTGATCCCGGAAAGGCTGTCCCCGCAGTGATACATGACCGCGTTCACAAGCGTACCTTCCGGATGTCCCGGGGCAGGGTGGACAGTCATGCCTTTGGGCTTATTAACAATCAGAACATCGTCGTCCTCATAAAGAATATCGAGAGGGATATTCTGCGGCAGGATTTCAGTGCCGGCCGTCTCCGGAATATGTACTTCCACGCACTCTCCGCCGGTCAATTTACGGCTGCTCTTGACAGCTTTTCCGTTAACTGTGATATTGCCGTCGGATATAAGCTGCTGGATACGGGATCTCGAGAGATCTGGAAGCTGCTCTGACAGAAAGCGGTCCGCCCGCGTATCAGAAAACTCGGGCGGTACAGATAAAAAGATGTTTTCCTGTGACATTATTCGGTGTCCTTTTTGTCGGAGAGGAATTCCAGATCCGAATCTTTATAATAAACGAGAATCAGCAGAAAGAATGCGAAGGCAGATACCGTGACATATATGTCTGCGACATTGAAAATCGGAAAATCGATCAGAGAAAAGTACAGGAAATCTCTGACATATACAAGTATAAGCCGGTCGATAAAGTTGCCGATTGCTCCTGCGGTCACGACGATCGAAAGAATCCGGAGGGGCAGATATTTCCGGTCGGCGGGGATCCTCAAGTATATATATGTGATGATTGCGAGAAACGCAACTGTCAGCACCAGGAAGAATACCCGCTGATTCTGCAGCATGCCGAAGGCTGCGCCCCGGTTTTCCAGATATCTGAGCTCGAATACACCGGGGATGATCACGAAGGGACCATCCGCCAGGCGGTCAGCAGCAAGTATCTTTGTAATCTGGTCAAGCAGAGTCAGCGCGGCAACAGATGCCAAAGCCACAGCCTTTCCTGCAAATGAAGTCTTGTCCATAATCAATCCTCGTAAGATATTTCGTCTCCGTTTATAAATTTTATGCCGGCCAGCAGGTCTTCGTCTGTCAGATCGTCACAGATGAAGGCGTGACCGATTCTGTCAAGGAGAATGAAGCGGATTTTGCCGGCTGCCATCTTCTTATCCTCTTTTGTGATCCTGAGAATCTCATCATTATTGATGCCGTCCGCGAACATCGGGAGGTCAAAGGCTACGCACATATCACGGATCTCAAACAGCTCATCGGTACCGAGAAAGCCTCGCTTTTCGCTGATCGCGGCAGCGGCGATGCACCCGAGAGCGACACATTTGCCGTGAGACATGTTGAAGTTCATGTACTTTTCTATTGCGTGGCCTATTGTATGGCCGAGATTAAGAAGGGCTCTCTCACCTTTCTCGGTGGGATCTCTCTCGACAATAGAGAGTTTTATATCCGCAGTCCTGCGTACCATTTCAAGTATGGTCTCCGGCTCATGTTCAATGATGCCGTCCATATTGTCGAGGATCCACTCGAAGAACTCTTCGTCGCCGAGAAGGGCTGATTTGAGGACCTCTCCCATGCCGGACGCGAACTGATCGTCGTCAAGTGTTCTGAGGACTGAGGGATTTTCGTAGACGAATTCCGGCATGTGGAAAGCGCCGACCATATTCTTATATCCCATGAAATCAACGCCTGTCTTACCGCCAATGCTGGAATCTACCATAGCCAGCAGTGTCGTGGGGACTTGAACGAAGGAGATGCCTCTTTTGTATGTGGCTGCGGCAAAGCCTGTCATATCGCCGACAACACCGCCGCCGAGGGCAAGCAGTGAATCATGACGGTCAAAATGATGCTCGAGCAGGAATGCATACAGCTCCTCAATGGAGCCGAGGTTTTTGTGTTCCTCACCCGCTTTGAAGGTAAAAATGAAGACTTCATCAAAATGACTGTTTATGGCCTTTTCTACGGCCTCGGCATAAAGCGGAGCGGTATTCGTGTCGCCTACGATACACACGCGCTTTGAACGTATCTTTGAATTCTCATAGGCTTCGTTCAGCCTGTCAAATGTATTTTCATAATAAACCGGTGACATATGTTTCTCTCCCTACCTTCTGCTTACGCAAAAAAGAGCATCAGAGAAATGATCACTGATGCTCAATAAATCATATTAATACGGGGATCTCATGGAAGGAATCTCAAAATCACTTCCGTCAAGAATGCTCTGTACATCGCCGTATGTGTCAACTCCGTCAGGCGTGATCAGGTAAATGTAATTGGATACAATCTTAAGGTCGCCGTCCAGTGCGTAGCATACACCGCATGTGAAATCAATGATACGCTGAGCCATATCGATATCGATCCCTTCAAGATTCAGGACGACAGGTCTTGACTCTTTTAAGATATCCGCGATATCTTTCGTGTCTTCCATAGAAGAGGGTCTGATTACGTTGAGGCCCATCTGAGCCTGACTGCCTTTCTTGTTCTTAGCAGGTTTGGCTTTCTTCGCGGCTTTCTCGCGTTCGCGCATCTCCCGCTCACGATCTCTTCTGGCTTTGGCTGCCGTCTGCCTTGTGTTCTGGATCGATGCGGAGCTTTGGCTCATGTTCCTTCTGGAAACCCTTGCCGATTCCTCGTAATCGTCTATATCATCATCGTCATCATCGGCGAAATCGTCATCGTCATAATCATCGGCATCGGATTTTTTCGTGAATTTGTCGAAGAAGCGTTTCTTTGGCTTTTCCTCTTCGTACTCGTCATAATCATCGTCGAAATCTTCTTCCTCGTCGTCGTAGAATTCGTCGTCATCGTAATCATCATTCAGTCTGATTGCGTCAAGAAATCTATCAAAAAATCCCATGTTCCGATCTCCGTTCTTATTTCTTCGAATAATCTCTCTCCCCGAAAATGCTGGTACCGACACGGACCATGGTAGAGCCCTCTTCAACAGCAATTTCGTAGTCATTGGACATGCCCATGCTGAGGGCACCCACTGTTACATTATCGAGTTTTTTATCTTCTATGTCAACACTTAAATTACGCAAATTGCGGAAGTATATGCGGTCCTCCTCAGGATTTTCGACATACGGCGCGCTTGTCATGAGCCCTGATACTCTGACATGGGGCAAATGTGAAATCCTTTCTATGAGCGCTTCCGCGTCTTCGGGCCGTACTCCGTACTTGGTATCTTCACCTGCCACGTTGACCTCTATCAGAACAGGAATGACACGGTCATGCTTTGCGGCCTCTTTTTCGATTGTCTGAGCTAGCTCAAAAGTATCAACTGAATGAATCATAGTGATGTACTCGGCAATATATTTCACCTTGTTTCGCTGCAGATGACCGATCATATGCCAGCGGATATCCTTTGGCAGCGCTTCATGCTTTGCGCGGAGCTCCTGAATATAATTCTCGCCGAAA
The DNA here is from genome assembly GCA_045112155.1 of Lachnospiraceae bacterium. Taxonomy (GTDB): domain Bacteria; phylum Bacillota; class Clostridia; order Lachnospirales; family Lachnospiraceae; genus Chordicoccus. The sequence goes on from JBGUHN010000024.1 coordinate 56,860, forward strand.
TCCCGGTGGCCGGCTGCGTAGAGCTCTTCAATCATCTCGTTGGGCTTAGTCTTGCTGACTGCGACCAGCGTGACGTCTTCCGCTGACCTTCCGGATCTTTGGCAGGCTTCCTCAATTTTCTTTTGTACAGCTTTAAGATTTTCGGCTAACATTGTTCTTTCCCTTTGTTTTTCAATGAAGATGGTGATTACTGCGGATACCGTAATTTAGAATTACATCAGGCTGTTATGTCAGATTCTTTGACATCGCTTCCGTTCCTTACTATATAGTCGAACTGTGAAATTCCATAGCGCGTACCCGCTTCCACAAGACAGAATTCCTCGTTCTTGTCGATGATATTTACTTTGCGGAATACAGCGTAGCCCTTGTTCATATTGTATACGCCTTCGAGCGTACTTGTCTGGCGGACAATGTAACGGTCCTGGGACGTCCCGTCCTTTATTATGATATCTCCTTCTTTGAAGTCAGTGCTGTCCACATAATACTTGTCATCACGCTTGTCATACAGCGTAGTAGTGGTGAAGACTGTCGTCTCGTTGCCTGCATTGTCTTTTGTGACTTTCAGGAAACCGACCGAGCCTGTATCTCCGCCCTTTGTGGAGTATGATATCGGAATTGTGAAAAACTCTTTGGAGACAATGGATGTGACCGGGACTTTGAGTCCGGTCGATGTATTTGTTACCAGTTCGATATCGATAAAGCGGTTGTCAATATAGCGGAGCATGCCTGTAGAAAAATCAAGCTTTCCGTAGTAGCTGCCGTCATCCATTGTCAGGATAGAGAAGTCAGCCAGCTGTGTGACTCCGTCGCTCAGGAATTTGACTCTGATCTGATTGCGGTCTGTGAGCTGTACGATCTGCTTGGATGTCAAGGGGATAATAAGTGACCAGTTCTCGGATGTTATCAGCTTATATACATTCTGACCGGCTTTGATCTGACCCTGAGTCTTGAGATCCTGCTCAGAGTAGGATTTCTGATCCAAATCAGACGCCTTTATATTGCCCAGATCATAAGTCTCATAACCGTCCAGAGTATAGGAAACAATTCCGTCGACAGGGGAGGTGCTGATAGTCTGGGAGCCGATCGTCATAGCGCTGGATCCTGCAAACTTCTGGTACTCTTCCGTCATCTCGATCGTGTTGTCGAGAACATCCCCCTCCACTTTGTACTTGAATGAGTACGTATCGTGGAAATTTACGGGATCATAGTTTACGGCGAAATTCTGTGTATCCTGACGGATGCTCTCAAGCATTCCCGCCGAGAGTTCAGATGTCGCTTCTGTGTTTTTGGCCGAACTCACAGAGTACACAGCACCGTACTGCTTGACGCGGGTGTTGGCCCTTGCGTAATAGGTCACGTAGCCCGCGGAATCAGCTGTGACAAGCTGCTCTTCTCTGATTGCCAGACCGGTATAGGTCCTGTTCTTGGCAAGAGGACCGGAGGTCACCTGAAAGGATTTTACATGGCTGGTCGTGAGATACAGCACAAGACTTATGACAATATAAAGAAAAACAGCACCGAAAAGAACGGTCCCGATGCTTGGCGTGAAATTCTGCCAGATCGGCGGCCGTCCGGGTCGTCTCTTTTTTGTGTTGCCGTTACGGAAATAATTCAAACCCTTCCTCCGTGTTTCCAAGCAGGGGCTGTCGCATATTCATGCGGCAGCCCCGTTCCAGTTACTATGAAATTCTGCTGTCGTATCTTACAGTGCGGCTACGACTCTCTCCTTGAGTGCCGGCACGAGTGTTTCCACATCAATGCTGGCTGAGATATAGAAATCAATGTTGAATGCTGTGCTCACAGCATCGAGCTCAGAGATTGTTGCATTGATTTCGTCGACATCATCTTCACTAAGCTTCGTGCATTTAAGAAAACCGTCGAGATACATTTCCTGCAGATCGTGATCCTGGGAAATAATACCGCATACAAAGCCAACGAACTGTTCGCTGTTCGTAATCGGGAAACGGGATACGTCAATCAGACGAATGTTTCTGTGAAGGTCATACATGTGCTTACTACTCTTATCAAGATAAACAACGCTTCCGGTTGCTTCCTTAATGGCTTCGTTCGCCTTCGCCAGAATCTCTGTTGTCTTTCCCTTTCCCTTATTACCAACAATTAAACGAACCATAATCCGTTATCCTCCTTTATTTAGTTCTTAGCTGTTCTCTCTGAATAAAAGCGTCCGTTCATCCCTGTACAATGGGCGTACGATTCTGTTCAAAGTATAAACTATCGTGTTAACGCAGTTTGTTGATATATCAATTATAGAATATTGCGCTTTAAAATACAAGGTCAGATTGTCTGTCCGGTATCAGCCGGCCTGTTCGGTATGTTAATCATTGATTTCCGATAGCAGCTGATTCATATCCGTGTACAGATCGTCAGTCGTCTTTGCTCCCACAATGATGGAGATATAGGGCTGTCCGAAAGCGTTCTGGGACATGATTGCCAGACAGTGGCCGGCAGCGTCTGTCGTTCCCGTCTTTCCTCCGAGGACGACTACATTCTTCGGCGGTTTAGTCTCTCCGGTCAGGTACTGGTCAGTCGCGTCGAAGTTGATGTTCTTCTCGTTCCCGTCCTTGTCCGTGTAGTTCAGGTTATAGACAGGGATCTGCATGATGCTCTTGAAATCACTGTAGCTGACAGCTTCGTTGAGCATGAGGTAGATGTCGTAGACTGTTGTATAATGGTCGACACTGTGCAGACCTGTCGGATTTACGAAATGAGTTCCGGTCGCGCCGATCTCCTGAAGTTCGCTGTTCATCATTTTTACGAATTTTTCAGTCGTGCCGCCAATGTGCCGGGCAAGAGCCATGGCACAATCGTTGCCGGAGTGGACCAGTACACCGCAGAGCAGCTCTCGGACGGTGACCTTATCTCCGATCTTGAGACCGACGACCTGGGAGCCCGACTCGAGTTCCAGATCGCGCCAGTTGATAGTGACAGTCTCGTCCATGTCTCCGTATTTAAGTGTGAGGATGGCTGTCATGATCTTTGTGATCGATGCGGGATAAATTTTATCATACATGTGTCTCGAAAAGAGGATTTCCCGCCCCTCGAGATCGAAAAGCGCGCCGGATTCTCCCTCTTTGAGGTTAATGTTTTCGTTCCCTATATCGTCTTTGCCCGTACAGATTGAGAAGGTGAAAGCTTTGTCCGTCTCGAGTGCTGCCTCAGTCGTGCTCTGATAGGCCATCGTCTCGTTGGAGTACAGCATCGGCATGGGCAGATCATCAGATTTATGAATAATATACACAGCCGTGAGGCCTGCAATGGTACCGACAAAAAGAATAGCCAGAAGGATGACGGTCGCAAATACTCGCCGGTTCCTCCGCATACTCTTCCACAGTTTGTGCAGGGCACCCTTAATATTTGCAAGGATCGTCGAAGCGGCGTAGCGCAGTGATTTCGCTGCTCTGCTGTTTTTCCACTTGCTGTTTTTCTTCTTTCCTTTTTTTCCGCCTTTTTTCTTAGGGGGCTTTTTACCTGCCGGACGTTTCTTTTTTCTGGCAGGTCTTGCTGCTTCTGCGCCGGCGGATTCTTCATTGGGAGCGGACTCCGCCTGCGGATCATCCGAATCAGAGGATTCCGGCTGCAAATCGTCGGAGGCAGTTTCATCTGCCGGGAGGTTCGAAGGAGCTGCAGTACCGGAATCAGAGGAAGCGGCAGGGGCGTCATCAGCGGATGCGGTGTAGTCGATATCCTCCGCTTTCATATTTTCATTTTCAAAAGTATCAGCCATAGTATAAGCGCCTCCTCGTATCTTCCTTGGGACGTCTCCGTGGCTTCGCTACCTGTATACGGGTCTGCAAGCCCACGTTGAGGACCATTCCCATACCGATGTATAAGCTGACAAGTGAGGTCAGACCGTAGCTGACGAAAGGCAGCGGTGTGCCGGTGTTCGGAAGCATTCTCGTCGCGACGCCTATGTTGATAAAACTTTGAATCGCGACGATGGAGGCTATGCCGCAGCATAGCAGTTTACCTGAGAGATCTTTCGCCTTTCTGCTCGTAATCAGACATTCGAGGACGATGAGCAAAAGCAGAATTATGATGCCCGCGCTCCCCAGGAAGCCGAGCTCCTCTCCCGCTACCGCAAAGATAAAGTCGGTTTGGACTTCGGGAATAAAGTTGCCTTTATTTGCAGAAGATACGTCCGAATTATTCAGTCCCTTACCGGTCAGCATGCCGCTGCCGATAGCGGTGACCGAGTTGTTTTGCTGAGTTCTGTCGTCGTTGTACTCATCGAGATCCGGGTTTAAGAAGGCCATGATTCGCTGGCGCTGATAATCACGGATCAGATGCTGGTTCGGTTGTGTGACAATAGCCATGAAGCCGAATCCGAGAACAATGATGACCGTGAGGACTCCGCCGATGATTTTGTAGCTGAGACCGGCAACATAATACAGAATACTGAAAATAACGGTAATCGTCAGAGTGTTTTTAAGGTCCGGCTGCAGGAAGACCAGGATCAGAGGAAAGCCTATGAGGCCGGCTGTCCGAAGGATCATCCTGGGCTTGTTTACATCATTCTCATTCTCCATGAGATATTTGGAGAAAAAGACGACCAGAATGATCTTGGTGAGCTCAACGGGCTGGAAACGCAGACCCGCGATTGTGATCCATCTCGTAGCGCCGCCGGCATTGTAGCCGAGGACAATGACCAGAAGGAGCAGCAGGATGTTAAAACCGTAACCGATCCAGTAGAAGTTCATGATCCAGGAAAAATCCGTCAGAGATATAATGAACATGATGGAAAGGCCAAGCATGACACCGGCCAGCTGTCTTCCCTGAAGCGAAGGCTCGGCGGAGCCTACGAGAAGAACGCCGAGCGTTGAGAGGGTCACAAGCCAGATGATCAGTCTGAAGTTGTAATCTTTTAGTTTATACTGTCTCCACATTAAATACAGCCTCCGTTAGTCGGTCTGTGACGAGGAGATCCAGTCGGATCTCGCCTGTCCGGTGATGAGCGAAGACTCATCGGCCAGACCGAACCTGTACTGAATGACATCCCGCGCCACCAACATGGAGTTGGTGGACGAATATCCGTTTCCTATACGGACTGCGATTGCCAGCTCCGGATCTTCGGAAGGCGCATAGCCGACGAACAGAGCGTGAGATGGTCTGGACTTCGATTCCTGGGCTGTACCGGTCTTTCCGGACACATCAATCGGGAATCCGGCAAATTCGCCTTTCTCAGCGATAACGGAACGCATGCCTTCATGAATGATTTTCCATGTATTGGTGCTGATAGAAACTTTGCTCTGCACTGTCGGTGAATAGTCCTGAATCAGATTGCCTGCAGCGTCCGTGATCTTATCGATCAGAGAGATGTTGTAGGATGTTCCGCCATTTGCAAGCGTCGTCACATAGCGGGCAAGCTGCGTCGTCGTGTAGGAGTGCGTTCCCTGTCCGATGGAGGACGGGACCGCGTACTGGTCTGTTACAGAGGGCGTAGCCTCCGGGATCTCGATTCCGGAGTTCAGGTCGAGATTATACATCTTCGCGTATGTCTGTATCTTTCCGAGGGACAGCGAGTCGGACCATATGCCCTCCTCGTTGATACCCATGAGGTAAGCGACATTCGAGAAGAAGACGTTGCAGGAATTGGCAATGCCGCCGATGATATTCAGCGTGCCGTGTCCCTGCGTATACCAGCATTTCAGCGGCGTCTCGATGAGATCGAACGTACCTGTGCACTTAAATTCCGTCGTCGGCGTGATGACCTTTTCCTCGAGACCCGCAGACGTTGTCACAAGCTTGAAAGTCGATCCGGGGGCGGTCGTCTGCTGGGTGGCCTTGTTGTAGAACGGTCTGGACTTATCTGCCGCAAGCTTGTTGTAATAAGCGACGTCCATCTTGTTCGCGAGCCGGTTATTGTCATAGCCCGGGTACGTTACGCAGGCCAGGATCTCACCGGTCTTCGGGCTCGTGATGACCGCTGAACCCGAGCAGGGGTCCAGGGCAAGCATGGACGGCTTCAGCGAGAGGTTGTGGATCTTCGCCAGAACGAGGTCGTAGGTGTCGTAATCGCCTTCCATGTACGCATCGTAGAAACCGTCGTCCTTGCTGAACGCGCCCTGGTCATACAGGACCTTCATGATGGTTCTGCCGCTGATCCGGTCCTGCTGGATCAGGTACTTGTACAGCTTTTTGCTGAAGTCGACGTCCGTCGAGAGATAGTCTTCGATATACTCCGACAGCTTTGCGTAGATTTCCGCTGAATCAAGATAGGTCTCATCTGTCGCGAATACTGAAATATCGATCCAGTTCTTGCTGGCGGCGTACGTCAGATACTGGCGCAGCGTGATGGTCTCATCTCGTGTCCATGCGAGGTAGGTCTCGTCCGTGCGGTCGATCGCGGTGCTGTTCAGAATATCAAGCTTGGATGTCAGCAGATCATTGACGATGTAGCTCTCGTACTCCTGCATCTCTTTTGACAGATCTTTGTATACAGAGGGCTCTGCTCCGGTCAGCTCGTTGTTCAGAGCCGTGAAGATCTCCTCCTGCTTGGCCAGGAACTCCGCGTTCATGGCCTTCTCATTGTCGGACGCGTCGGGATCGCTCAGATGCTCCAGAGAAAGCACGTTATTGGATATCAGCGCCTCATAGACATCATAAATCGGAATCATGATGTTGGCCGTATCCGTGACTTCTGAAGTGTCGAACTCTTTTGCGTCGATGATGACAGTCTCGAGGATACCTGCGATACGCTGTTCGAGCAGCTTGTAGGTGGCGACCTGGAGCTCCTTGTCTATGGTAAGATACACGTCGTTTCCGGCTGTCGGCTGGATCCTTGAGTTCTCGTCGACCTTGAGGACCTTGCCGAGGTTGTCGACGTAGACAGTCTCCTCGCCGTCGAAGCCCTGCAGATTGAGCTCAAGAATTTTCTCGATACCGCTCTTTCCGACGATCGAGTTATTGTTATAGCTGGAATTCTCCTGCTGAAGTTCAGAGAGCTCCTCCGCGGAGACTTTGCCGGTGTAACCGATGATGGAGGCGAAGGCTTCGGGCTCATCGTATACCCGGATCGTATCGTCGACGATATCGATACCCGTGAGTTCCGTGCTGTGCTCCATGAGATCGGCGACTGAATCCGGCGAAACGTCTGTCGCGATCGTGACCGGGAGATACTTTCGGTAACTGGTCGTAAAGAGCTGGTAGCGGACATAGATGATATTCAGAATATCCTGCTTTGAGAGCTCTTCGGGGAGACCTGCGTCCGCCAGCTCCTCGGGGGTGTAGGGCTTGTTCCCTCGGATGATCGCGAACCCGTTTTTCTCGCCGATCAGGGTCTTCATCATATCATCCGCTGTCGCGTTCAGCTGCTTATCGGTCAGGTCGTCGATGTAGGCTTTGCCGAAAACGTCGGCTTTAAATCGGTCGAGGCTCCGTCCGGACACGTTGAAAGCGTACTCTCCGCTCTCGTCGAGTACGATGTGGAAATCATTGCTCAGGGAATCACCGTGAGATTCAAGGATTTTTGAAATGCGGTAAGCCTCGCCGTTAAGAGCGAGGGCTTTTGATCTGTTCGTGGCGTAAGATCCGTTATCTTCAAGCGTGACACTGTAGCTCAGTTTGTTGGAGGCCAGAAGCTCCCCGTTCCTGTCGCGGATGTTGCCGCGGGATGCTTTGAGGGTTCTTTTCTTTGTCGTCATGAGACGGAAATTGTCCCTGTAGGCGGCTCCGTTGACGATCTGCAGGTCGTAGAGCCTGTGGATCAGTACGCTGGACATGAGTACAAATATAATAGCCAGAACGGCCGGACGGCTGATGCGTATCCTGCCGATAAATTTCTTTAATCTTTTATCCAAAGTGACTGACGTCCTTTCTTCTGATTATTCACCAGTGCATGATTGATGACGTAGAACAATCGGTACAGGATGAGCGTCATCAGAGCTGTGTAGACAGCCTCGGGGATGATGATCTCCGTTAAAAAATGAGCAAATGCGAGTCTGCCGCGAAGCAGGAAAAACACCACATAAACAGCAAAATTGCACAGCACGTCGGATACAGTCGCCAGAATCAGCGGCATCTTGACATCATTGTCAAAGTAGACCTGACAGAAAGAGCCCGAGGCATATCCGACCAGCATATAGAGCAGGCCGTAGAAGCCGTAAACGCTGCCATAGGTAAAGTCAATAAGAAGACCGCTGATCAGACCGGTCAGAATACCCTCTTTCTTGCCTTGCATAAAGGCGATGGAGATCGTTATGATGATCATCAGATTCGGGGACACGGAAGTGACATTCTGCAGAGAAAACACTGTCGTCTGCAGAATGCAGCATGCCACGATCAGAATAAATATGATAATCTTCCGGATCAATAGAGCCTCCTTATGAGTTTTCCTTGGTCTGCTTTAATTCGCGGATGACAAGGACTTCCCGGATGTTCTTGAAATCGGCTGCCGGTATGATCGTGCCGGAGCGTGTCAGACGATTGGAATCGTCCCCCACTTCCGAGACATATCCGATAAGAAGGCCGGTCAGGAACTTCGTGCTGATGCTCGATGTGACGATTTTTGTTCCCTCGGTGACGACATTGCCGTCATCGCGGAGCTCTGAGAAATCAATCTTGCCCGAACTCATGCGGCTGAGATTCCCGGACACTATGCATGTGTCGGACGTTGATGCTACCATGGCACTGATATTGGACTCATCGTCGATGATTGATTCGACTGAGGCCCAGTTCTCGCCTACCTCGGTTATGATACCGATGAGACCGCCGTTGGCTATGACGTTCATATCAACGGCGATATTGTCTTTTGTCCCTTTGTTGATGACGAAACGGCTGTACCAGTTGCCGGGATCCTTGGATATGACCTGGGCGGCCACCTTGGTGTACTCCGGATACTCTTTGTCAAGCGCATAAAGCTTTTCCAGCCTGTCAAGCTCAGACATGCTCTGTGAAAGCCGCGCGTTCTCTTCTGTCAGATCTCCGACCCGTGCCTTAAGCTCCTCGTTCTCAGCTGCCAGTGCCTGTACATTCCGAAAACCGGAAGCCCATGACCCGAGAAGATTTCCTACTTTATTGACACCGTTCTGGAAGGGAACGATGAACTGATTTGTCACCTGGCGGACACGCCCGTTCGTACCGGCCGGGAATGTCATTGCCATAAGGCCTATGCATATGATCGCCAGAATAATGAGAAGATGCTGGCTTTTCAGCTTCTGTCTCAGAAAATTCAAATTCTTCTTCATTTCTTCTTCCTTATCGTGTAGCCCCATCTCCACAGGGCCTTGTGGTTCACGAGTTCCTCAAGTCCGCGGACGGTGCAGAGTTCGTAGTGTGTTGAGAGTTTGACATCGACTCCGATATAATGTCTCAGATACCGGTCAATGAACGGAATACGGGCAGTGCCGCCCGTGAGATAGATTCCCTCACGTCGGATAGATTCGCTGATCTGGGGCGGAGTTCTCTCAAGGAAGTTCCGGATCTCGTAAGCAAGCTGGGAAATCTGGGCCTCGACCGCAAGCGATACCTGCTCGGATGTGACGACACCCTCCTTCGGAAGACCGGACAGCGTGCTTATGCCGTAGATTTTTCTTTCTTCCCGGATATCTTCACCGAGAGATGAAAGGACGGCTTTGAGTCGCTTGGCTGTGTGATGCCCTATGAGGAGATTGTCATCTCTGCGGATGATATCACAGATCGCCCCGTTGAGCTGCTGACCGCCGATGGGGATATCCTTGCTGATAATGACCTGCTCATTGGCAAGGACAGATATTTCTGTGTTCTGGCCGCCGATGTTCACGATCATTGAACCGCGGGTGCGATGAATCGGAATACCGAGCGCTATCGCGTCGCAGATAGCCCGGTCTACCAGGTATACTCTGGGATTCTGGATGATGTTGCCCTGGCTGATTGCGTAATAGGCACGTTTTTCTATCTCGGACATATTGACGGGAGCCGAGAAAAATATGATCGGTGCATAGCCGATTCTTCTGTCTGCCCTCTGCATGAGCGCGGTAAGGACATACAGCGCTTCTGTGACGTCAGCGATCCGTCCGTTTTTTACCGGCTGATGAACTTTGATATTCGGCGGGTTCTTTTCATACATGTCGAACGCATCATTTCCGACGGCGAGGACCTCGCCGTCATCCTTGAACGCGATCATGTTCTTTTCTGTCGTGATCTGCCCTGTGTGCTGGCAGTATATCTTAACGGCGCTGGTCCCCAGATCGACGCCGAAAGCGTTATGAATTATCGGATTGTGAAATTTCATGCTCTCCTCCGGAAGCAAGAAGACCTTCTTCACTGAAACTCACGAAGCGGTGGTCGCCGATTATGATATGGTCGAGAAGACGTATTTCCAGAAGCTCCCCGGCCTCGCGGACACGCTCAGTGAGGAGAATGTCCTCATGGCTGGGCGCCGGATCACCGCTCGGATGGTTGTGTATGATAATGATGCCGACTGCCCGCGCGCGGAGGGCGCTGAGAAAGAGGTCCCGAATAGAGACGACGGTCCAGTTCACTGTCCCTTTGGAAAGATGCTCTTCTCCGATCAGCCGGTTCCTGCTGTCTAACATCATGCAGATAAAGCTCTCTTTTTCCTCATGCCGCAGCTGCTCCATGTAGTAGTCAGCTATGGACGACGGTTCGGAAAATGAAAGCTCCTCTCTCGCTTTGTAGGTGGCGATCCGTTTGGAAAGCTCGCCCACACATTTAAGCTGAATTGCCTTGACCTGTCCTATGCCCGGGACTGACATGAGCTCGTCGATCGTCAGATGACAGATGTCGAGCAGCCCGTTCGGGTTCGGGAGAAGGTGCAGGATCTTTACTGCCAGATCTTCTGCTGAGGCTCCCTTAGTGCCCGTCTTTATGATGACAGCCAGAAGCTCTGAGTCTGACAGCGCACCGGGTCCGTACAGAAGACATCTCTCGTAGGGACGGTCAAAATCCGCATTGTTCTTTGCCAGTAAATTATTCAAGTATCCCTCCATTTACTCTCCGGGAGCGATAATCGAAAATTAGGCAATATGCATTTTAACATAAAATGGGTTTACTGTACACGCCTCAGGTCAGTTTTCGAAATCTTTTTATAATTGCCTCCGCGCATCGCATGCCGTCCATGGAAGCCGACGTGATTCCGCCCGCATAGCCGCAGCCCTCTCCGCAGGGATAGATTCCGTCTATGTTGGAGACATATTTTTCATCCCTTGTGATGCGTACCGGTGATGATGAACGGCTTTCAATCCCGGACAGGATTGCGTCATGCCTGTCAAAGCCGCGGATTTTTTTTCCGAATGCTGAGATTCCCTCACCTATATCCCTTGCCATAAAAGAAGGCATGACAGCATTCAGGTCTGCAAATGCAGCCCCTCCCCGTACACAGCTTGCAAATTCACCGTAATTTAAGCTGGCGGTCTTATTCATAAAGTCACTGTAGAGCTGCTGGGGGATTCGTCCGCCTGCTGCCTCGTAGGCTTTTTTTTCAAGTTCAGCCTGGAAAGCCGTGCCTGCCAAAGCGTCCGGCAAATCACTCGGTCTCATCGGCATAAAGTCTTCCGGGGTGACGGTGACGAGTATGGCTGAGTTTGCATTTGCACTGTCTCTCTTCATATAGCTCATACCGTTTACGGCAAGGAGCCCCTTCTCCGAGGAAGCGTTGACGACATAGCCGCCCGGGCACATGCAGAACGAGTAGACACCTCTCCCGTCGGCTGCAGTGTGAGTCAGCTTGTAGGGGGCGGGACCGAGGTGTTCATCCTGTGGTCTCCCGTACTGGGAGAGATCAATCATTGCCTGCGGATGCTCGATGCGGACTCCGGCGGCAAATGCCTTCGGCTCCATATTAAGCCCACGCTCATGAAGCATGAGGAAGGTATCCCTGGCTGAGTGGCCGGGAGCCAGAACGCAGACTTCGGCAGGAATGCGTTCACTGTTGTTGACAATGACAGCAGTCAGTCTGCCGTTCTTGATCTCAAGATTAGTGACCTGGGAGAGAAAGCGATACTCGGCTCCAAGCTCTGTGAGCCTCTCTCTCATGCGCACTAAGACCCGGGTCAGCACGTCGGTGCCCACGTGGGGCTTCTGCTCGTATAAAATGGACGCATCCGCTCCGAACAGGACGAACGTTTCTTTCATGAACTGGGCACGACAGCCGGGATCCTTGACGGAAGTATTCAGCTTGCCGTCGGAAAAAGTGCCGGCGCCGCCCTCCCCGAACTGGACGTTGGTCTGTGTGTCCAGTTCACCTGTCGTCCAGAAATGTTCGACTCTGGAAGTTCTTGTGAGGGCATCCGCGCCGCGCTCCAGTATGAGCGGCTTGTAGCCGGAAAGAGCGAGCACGTAGGCAGCGAACAGCCCGGCAGGACCGGAACCTATGATCACAGGTCTTTGGTGCAGGGCTTCGTCTCCGGGTGTCGGTATGACATATTTTTCTTTGTCGGTAAACATAATATTATTATGTTTACTCCTGCCCGCATGCTTCCTGTTTCGGATACGAAGCTGCTCCTCTTTACGGATCGACAGCAGCACGGTATAGATGTAATAGAGGTCAGGCTTGCGTCTTGCGTCGAGCGAGCGGCGAAGTATCTCGCACTCCCGGATATCTTCCGGTCTGATGCCGGCCTCATGAGCCGCCTTTTTTATCAGCTGCGCATGGTCAGCTTCTACGGGCAGCTTTATGTCAGATATTTTTATCATAGATCCTCCGATTTGGCAGAGCGGCGTGTCTGCCTGCATTTGCGCCGGTCGACCATGCAAACTGCAGATTCCAGCCTCCGCAGGCACCGTCAATGTCGAGAAGCTCCCCGGTGATAAAGAGACCGGGGCAGACCATGGACTCCGAGGTCGCCGCATTGACTTCATCAGTGCGGATACCGCCGGACATGACCTGTGCGCATTCTGCTCCGGCAGAACCTTTTACTTGAAGCTCGCAGGACTTTATATTATCCGTGAGTTCTTCAATACTGTGAGCGCCGCCGGTCAGAGCGGGTATAAGCTTTTCGGGAAAGAGACCTGTCAGAACAGACTTCATATCGTCTGTTCCGAGCATATCACGCCTTTTTTCAAGGAAAGCCTGTGCCATCGCCCGGTCAAAGTCGGGAAAAAAGTCAAGCTTCAGTGTCACCGGGAGACCGCCGTCCTTGAGGATCAGGGCTTTTCCTGATATGTTGAATACCGGGATACCAGAGACTCCCTGCTCCGTCAGCTGGATCTGGCCTGCTTCGGAAGCCAATTCAACGTCATTAACGCATAGAGTACACTTTCCCTGGATGCGGACGCCGCCCCAGCCTTTTTTTGAGGCTCCATCGCACATGAGCGGTACAAGGGACGGTCGCTGGGGGACTGTGCTGTGGCCGAGACTCTCGGCAAGCATGAGTCCGTTGCAGGGAAGCTGGGATTTTACAAGAGAGGCAGCGGTACCGCAGCACAGGATCACGCAGTCTGCCCTGTAGGTCCATGTGGACGTCTGTACTCTAAAATGGTCTTTATCTTTGGTGACTGCGGTGACTGTCTCATTATTTTTTATTTTGATCTTCAGCTTCGCGCATTCCCGGAGAAGACAGGTGAGGACACTCTCCGCCTGTTCGGCATAGGGGTAGACCCAACCGCTCCTGCTTGTCGTGTAGAGTCCGATTTCTGTGAAGAAGCGTATAGTATCCTGCACAGAGAAGGCATCGAGAGCGCGGGCGGCAAAGCCGGGATCGGTGCCATGGTATGCGTAGCGCATGTCGCCGGTGTTGGTCAGGTTGCATTTGCCGTTGCCGGTGCGGAGCAGTTTTCTGCCCGGCTTTTTTTCTTTTTCAAGGATCGCGACGCCGGCTCCGCCCCTTGCGGCCATGATTCCTGCCATGAGACCGGAGGCACCGGCACCGATAATGATGACCTGTTTTTTATCTGACATAATTACTCCCTGCCAGGTGAGTGGCTTCTGTATCCGATATGACTACACGCGAGTTGTGCGTGGCTGACAGTTCAGAAAGCTTGTTCATGGTGTTTATCCTGCGAAAGAATGAGAAAGTATCGTGGCTGACAGTTCAGAAAGCTTGTTCATGGTGTTTATCCTGCGCAAGAATGAGAAAGTAACGTGGCTGACAGTTCAGACAGGCTGTTCTGATATTTCGTTACCGGCAGAAAACATTCATCTTCGCGAGAAAAACATTGCGAGTCCGACCGAGATATCAAGAAATGCGTAAGCATTTCTTAAGATCGCAGGGAAGGACTTGCGTTTTTCGATGAAGATGATGTTTGCGCCGGTTTATGAGACTGCGTTACAGCCGGTCTGAACTGTAATACTGTAATACGGTCTGAACTGTAATTAAGACTGTATCTCCGGGATCGTGACCAACCCGGCGTTTTTCATCTCCTGCAGAGACATGAGAATGCCGAGCTTGGCGGACGGCCATGTGAGCCCGCCCTGAAAATAGACTGAGTACGGCGGACGGATCGGGCCGTCGGCCGACAGTTCGATCGATGATCCCTGAACAAATGCGCCTGCCGCCATGACGACCGGGTCGTCGTAGCCTGGCATATCCCAGGGCTCCGGGGTGACAAAGGAGTCGACCGGTGCGGCCTTCTGTATTCCCTTGCAGAAAGCGACGACAGCTTCCGGCGAACCGAGAGTGATCGACTCGATGATGTCGTGCCGATCTTCTTTCCCGTCAGGCAGAGCAGAAAATCCGAGCCTTTCATAGACATTTGCGGCAAATATCGCTCCCTTTAGAGCGGATGCCGTGACGATCGGCGCCATGAAAAAGCCCTGATAGAAGGCGGGATTTACACCCAGGGAAGGACCGACCTCACTGCCGAGGCCGGGGCATGTCATGCGGTAGGATGCATTTTCCACATACTCGGCTTTGCCGGCAATGTAACCGCCGACAGGGGCAAGACCGCCGCCCGGATTCTTAATCAGGGAACCGACAATGAGGTCTGCTCCGACATCGGACGGCTCAATCGTCTCTGTGAACTCTCCGTAGCAGTTGTCCACCATGCAGATAATATCGGGGCGGACGCTCTTTACGCAGGCGATTGCCTCACCGATCTGCGCAACAGACAGAGTCTTTCTGACTTCATAGCCTTTGGAGCGCTGGATCGTGACCATTTTAGTCTTATCGCTGATGGCTTTTTTGATTCCATCAAGATCAAAATTTCCGTTCGGCAGCAGGTCGACCTGGCTGTAGGTGATACCGTATTCGGCCAGAGAGCCTCTTGAAGGGCGGATTCCTATGACTTCCTCGAGGGTGTCGTAGGGTTTTCCCGCGATTGATATAAGCTCGTCTCCGGGTCTCAGATTGCCGAACAGCGCAATCGCGAGAGCGTGAGTGCCGCATGCGATGAGCGGTCTCACCAGGGCTGCCTCCGTGTGGAAGACTTTGGCGTACACTTCTTCCAGCGTGTCGCGGCCGATATCATTGTAGCCGTAGCCGGTCGTCGTACCGAGGCAGGCTTCGCTCACGCGGCATTCCTGCATGGCTCCTATGACCTTCAGCTGATTGATTTCGGAAACTTCATCTATTCTTGCAAAACGGCCTGAAAGCTCATCGCAGATGCCTTCACCATAGCGGAAGACATCTTCGTCGATGCCCAGGCCTTTATATATGTTTGTCTTATCCATGTATGTCCTTTCGTAGGGCAGTCCTATATCCTGACAGCTGCCTTTTTGTATCAGATGACGCTGATTTTATACGGTCCGTTTGTCCGATGTGTGGGACCTTAATCTGACATCCCGCTTGAAACGCCGATCGATTTTGCCATGAATTCCGCGATTCTTTTGCTGTCTCCGCCAAAATCCGCACGTTGGATCCAGACAGCATCCTTCTCCCGCTTGAACCAGGTGATCTGACGCTTTGCGTAGTGGCGGCTGTCCCTTTTCAGAATTCTGACGGCCTCATCAAGATCGTACTTTCCGTCCATGCAGTCAAGCATCTCCTTGTAACCTAGCCCCTGCATGGAGACCATATCACGGGTCAGTCCCATCTGGCGAAGATACATGACCTCGTCGTAGAGGCCCTCTGCCATCATGAAGTCTACTCTCCTGTCGATCCGATCGTACAGAACAGCTCTGTCATCATTAAGCACAAAGAAATGAAGATCATACGGGGTCTCCCGCTGCCGCTCGGCCTCATTGTGGGCAGAGATTGTCATGCCGGTCTCTTTATAGTATTCAAGCGCGCGTATGACACGCTTCAGATTGTTAGGATGGATGGTCTCATAAGAGACAGGGTCAATATTCTTAAGCTGCTCATGAAGGGCTGTATTTCCGTGCTGTGCGGCATAGTCGGTAAGTTCTTCCCGGTATTTTGGCAGAGACCCCGTTTCGGAGAAATCGATATCCCGTGTCACGGCCTGAATATAGAAGCCGGTGCCCCCGCAGAGGATCGGTTGTTTTCCCCTGGAGAGGATGTCAGATATAGCGGCTTTGGCTTCATGGGCATATCTAACGACATCGAACTCCTCCGTCGGGTCGGCGACATCGATCAGGTAGTGGGGAACTCCCATCATCTCTTCTTTTGTGATTTTGGCTGATCCGATATCCATATATCGGTAGACCTGCATGGAGTCCGCGGAGATGATCTCACCTCCGATCATCCGGGCAAGTTCTACGGCCACTGCGCTCTTTCCGGACGCGGTGGGGCCGGCCACAACGATCAGCGTAGGTTTTCCTTTTTCTGTCATCACACTATTCTCTTAAAACGTTTTTCCAGTTCATTTTCCGTAAATGAGATAATCGTCGGACGGCCGTGCGGGCAATGATAGGGGTCATCGCACTCGTCGAACAGTTCGTCGATCAGAGCTTTAGCCTCAGAGACGGAAAGCTTATCACCGCCCTTGACAGCTGCTTTGCAGGCCTCTGTCGCGACGCGGTGGACATAGACTTCCAGCTTTTTCGGATCCTGGGTGATTTCAAGGCTGTCAAGAAGCTCGGTGAAGAGCTGCTTTGATCCGAGAGCTTCCATTGAATAGGGAACCGCTGCTATTTTATACTCCTTGCCGCCGAAAGACTCGATTTCGAAGCCTGCCTTGGTGAAGGCTTCCATGTACTCATCGAGAAGTGCTTTCTCTTTTTCTGTGACAGAGAAAATGACAGGCGGTGAAATCATCTGGGAAGTGATTTCGCTCTTTTCGTACTGCCTTATGAATCTGCAGTACAGGACTTTTTCATGGGCGGCGTGCTGGTCGATCATGAACAGAGTGTTCTGATACTGAACAATCCAGTATGTGTTGAAAGCGCAGCCTAAAATTATCCTGTCAGGCTCTGCCTTGGGATCCAGAAAATTATCAAATATACTCTGCTGCTTATAGACAACAGGTCTGTCCGCGCGCGATGCATCTTCACTTTGTACCGGATTGCTGCCCGCAGCCTGCATTCCTATATCTATGGAAGTCTGTACATCCATGCTGCCCGGCATCTGTGAAATCATATTACCTGCAGTCTGCATCTGCGTACCACCGGGTATCTGCGAAATCATATTGCCTGCAGCCATAACCTGCGTACCATGAGGGAACTGCACTCCCATTCTGTCTGCAGCCTGCGACTCCATATCCTTGGCAGTCTGCGCTTCTGTATAGCCTGCCGCGTGTGTTTGTGCAAGGGCGGCTGTGCGCGTTTCAGTAACGGCGTCTCCGTACGAGGATCTTTCTCTCAGGTAGTTCTTTTCAAATGGTGCCGGCCCCGCATATTTTGCCTCTTTCTTCTCTACCTTCGGCTTTATAGGAGGATTCAGAGAAGATCTGATGATCATCTCCTGCTCGTAGAGAGCCTTCTTTATGCAGGTCGAGATCTGATTAAGAATGAACCGCTCGTCGGAGAAGCGCACATCCATTTTTGTGGGGTGAACATTAACATCGACGGCATCGCCGGTGACCGTGATCATGAGGCATGTGAACGGATACTGATGCTGCATGAGCTTGTTGCCGTAGCCGTCCTCGATCCCAAGTGAGACCACGCGGCTTTTGACATAGCGGCCATTCACATAGTAATTTTCAAAGTTTCGGTTGCCGCGGCAGATAGAGGGCTTCGCAATAAAGCCTTTTATCTGTATTCCCTCCTCCGAGTAGTCGATGGGAAGAAGTTCCGAGGCAAGCTCGCGGCCGTAGATGTGATAGATTGTGTCCTTAAGACTGCCGCTGCCTGTTGTAGAAAGGCGGGAAGCGCCGTTCACAATATACTCGAACGCTATGGTGGGGTTCGACAGGGCCAGCTGTTCGACAATGCTGCCGACGTGCGAGGCTTCTGTCATGGCTGTCTTCAGGAACTTTGCCCTGGCGGGTGTATTGTAGAAGATATCCCGGATGACAAAGGTCGTACCGTCCGGCGCGCCGATTTCGTCGAGCAGCTTTTCGCGCCCTCCTTCGATCACATACCTCACGGCAGTGATCTCATCTTCAGTTTTGGTGATCAGCTCTACCCTGCTGACAGCTGCAATCGATGACAGAGCTTCCCCTCTAAAACCCAGTGAAGCAATGCCTTTAAGATCCTCTACGGAACTGATTTTGGACGTGGCGTGGCGCAGAAAGGCAAGACGGATCTCATCCGGGGCAATTCCTGCTCCGTCGTCCGTGATTCGGATCATTTTGATGCCGCCGTCCTGGATTTCAATCGTGATTCTTGTTGCTCCTGCGTCGATGGCATTTTCTGTCAGCTCCTTGACCACGGATGCCGGCCTCTCGACGACTTCGCCGGCAGCGATTTTATCGATTGTGTTCTGGTCTAATACATGTATGCTGCTCAATTCACTTATCCTTTCCAGCGATTGTTGAGCTTATTCTGGAGCCTGTACAATTCGTTCATCGCTTCGATGGGGGTCAGCTCCATAACTTTCATCTCAGCCAGTTCTTTCAGAATGTCTTCATCTCTCACAGTGTCGAATAGCGTCATCTGCGCGAGATCGACGTCATCGTAATGCTGCGGTTTTCTGGCTTTCGGCTTCGGCTGTCCTGCTACATTTTCAATGGCAGCTGTGATATCCGCACTGGACAGCTCATCTAACAGCTGCCCTGCTCTGGAGAGGACCGCCTCGGGAACTCCGGCCAGCCTTGCCACCTGCACACCGTAGCTCTTGTCTGCGCCGCCCTTCACGATCTTTCTGAGGAATACAATGCCGTCCCCCTTTTCGCGGACCGCAATGCAGTAGTTATTGACACCGTCGATTTTTCCCTCAAGTTCGGTCAGCTCATGATAGTGGGTCGCGAACAGTGTTTTTGCGCCGATGATTCTTCGATCTGCCACGTACTCAATGACTGCCCACGCGATGGAGAGACCGTCAAATGTGGACGTGCCGCGGCCGATCTCATCGAGAATGAGCAGAGACCTGCTTGTGGCGCTTCGCAGAATATTGGCTACCTCTGTCATTTCCACCATGAATGTGCTCTGACCGCTGCCAAGGTCATCGCTTGCTCCGATTCTTGTGAAGATCCGGTCGACGAGACCTATATCAGCTTTTTTAGCCGGAACAAAGCTGCCTATCTGAGCCATCAGCACGATCAGCGCGACCTGGCGCATGTAGGTGGACTTGCCCGCCATGTTGGGACCCGTTATGACGGAGATGCGTTTTTTCTTATTATCAAGGAAGGTGTCGTTGGGAACAAATGCCTCATTCTCGATCATTTTCTCTACGACAGGGTGTCTTCCCTGCTTGATTTCTATTACGCCGGTCGTGTTCAGCTTCGGCCGGACATAGTGGTTCCTGCGCGCGACCTCGGAGAGTGATGCCAGAACATCGATCTCAGACACGATTCTGGCTGTGTCCTGAATGCGCACTATATTGTCGCCGATCTGATCGCGGATGTTGCTGAAGATCTCATACTCGAGAGAATTGAGTTTGTCCTCCGCACCAAGGATTTTATCCTCCAGCTCCTTGAGGCGCGGCATCGTATAGCGCTCACCGCCGACGAGGGTCTGCTTTCTGGTGTATGTGTCCGGGACCATGTTTTTGAAGGAGTTGGATACCTCAATAACATAGCCGAAGACGCGGTTGAACTTGATCTTCAGTGTATGGATGCCAGTTTTCTCTCGCTCCTCGGCCTCAAGCTGGGCGAGCCAGTCCTTGCCCTCGGTCCTTGCGTGTCGGTACTCATCCACATCGGGGTCATATCCGTCCTTTATGATGCCGCCCTCTTTCATAGCAAGAGGCGGATCATCACAGATAGCATCACCGATCAGTGAGCAGAGGTCTTCTAACGTGTCGAAGGTCTCGAGAAATGTCATAAATCTCGTCCCGGAGAGTTCCGTGAGGAGAGCCTTTATGTGAGGCAGCATTTCCAGCGATGAGCGAAGAGATATCAGATCGCGAGGGTTAGCGCTCTTGTAGCTTATTCGGGCCGCAAGACGCTCGAGATCATAGACCGGGTTCAGGTATTCGCGGATTTCGGCGCATGTGATTTCATTTGCATTCAATGCTTCGACCGCGTCGTACCGGTCGTTGATCGCGTCCGCGTTTATCAGAGGCTGCTCGATCCATGTCCGCAGCATGCGGGCCCCCATGGCAGTCTTCGTCTTATCCAGAACCCAGAAGAGAGACCCCCGCTTTTCCTTCTCGCGCAGCGTCTCGATGAGTTCAAGATTTCGCATTGCGGTCCCGTCGACGATCATGAATTCTTCCGTGTGATAGGGCTGAATCCTTGAAATGTGCGTGAGATCGTTTTTCTGTGTCTCGAAGAGGTAAGTGAGCAGCGCACCTGCCGCGTTCATTCCGCATGTAAACTCTCCGATACCGAGGCCTTCGAGGGTGGCCACGTGAAAGTGGTCGAGAAGGGTCTTTCTGCAGACTGTGTCACCGAAATATCTCGGATCCATCGGTGAGATCATGATGCCGAGACGCCCCTTAAGGTCATCAATATCGAGACCTGAGATCATAAGAGCTTCGCTGCAAATGATCTCTGACGGAGACAACTTGTATATCTCATCCGTCAGCTTTCGGATGCTGTCCACCTCTGTCAGCATGAAGTCGCCTGTTGTGACATCAGCGCAGGCGATGCCGTACCGATCCTCGGTGCAGACAATGCTCATGAGATAATTGTTCCGGCTTTCGCTGCCGGCGTCTATCTCGAGATTTGTCCCCGGCGTGACTACGCGGGTCACTTCCCTCTTGACCAGACCCTTGGCAAGTTTCGGGTCCTCGACCTGATCGCAGATCGCGACCTTCTGGCCTTTCTTTATGAGTCTGCTCACGTACACGTCAAGGGCGTGATGCGGAACGCCGCACATAGGCGCCCGCTCCGGCAGACCGCATTCTTTTCCTGTCAATGTGAGTTCCAGCAGTCTCGATACGTGGACCGCGTCGTCGAAGAACATCTCATAGAAGTCTCCTACGCGGTACATGAGGACGCAGTCCTTGTACTGCTCCTTCATTTTCACGTATTCCTGCATCATTGGTGATAAAGCCATGCTGTTGCCTTTCTTTCAAGGGGTTCGTTTTCAAATGTCCTAAGCACACTATTATACCGCGATACTGTCCGCCTGTCATTTGTCAATTTATGTTTTTTAAAAAAAACATCAGCCTTTCGGAGGATATCAGACGGCCGCTTGTGACAGAGGCGGGTAAAGCTCGGATGCCTTACATTTTTGGATAAATAATGGGACTGTCGCAATAGGGTGGGTCCGCTCTACATACAGCAGCCGTTATATGCCCATGTCTGCTATATGTAGTGTGGACACCGTCTAATGCGACAGCCCCATATGCCACATCGAATCGCCGCAGCCTGGTCCGTGTTATCTTCACGCTGCCAGTTGCCGCCGCTCGATGCAATGATAAATATCATATTTAAAAGGTAACCGGTTCTCCGAAATAATAAAACCCTTTGCACTCTTTGAGGCGGACAGGAATAATCTTTCCGATCATGGAAGCATTACCCGGCAGATGGACAACGATATTGTGCTCGATTCTGCCTGTGACCAGACCCGGCTCGCGGTTCTCTTCCTCGACGAGGACATCCATTACTTTTCCGGTGAAGCGTGCGCATCGTTCCTCCGCCGTGATCTTGACAACGTCGAGAAGCCTTTTGAATCGTTTTTTAACGACTTCCTCAGGCACCTGATTCTCCATCTCGGCAGCGGGTGTACCCTTCCGCTTTGAATAGATAAAAGTAAAGGCGCTGTCAAAGCCGACCTCGCGCACGAGGGACAGTGTGTCTTCAAAGTCCTCTTCTGTCTCACCCGGGAAACCGACAATTATATCCGTGGTGAAGGAGATGTCCGGGATGGCTTTGCGAAGCTTGCGGACCGTGTCGAGATATTTAGCCCGATCATAGTGGCGGTTCATCTTCTTAAGGATCGTGTCACTGCCAGACTGGACCGGAAGGTGCATGTGGTGACAGATAATCGGATTTTCCGCCATGACTTCTATGAGCTCGTCAGAAAGGTCTTTTGGATGGGAAGTCATGAAGCGAAGGCGCCGCAGGCCGTCGATTTTACACACTTCACGGAGGAGTTCGGCAAAAGTCGTCTTCTCCGGGAGTGTCTTTCCGTATGAGTTCACATTTTGCCCGAGAAGCATAATTTCGACGCATCCGTCCGCAACCAGGTGACGAACTTCATCCAGAATCTCCTCCGGTGTCCGGCTGATCTCCCGTCCCCTGACGTAGGGAACAATACAGTAGCTGCAGAAGTTGTTGCAGCCGTACATGATATTGACACCTGATTTGAAGAAATGCTTCCGTTTGACTGGCAGGCTTTCCGGGAAGACCTTGGTCTCCTGACGGATGTCGATGACTCGCTTATCTTCGTTCAGAGTTCTGACAAGAAGTTCCGGAAACGCGTATAAATTGTGTGTTCCGAAAATGAGTTTGACAAACGGGTAACTCTTTTTAATTTTAGCGACGACATGGTCTTCCTGCATCATGCAGCCGCACAGGCCGATGATCATATCCGGACGTTTTTTTCTGACTGCGTTAAGGTGGCCGAGCCTTCCATAGACATGCTGATCTGCGTTATCCCGAACTGTGCAGGTATTGTAGATGACCAGATCCGCTTCATCTTCATTTTCAGTATCCTTAAATCCCGCTGCATCAAGAATGCCACGGAGTTTTTCAGAATCGCGGGCGTTCATTTGACATCCAAATGTTATAATACATGATAGCAGCGGACGCCCAAGCCTCTCCGATATAAGAGTGATGAGCTCACGAGCTTCTCTTATATACTGCAGCTGCTTATCAGTTTCTTTAATCTGACCTGCGTCAATTCTGTTTTCAGACATTTTTATTTCTCCCATATTACTTTGCAGTATGGATTATTATAGCAAGCCATCAGTTTTTTGCAACAAAAATTAATCCGTGTATATCAGACGTTGGCGATATGAGTCATCTATCTGCTTTGCGTATTCATGCTTCAATCCAGTCGTACCCCATGTGGGGGGCGACATCATCACGTGTGTGGTGACTTTCAGGTGGCAAATATTTTAATCCACGCACCCCATGCGGGGTGCGACCGACAGAGACAGAAGGTAACAACTAATGATCGGAATTTCAATCCACGCACCCCATGCGGGGTGCGACCCGTCGGGATGACGCCATCCCCGAAGCGGTTGGAATTTCAATCCACGCACCCCATGCGGGGTGCGACCGTCTCGACCGCAATCGTGCGCAAGCTCAATCCGATTTCAATCCACGCACCCCATGCGGGGTGCGACCAAGCTCGGCGGCATCCCGGTGTCCGACGCTATATTTCAATCCACGCACCCCATGCGGGGTGCGACTCTTGGAGTCCGCCCTGAGGATTACCTTTTCATTATTTCAATCCACGCACCCCATGCGGGGTGCGACGGTGTCGCCTTCGCTGGCCGTGGTCATCATGGAATTTCAATCCACGCACCCCATGCGGGGTGCGACCCCGCGCGACCTCATCGCACTGCGCTCATCGCTTATTTCAATCCACGCACCCCATGCGGGGTGCGACTTGAGCTCCCGATTATCCGCTGTACCGCTGCCTGTATTTCAATCCACGCACCCCATGCGGGGTGCGACCTGTTCAGAGTTGTTTGAGTCATATACCTCTGTATTTCAATCCACGCACCCCATGCGTGGTGCGACGCGCGCATCGTCCATGGATACCATCATGTCGTCATTTCAATCCACGCACCCCATGCGGGGTGCGACAGTCAAGGTTCATGAACTTCCTGATGTTGGACAGATTTCAATCCACGCACCCCATGCGGGGTGCGACTTCGTCCGCGATTTTGTAACCACTTATAACATATATTTCAATCCACGCACCCCATGCGGGGTGCGACCGACCGAGTGGGACATTCAGAATGTCGTATCAATATTTCAATCCACGCACCCCATGCGGGGTGCGACGAAGCCCATTCATCACCGTTAGCAATATTCTGCAATTTCAATCCACGCACCCCATGCGGGGTGCGACGAAAGCGCCCGAGCTCATCAAGGGCATACTCAGGATTTCAATCCACGCACCCCATGCGGGGTGCGACGCCCTGGTGGATATCGTGACTCAAGAGAAAATCAATTTCAATCCACGCACCCATGCGGGGTGCGACCCATCATGCCAAAGATCTGAGCGCCGTCGAGCATATTTCAATCCACGCACCCCATGCGGGGTGCGACCTATTAGAATCCACGCCTATATTCGAACCAAAGCTATTTCAATCCACGCACCCCATGCGGGGTGCGACGCCCAGGTATCTTATAACGCCATCCTCAAAGCTATTTCAATCCACGCACCCCATGCGGGGTGCGACCCATCTGGTCCCATTTTTCAGGATCTTCTATCCTATTTCAATCCACGCACCCCATGCGGGGTGCGACCCTCGACGTTATCCACACAAAAGACCCTATGGAATTTCAATCCACGCACCCCAGGCGGGGTGCGACCCAGATGGGGCACGCGTGGGAATTCTTTTACCAATTTCAATCCACGCACCCCATGCGGGGTGCGACTTCACGCAGGAAGATGTGGACAGGATCGTAAACATTTCAATCCACGCACCCCATGCGGGGTGCGACCGAGATGGAGCGCGACCTGCTCAAAACGTCCATATTTCAATCCACGCACCCCATGCGGGGTGCGACGTCGCGGAAGTTATTATTTTCACAATAGTTTTTAAATTTCAATCCACGCACCCCATGCGGGGTGCGACCCCACGCTTTGCCCATGCCGTGCATCTTGATCTTATTTCAATCCACGCACCCCATGCGGGGTGCGACCCGATTGATGTCATACCGGTCATTCCCATTCTTATTTCAATCCACGCACCCCATGCGGGGTGCGACAGCAAATATTAACAAAAACAATTCTACTAGATGCTATTATTTGCCAAAAAGTATAAAAAACAAATAACCAACTTAACGTTTATGCGAAATAAAATCGCTAATCACGTAAAAACACTGCGCGAACCTCTCAGAGAATCTGTGTTCGCATATGGTTCGCGCTACAAAATTAATGAATCCGCAGCATCATATCCTTTCTTGGTCCCAAAATGTTCGATTTTTTCCTTATACGTATTTCCAAGCTTGTAAAATCGCAAGCTGTCTGTTTTTGAATCTATCAATTCACATAGAGAGGCTTTTAGTAATCTATATTGTGCGGCATCGACAGAGCATTCAAATACAGAATTCTGCACTCTCTGTCCATAATTTACACACTGCTTAGCAATTTTTCGCAATCGTCTCTGTCCTGCTGGAGTTTCTGTATTCACATCATATGTTATTACCACAAGCATTATTATCCATCACCTCCAAAGGAAAGGCGGATACCCATCAATATCCTCACGTAGATATCGCGCTAACAACATTGCCTGAAAATACGGAAGCAATCCCCATTCGATTTTCTCTTTAAGATAAGGATGAATAATTTTATCTTTTTTCTTGATTTGCCATTCTTGCTGCACCTTCTTCCGAGCCTCATCCGTCAGTAAAACGGATCCATTTTCCTGATGAACAAAATCCTGCGCTGTCACTATCCTGTTATTTATTAAAGTCAATACAAAACGATCTGCCATACAGGGGCGTAATTCCTCCATAAGATCCTGAGCTAGTGAAGTTCTTCCTGGTCGATCACGATGCATAAATCCAACATATGAGTCAAGTCCGACCGCTTCGAGAGCCGAAGCACAGCTGCTTCCCAGCATTGTATATGCGTATGACATCAAGGCATTTACATTATCGAGCGGTGGTCGCCTGTTCCTACCATGAAAATAAAAATTCTCCTTAGATGTAAGAATCAAGTCATCGAATATGTTAAAATATGTCGAAGCACATTTGCCTTCTATACCACGTAGAGTATCTAAACATTTAACATTAAGAACTTCTTCCATCTGAGCTTTCAGATAGTCGGATGCCTTTGATAAATTTTCAACATCGAGCTTTAATGCGTGATCTCGCTTTGCCCGTTCTATAACTTGTCTTGAATTCTTAATTTTACCAAAGATGATATTTCTGGCAATTTTACAGCTATCTTCTTCTGAGTCAGCCATTCGATATTGCTTCCTTCTCAAGAGAACATTTCCGCGACTTGTACCACAAGTTCTGGCTAAAAAACGACCGCTCGGTGAACAGAATACCAAATCAATTCCTTTATCAGCGCACTTTCCCATAAGCGCAGGGGAAGCACCCGCATAAGAAAACAAATATACTGCTTCAAGGATGTGCAATGGAAATCTTGCAACAGTATTGTCTTTTTGCTTAATAATTATGTTTTCCCCATCTAATGCAGCATAAGCGTCTTCCATTGTGACATATAGAGTATTCAGCAATAGTTTCATTTATACAATCCTAATCATAATGATTCTTTAATATAGTCATCTACAGACTGTGTACACATCAGTTGGGGGACGCAAATTTCTTTAAGCGAACATGCATTACATCCCTTTTTCATTTTAGCCTTAGGAGTATATCCTTTTTCATACAATTGGTGCATTTCTATACATGCCTGGTATACTTTTTCGCGCAAGTCTTCAGTAAACAATATTGATTCACGTCTTCTTGTTTCACCATAGTATATCGCTCCTTCATTTATAGAGCAGCATAACATTTCTTCCAAGCACATTGCTTGTGCACATAATTGAGCTTTGTCATAGATGCCATTTTTTGATGATCCACGTTTATATTCGACAGGATATGGCTTCCATAATCCCTCAGTTTTAGATAGAGATATACCATTTTCATCTGAATGAAACTCGACAGCATCACATTCTCCAGAGATGCCAAGCTTCGAAGAATGTACACGTAAGGCACGAATCGTTATTATACTTCCGCGAGCAGACCTGAAATTATTATTGTGAACATTTTTATGCATGACCATCCCGTCAGCTGTGTGATAATTGTCTGCCCAATGTTGCTCAATGTGAATCAGAGCCCATTGTCTGCGACAAAATAGAAAATGCTGTATTCCGGATAACAGCAGATAATCGTCTTCTTTATATTCCATCGATAATCTCCGGGGTGAGACCGGGAAGCTCATTAATAATGAATTCATAATCGTCAATACTATAAGGAATAGCATCTTCGCTCTTGCATCGCACTTCAACAGCACGGTGTACCATAGCAGATGAATACTGACCATCCTTACAATTATGCTTATACCAGTAGAGCTTCAGAACTTCCATTGATCCTTCCGGTCTTGCCGATGACGCATCATTCACAAAAAGAGTCCTCAGGCACTCCTTGATAATGTCTGCATCATCTTCAGAAAAGCCTGTTTTTTCGGCCAGCTGGACATTTATTGATCCTTTTATTTTATAAATGCCAAAACGCACAAAGTGTTTCATCCCCATAGTGTCAGATGCTTTTTTTTCATTTGGTTCGCCATTAACACTTTTGGTAATCTGCAAAGACTCTATTTCAATGGGGGAAGCACTTACTGCCTGATGAATGGAAACAGGACCTCTGACGCCTACAGAAACTCCAGCTTTATCCGATGCTTTAAAAGCAAATACCTGCCCAAAAGATCTTACATCGATCCATGTTTCGCATGCTGTAGCAGCATATTTTTCACGTTCCTTAATTTTCCCCAGTTTAGCAGTGGCTCGTTCACTAAGGCTCCCATAATCGTCCTTGCGTCTATCATCTGACTGTACAAAAATGTCCTGACCCAAATCCTGCATCCTGTTGCGGATTTTGCGTTTTATGCAAACATCAGACATCTCGCCAAATCCATTATAATCTGTTCTCGGACGGTTCCCATTAAGAGGATCACCATTTGCGTTGGCTCCATTCACAGATACAAAGGCTATAAAATCTATCTTATTCTTCAGTATACTCATCTTTATTCTCCTTATTTTTCTTAGTATATAATGCATTTCTCTGCAAATAATAGCCAATCAAATATGTTTCACTTAACGGCTTATTCCAATCTTTCTCCGGTTCCTCGCTGATCATCTCAAAGATTTGACCTAGAGTTGCTTTGTAAAACCCCCGGGATGCAGGTTTTAACTTTGGTAAATATGCCTTATTCATTTGCTCATCGAGCAATCGAGCATATTTCATTGGTTCTCTACAGTAAACGGATTGGAGACGCATTGCATTTGATACTCTTTTATCGTCATTCGCATCAAATGTATCTGTCTCTATCTTCTCTATAACGGCAAGCAGCCTGCCGAATTGATAGCTTCTGTCTTTTTTTTGTGGATCCAACGCCATTTCTAATTCCTCCTCCTTGTAATCAAAATAGACTTTTTTAATAACCGCACAGGCAGTTGAAAGCACCTTACGATATATTTTTCGGTCATCAAATGCCTGCGGTGTAGATGCGCGTTGAATTAACCGCTGTTCAATGTCTACCGGGAACTTAGTCTTAGAACAATCAATGCGGCATGCTATCAGCCGTTGCACTTGCTGCTTAAGTACTCTGTCATCTACAACAAGACGCGCAGTTCCTCTTTCCTCACGCTCGATACCATAAGCACATTCTACAATCTGCTTTAAGGATGGTGCTTCCTGAATATTCATGTTTGTAAAGTACCATTGACAGTGCTTATCCCATGTATACAGTCTCTTCAGAAAATCTGATGACAGTAGTTCATTATAGTAAGTAATTGACAGTCTTCCGGTTGTCGCCGCGTCAAATGCAGCAATGACCGTCACACTGCTGGCATTATTACTTAGTTGTTCTTTCCATCCGATTAGGGTCTCATACAGTTCTTTCTGGTAATTAATGTGCCGTACTCTATCTTCTGCTTTCTGAAAACTCAGAAGAGGTTTGTGTGCTGACGGTATTTTTAATCCTTCGGGATTCCAGCAAAGAAATGTTCGTCCGCCAAGGATTACACCCTGATTTGCAGCAAGCCATCTTAATGCACTGTGCGCTTTCTGCGATGCCTCATACCCAACTGTAGCAGCCTGCCAATCTTCATCAAATCTGCCTCTGAATGTGAACCCACTATTATCATTTGCTGAAATCAGTTTGGCATTTCCATTGAATGCGATGACACCTTTTGGATGTTGCTTTGCGGGGGACGTAAATTCACCTGAAATCATACATAAAGCTACTTCACCAGAGTTTTGCGTCTGATAGTAGTGTATATAATCGTCAAATAAGGAGGAATCTGTCCAACATGGACCACTTGAATCTCCTACGCCATTGACAACCCATCGAACAAGGTCCTTTTCGTTTTTGATATGACCTTTATTATCCGGCTTTATGATACCGCTAGTTTTAAGATCATCAATAATCGTTCCACTTGAAACATAACGATATATAGGCATCAATTTAATATTTGAATATTTAGAACCACACCATCTTTGCAGTTGTTTTAAATATAGCTCCCTTTTTTGTGTATTGTATGGTACAAGGTAGCCTAACTGTTCATCCAAGGGATGTGGCTGAGGAGAAGATGTTCTTCCAGCCGATTCTTCTGTCACCGGAATAATAATCTTCTCAGCTTTTTTATCCAATGCTGAGGCAGAAATAAATTTTCCATCACCATCAATGGTAATTTCTATCTGAGCTCTGGTAATCAAATGTGATATCGGTGCTAATGGTTCTAAATTTTCAGCAATTATTCCGATTTCCTTATCATGGGCCTGATATGTCTTAAATGCCTGTTGAAGAAGTCCCAATCAAGTCACCTCCCCGAATTCTTTCAATCCTGCGAAATTGTTATTAATCTGGCCAAACGGCTTTATTTCCATTTCCCTGAGTGTTTTATGAATTGGACATTTTTCAGGTGTAGGAAAGGTTATGATTCCATTTCTCATAACCGGATACCAGAAGTTTACAGTCATATGTCCTTTTGTATCTTCTGAGTATGCTTCGTCCGCATACGTGATGCCGTGATACATAAGGCCAAAGCTGAGTTCTGTTATGTCGTCATATGCACCTGTTCCGTGTCCGAATGAGCATGGCTCAACATACCCCTGACACTCACGTGTTCCGAGGAAAATATCCCGTCTGCCTCCTTTTAAAATAGACCGTTTAGCAATTTCGTGATGCTTGTTTTCAATACGATCGTGCGCTAGCTCCGGTCGATTCTCATTCCATATAAAATGCGCCTGGACCTGATATGAACAGTCTTTCAAGTACGTATAAAAGGAGAGATCATTACCTCCGCTGTACTTAATCGGCCGCATCCCCTTAACTTCTGTCTGAATCTGATTCATAATCCGAACTTTATCTATTACCCAGATCAATGTTGGTTTCCAGTAAATTGATGCCAGTATCCCTTTGAGAGCTTCATAGGTCGGAACCTGATAGCTGAATTTTTCTCCTCCGACTCTTGTCAGTGGATCTGAAAACAGCGCATAGTCTCCGGTTACCTGAAACTCGACAATATTCGGATATCGTGTTTTCATGTACTCACCTCCAAATATCCATAATTCCTGTCTTCGTCAACAACTCCTACATAATCATCGTAATATGAACTTTGTAATACAACAGCTCTTTCACCAAGTATTGTGTACAGTGCCCCCAGATTTTCTAGTTTTTTTACCTGATAAGAATACAGGGAGACTGTATATTGCTTTGCTTTTTCCAGAGCTTTTTCAACAAAATCTTTGTTCCATGAGGCATTTTCCGAATTTAAATCACTAATAATGTCTGCGCCTTCTTCATATGGAACTATTACATCAAGAGCATCTGTATCGAACACTTTAAATTCATTACCTGCTGTTTTAAAAGCCTGCTTCAGAAAATCATATTTTTCCTGCCTGATACTGGTATATGAATCATTTACAGACAAAAGATCATAGATTGTTCCATGTTTTTTTGTAGAGTACTCCTGATATCCTTCACCGAAGGACCTAAAAAAACGTTTATAGTAGAAATCAATTGCACTCAAGCTATCTATACAGTTCTGGAATCGTAATGAGTTTTCTCTATAATCTGCAAGAAGTTCTTCCGTTGCCATTTTTGATTTTTTGATTTCTTCAAGCCGCCCCAGATTTTCGTCAAGACAGGTAAAAATGTATACATCACCGGAAGGACCGTATTCACCACTTCTGTTGCATCGACCTGCTGTCTGAATGATACTGTCTATTCCTGCGGTAAACCGCACTGCACATTCGAAAGACAAATCGACTCCTGCTTCGATGACCTGTGTTGATATGCATAAGACTTTCTTATCAATACGGGTGGATGTTTTAAGTGAGGTTGTTATTTCATCTAGGCATGATTTTATGTTTTCCAGAACATGCTTTCGGTGTTCGATACACATAGAAGCGGAAAGATGATATACATCGCAGTCAAGACGATGCAATTCTTTAAATAAGTAACGGGCCTCATCTTTTTTATTGCATACTATAAGCATGCTGTTGTATTTTTTTAGCATGTCCTCAAACAGTGGGACAGATTTTTCTAATGTACAACTATCAAGTTGAGTAATTGTCGTTCTGCGAAAAATATTTCGCATTTTATCATCGCAGTCTGCAATGTCTCCCTTACATCCTCGCATCGGATAACGGAGATGATTAAATCCGGGTTGCGTTGCGGAAGACAACACTATTGTTGCATTGCATACGTGGTGCAGGAAATTAGTGGCAGTACTAAACAATGAGAGCATTTTTGCCGGTACTGTCTGTACTTCATCAATCACAATGATACTTTCGCAAAGCGAATGCATTCTTCGTACACAACTCATCTTACCTGAAAATAGTGTATTCAAGAACTGCACCATTGTGGTTATGACGATTGGTGCATCCCAGGTTTCTGTATAGTACTCCCATGCATCATATTCTTTAGTATTTTCAAGTGGACGAATAATGTTTGAATGGTGTTCGAGAATAAGATTATCATCACCTATATACTTTTTTATAACTGCGGCGTTCTGATCAAGAATACTAAGAAGCGGAGTTACAAAAATAATATGTTTTTTATTCCATTTTTCAGCATGCGATAAAGCATATCTCAATGAGCTTAACGTTTTACCGGATCCGGTAGGCATATTTAGCTCATATATACCGGACTCTTTGCCGGCAGCTTCTTTGCACATCAAAGACAATGCAGATCGAGCTTTTTCGATATCTGTATAGCAATTGATTTTATGTAATTCTTTTTCCATGTGCAGAAGTGTGTTATGCCAGAGATCTTTAGTAGCATTCAATCTGACTCGTTCCTTTCCTGACAAGAACTCTGCAGTATCCCTACGATCACCGTTTATAACAGCAGAAAGGATAAGACGCGTTAGCAATCCGAGGTAAAAGTTCAATTCCCGTTCTATGTCTTCGGAACTACTATCGCCAGAAATGGCGTCTTCTTTCAATAACTCTTCTAGAATTTCGATAATATGTTGAATCTCGTTTACAGACTTTTTAAAGAAGATGGTAATCTCAGATGCTGATAAATAGTTCTGTAGATAATTAGTGATTGCTTCCTGATAATTAATATCTTCCTTTGTACATCTATGCATAAAGCCGCTTTCTCGTTCTTCGTTAAAGCAATCGAAAAGTCCATGGTGAGCACCGATTGCATATGCAATAATCTCACAAGTCAATGCCCCCACAGAATCATTGGTGCCATGATATTTTTCAAGAAGATACTTTACACCGGCAAAAGTGTGGTTTACACTCCCAGGTCGAACACTTTCTCCGCGTGTGGCTCTTTCGATATAGTTCGTAAAAGCAGATGTGAATTTTCCGCAATCATGCATAATACCTGCCAGATATGCAGTTTCGCCCAAATATATGTTGTTGAGGGCTTCTTTTGCGTATTTGGCGGTATTGTTCATGTGATCCTGACAGCTTTGTACTATCTTTCTGCCATGATCATCTATTCTGATATGTGCTGGAAAGTAGGTCATAGTCTTACCTCAAAAAATGCATTGCCACTTTTAAGTAATATGATAGAATTATACAATTTACTTTTTTAATTGAATTTGGAGATAGTTGTTGATTTAAAAGTATATATTTATGTGGTAGGTAAAAGCTTCTTCAATCGTGAGATGCTTTTTGCTTATTGATATGATATATCCCTCATGTCTATATTATAACCAACGATTAATTCTATGTCAAACATCAGTTCGTTTGTGTTTTGTGGTATAATTTGAATGAACTGTGTTACGCCAAAAGGGATTTAGCGAGTAAAATGCTTTTTGACTATTAACAAGGATAAAAAGTGCAAATAATAAAGAGAGCCTAGCTGGCTCTCTTTATGGTTTTGATGTTCGCACCATGTGTTCAAATATTGTATTGTTTTAGGCTTATCGATAGTTTTCGAGATAGTCTAAGAGATAGAATTCCTCCTTCGGATTGGCAAGGAAGATCGTTCCGAACTCCCTGCCTTCCACCAGCTTGTGTATAATGTGGAAGTCCGAGGCATTGGCAATGATCATATCGCAGCCTGCCGATGTGGCTATATCCGCTGCGATGAGCTTTGTGTTCATGCCGCCGCTGCCGAACCGGCTTCCCGTTGATCCTTTACCCATGTTCATGAAGGTCTCATCCAGCTTCTCTACGACGGGGATGAACTTTGCGTCCTTGCAGGTCCTCGGATCGTCGGTGTAGAGACCGTCGATATCAGACATGAGTAGCAGCAGGTCTGCGCCGATCAGGGCTGCGACCACTGCAGAAAGCCGGTCATTGTCGCCGAACTCGATTTCTGCAGTGGAAATCGTGTCATTTTCATTGACAATCGGGATGACCCCCATAGCCAGCAGCTGTTCGAATGTATTTCTGGCATGTCTGCGGCTCTCGGTATCAGTAAATGTATCTTTTGTCATCAGGATCTGAGCTGAATTCAGTCCATACTCGGAGAAAAACTTCTGATATATTGAAAGTAGTCTTACCTGACCGATCGCGGCGCACGCCTGCTTGGCCTGAACGCTGGTGACCTCAGTAATTCCCATGGCAGCCTTGCCGACTGCAATCGCTCCGGAGGAGACCAGAACGACCGAGACTCCTTTATTGTGGAGGTCGGCAACCTCCCGGACCAGAATTTCCATCTTTGGAAAATTCAGGCGGCCTGTCTCATGGTGGACAAGAGATGATGATCCTATTTTTATGACGACTCTTTTCTTATTTTTAAGATGTTCTCTTTTACTCACTTTTTTCTCCATCATCCTTCGACCTTTGAACGTCCGCCGTGGGCAGCCAGATTGCGTTCTTTCTCCTGGTTCATGATCGTCAGATAGACATCTTCGCCCCACTTATAGGCTGCTTTCCACTCAGCGTTATATACTTCTGCTTCAGTAGCCTCTTCTTCCGTCACTGCCATGACGGCTGACTGGGAATCTTCCCCGATCACACAGTTCCGGATGTACTGGTTCTGCACAAGGCAGATCCATGTTTTTCCGGTATTGATATTCAGCTCTTCACCGCTCAGGGTCCTGTAAGTGACCGGTTCGTAGAAGCTCGGTCGCTCCCAGGTGATGTCTATGCACTTGCCGTCGGAGATATAAAGTCCTTTTCCGCCGGCAGTCGTGTCATAGTGCAGGTACTGGGAAGTCTGATAATAATCATAGTTCTGGAACTCGACGATGATGTTTTTCACCTCAAGCTGTTTGTTGTTCTCGACATCATAATGGCGGTCGCCGTACTGATAGCGGAGGTATGTCCCGGTCTCTTCCTGGTAGACGAACCAGGGTTTGTTGATGAGGAAACCGGGCGCAAAATACTTTGCGGGTCTACCTCCCTCGAGATCAGGGGAAGTGTCTCCCACCCAAACATAATTCAGCTGAGACTTGAAATCTTCGTTATGAGTCTTTCTGTAACCGAGAAAATCGATGGCCTCGTTAATTTTAGCTCCACTAATATACGCGTTGTGAGGTGCTCTGTGGAAAGTATTGTCGCGGTAGAAGAACTTGCCGGCGTACCAGGCAAGACCTGAAATGTTGTCGACGTCATCTGACTCCAGATACGGGAAGGCATAGGCAGCCTGACCGTAATGCTCATAAATCTCGTCGAAACCGGCAGCAATCGAGAGGAAATAGTCGCGGCAGCTGCGCAGAGGCCCGATGCGCGGAAGGTCATCGTAGTAATCGAACAGAGCGCAGAAACGCGTTAGACTGCCCTCTACGACAGCTTCGATATAGAGGTCCGCCTGACTGACACCGCTCTGGGGGTAGGCACCGGTGACATTGTCGATCATGAATCCGACCGGTCTGCGATTTGCAAGATCGGCGGAAATGTACTCACCTGTAAGTATGCTCTTTCCCATACCCTCGGGTATCGGCTCTGTCGGTACCGGTGTGGGTGTCGGGGAAGGAGTCGGTGTCGGCGTACTTGTGGGTGTCGGCGTTGCGGTCTTGAAAATATCAAATAATGATGCTGATGTGGATTCATCTTTAGGAACTTCCGCGACAGATGAGTCCGCTATTGCCGGCTCCGTAGTCCGCGATTCTCGGATAAAGGCGGTCCCGGGTTCGACCGGGGTCCAAAAGTATTCTCTGACAGCACAGCCTGTCATAAGGACAGCGAAAAATATGGCAGGGAAAAAATAGAATAATTTACGCATTAGTATCAACCTTTCAGTGTCATTCTCTCGTTATTCCCAGTTCTGACAGTACTTCATCCTGCTTTCTGAACATGTCTTCGGCATCTTCCTCGGTCATATGGTCATATCCGATCAGATGAAGAACGCTGTGAGCTATGAGGAAAGCGTACTCCCGCATAGTGCTGTGACCGTACTCTTCTGCCTGGCTTTTGATCTTTGGAAGGCATAGGACGATATCACCGAGGAGCAATAAACCGCTCTCAGGATCAAAATCATCGAAGGAGTCTTGGTCAATCTCTTCGAAATCGGCGGGATGTGTGTATTCATGCATCGGAAAAGACAGAACATCGGTCGGGCTTGCGATCCCACGCATTTCGCTGTTGATCTCCTCAATCTCAGAAAGACCTGTCAGCAGAATATTTGCCTCTGCATCGTAAGGACATGAACTGTCGGATAGGACGCGGGATACGACAGCTTCGGCTGTCTTCTGATAATCAAAATCCAGGATTTCTTCGAAATCAGACCCTTCATACTCATTTTCTATTATAACAAGCATATATACACCTCGGAATCAAATGCGTCGTCTTTTTACCTGATAGCGCGCGCCGGTTTCACGCGGCCTGTTCTTTTTATTCTTTTCTTCGTACACTTCGTAAGCCTGGACGATCTTCTGAACCAACGGATGACGGACAACATCCTTGGAGGTCAGCTCACAGAAACCGATCTCATCGATTTTTTTCAGTACTTTCATTGACACGTCAAGACCGCTCTCCTGATCTCTCGGCAGATCTTTCTGTGTACGGTCGCCTGTGATTACTACTTTGGTTCCGAAACCTATGCGGGTGAGGAACATTTTCATCTGTGCAGGCGTCGTGTTCTGGGCCTCATCAAGAATAATGAAGGCGTTGTCAAGCGTTCTGCCGCGCATGTAGGCAAGAGGAGCGACCTCGATCAGGCCCTTTTCTGAATTTTTCTGAAAAGCTTCCGGCCCCATGATTTCGAAAAGAGCGTCATACAGAGGACGAAGGTAGGGATCAATCTTGCTCTGCAGGTCTCCGGGGAGAAAACCGAGTTTTTCTCCGGCTTCGATTGCGGGTCTTGTCAGGATGATCCTGCTCACCTCATCTTTTCTGAAAGCGCGCACAGCCATCGCCATCGCCATGTAGGTCTTGCCGGTGCCGGCAGGCCCGACGCCGAATGTGATCATCTTATTGCGGATGGAATCGACGTAGGCTTTCTGACCAAGAGTCTTGGCCTTGATCGGTCTACCTGCCATGGTGTGTATAATGATATCGTCGTCAAGGGAATCAAGCCTGTCTCCAATGTCATCCATGAAGAGTGACAGCGCGTAATTGACGTTCTGCGTGGTGATAGTCTCGCCCCTCTCCGACTTGACAAGGAGCTGGGCAAGAAGCTTTCTGGCCCTGGCAGCATTAAGGGTAGGTCCCTGCACTTTAACACTGTCGTCCCGCACAATGATATCTACATTGAGCGTCCGCTCTATTGATTTAATATGCTCGTCGAGGTCTCCAAAGATATTTTTCTGGTGCTCGGCGGGTATGTTCATGCTGAGTTCGGTTCTACTGTTCATTAAAAACCCCTTCTTGTGACATACAGTGTATTTTAGCATCTTTGCCGCATAATATAAAGTGCAAATATTGCTTCACTTATGATACGGCTCACCTTTCATGATTCTGAACGATCGGTAGACCTGTTCAAGCAGAATGACCCTCATGAGCTGATGGGGAAAAGTCATGGCGGAGAAACTGAGCTTCTCATTTGCCCGGGCAAGTACTGCCCCGGACAGTCCAAGACTTCCGCCAATGACGAAAACAAGGGTGCTCTTTCCGTTCAGCATTAGCTTGTCCAGATGTTCGGACAGATTCTCTGAAGAGTACATTTTGCCATCGATTGCGAGAGCGATGACATGATCATTGTCTTTTATCCTGACAAGAATACGCTCTCCCTCTCTTGATTTTATCTGATCGCACAGTTCAGCGGACGCATTGTCAGGTGTTTTCTCGTCCGCGCATTCAACGATCTCGATTTTTGCGTAGCGTGACAGGCGCTTTACATATTCAAGGACAGCGTCACGATAGAATTTTTCTTTTATTTTTCCTACACAGATGATTTTAATGAGCATTATCTCTCCTTGGTTGTCTGAACGGTTTATCTCAGTGGGGGAAGTGACCCCACCTTTAAGGTGGCGGGTTATATCAAAATCGTCTTAGTGGGTGAAGCCCCTGTTTCTGCGAGCAGTGGGGATGTGAGCGTAAAAGAAGGACTGCCGTATGCGACAGCCCTTACATAGTTCATATATTTCGGGAAGTTAAGCGTTCGCTTCCTTGCTCTTAATATAATTGTCGATACCGCGTGCGCCGGCACGGCCTGCGCCCATTGCCAGGATAACGGTCGCTGCTCCGGTGACCGCGTCACCGCCTGCGTAAACGCCTTCTTTTGTTGTCTTGCCCTCATCCTCTGTAGCCACAAGGCACTTTCTGCGGTTGATCTCAAGACCAGGTGTTGTGGAGGAAATGAGCGGATTCGGGGATGTACCGAGGGACATGATGACACAGTCACATTCCATCTCGAACTCGGATCCCGGAATCGGAACCGGACGGCGTCTGCCTGACTGATCCGGCTCGCCGAGTTCCATGCGGATGCAGCGGATTCCGATGACGTTCTCGTTCTCATCTGTGAGGATCTCGACCGGATTCGTGAGAATATCGAACTGAACACCTTCTTCCTTGGCATGGTGGACTTCCTCTGCTCTTGCGGGAAGCTCAGCTTCGCTTCGACGATATACAAGATGTACTTCGGCACCCAGACGAAGAGCTGTACGTGCTGCGTCCATAGCGACGTTTCCGCCGCCGACAACGACTGCCTTTTTCGCGTGGAAGATCGGTGTATCGTAATCGTCGCGGAAAGCTTTCATGAGATTGTTTCTGGTCAGGTATTCATTTGCTGAGAAAACGCCGTTCGCGTTCTCTCCCGGGATACCCATGAACATCGGAAGGCCTGCACCGGAGCCGATAAAGATAGCCTCGTAGCCTTCCTGCTCGATCAGTTCATCAACAGAAATCGTTCTGCCGACGATGACGTCAGTGATGATCTTGACACCGAGTCCTTCAACATTCTTGACTTCCTCAGCAACGACAGCATCTTTCGGGAGACGGAATTCCGGGATGCCGTAAGTGAGAACGCCGCCTGCCTTGTGAAGTGCTTCGTAGATCGTGACATCATAGCCGAGTTTAGCAAGGTCGCCGGCACATGTGAGTCCTGCAGGACCTGAGCCGATGACAGCAATCTTGTGTCCGTTCTTGACTTTTGCGCCTTCCGGTTTGATGCCGTCAGCTTTAGCGCGGTCGGCGACGAATCTTTCCAGCTTGCCGATGGAGACAGGCTCAGCCTTCAGACCGCGGACACATTTGCCCTCGCACTGGGTCTCCTGCGGGCAGACGCGACCGCAGACTGCAGGCAGAGAACTGGACTCTGTAATGACCTGATAAGCGCCCGCAAAATCTCTCTCGGTTACTTTCTTAATGAAGCCCGGTATGTTGATACTGACCGGACAGCCTTCGATGCATCGCGCATTCTTGCAGTTAAGGCACCTTGTGGCTTCTTCTACTGCTTCTTCCTCATTATAGCCGTAGCACACTTCGTCAAAATTAGTTGCGCGAACGAGCGGCTCCTGTTCTCTTACAGGGACTTTAGTCTTGGACATATTCGGCATTATTTCTCACCTCCACAATTTCCGCAGCCACCGTGATGCGTCTTACCTTCCTGATATCTCAGCATAGCGCGGCCTTCTTCTGTCTTATACAGCTGTGATCTCTTCATGGCCTCTGCCCAGTTGATCTTGAAGCCGTCAAACTCAGGGCCGTCGACACATGCGAACTTGATCTCGCTGCCGACAGAGAGGCGGCAGGCACCGCACATTCCCGTTCCGTCAACCATGATGGGGTTCATGCTTACAATTGTCGGAATATTGTATTTCTGAGTCGTGAGGCAGACGAACTTCATCATGATCATCGGTCCAATCGCGACACAGTGATTATACTCTTTGCCCTCTTCCACAAGCTCATCGATAACGGATGTAACGACACCTTTATGCATATAGGAGCCGTCATCAGTCGTGATATACAGGTTGCCGGCAACCTCTCTCATTTTCTCTTCAAAGAAGAGAAGGTCTTTTGTTCTTGCGCCGATGATGACGTCCGCGCTGATTCCGTGCTCATGAAGCCACTTGACCTGCGGATATACCGGTGCAGTACCTACGCCGCCGGCGACAAAAAGGAATTTCTTTCCGGAAAGCTCATTCTCACTCATTTCGACGATATCGGACGGCCTTCCGAGCGGACCCACGAAATCATCGAACGCGTCGCCTTCATTCAGGCTAAGGAATTTATTGGTCGCAACGCCGACAGGCTGGAATACGATTGTTATGGTTCCTTTCTCGCGATCATAATCGCAGATCGTAAGCGGAATGCGTTCACCCTCATCGC
The DNA here is from genome assembly GCA_045112155.1 of Lachnospiraceae bacterium. Lineage (GTDB taxonomy): Bacteria > Bacillota > Clostridia > Lachnospirales > Lachnospiraceae > Chordicoccus. The sequence goes on from JBGUHN010000024.1 coordinate 97,129, forward strand.
CTTTTTTGACGATGATGAACTGACCCGGCTCACAGTGACGCGCAACAAGCGGTGCTTCGACTTCCATGAGCCAGACAACGCTGCTGAGCTGCTCTTTCCTGATGATCTTGTACATGTATACCTCCTCTTTCGCGTGTCATTAAAACGCGCATTCACTGTCTCCCGTGTAAACGGAATATTTTCAAAAAACGAGTATTCGTTTTGAAAATCATATGAATATTTGCTCCGGTTTTATGCGGAGTATGAGAAATGAGTTTTAGCCGACAATAATGTACATGGCGTTCACATTTTCACTTGGATTACCGTCACTGTCAACGGCGATACAGGAGAACACATGCGAACCTACCGGCATGGTGACCGGCCCTGTGTACTCGGCTGATCCGGTCGATGGAACATCGTCAAAGGAATAATAAATAATGCAGCCTTCCGGTGCTGTCACATGAATCTGAGAACCCTCCTCGTAGACGCCTGTCGGCTCAGAGATGACCGGAGGATCCGGTCTCGTGATCTCAATGTTGTAGACGCACACAGTGACATTGCTCTTAATACCTATTTCATTGACGGCGATTGCGCGGATCTCGTTCCTTCCGACCCTGGTCTTTATCTTGCCTGTGTACAGTTCCGAAGCCGTTGTCGGATCCGTTCCGTCTGTCGTGTAATAGATCAACTTTTCAGGGGAACCGATCGTGACAGAGACCTCCTTGCTGTAAGTCCCGGCAATCGGAGTGATAGCCGGAGCGGTACAGACATAATCGGCGTATTCGAGGAGGACTTCCTCAGACTTGCAGTTTTCCATGAGTTCATGGATTGAGTCGTAGTTATTGGTCTCCGTATAGAGGCTGATGAGCTGACCGTAGACATCGATGTTGCCGGGATCGATCTCAATCGCTGCTTCCAGAGTCTTCGATGCAGCTTCGATATCTCCTTCGCTCTTTTCAATCTGCGCCATAAGACGAAGACATTTTACCGATTTTGGTGATAATTCGAGGGCTTTTTCCGCATAAGACCGTGCTGATGACGTATTCCCTGCGAGAAACTCCTCCTGAGAGCGCTCATACTGGTACTCAAAACTCCGGGTGTTCCTGTATCTGATATAACGAATGATGCCGAACGCTGCGGCAATAATTAGCAGAAGAATCAGGAAGGTCATGATAAGTGACCTTCTGCTTTCCTTCTTCCTGGAAACCCGTTTTTTCCTTCTTCTGCGTTTCCGCTTCTTCTGAACGGCTCTGCGTCTTTGCTCCTGTTTTTCTCTATCCTCCCGCTTTTTTTCATCAATCATGAATTCAACGGGGCGATAATCCGGCACGAGATTTATCTCAGCACCGCAACGGGGGCAGATCAGTTCGCCGTCAGGTATCTCTGAATTGCATTTACGACATTTCATAAATGTCACTCCGATTCGAACATGTCATCGAATGTTTCCTTAGACATGAGGATTTTTCTTGGTTTTGTTCCTTCTTCCGGACCGACAACACCTGCTTCACAGAGCTGATCCATGATGCGGGCCGCTCTGTTAAAACCGATTTTGAACATTCTCTGCAGCATTCCGATCGAGGCCTTGTCCTTTTCAATGATGAACCTGCCGGCCTCATAGAAATAAGGATCTCTGTCATCGTCCGGCTTTGCGGTGTTCTGGACAGAATTATTCATAGATTCAATGATTTTATCTTCAACCTCATTATTATACACTACCTGATTTGATTGTGAAGATAAAAATTTAACTACTTTAGTGATGTCATCGTCAGACACATAGGCGCCCTGAAGTCTTGCCGGCTTGGGATAACCCTGCGGATAATACAGCATATCGCCGTTGCCGAGCAGTTTTTCCGCTCCGTTCATATCGATGATCGTCCGGCTGTCTACTCCGGAGGATACTGAAAGCGCGATCCTGGAAGGCATATTAGCCTTAATAAGTCCGGTCACGACATTGACGGAAGGACGCTGTGTGGCAATGACCAGATGGATACCGGCTGCTCTGGCCAGCTGGGCAAGACGGCAGATCGCGTCTTCGACTTCGCCCGGCGCTACCATCATCAGGTCAGCCAGCTCGTCGACGATGATGAGTATCTGCGGCAGCTTTGCCATCTTTTCACCGTCAGGCAGTGCCTCGTTGATCCGCTCGACCTTCTGATTATACGTCTTGAGATCTCTGACGCCGGGGTATTCCGAAAACTTGTTATAGCGGTCATTCATCTCGTGAACCGCCCAGTTAAGGGCTCCGGCTGCTTTCTTCGGGTCGGTAACGACCGGTATGAGCAGATGAGGTATGCCGTCGTAGATCTTGAACTCGACGACCTTCGGGTCGATCATCAGCATTTTGACTTCATCTGGTGTGGACTTATAAAGGACGCTCATGATCAGCGTATTAATACAGACGGATTTTCCGGATCCGGTAGCCCCTGCGATCAGCAGGTGAGGCATTTTGGCTATATCCGAGACGACAGCTTTGCCTGAGATGTCTTTTCCGACTGCAAATGTCAGAGGTGCCTTACTCTTCCTGTACTCCTGCGATTCAATCATATCCCTGAAAGTGACCGGTGACACTTCTTTGTTGGGTACTTCGATGCCCACAGCTGCCTTACCCGGGATCGGCGCTTCGATCCTGATTTCCGATGCTGCAAGGTTCAGCTTGATGTCGTCCGTGAGGGCTACGATCCTGGAGACCTTTACACCCTGTTCGGGCTGAAGCTCATATCGGGTGACAGTCGGTCCCTTGCTGACGTTGATTACATGGACAGCGACGCCGAAGCTGTTGAAGATTTCCTCCAGTTTGTTAGCTGTTTCGAGAAGCTGCTTTTTTGAGTCACCGCGAACAGTCTCTCCTTTTGTGAGAAGATTGACACTGGGAAGTTTATATCTGACCGGTTTCGGAGCTGCCTGTCTGATCTCGGAATCGATGCTCAGTACTCCTTCTTCAATCTCAGCCTCCGCGCTCTTTGGGTTTTTCCTCTGGGTGCGGGCAGGAACATTCTCCGGGGGCGTGATTTCTTCCGATGGTTCTTCGTACGGAGGTTCCGGCTCCACTGTGAATTTCTGAGCCGGCTTCTTTTTAACGGTCGCGGATTTCACTTTGGGTTCTACACGGCCTTCGTAGGATAATTTTCCGTCCTTGCCGACTTTGATGCTGGACAGTGGGATAAATCTTGTGTCATCTTCATCTTCCTCTTCTTCATCATCGAAGCCGGAAGTTGCTATCTCAGAATTGCTGAAGCTGTCGGCTGACCCTTCAATGAATTCATCATCATCTTCTTCTGAAGCAAGGATTTCCATCACACCCGAAGCCAGTACTTCATCTCCCTCAGCATCGAACCTGGGCAGAGACGGATTATTATTTTTCTTCTGGGCGGCTTCTGCTGCGACAGCCCTTGTGTCCTTGCCTGCGAGAACGCCGTGAAGGAAGGACGGCATGACGGAGCCGTCTGCTTTCTGGGCTTTACCGGCAGGCTCGGGTGATGCATTGTCAGGAACGGGGGTAATATCGGTCGTGTCTCCGACCTGCTCTCCGTTGATCGTGATTCGGTCTTTAAGACTGAGAACAGGTTCACTGCCAGTTTCACCAGACGGCTCGGACTCGATCTTGACGTTTTTCTTTTTCCTTGGCTTGCGGCTATCATCTGACCTGCTCTTGGTTCCCGGGGCTTTGCGGGGTTTGACGAATTTTGTCTCGTCATCCGCGTCTTCGTCCCATTCACCTTCATCCCTCTCAAGGTGCTCATTCCGCCGCTCTGTTTTAGCAGTTTTCTTTTTCTTATGAAGTCTTGCGGCCTCCCTGGCAGATATCGGTTCGTCATCATCGTCGAAGAAATCGACGTCCTCGTCCTCCGAATCCTTTTCCGAGGCGTCACCGGTTTTGAGGTCCAGCTCCATTTGACGTGCCTCACTCTCACGCATCCGGCGCTTTATATGTTCCCGCTGTGTATCCCGTGCGCGGCGGACCCTGTCACGTCCTTTTCGACCGAAGATCGTGAACAGCGGCTTTTGCGTAAGAATGATAAGGGAAATAAGAATCATAGTAAGCGTTGCCACAACGGACAGGATAGTATTAAAACCTGCTTTGTAGAACGCATACGCAAAGACTCCGGCTACTATACCTCCGCCTGTCCTGTCAGCAGCGCAGATCGTGAAATACTCCGTTATCCCTGTACTGCTTTTGTAGCCGCTCATTGTCATGAAATGGAGGAGCACACACATGGAAATAAACAGCATAATAAGGCCGATCATCTTTCGGATGATCATGCCGTTTCTTTTATTCGCTATGTAAAATGCTGTTCCTCCGAACAGAGCCGGTGGAAAGATATAAGCCATAAGGCCGAACATTCCGAACAGGACAGGGCTGGCAAATCTTCCGAATCTGCCGCCCCGGCCGAGAACGCACACGAACAGTATGACTGAGCATACAAGAATCAGGACAAGTATAATGTCCCGCACCACCCCGCTTCCGGAGGAAGCGGGCTGAGTTTTTGTCCTTCCTGTTCCGGCATCGGTTCTCTTGCTTTTGGAGGCAATTTTGCTGCCGGAGGAACGGCTGCCTGATCCGGCGGAAGCCTTAGACCGGCTGCCGGTATTCTTTTTTTTAGCTGCCATATGTTTCCCTCATAAATCTGTCTTGTGTTTTTAGACCTGTGTTTCCGCAAAATGTATAAAACACGGGAAGATATACTTCCCGCATTCTTTTTTTCCAATCTTGGACGGAACGCATCCATGCGGGACCGTCAGACCGTAAGTGTAAAATTAAGTACGATTATGACCGCTCCAATCAGGAAATTGTAGTAGGCGAACTGCGTAAAGCTCCTTGTTCGGATGTAGCGCAGAAGACGCTGAATGAACAAGACGCCAATGAGCAGCGAGCAAAGTGTTCCGATTGCGCACATTCCGAGATAATCCGGCGTTATGAGCGTCTCATCAAGAGTCATTATTTCGATGATCAGAGCGCCAATGATGCAGGGTATGGACATCAGGTATGCGTAACGGATGGAGAGTCTTTTATTGAAGCCCAGAAGGATTCCGGCTGACAGCATCACTGCTGAATGGGATATGCCGGAAATGACAGTAAATCCCTGTGCGATACCAGCCAGAAATCCTCTGATAGACGTTATATCCTTGGGAATCTTGTTGCCGGGTGTCAGTTGACCGACAACAAGTAAAACAATTCCGCTCATGAGCATTCCAATTCCCGTGTATAGAAGAGATCTTGCGGCAATCGCTGCCACTCCTCTGAGCAGAACTCCTATAACGGCTGTCGGAACGGCACCGACTGCGATGAGCATTGCAAGACGCCTGTAATTGGAAGTGAGGAGCTTCTTCAGCTTCGGTTCCTCATGCTTTCCGGCAGCTCGAAGGAACGCGAACAGATTGTGGAACGCGTCACCGATCATGAGCAGTGATTCAGCCAGAAGCCTTGCGATATCTTTCTGTAGTGCGATCAGGATAGCCATCAGAGTTCCCATATGGATACAGACATTGAAAAATGACATGTTGTACGGGAGACGGATCAACTGCTCAATAGCTGCCAGGTGTCCTGATGAACTGACAGGCAGGAATTCCAATATACCCTGAATGATACCAAGTATTGCTGAAAGCAGAAATTCCATAAAGTGCTATATCCTTTGCGTGACACATACGTGCCGGTTTTAATCTTCGTCCCAGTTGTGGTATACGTTCTGGACGTCATCGCTGGCGTCAAGAAGATCCAGGATCCTGTTCAGGTTGTTGATCTGCTTCTCGTCTGTGAGCTTAACGTATGTCTGCGGGATCATTGTTACCTCAGCCTGAGCCATCGGGATGCCCTCAGCCTTGAGTGCTTCCTCGACTTCCTGGAAGGAATCCGGATCTGTGAGAACTTCGTAGCTGTCATCTTCCTCGTTAAAATCTTCAGCGCCGGCGTCGAGAGCGATCATCATGAGGTCATCGGAGTCCATCTCGCACTCTTCTTTGTCGATAATGATCTGACCCTTTTCATCGAACATGAAAGATACACATCCGGGGGTTCCTATATTTCCGCTGCCCTTGGAGAACGCGCTGCGGACATCTGCCGCCGTACGGTTCTTGTTGTCTGTCAGAGTCCGAACGATGATAGCTATGCCGGCCGGGCCGTAGCCTTCGTATGTGATCGACTCGTAATTAGCTCCGCTGCCGTCTCCTGCTGCTTTCTTGATGCCGCGCTCGATCGTATCATTCGGCATGTTGTTGGCCTTCGCTTTTGCGATGACTGTGGCCAGCTTGAAGTTATTGGCAGGATCGGGACCGCCTTCTTTTACGGCAACTGCGATTTCACGGCCGATGATCGTAAAGATCTTGCCTTTAGCGGCATCATTCTTTTCCTTCTTGTGCTTGATATTTGCAAATTTTGAATGTCCTGACATAACTTCTCCTTTCAAACCGCGTGTGCGGCTTACATCCTAAACTCATAATTATGCGTCCGAAGCGAACACATGTATTCTTAACTATAGCATTTTTAAAACAAATTATCAACTGCCAATTAAGGTCCCATATTACCTGACGTTGGAGGGGAACCCCTGCATTATTCGATGACGATAGTGATTGTGTCGGAACCTGGAGTCAGGCCACAGTTCAGACGGACTGCTCTTTTGATTCGGTTGCCGGCAGAAAAACATTGCTGTGATTGTGTCGTAACCTGAAGTCAGGTCACAGTTCAGACGGACTGCTCTTTTGATTCGGTTGCCGGCAGAAAAGCATTGCTGTGATAGTGTCGGAACCTGGAGTCAGGTCACAGTTCAGACGGACTGTTCTTTTGATTCGGTTGCCGGCAGAAAAGCATTGCTGTGATAGTGTCGGAACCTGGAGTCAGGTCACAGTTCAGACGGACTGCTCATTTTATTTGGTTGCCGGAAGAAAGCATTCATCTTCGTGAGAAAAACATTGCGGGTCCGACCTGAGAGATCAGAAGATGCGGAAGCATCTTCTAAGCTCGAAGAGGAGGACCTGCGTTTTTCGATGAAGATGATGCTTGCGCCGGCCCATTAGGCTTCTCAGCAGTCCGTCTGAACTGTAACCGTGTTATCCATATCAGTCAAAACAGGAGGTCTGCTCCACACAGATGCCGTTCTTCATGAAGCACCTCGGAACGCGCTTCCCGATATCGCAGACGAACTCGTAGTTGAAACGTCCGGAGAGAGCTCCAAGCTCTTCGACGGAGATGTGCTCATCACCCTGGCTGCCGACAAGGACGACCTCATCCTTCTGAGCTGCCCCGGGGATGTCCGTGACATCCACCATGAACTGGTCCATACATACTCTGCCGAGGATCGGGGCCTTTTTCCCGTGAATCAGCACGTAACCTTTATTGGACAGCTGACGCGGATAACCATCGGCGTAGCCGACCGGGATCGTAGCGACTCGTTTCGTTTCAGTCACTTTATAAGTCCCGCCATAGGAAATCTCCGCGCCGGGTTCAAGTGTTTTTACATAGGAGATGTGGCTTATAAGGCTCATGACCGGTTTCAAAGGAACCGGCTCCGTCTCGACCTCATCTGACGGATAGAGACCGTAGACCGTGATTCCAGCCCGTACCATATCGGCGTTCGCCGCCTGAAGGCGGATGATACCGGCGCTGTTCGACATGTGGTGGATCGGTATCTCTACTCCCGCTTCCGTCAGCATCTCGGAGAAGCGATTGTATCTCTTCATCTGAGTGATTGCCGGTGTGACACTGAGTTCATCCGCTCTCGCGAAGTGAGTGAACAGACCTTCTACCCTGATATTCGGAAGGGCTGCAATCCTCTTTATCGCTTCGACTGATTCGGCTGTATCGGAAAAACCGATCCGACTCATGCCTGTGTCGAGCGCAAAGTGGATAATTGCTGTTTTGCCGAGTGCCTTCGCGCAGGCCGAGAGTGCCCCGGCTGTCTCCTCTTCGAATACGCACACGCGGATATCATAATCAATCAGATCCTCATAGGATTCCTCGAACGCGTAACCGAGGAGCATGATCGGTTTAGAGATGCCTTTTGCGCGAAGCTGCATGGCTTCCTCTGGCGTTGCCACTGCAAATCCCCAGATATAGTCAAATTCATGAATGAGTCTGGCAATCTGGACAGCGCCGTGACCGTAGCCGTCGGCTTTAATAACTGCCGCCATTTTTGTGCCGGGCGTGAGATTGTTCTTCATGCTCTCAAAATTGAACCTGACAGCGTCCAGATCAATTTCCGCCCTTATCCTGCTGTACTTCTTCATAGTAGTCTCTCCTCGTATTTTATTTCAGGACATCACTCAGATGCATGATAATGTCGGATGCGATCATGAAACGCTCGCCCTTATCTCTGCAGGCTGCATCGCCGGCAAGTCCGTGGATCAGGGCTGCCATAGGCGCCGCCGAGAATGGATCCGTCCCCTGCGCAAGGAGAGAAGCCAGTATTCCGGAGAGTACATCACCGCTGCCCGCTGTCGCCATACCGCTGTTGCCTGATACATTGATGTAGACGCTGCCGTCCGGCTGGGCTATGACTGTTCTGGCATCCTTCATGACAGTAAAAACGCCGCAGCTGCGCGCCAGGAATACCGCTGAGGATATCGGGTCGGATTTGAGCTCAGCAACGGATTTCATTGCAAGTCTTCCCATCTCTCCCATATGCGGCGTGACATAGAGCTTGCCCATGTAGGAAGAAAGGAGCGTCGTATCGCCGAACAGGCAGTTAAGACCGTCCGCGTCGAGGACCAGCGGATGTGAACAGGAAAGGAGCACATAACGGACGATCTTCGCTGACCGCTCTGTTGTGCCGAGCCCCGGTCCCATACAGACAACATCCGCCCAGGCAAGGGAGGCATCGAGAGCCATGACCACATCCTCGTCATTTGTATATGTCTCAAGCAGAGCCTCGGGTATCTCTCTCTGCAGAATGTCACGGTTCGACTCGGCAGTCAGGATCTTGACCATTCCGGCACCGGATCTCATAGCCGCAAGGGCGGAAAAATATGCGGCGCCCGCCATGTTCTTTGATCCGGCTATGATCAGGACTTTACCGAAAGTGCCCTTGTTGCCGGACGCTAGTCTCATCGGAAGAAGCTTCTTGATATCATCCTCCTCCAGATAATGAATCTCATCAAGAGAGAGCTCCTTCGGGATGTCGGATTCTGACGTCTCATCACCGGGGAGTTTATTCACTTTGGCGGCAATTTTACCGCCGGGAATATCATCCATAATGCCGATTTCCTCTACCACGATCCTGCCTGCGTGCAGTGCGCCCGGATAGAGAACAAGGCCGGGTTTGGTCAGCTGCATCGTGACAGTCACGTCAGCGTGGACAGCGTTCCCCATGACAGCGCCGGTATCGGCGTTGATGCCGGAAGGGATGTCCGCTGATATTACATAGGCTCCGCAGTCATTTATAGCTGATATGACATCGTATGCCTCTCCTTCCACATCCCGGGAGAGACCGATACCGAACATTGCGTCGACGATGATCTGATAAGAGAGATAATTCGGATTGGTCACCTCGAGGATTCCGAGTTTTTTGCAGATTTTTTCCTGGAGACGCATTTCACCGGTGAATTTTTCCGGATCGCCGACGATGAAAAGATCGGCTCTCACGCCTTTCATGTGGAGGATTCTCGCGCAGGCGGCACCGTCGCCGCCGTTGTTGCCGGTACCGCACACGCACAGCACCCGTCCTTTGCTGCCTAGCTCCTCATATTTCTGTATGACCTCTCTTGCTATGCCGAGAGCAGCCCTCTCCATAAGAACTGCTGACGGAATACCGAGATTTTTTATTGTATAATTGTCGCGGGCCCTCATCTGTTCCGCTGTCACGATATGCTTCATGTGTACCTCCGTTTTCAGGCAGCATAAGCTGCCACTGGGTTTTCAGTCAGATAAAGTATAATCCATGAAGTTCAACTTTTCAATGGAGCTGTTATTTTTCACTGGTCAAGCAGGTAAAAGTCGGGTATCATAACAAGCAGTAACATGACTAAAGGAGCAGACTGTGATACTTGACATACAGAAAGTGAGTAAGACATTCCCGGGCAATGAGGTGCTTCGGGAAGTCTCTTTTCATATTGAGGAGAACGAGAAAGCCGCACTGGTTGGTATTAACGGGGCCGGCAAGTCCACGCTGCTTAAAATCATCATGCAGGAGATGTCGGCGGATTCGGGCATTGTCACCCTCTCGCGGGGAAAAAATATAGGCTATCTGGCCCAGCACCAGGATCTCACCGGTGACGCTACGATATTTGAACAGCTCATGATGGTAAAAAAGGATGTCCTTCTGCTGGACCGCCGCATGCGCGCTTCCGAAAAGCGTATGGCAGGTCTCACCGGTGACGCGCTGGAATCTGAGATGAAAGCCTATGCCCATGATCAGGAGGAATTCGACCGGGCTAACGGCTATGCCTATCGCTCGGAAGTGACCGGTGTTTTGAAAGGTCTCGGATTTGAGGAAGAAGATTTTTCTAAACGTGTGGGAACTCTCTCCGGAGGTCAGAAGACGCGCGTAGCCCTCGGCGCTCTCCTGCTTACGGCGCCGGACATCATTATGCTCGATGAGCCGACGAACCACCTGGACATGAACTCAATTGTATGGCTGGAGACCTACCTCATGAACTATAAGGGGGCTGTCCTCATCGTTTCTCACGACCGCTATTTCCTGAACCGGGTCGTCACCAAAGTCATAGAACTCGACCACGGCAGATCCAGGACTTATATGGGCAACTATGATGCTTACAGCAGGAAGAAAGCGGAGATCCGCCACGCGGAATATCTGGCTTTCATGAAGGCTGAACAGGAACGAAGGCATCAGGAAGAGGTCATTGCCAAATTAAAGCAGTTCAACCGTGAGAAATCCATAAGACGGGCAGAGAGCCGTGAGAAAATGCTGGCCAAAATGGAGATGCCGGACAAGCCGTACGGAGAGAACGCGGTGATGGGCCTCTCCTTCTCGCCCAGGTTCGAGAGCGGCAGGGATGTTCTCACTGTCTCTCATCTTGCCAAAGGCTTTGGCGGCATTTCTCTCTTCGACGATCTTTCATTTGAAATAAAAAAAGGCGAACACGTCGCGCTTATAGGAAACAACGGAACCGGCAAATCAACGCTTCTCAAAATCCTGAATGAAGTATATGCGCCGGATTCCGGAAGCTTTACATTAGGGGCAAATGTTGAGATCGGCTACTACGATCAGGAGATGGCCGTTCTCGATATGAATAAGACGATTTTTGATGAGATCTCCGATGATTATCCGGATCTGAACAACACAAGGATCCGCAGTGCGCTGGCCGCTTTTCTGTTCACGGGTGAGGATGTTTTCAAGTACATCCGTGATCTGTCCGGAGGTGAGAGGGCCAGAGTCTCCCTGTGTAAGCTCATGCTTGGCAGCGCTAATTTCATCATACTCGATGAGCCTACCAACCATCTGGACATCGATTCGAGAGAAATCCTGGAGACTGCGCTGAACAGCTATACAGGTACCCTCTTCTATGTCTCTCACGACCGCTATTTTATCAATCACACGGCATCCCGCATTCTTGACCTGACGCACAAGTCTCTTATCAGTTATATAGGAAATTATGACTATTACCTGGAGAAAAAGGAAACACTGGAGAAAGCTTATCTTGGGATAGATCCCAAAGCCGTCGTAATCAGGGAGGAGACGGATGCTAAGCAGAACTGGAAAGCTCAGAAGGAGGAGCAGGCAAGAGTGCGCAAGCGGGCAAATGATTTAAAGCGCACCGAAAAAGAAATCGAGGAGCTGGAGCAGGAGGACGCAGCAATTGACGCTGAGTTCGAAAAACCGGAAGTAGCCTGTGACCCGGTAAAATGTACGGATCTGGGAAACCGAAAGGAACAGATCGCATCCCGGCTCGAAGAGCTCTACATGATCTGGGAGGAATTGTCTGAGGAATAATGAAATCGCGCCCTGCGTATGGCGGACATTATTTGCAAATGTCTTCCATGCGCAGGGCGCGATTTCTAATGTGATCGTTATTACATCAATGTATCAAGTGTCTCGCGGACTGCCTTGATGAAGCCGAGAGTGCTGAGCTTTTCCTTGTTTTCAAGATCGGAAATGAGGATCAGGTCGCCCGTCATTTTCCCGGATTCAATTGTTGTGAGCGTTGCATGCTCGAGCTTATCCGCAAATGCTGCCAACTCCGAATTGCCGTCAAGTTCCCCGCGCTTTCTGAGAGCGCCGGTCCATGCGAAAATAGTTGCAACGGAATTGGTCGATGTGGTCTCTCCCGCCAGATGCTTGTAATAGTGGCGCTGGACAGTGCCGTGGGCAGCCTCGTACTCAAAGTACCCATGAGGTGATACGAGGACTGATGTCATCATGGCAAGTGAGCCGAACGCGGATGAGAGCATGTCGGACTGGACATCGCCGTCATAGTTCTTGAGGGCCAGCACGAAACCACCCTCATTCTTCATGAGGCGGGCAGCGACATCGTCGATCAGCGTGTAGAAATAGATGATTCCAGCCTCGTTGAACCGGTCTCTGAATTCTTCTTCATAAATTCGTTCGAAGATGGCCTTGAAATCACCGTCGTAGATTTTGGAGATCGTGTCTTTTGTCGCGAACCAGAGGTCCTGCTTGACAGCCAGCGCGTAGGTGAAGCAGGATTTCGCAAAACTCTCGATAGAAGCGTCGAGGTTGTGTATACCCTGGATAACACCGGGGCCGGTGAACTCAAAGATAGTCTTTCGTGTCACTGTCCCGTCCTGAGCTGTGAAAACGAGCTCTGCCTTTCCGGGGACATCGATTTTCATCTCAGAATTTTTATAGACATCGCCGTAAGCGTGACGGGCTATTGTGATGGGCTTTTTCCATTTTCTGACGACCGGCGAGATGCCTTTTACAAGGATCGGCGCGCGGAAGACAGTACCGTCAAGCATAGCCCGGATCGTGCCGTTGGGACTTTTGTACAGGCGTTTCAGACCATATTCTTCCTGCCTTGCAAGATTAGGCGTGATAGTGGCGCACTTTACGGAGACACCGTACTTCATGTTAGCGTTTGCGGCATCGATCGTGACCTGATCGTCCGTCTCATCGCGGTGCTTAAGCCCGAGATCATAATACTCTGTGTTCAGATCTATATAGGGTGTTAGCAGTTCATCCTTGATCATCTGCCAGATGATTCTTGTCATCTCATCTCCGTCCATCTCGACGAGCGGCGTAGTCATTTTAATCCTATTCATTCTTGTCCTCCATTATTTTTTCATCTTGAGGCAGAGGCCAAGCTGCCTGAGAGCGATATCCGTCACTCCGAAGAGTTCGTCGTTGGCTATGACAGTGACACGGCCGTTCTCGTACTGCTCGTCTACCCATGCTTTGATCATTGCGACCAGTTCGGATTTCTTATCGATCGGATTCTCCTCCGGAACCTCATAGTGCCGGTTGACCCAGTGAGCGATGCCTGCAAGACCGGAAGTATTCGAGATCGCGACTTCGACAGGTCTCTTCAGGAATTTCTCGGTGTCAAAGATGTTGTAGATCTCCTCGTTCTTTAAGAGACCGTCAGCGTGGATGCCTGCACGCGTGATGTTGAAATTCCTGCCGACGAACGGAGTACGCTCGGGAATCTTATAACCGATCACATTCTCATAATACTCGGCAAGGTCCGTGATGACGGTGGTGTCCATGCCGTCAAGTGTTCCCCTAAGCTGAGCATACTCAAATATCATGGCTTCAAGAGGTGTGTTTCCTGTTCGCTCTCCGATGCCGAAAAGTGAGCAGTTGACACCGCACGCACCGTAGAGCCATGCCGTCGTAGAGTTGGACACTGCCTTGTAGAAGTCATTGTGGCCGTGCCACTCGATGAGCTCCGAGGGTACACCTGAATGGGTCATGATGCCGTAGATGATGCCGGGGACAGAGCGCGGGATAACAGCGCCGGGATAGTTGACACCGTAGCCCATTGTATCGCAGCAGCGGACCTTGATTGGGATACCGTACTGGTCACGCAGCTTCATGAGCTCGAGACAGAAAGGAATGACGTAGCCGTAGATATCAGCCCGGGTAATGTCCTCAAGGTGGCAGCGGGGGCTGATACCCATCTCAAGGCACTCCTTGACGATGGTGAGGTAATGCTCCATAGCTTCACGGCGTGTCATATGCATCTTATAGAAAATATGATAGTCCGAGCAGGATACAAGGATGCCTGTCTCCCGCATACCCATGGATTTGACAAGTTCAAAGTCTTTCTTGCTTGCGCGGATCCAGCTGGTCACCTGCGGGAAGCGGTAGCCTCTGTCCATACACTTCTCAACGGCTTTTCTGTCCTTTTCATCGTACAGGAAAAACTCGCATGCCCTGATCTTGCCCTTGGGACCCCCGAGCTTGTGCATATAGTCGTATATGGTGACGATCTGTTCTGTCGTGTAGGGAGCCCTTGACTGCTGGCCGTCGCGGAAAGTCGTGTCCGTGATCCAGATCTGATCGGGCATATGGTGCGGAACGGTTCTGTCGTTGAAAGCTATCTTCGGAATCTCATCATAGGGATACAGGTTCCTGAAGGTGTTCGGTCTGGCCACGTCGACCAGAGGGTACATATACTCTTCCAGCTCAAGCAGGTGAGAGTTATGGTTCATATGTACTCTTCTTGTTTCATTTTCCATAATATTCTCCTCAAATAGATGTCTCTTTACAGTCCCTGAGCTCGTCATTCAATAGCGCAAAATCTGCTGTCCTTGAAGACAGCAGAGGCTGTGCAAAGGATCAACGGGCGGGTCCGGAACTTACATAGATGTCATGACATCTTTATTATCAATAATGTATGTGACAAGGGAAATCAGAGTCAGCGCGCAGGCGATATACATGACCGCAGTCGTAACGATCTGCATGGCCGGAATATCGAGATTGGCAATCATAAGGATGACCATAGCCATCTGGCTTACAGTCTTGGTCTTGCCCCACATATTAGCGGCGATGACAACACCCTTGTCGGAAGCAATAAGGCGGAAACCGCTGATTGCGAATTCTCTCGCGATGATAATGATGCATATCCATGCGGGAAGTCGTCCGAGCTCTACCAGGCAGATCATAGCTGAGCAGACAAGCAGCTTGTCCGCCAGAGGATCCATGAACTTGCCGAAATCGGTGATCAGATTATACTTTCTGGCGATTTGACCGTCGAGCATATCTGTGAGTGAAGCGATGATGAAAATGGCGAGCGCGATCCATTTGTAAATACCCTCGCCGGCGCCTGCCAGCATAAAGATGACGAACGGGATAATGAGTACCATGCGAAGACATGTGAGTTTGTTCGGCAGATTCATAAAAAGACTCCTTTCAGAAATCAGTAGTTACAATCAGCTTTCTTTATCATTCCTCGGGGACTTCCTCTCCGGTCAGGTCATACTCGGAAGCTCCGGTGATTCTTACATTCACGAAATCCCCGCTCATATGCGGGTAGGTCGTCGGGATGAAAACAAGTCCGTCAACGCCCGGAGCGTCGCCGTAGGTGCGGGCTTCATAAATCCCCTCCTCCGGCAGTTCTCCCTCGATCACACACTCGATCGTATGTCCGATGCGGCTCTTTCCGCGCGCTCTGGATATCTTCTGCTGTATGCGCATGATCTCGTTTCTGCGTTTCGTTTTTACGCGTTTTGGAATCTGCTGCTTCATTCTGGCTGCCGGTGTGTCCTCCTCTTTAGAGTAGGTAAATACGCCGAGCCTGTCGAACTGCATTTCCTCCACAAAGGCACGAAGGACTTCGTGGTCCTCCTCTGTCTCACCGGGGAATCCGGAAATCAGAGTTGTGCGGAGAAACATATCCGGAATTTTTTCTCTGAGGATTGTGACAAGATTGCGGAGATCAGCTTCGGTTGTCCTGCGGTTCATCCGACGAAGAACCGGGTCGGACGCATGCTGGATCGGAAGATCGAGGTAGTGGCAGATCTTGCTTTCATTTGCAAATGTATCTATAAGCTCCGGATAAATCTCCTCCGGGTAGGCGTACAGGACGCGGATCCAGTGAAGCTCTTCGATCCTGCAGAGTTCCTTAAGGAGCAGATGCAGGGACTTTTTGCCGTACAGATCCTGCCCGTAGATCGTTGTCTCCTGCGCGACAAGGATGAGTTCCGTCACACCGCCGGACGCGAGTTTTCGCGCTTTTGCCACGAGTTTTTCCATCGGAAAACTCCTGTAATGACCGCGGATCTTCGGTATTATGCAGTAGGTACAGTTCTTGTCGCAGCCTTCGGCGATCTTCAGGTAGGCGTAATGCCCGCCTGTTGAGATCAGGCGCTCCGGCAGCTGGTCCTCTTCTGTATTATGTTTTTCTGAGACAAAAGAGGTATCATATTCGTCGTCACTGGGGTCTCGGAGCAGCATAGACTGTTTGCCGATCAATGCATCGTCGACCGCCCGGGCTATTCCGAGCTTGCCCGTGGTGCCGACAATCGCGTCGACCTCGGGAATCTCCCTGAGGATCTCCTCCTTGTAGCGCTGGGCCATGCAGCCTGTCACGACGAGGACTTTGAGGTTCGCGGTTTCCTTGAGATCCGCCAGCGCAAGTATCTCCTCGATGCTCTCCTTCTTGGCATCCTCAATAAAGCAGCACGTGTTGATGACTGCACAATCCGCCTCGGTCTCGTCATCTGTGATGACATAGCCGTGGTCAGCAAGAATTGCCAGCATCTCCTCGGAGTCGACAAGGTTCTTGTCACAGCCGAGGGATACCATATAGAGTTTTTTGTTCGTATGAGTCATATACCATAAAATGTGACGGCTGCTGCGGGAAATCATAGAAAGCTCCGCATAAGCCGGTCTTAACGGAAAGATCAAGATTCAATGGTTTCAAAAGAAATGGGCTGTCACCTGTGCGACAACCCCGTTTGTTTATGCGTTTTCTTCTTCAGGGAGGATCTTGACGGCGCCTTTATAAACTTCCTCGACTGCTACGGAGAGCGGTTTTTCTTTCTCTCCGGACTCTACGAGGGCTTCATCTCCGTCGATGAGCTGACGCGCGCGCTTTGCGGTGGCCATGACGATTGAATAGCGGCTGGAAACTACCGGCACTGTTCCGTCTTCGACCTCAGAGTTTACTGCCGTGATCATTTCTTTGTAGGACGGGTGGATCATCATAACGTTTCGTCTCCTTTCAAAAGTTCCTTCAGTTCTGTGGTCATTCTTGTTATAAGAGCGCTGCTTTCTTCGCTCTTCTTGTGCTCTGTCCGAACGATCTCATCCAGCTCGGTGACGGATGTCTCGAGGTCATCATTGACAAGAATGTAATCATAAGTAGGCATATATTCGGCTTCGACGACAGCGCGGCGAAGTCTTCCGCGGATCTGATCCGCCGATTCAGTTGCGCGCTTTGTCAGACGATCCCGGAGCTCCTGGGCGCTCGGCGGCGTGACAAAGATGAGAACTGTATCCGGAAGCAGCTCTTTGACTTTAGTCGCTCCCTGGACCTCAATCTCGAGAATGACATCCTTGCCGGAATTCAGCTGTTTCTCCACATATGCTTTCGGTGTTCCGTAATAGTTGCCCTGGTATGACGCGTATTCGATCAGTTCGTCTTTGTCGATCATCTTCTCGAACTGCTTCTGAGTTTTATAGAAGTAATCCTGACCGTCCATCTCGCCCGGTCTCGGATCGCGCGTCGTCGCGGATATGGAGAGGGCGTAATTATCATATTTCTGCAGGATTCTTTTCATGATAGAGCCTTTGCCGGCTCCGGAAAAACCGGAAACGACGACCAGTAAACCTTTTTCTGCCAAGTCAGCCTCCGTCACTCAATGTTCTGTATTTGCTCGCGGATTTTTTCCACTTCGGTCTTCAGTTCAATACCAACGTTAGATGTTGCAAGGTCTCCCGCCTTGGAGAGAATCGTGTTGGACTCCCTGTTCATCTCCTGGGCCAGGAAATCAAGTTTTCTGCCAACGCTCTCGTCCTTTCCGAGCTCATCGATCATCTGTATGATATGGCTCTTAAGGCGGACCGTTTCCTCATCGGTGCAGATCTTGTCGCTGTAGATGATAAGAGCTGTTGCCAGCTGATTTTCATCAATCGTTCTGTCCTCGAGGATGTCGGACAGTTTTTTCATGAGCCTCGCCCTGTAATCAGCCATGATCTGGGGCTCATGTTCCTCGATGTACGCTACGCTGCTCTCCATCTGGTGCAGTTTTGCGGTCATATCAGCCCTGAGCCTTTCACCCTCTGAGACCCTTGCGGCGTTGAATTTCTCAGCGCAGGCCCTGACGACCGCTTCTATCTCGGCCCAGAGCTCATCTTCATCCGTCTCGGGCTCTCTGACCGTTATGACGTCCGGGAAGCGGGCGATATCCGTAATCTTGAGCTGTCCATCTATTCCCAGCTCACTGCTGATAGAATTGCAGGCTTCCATGTACTGTCTTGCAAGCGCGGTGTTCAGAACGACCTCACCGGCGCCTTCTGCAAATGTCTCCTCAGAGATAAAGACATCTACTTTTCCTCTTGATACGTATTCCTTCAGAACATTTCTTATCTGCGCTTCAAATGCGCTGAATTTCTTGGGCATGCGGATGTTGACGTCGAGATAGCGGTTGTTGACCGATTTCATCTCAACGGTCAGCTTTCTCTTCTCGCTGACGGCTTCCGCATGACCGAATCCTGTCATACTTTTAACCATGGGGCACCCTTTTGCTTTGAATTATAATCCAAAGTATTTTACATCATTTGCATACACGCGTCAATGTGAAAATAGCCTCTATACGCGCCGAAGCGACGATATATCCGGCGTCGCCATCAATGAATAATTCGTGTGATATGTCACAAAGCCGGGCTTGCCTCCGTTCTTTTTGCGGAGGTTGCGCCTCTCAGTGTAGTCGATCTCCACTTTCGGAGCCTTCCTGCCTGAGGAATAATAGGCCGCAAGGGCCCCGGCCTCCTCGTAGGTCCGGTCAGTGAGCTCGCGCCCCTCGGTTTTAACAATCACATGACTGCCGGGCATCTTCTTGGCGTGGAACCACCAGTCGGATCCGCTGCCTATCTTGAACGTGACCTCTTCATTCTGATAGTTGTTTCGGCCGACGTACATAGTGAAGCCGTCCGAGGAAATGAAGACAAGAGGTTTGGCCTTCGCTTCACGGGCCTTGCCTTTGGCTGTGCTTCTCTTCTGCATGAACCCGAACTCCCCGAGTTCTCTCCGGATCTCGACAAGATCACCTTCTGTCTCGGCCATATCTATGGCTGCAAGGCAATACTCGAGCTGTTCCGCATCTGCCCTGGTCTCCTCGATCTGTGTCGCAAGCGCGTCCGCCGTGCGTTTCAGCTTTGCGTAGCGGTCGAAATACTTCTGTGAATTCTGACGCGCGCTAAGCTGCGGGTCGAGAGGAATGGTCAGAGGTTCATTTGTATAGTAATTGATGACCTCAATCGACTTCGCGCCTTCCGGGACATTATAGCCGTAGGTGTTCAGCATCTCACCGTAGATGCGGTATTTATCTTTCTTCTCGGTCTGCAGAAGCTGCTTCTCCTGAAGGGCGAACTTCTTGTTGGTCCGGTCAAGAGCAGTCGTAATCACGTGGCGCAGTTCCGCTGACTTCTGGCGGATCCTGACAGAGGCATCTTTTTCGCCGTAATATGAGATCAGCATGTCGCTGGGTGACTCAAAACCGACAGATGAATATCCTGACTCGGACGCAAAGTCAGAAACTGTAGAAAGGTCTTCCTCCTCGAAGAATACTTTTTCCGGCGATCCTGTATAGAGATTCAGGGGAAATGTGGCAAAATCCTTGGGTATTCCGTCTGCAAATACGATCTGCGGCTCAAAAAGTCCCATCTTAACAGCATCCATATGACGGCTTAGTACCCTGTAAAGTTTAGATATTTCTTCCTCTGAAAGCTCTGCCGCCTTTTTTCTCGGAAGGACTCCGGCTTCATAGGCGAATTCCTCCGAGACAATCGGTGAAAGACCCGTGTAGGACATATAGAGAGCTTTAACGACGTCGTAGGGTGAGGCAGTGATTACATCCCTGAAACTAAGGGCATCCGCTTCGAGAGGATTTTTCTTCTCATCGGCCCCGGGGATAAAGTAGTCACGGCCCGGCAGGACCTCACGAACGGAGCTCATAGAAGCCGGGACACGCTTTATGCTGTCCAGAATCTTATTGCTGCTGTCAGTAAGGATGATATTGCTGTACTTGCCCATCAGTTCTATGATGAGATTCTTCGTTGTGAGATCTCCGAGCTCATCTCTGTGGGAAACCTCAAAGATGACGACACGTTCAAGGGACGGCTGGTAGATCCTTGTGATCTGTCCTCCCTGAAGGTGCTTCCGAAGGAGCATGCAGAAGTTGGGCGCTGTCAGTGGTGCCTGTTTATTGGCAGGGATCAGGTACAGAAGAGGCAGCGAAGCAGAGGCACTCATGAGGACGCGATAGGTCTGTCTGCGGCTTTTCACAGTGAGCACAAGCTCATCTTTTTCCGACTGCACGATGCGGCTTATACCCCCTCCTGCCAGTTTCGTATTTAGTTCATGGACGACCGCGGCGGTCGTGATTCCGTCAAATGCCATGTGTTTACCTCCAATCGGACCGTTACGGGTGTACGTCCTTTGAGCGTTCTTGCAGGATGAAAGCGCGGGCTCCGGTCTCAATCTTTGATGTGCAGGTTATAATACCATTTTACCACAGCTGTCGCGATTATGATCACGTAGCCCAAAAAACTCCAGGAGTCAGGTATTTCCCTGAAGAAAATGAATCCGAGCAGTGCTGCAAATACGACCTGCGAGTAATCGAAAACAGATATTTCCCTTGCCGGCGCGTAAGAATAGGCCGCAGTCACGTTCAGTTGTCCGACAGAAGCCATAATTCCCGCCATCAAAAGACAGATGAGCTGCTTTGCGGTCATAGGCACAAAGCCGGTGATCATGCCCGGCAGGGATACCAGGCAGGAAAATGTCGAAAAGAACAGGACGATGACAGCTTTGCGCTCTCCCATGAGGCCGAGCTTTCTCACATAAGTGTAGGCTGTACCTGCGGCGATACCGCCGAGCATTGCGACTAAAGCCGGCAGCGAGGCAATACCGGCGCCGGGCTTTACGATGAAGGCTGCGCCGATGAAAGCCGTTATGACAGTTCCTATCTCAAATGTATTGGGTTTTTCACCGATGATGAAAATCGACATGACGATGGCCGCGAACGGCGCGAGTTTATTTAAGATATTGGCATCTGCTATAGCCATGTGGCTTATTGCCCAGAAATTCGCGTAAATTCCGATCGTTCCCGCTATGCTCCGAAGGAGCAGTGTCGGGAGGCAGTCTTCTTTGATGCGAAGATTCTGCCCGCTTTTCCTTAGCATATAAAGCGCGACTATCGCGGCTATAAGATTGCGGAAGAATGCTTTCTCCGCAGTCGGCAGGTCACCTGAGAGCCTGACGAACAGTGACATGGCAGCAAATCCGAACGCTGCGAGCAGAATGTGAAAGATGCCTTTTGCTTTGTTATTTGCCTGATCCATAATTACCTGAAAGAGGGGTTGTCTCAATCGACAACCCCTTTCTAATCACTAAGTTGATTCATGTGCCTTACCGAGTTCGTGGACTTGTTTCGGCACATCTTTTATGTTGACCTGACTTCCGCTTGAATCGCCAGGAACGATTATTTTGCGACGAAATTCAGAATCTTGCCCGGTCTGTAGATGACCTTTACAATGCGCTTTCCTTCTGTAAGCTTGGCAATCTTGGGAAGCGCAAGACCTGCTGCCTTAGCTGTTTCTTCGTCAGCGTCCACGGCGATGATGAGGACATCGCGCGGCTTTCCATTGACCTGTACGGAGATCTCTACAGTGGCGTCGATTGTCTTCGCCTCATCGTACTCCGGCCACGGAGCAAGCGAGATGAAGCCTTCCTGTCCGAGGTACTCCCAGATCTCTTCGCTAAGATGCGGAGCGAACGGTGTGAGCAGCTTGACGAACGCGAGGTACTGATTCTTACCGACCTTGCCTGCTGCCTCAAAGTCATTGAGCAGTGCCATCATGGAGGCGATGCCGGTGTTGAATTTCATGTCTTCAATATCATTCGTGACCTTTTTGATGGTCTTGTGGAGACCTGACTCGAGGGATTTCACATCCTCATCCTGCAGGCTGTCCGCAAGACGCGCAACTCGGTCAAGGAATCGCTTACAACCGCGAACGGATGTCTCGCTCCAAGGGGAGGATGCGCCGTAATCGCCCATAAAGAGCACGTAGGTGCGGAGCGTGTCGGCGCCAAATTCGTTAACTACCTCTACAGGGTCGACAACGTTGCCGACGGACTTGCTCATCTTGGTTCCGTCAGCGCCGAGAACAAGACCCTGTGCGGAGCGCTTTGCGTACGGCTCGAATGTCGGAACGACACCGATATCGTACAGGAAATGATGCCAGAATCTGGAGTAGATCAGATGGCGTGTCACATGCTCCATACCGCCGTTGTACCAGTCTACCGGCAGCCAGTATTTCAGCTTTTCCGGATCCGCGAGTGCTTTGTCATTCTTCGGATCGATGTAGCGCAGGAAGTACCAGGAGGATCCTGCCCACTGCGGCATCGTATCTGTCTCGCGCTTTGCGGCGCCGCCGCACTTCGGGCACGTGCAGTTCACGAAGCTTTCGATCTTTGCCAGCGGAGATTCACCGTCCTCGCCCGGCTTGAAGTTCTCGACTTCCGGAAGCAGGAGCGGAAGTTCCTCGTAAGGAACTCCGACCATGCCGCAATTCGGGCAGTGGATGATCGGAATCGGCTCACCCCAGTATCTCTGACGGTTGAATGCCCAGTCTTTCATCTTGTACTGAACACCGGCCTCGCCGATACCCTTCTCTTCAAGGAACTCAATAGTGCGCTCTATAGAGTCCTTCTTATTAGTATAGCCGTTAAGGAAATCGGAGTTGACCATCATACCGTCGCCGGTGTAGGCTTCTTTCTCGATATCGCCGCCCTTAATGACTTCGATAATGTCAAGGCCGAATGCCTTTGCGAAGTCATAGTCGCGCTGATCGTGAGCCGGAACAGCCATGATTGCGCCTGTACCGTAGCCCATCATGACATAATCCGCGATGAACAGAGGAATTTCTTTTCCGTTCACCGGATTGACTGCTGTGATGCCCTCGATTCTGACACCTGTCTTCTCTTTGACGAGGTTGACACGCTCGAACTCTGTCTTCTTCTGGCACTCTTCGCGGTATGCTGTGATTGCGTCGATGTTGGTAATCTTATCAGCATACTTGTCGATCAACGGATGCTCCGGAGCGATGACCATGAAGGTGACGCCGAAGAGCGTGTCCGGACGTGTTGTGTAGATGCGCAGAGTTTCATCAGTGCCGGCGATAGAGAAATTCACGAACGCGCCTTTGGACTTGCCGATCCAGTTCTCCTCCTGAGCACGGATGTTCTCCGGGAAGTCGACCTGGTCGAGACCTTCAAGGAGCTTGTCCGCATATTTGGTTATGCGCAGATACCAGACTTCCTTCTCTTTCTGGATGATATCGCTGTGGCAGATATCACATTTGCCGCCCTGGCTGTCTTCATTGGAGAGGACGACCTTGCAGTGCGGGCAGTAATTGACGAGAGTCTTGTCTCTGTATGCGAGACCGTTCTCGAAAAGTTTCAGGAAGATCCACTGCGTCCACTTGTAATAATTCACATCTGTCGTGTCGACAACGCGGTCCCAGTCAAAAGAGAAGCCGACGGATTTCAGCTGTTCGCTGAAGTGCTTAATATTCGCGTCCGTGATGACACGCGGATGCTGGTTGGTCTTGATCGCATAATTTTCGGCCGGGAGTCCGAAAGCGTCGAAACCGATCGGGAACAGGACGTTATAGCCCTGCATGCGGCGTTTTCTGGAGACGATTTCAAGACCTGTATAGGCTTTGATGTGTCCGACATGCATGCCTGCGCCGCTCGGATACGGGAATTCTACCAGACCATAGAATTTGGGCTTGTCGCTGATATCTTCAGCATGGAAGATCTTTTCTGCCTCCCATCTGGTCTGCCACTTCGGTTCAACTTCGCGGAAGTTGTATTTCATAACACTCACCTTGCCTCTCTAAGCATTCATAAGAATCGCTTTAATATCATTATGCAATAATAGCATTTACATTTTTATTTGTAAAGTGTGCGCTTGGTATAAGTCGGTGACAGTTCAGACAGGCTGTTCATTAAGTTCGTTTCCGGCGCGAATCATCCATCTGCGTGAGAAACAAAAGCAGGTCCGATTGAGAGATCACAAAAGCGCAAGCTTTAAAAACCGTAAGGCGACACTGACGTTTATTGATGAAGATGCAGATGTGTCGGATTTGGAGCTACGCAGCAGTTCAGACAGGCTGTCCATTAAGTTCGTTACCGGCGCGAATCATCCATCTTCGTGAGAAAAACATTGCAGGTCCGACTGAGAGATCACAAAAGCGTAAGCTTTTGTAAGCTCGGAGGGCAGGACCTGCGTTTTTCGATGAAGATGATGTTCGCGCCGGATCAGGATCTTCGTGACAGCCCGCCTGAACTGCTTAATTACCGGATTGATATAAAAGCGCCCAGATTCCCGCGCTTGCCGTGGCTGGCCCTGTGGGAGAACATGATATCCGCGTTCTCGAAGGTACAGAGGTTGGGAAGCTGGATGTTCTCTTCGGGGATGCCGGCGTCCATGAGGATTTTTCTGTTGACTCCCCAGAGATCGAGCATGTACTTCTCCTCTTCAGCCGGCAGCCCTCTGTCCGGATACTCGAGCGGCCGGAACTCCGGGTCAAAATGACGGGCGACGTCCCAGCTGACTTCGTAGTGAGCGCCGGATATGGAAGGACCGATCGCAGCCAGCATATCATGGGGATCGGATCCGAACTCGCGCTCCATTTTCTCCACTGTTACGCGTCCCATCTGCATGGAAGTTCCCTTCCAGCCCGAATGGGAAAGACCGATCGCATGGTGGACCGGATCCGCGAAATAAAGCGGAACACAGTCGGCATAGAAGGTAGAAAGGACGACACCGGGCTCATCGGTAATGAAACCGTCAACATCGAGCCAGTCGAGAGGACGCGTGATGCCGCTGCCGCTGTCAGACCTGCCGACGCGAAGAACATTGGTAGTGTGGGTCTGGTCGGAGCACACGATATCTTCTGCCCGAAAGCCTGCGGCATCGGCAAAGAGCCTGAAGTTTTCGAGTACATTTGCAAAACTGCTGTTTTTCCAGGCATCCTCGTCGGTGAGTGCGTGACGGACGTCTGCGTCCGTGAGATTGGCACTCTCTATAATGCACCCGTTCGTGATTGCCCGGCACTCATTCCTCGTGGGCAGAGTTTCCGGTGCATATGGTCCGCTCTCCGCGTTCATCAGCAGTTCCTGTGTGAAGGAGAAGTTCATGGAGGCAAGCGGACCCCGGCTTACCCCTCCGATTCGTGTGGAGAAGACGGCGTTCAGCCAGTCCTCCCTGTCCAGATTCGGGAAAGAAAGCCATACGACTCCGTTCTTCTCGTGGACATTAAGAGTGGATTTTTTTATATCGTGCCATTTAATGTTCATAATCGTTCCTTTCGTATCGAAAGCTTTCCTCTTATCGCGGATCCGCACTCCTGTCTTGCTGGAGGGAATTGATACGGACTTATGGAAGAGCTGCCGCCTGCAATCAGGGGATATAGTCGAAGGCGTTCCTTATGAGACTGCAGCCGTCGTCCGTAACCGCAATGACATCGAACCGATATGGAGTATACTCACTTAAACGGTGCCTTGTGATGTAGGTCAGAGCGACGCGGGATATCTTCCGCTGCTTGCTGTAATCGACCGCTGAAAGGGCATCGGACTCTCCCTTCGCCCTGTATTTTACTTCGATGAAGACAATGCAGTTACTCTCTTTTGCGATGATGTCAATCTCACCCTGACGGATGCTATAATTCATCTCAAGTATCTCATATCCCTGTTTCATTAAAAAATCAGCGGCTACTTGCTCATAGCCGCTGCCGCGTTTTCTTGTGTTTGTCAAATGTAAGCCTCTTCCCTCCGGATGGATCAGAGCCGGTCTTCGGGCACAAATTTTGTTATGAATGTCCTTCTGTGAATCGGGCAGGGACCGAATTCTTTTAAGGCTGCAATGTGTTCCGCGGTGCCGTATCCTTTGTTTTTGGCAAATGCATACCCCGGGAACATTTCATCGTACTCCACCATCATCCGGTCCCTTGTGACCTTTGCCACGATGCTGGCGGCCGCGATGGATACGCTCTTTCGGTCGCCGCCGATGATAGGCACCTGAGGAATGCCTGCCTGCGGGATCGTGACTGCGTCATTCAGCAGGATGTCCGGCTTTACGCGCAGCTTTGATATGGCCTCACGCATAGCCTCGTAAGTCGCCTGCAGGATGTTGATCTCGTCAATCCTTTTCGGAGTCACCATGCCGAGACCTACAGCGACCGCTTCGTTCATGATGACATCGTAAAGCTCTTCGCGCTTTTTTTCCGACAGCTTTTTCGAGTCATTCAGATAGAGTATGCGGTGATCTGTAGGCAGTATGCAGGCACAGGCGACGACAGGTCCCGACAGGGGCCCTCTTCCGACTTCGTCGATTCCCGCGATGTAGCCTTTGTCCGCAAACTTCCGCTCGTAGACCATGAGACTTTCGGTCCGCTCAATCTCTTTTTTCAGTTTCTCTGCCGCTTTAGCTTCTTTTTCGAGCTGTTTCGCGCGCTGCTTTTCAGTCATACAATACACATCTTTCCTGTTATGCGGATACCCGTGGTCTTTGGACGAGTCGTTTTAGGCATCAGCCTTCTCAAGAGTGATCCTTCCGAGGTTTCCGCTCCTGAATTCGTCAAGCATAATGGCCGATGCGCGGCTGTAATCGATGCCGCCTCCTTTTACGAGGCAGCCTCTCTTCTGCCCGACAGCCTCCAGAATTGTGAGAGCCCGTGCGGATTCTTCAGACTGGCCGGCGAGAGGAATCACATCTTCTGATTTCTCGTCGATTCCGAAACGGTCTCCGATGACGCCCGGATAGGCACTGCAAAGCCTTGTGATAAGCAGCATTGCCAGTTCATCCTGAGGCAGGATCTGATCGTTGATAGATCCTATGAGGGCAAGATTTTCGCCGACAGTACGGTCTTCGAATTTCGGCCAGAGGAGTCCCGGCGTATCAAGAAGCTCTATCTTTGTGTCGAGCCGGATCCACTGTTTACCGCGGGTGACGCCCGGTTTATTCCCGGTCTTGGCTATCGCGCGGCCGGCAAATGAATTAATGAACGTGGACTTGCCGACATTCGGAATTCCGCAGACCATAGCCCTGATCGGACGTTCTTTCATGCCTTTTGCCCTGTCACGGGCTATCTTTTCGGCGCATGCACTCTGGATCATGCCGATAAGCTTCTTTTTATCGATACGTTTTCTGGCATCGAGGAGCATGGCACCGCCGAGTTCTCGCTCGAATCGGAGCTGCCAGGCTCTGTTTTCAGCCTCGTCGGCGAGGTCCGCTTTATTGAGCAGGACCAGCCTTGATTTGCCCGCGGCAATCCGATCGATATCCGGATTGCGGGATGAGACGGGAACTCTCGCGTCCAGAATCTCGATGACGATGTCGACAAGGCGCACGTCCTCCTGCATCTGCCGGACATTCTTTGTCATATGTCCCGGATACCATTGTACATCCATATTGATTACCTCATAAAACCCCGATCAGTCTTCGGATATGTCCGGAACCAGACCTTGCCGATGATATAGTTTTTATCTATATTTCCGACATCTGTGAACCGGCTGTCTTCACTGTTGTTCCTGTTGTCCCCGAGAACGAAGTATTCCTCGCTGCCGAGTTTGATGGGATCCGCCGCTATACCGGGGTTGGTCATGCTGGGCAGCTCTTCGCTCTCAATATAAGTCTGCCCGTTGATCAGGATCAGACCATCCTTGATCTGTATTGTCTCTCCGGGAAGTCCGATGACCCGCTTTACGTGGACTGAGGAATCTGTCGCCTCGGTATTTCGGTAAGCAATGAGGTCACCGCGTTTTACACCGCCGAATGTATAGGCTGCGCGGTTGATCAGGACTTTGTTCCCGGCATTGATCGTCGGATCCATTGAGCTTTCCTGAATCGTGATGCTCGTGCAGAAGACGAATGAAAACAGGGCGGACAGGGCAAGCACCGCGAGGATCTCAATGACCCATGTCTGGATGCCCCTGGCCTGATGCGAGTACCAGAAACTCTTTTCGGGTGGTGTTGTCGGTTCTTTTACTTTCATGCGTTCTCTCCGATAATAAAAAATGCTGTCACATTATTGTATAATGCGACAGCATATAAGTCGAGCAATATATGCGGATCAAAATCGCGGCTTAGCGGATAACTTCCTTGACCTTTGCCCTCTTGCCTGTGCGCTCTCTGAGGTAGAAGAGTTTCGCTCTTCTGACCTTACCGCGGCGTACGACCTGAACGTCAGCTACGTTCGGGGAATGAAGCGGCCATGTCTTCTCGACACCAACGCCGTTGGACATCTTACGAACTGTGAATGTCTGGCGGACGCCTGTGCCCTGACGCTTGATAACAACGCCTTCGAAGACCTGAATTCTCTCACGGTTGCCTTCTTTGATCTTGCCATGTACGCGTACTGTATCACCTACACGGAACTCCGGAAGTACGCTCTTCTTCTGCGCATCCTCGATCTGTTTGATAATGTCGCTCATATCTTTTCTCTCCTTTTACTGTGGATGTTCTTAATACGCGTATGAATGTGCTTCTCTATCTGCGGAAGCACTCGTAACAGAGGACCATCTTTTTTCGAACTTTAGCATTATACAATAGACTCGGTATTAATTCAAGCCTTTTCTACAAGGATCTTTCGTCGATTTTATTGTTCGATTAGATAGCAGCCTGCAGTTCCGACAGGCTGTTCATGCAGTTCGATACCGGCAGCAAGCATCCATCTTCGTGAGAAAAACATTGTATATCCGACCGAGAGATCAGAAAATGCTGCTGCATTTTCTAAGCTCGCAGAGAAGGATATACGTTTTTCGATGAAGATGATGCCTGCTGCCGGTTTATAGACTTTCGTTACAGCTCGTCGGAACTGTTTCGCTGACGCAGGTACTCGTCGATGAATTTGCGCTCCTTGGGGCTGATGTGAGCCTTCGCGAGAAGGTCCGGCCTTCTGTCGGCCGTGCGCATGAGAGACTGTTCCCTGCGCCAGGCATCGACCTTAGCGTGGTCACCGGACAGAAGTATGGGCGGAACACGTTTACCGTTCCACACCTCAGGCCTTGAGTACTGTGGGTACTCGAGGAGCCCGTCGCCGAAGGAATCTCCCTCGGCTGAATCCAGATTGTGAAGGACGCCCGGGATCATTCTTGATATTGCGTCGATCATCAGCATGGCCGGCATCTCGCCTCCGGTGACGACAAAGTCGCCGATGGAGAACTCATCCGTCACGATCTCTTCAATCACGCGCTCATCAATACCTTCATAGTGACCACACAGAAATACGATACCCTTCTCGATGGCAAGCTCACGTGCTGCCTGCTGGTCAAATACTCTGCCCTGGGGCGTTAAATAGATGACTCTCGGCTTGTAGGGAAGATCTCTGGTGATGGCTTTGAACGCATCATAGACCGGCTGTGCCTGCATGACCATCCCGGCTCCTCCGCCATAGGGATAGTCATCTGTCTTTCCGTGTTTTGAATTTGTATAATCCCTGATATTTGTAGCTTCGAGATTGATGATTCCTTCCTCGATCGCTCTTCCGATGATGCTGGTGCCAAGCCCCTGCATGATCATGTCAGGAAATAAAGTCAGGACATGAAAATCCATTGTTCCCCCTTTTATCGTAATAGTTTCTTCATGCTGCTCTCAAAGTTCGTTTAACGGCTCAAAGCATCCATCTTCATGAGAAAAGCATTGTACGTCCGACCGAGAGATCAGAAAATGCTGTGCATTTTCTAAGCTCGCAGGAAAGGACGTACGCTTTTCGATGAAGATGATGTTTGTGCCGGTATATGAAGCTGGGTGCAGCCTGTCCGAACTGTTACCTTTTATCAGATTTCCGGAAGCAGGTGCACGACGATCCTGTTCTCCTCGGGATTAATTACGAGGACGCAGTCGTCAATGACCGGTATGAGGACCTCACCGCCGGCGTCCTTTTTGACGACGTAGACATCATTTGCACCTGTAATCAGAACATCCTTAATTACACCAAGCTTTGAGTCATCTTCAAGGAAGACATCGCAGCCGATGAGATCGCCGACAAAGTACTCATCCTCTCCGAGCGGCAGCGCCTCGCTGCGGTCAACGTAGAGCGGGCAGTTATGCCACTTCTGAACATCCTCGATGCGGTCGTAACCGACGAATTTCAATATCGGCCTTCCCTTGAAGTAGCGGACATCCTCGATTTCAAGATCGATCATCTGCCGGCCGTACTCAAGCATGACATGATCCAATGACTCAAACCTTTCCGGGTCATCGCTGGTCGGGTAGACCTTGACTTCTCCCTTCAGTCCGTGCGTCGTTGTCACGACACCTACCTGAACTTTATCAAGCATACATTCTCCTTCTGCCCTGCGGCGTAACTATTCAGGGATACTGAATAGTTATGTCTTTCTTTAAGAAAGGGCTGCCGCACTGACACGGCGGACAGCCGCTGCCGGCGATGCGCCGCGCTAAGCTGCTCCGGGTGTGGTGACGACAGCCTCAGAGTTTTTACTGTATGATTTCAACAGTAACTTTTTTGTCAGTCTTTGTTGATGCAGCCTTGACGACTGAGCGGATCGCTTTAGCGATGCGGCCTTGACGTCCGATGACTTTTCCCATATCCTGGGAAGCTACCTTAAGCTCCAGGATCAGATTTTCGCCGTCCTCTTTTTCTGTGACAACGACTTCTTCGGGATGATCAACAAGAGACTTAGCAATGACTTCAACTAACTCTTTCATTCAGTTTCTCCCGTTTTTGGTTCCTGGAAAAAGCGCTGCGATTATTTTGTGACACCTGCGATCTTGAGAAGTTTTGCGACTTCTGCTGTCGGCTGAGCGCCGTTTGCAAGCCACTTCTTAGCTGCTTCTTCGTTCAGGCTGTAAACGCTCGGATCCTTTGTCGGATCATAGTAACCGATTTCCTCGATGAAACGACCGTCTCTCGGAGATCTTGCGTCTGCAACTACGATTCTGTAGAAAGGTGCCTTCTTCTGTCCCATTCTCTTAAGTCTGATTTTGACCATTTTTGTGTTTCCTCCACTTTCATTCTAAAATAATATTTCGGCTTAATGCTCATTCTTCTGCCCGCTGCTTTAGGGGGCGCGAGTCTATTTATTGAGCTCATATTGCCGCTAAGTAACGCCGCAATAGCGGCGGACTTTACTGATTGTACATGCAAATGCAGCAGATCTCTGCTCCGCATTCGTCAGAACGGACGTCTCCTTCCGCCCCTCATACCGCCCATCATGCCGCCGAGGGAGCCCATGCCTCCTCTGCCGCCCATCATGCCCGGCATCTGTTTCATCATTTTGCGGGCCTGATCGAACTGCTTGACAAGCTTATTTACTTCCGAGATATCCACACCTGCACCCTTGGCGATGCGGCGCTTTCTCGGCAGGTTCAAAATGTCAGGGTTAGCTCTCTCCTTCGGTGTCATGGAGAGGATGATCGCTTCGGTGCGCTTCATCTGCTTTTCGTCGATCATGCCCTGGATGTCTTTCATCTTTGTGCTCATGCCGGGAAGCATGGAAAGGATGCTCTCAAGACCTCCCATTTTGTTCATCTGGGCCATGGAGTCGAGATAATCGTTGAAGTCGAAGGAGGCCTTCTTGATTTTCTCGGCCATCTCCTCTGTGCGCTGCTGGTCAAACTCTGCCTGAGCCTTTTCAATGAGGCTCATCACGTCGCCCATGCCGAGGATCCGGCCTGCCATACGGTCCGGGTAGAACTGCTCAAGGTCTGACAGCTTCTCACCCATACCTACATACAGGATCGGCTGGCCGGTGACGGCTCTGATCGAGAGGGCTGCACCGCCTCTTGTGTCACCGTCACATTTTGTGAGGATGACGCCGTCGATGCCGACTTTCTCGGTGAATGTCTTAGCAACATTTACTGCTTCCTGTCCTGTCATTGCATCAACGACAAGGATTGTCTGGTCAACGTTTATCGCGTTCTTGATATCGACGAGCTCCTGCATCATACTTTCGTCAATCTGCAGACGTCCTGCTGTATCGATGAGGACCAGGTTGTTTCCGTTCTCCTTTGCGTGGACAACTCCGGCTTTTGCGATATCGACAGGGCTCAGCTTATTGCCCAGTGAGAAGAACGGTACATCGACCTTTTTCGCGTTGACTTCGAGCTGTTTTATAGCGGCCGGTCTGTAGACGTCGCATGCCACAAGCAGCGGACGCTTTCCTTTCGACTTGAACTTGCCTGCCAGCTTGGCGGCGGTCGTTGTCTTGCCGGCGCCCTGGAGACCGGCCATCATTATGACGGTCATTCCGTTTGGCTTCACTCGTATCTCTGTCATCTCCGAGCCCATGAGCGCGATCATCTTCTCGTTGACGATCTTAATGACCATCTGGGCAGGGTTGAGACCGTTCATGACGTCTGCGCCGATTGCGGCTTCTGTCACGTCTTTTGTGAATTGCTTGACGACTTTGAAATTGACATCTGCCTCAAGGAGAGCCATCTTGACTTCCTTCATGGCGTCCTTGACATCTTTTTCTGTCAGGCGGCCTTTGGAACGCAGCTGCCTGAAAATGTTAGTCAGTTTTTCAGTAAGGCTTTCAAATGCCATGTATTCACCTCGTTTTATCTCAGTGGGGGAAGCCCCCGCTTCTATAAGATTTCAGTGTTCACAGCTCGGCAAGAATTTCTTCTGCGAGCTGCCGGATCGTCTCGCTGTCGGTAAGTCTCTTGATCTCGTTCACTTTATCTGTGAGTTTGAGGAACTTGCGGACGAGACCAAGCTTTGCTTCATAATTCTCCAGCGTTTTAGTGGTCCGTCTCACCATATCGTGGACAGCCTGGCGACTGGTGTTGTGTGCCTCGGCAACTTCTGCCAGCGACAGGTCATCGAAGACCACCTCTTCAAATATATTCTTTTGATGCTCTGTAAGAAGTTCCCCGTAAAAGTCATACAGCATGGAACGCTCATAAATCTTTTCCATGCGGACTAATATAACAAACACGATTGCAGGTGTCAAGCTTTTTTTCTTGACACCTGCAATTATTTTTTTCGCTGTTTTATATTCTTATACGAATGATTTACTCTGATTTTCCGTCATCGGAGCCTGCAGACGACCCTTCCTGCCCGCCGGGATTTGCTGCGTCAGGTGCGTCCGGCTGATTCTTCTGGAACGGGTTATGGTATCTCGGCGTTGCTGCGTAGGGGTTTTTCTCTGCTTTCATAGCCTTTCTGGCTGCCTTCTTTTCCTTCCTTTTCGCGTTCCATTTTGAGAAGAACGGTCTCAGGATGACAAGGATGATGATCACTATGATGATGACCGGGAGCAGGTAGACGATCGCAAGGATGAGATCCTGCATGAATTCGCCGAAGTCCCTCCAGGACCTTGTGAACGTATTGCCGAGGCGCTCGAGGAAAGTCTGCTGTACTTTTTGAGAGCTGTACTGAATGACTTCTTCTATCTGCACGTTGATCGTTGAGTAGTTGACGTCCGTATCGTAACCGGCAAGCGTATTCCTTGCCTGGTTCAGCTGGGTCTGTACTTCAGAGAGTCGGGATTCAATCGTGATCATATCCTCGATCGTCTCTGCCTTGTCCATCATCTCCATGAGCCGGGTTTCCTGCTTCTCGAGTGATTCAATGAGAATGGACTGGTCATTGTAGCGCTTCGTAATGTTCTGTACATATTCGGATCGGCTCGTGACCTTGCCGTCCGTACCCTCAAGGAGATCGAGGAATTCTCTGTACTTCGAGGAAGGCACGCGGACAGTAATATATGATCTCAGAGTACCGCTCGACTTTTTGTAATCTGAGTAGTACCAGTTCCATGCGGAATCCGTTGTACTCTCGCTCTCAACGAATCCGCCGACTTTGCTGATTGCGTCTTTGACAGCGCTGAATGTATCCTGGAATGTCTGTGTCTGTATCGTGATATCTGCTGTGTAGATGAGCTTCTGCTCCGCAAGGCTTCCGCTCTCATCGGTGCCGGCTTCCTCATTCTTCTGAGAGATGTCGTTGGCCGCGCCGCCAGCGGCAGCACCGACCGGTTCATCTGTGTCATAGGTGTCAGCAGTCGCGTACGCTTCCTCTTTCGCTTCATAATCTGCGGCTGCGCCTTCGTACATTTGGTTGCTCGTTGAAGAATTGGCGTAGCCTGACCCGCAGCCAACGAGAAGAGCTGCGGCACACAGACCGGCTAAAATGCTTTTTACTGTTCTTATTTTCATGGTGGACCTCCCTTACATGTTTTGTATACCCGGCAGTACTATTCCCGTATCGAAGGCATTTTTCACTCCCTTATGTGCCTTCAACATAAATACAAACAGGCAGTATGAAATGTTGCACAGTAAAGAAAATATTTTATTGTTGAGAGTGACTTTTCGAGCACGGAACTTAAAATGCTCCGGTGGAATTCCCGCCGGAGCATCGGTAAAGCAACGTTGCTGCATCATAGAGTATTGGGGTCGATTTCGGTACCGTCCTTCCAGAGTCTGTCAAGATCATAGAATCCTCTTGACTCCTCATCAAAAATATGAACGATGACTCCTTTATAGTCGAGAAGTGTCCAGTTGGCGTTGTGATGACCCTCAATATGATCCGGCTCAAAACCCGCTTTCGTCGCAGCTTCCTCAACACCGTCGACCATCGCGTCCGTCTGATTGACATTCCGTCCCGTCGCAATTACAAAGTAATCTGCCAGCGGTGAAATCGCGTCGATTTCTATGACCTTGATGTCACTTGCGAGTTTGTCTTCGAGTGCCCTGACTGCAATACCGGCGAGTTTTCTGCTCTCTTCTTTTTCCATATGATGCCCTCTCTTAATATTTAATGAATGAGCCGGAAAGGCGATTTCCGATCCGGCGACAATGATTCTGTGCTTTCTGTTGGTATAATTATACAGCAATATGGCAAATAATTAAATAGTATTTAAGCGAATAGACATAAAGTAAGCGCACAAAACGTTACCATTCACGGGGAGAGGTAGGGCACAGAGCATGTTTTGATGGCTCCTAAAAAAGTGTATACCAAGCAGCCTCACCAGCAGAGTGAGGTAATGGCTTTATTCCGCTATCACT
>JBGUHN010000025.1:0-2565 GCA_045112155.1 Lachnospiraceae bacterium
CTGTTAGCGTCGGGTGAAAAGGGCCATTCAGAGTCGGACGAAAAGGGCCAATCTGAGTCGAAATAAAAAGGCCAACACATCCAAAAAATGAGTATGTGTTATATGGGCTTATTCATTGACGTGAATATTCATTACGTATCATGAGCAGGATTGCCTGCTTCAACAGCAAACACTTCACGTCTTCTGCCACGGTAGCTCTCGCCTTTGATGGTAATGATCTTGGCGTCATCAAAGATACGGTCGAGCGCGGCTTTTAGATCGTCATCGCAGCTGAAGAACTCTGCCCAGTCATTGGGCTGCTTGTTGCTGGTAAAGATCATGCAATGCGGACCTTCCTTCTGGTATCGCCTGTCAACCATATCGAAGAAAAGAGCAGTAGAGGCTTTGTCAAAGACACACCTGCCCACCTCATCAATAATCAAACAGGAAGGCTTGATAAGATAATTGATGACATTGGCTTCTTTGCCGAACTTTCGGGCCTCAGCAAACTTCTCCCTCAATTCCGAGGCCTTAAGGAGATAGGTTTTAAGCCCTTCCAGGCAACACTTTCGGCCATAGGCCTCAGCCAAATGCGTTTTTCCAACGCCCGGTGGACCGATCAGAGCAATATTACGTCCGCCGTAAACCTCCGTTAAAGAGGAAAGATTACGTAGCGAATCGGCATTTTTCCCGTGGATTCTGGAGTAGTCGTAGTTTTCAAAGGTTTTGGGGACCTTCAAAGGAAGTCGACTGGTATTCAGGAGCATGTCGATAACAGCTTGCTTCTTTCTTCCCTTCAAGCAATCGAAAACAACGGCGACAGCATCCAACTGCTCAGGTGTAAAAGCCCTTTCGTCAGCAAGCTTAGCCATTTCGGCCGAGTTGAAGTCCAGTTTCAGGACATCCGCACATTTTCCGATCTGATCAAACACTGACTCCTCGTTCACCACTGCACCTCCCGGTCAAAGTTAAAGCAGGAAAAGTCTTCGGAGGCGCGAGATGTATTCTGCGTCATCTTTACCTTAATCGGCGCAGTCGGAAATTCTTCAGGCTGTTCAGAAGCGTACTGATCGGGGCAAAACTGATCCTTTCGACTCCATGTGACGTTGTATTCGGCGAGTTTTCGCTTCAGATCTGTAGAGTACACATAGAGACTGTACTCCTGACGGCTGACGCGGCATGTTTTTGAAGTATACCAGTATGGTACTCCAAAGCGTCGACCTTCATAGCTGACAAATCCGTCGAATGTGATAATACGCTCCGGCCACAGATAGAGTCGAAGATCCTCAGTTAATTCAAAATTACTTGCCTCAGCCAGACATTTGAGCTGGTGCTCATTATGCGGAACACAATCCACACACTTGTGATAGCGGCCGTTCTGTCTGTCACACCAGGCCATCGCCTCAAAGTTCAGATCGGTAATGCTGGAAAATGTTCGGCCTGCCGTGAAATTGCCCTTCACGAACTGGACAAGGCGCTCAACAGCTCCCTTGGTGAAAGGATGTCTCGGTTTGCAGAGCTTGGTTTCAAACCCAACGGACTTCATGAAGTCCGCGTATTGAATATTCCATAACGGACGTCCCTCGGAATCACGACCATTCAGCACACTCTTCATATTGTCGGTCAAAACATACTGAGGGACTCCCATGCGTTGAAATGCATGAATCATCCCAATGAAGAGGTTTTCCTGCTTGGCATTAGGGAAGAACTCCACATACCGTTCTCCGCAATGGTGACAGATCATGGCAAAGCAGGCGGCACGCCAAGTGTAGCCATTACTGGATTCCACGTTTACGAAGCCCCAATCCATCTGGAAAGATTCTCCGGGCTCGGTCGAATACCGTCTCCCTCGGTTGCCCTGCGGTGCCACAATCTGCCGCTTCGCCGGCATGAGACTCAAATGATCTGCAATATATACCTTCACTTGTGTCAATTTGCCGGGGTAACCTGCCTCTTTCAAACGCTCATAGATTACTTCCGCATTCCTGACTCCGGCTTTAAGCTGCAGATCTATGATTTCTGTAAAGCCAGAAAGCTTGGTGTTTGTGTGTTTCTTCCCAAGGGACGCATGCGGTAATACAAGGAATCCATGCTTCCTGAGATTGCGGAGCTTCTTTCTGGATATACCGGTTCGTCTTCCAAGCTCCGCCAGGTTGACCTTGTCGATGTCAAATTTTTCTCCTGCTTCTACTTTCATTTCCTGCAGGACTTGTGTTATAGTAGATTGCAGGTCATTACGTTCTATCTGATTCATATTCCTCCTATCTGATGTGTTGACCCACTTCAGTATAAAGGAATTGACAGAAAAGTGTAATGGCCTTTCTATGTCCTGAGCACTCCCCGGAGCTGCCGCGCTCCAGAAACAGCCCTTCGGGCTATTTCCTCCGCTTGCCCCTGACCTAAACGCTATCTGCCAAAGCTGCGCAAGCCTGTGCTCTGCTACTCTCAAGGCTGTCGTGTATTCATCTTATTCCACGCAGATTGAATATTGGCCCTTTTCGCCCGACTTGTAATGGCCTTTTCAATCCGACGATAAATGGCCCATATTTTCCGACTTATTCTGGCCCTTTTCACCCGACGCTAACA
>JBGUHN010000026.1:0-51918 GCA_045112155.1 Lachnospiraceae bacterium
GAAGTACCCAAGCTGGCCGAAGGGACACCCCTGGAAAGGGTGCAGGTCGTTAATAGCGGCGCGAGGGTTCAAATCCCTCCTTCTCCGTCTGAAAAGAAGCGGAAGTGCATTATAGCATTTCCGCTTCTTTTCGTAAGAATTTTTGGGAGGTGTATCAGGTGAACAGGCTGTTTGACGCGGATAATAAACTGAATCGCTTTCTTGCCAAGGTATTCGACTGCGGCATTCTTTCTGTCCTCTGGATCGTGTGCAGCATACCCGTCTTCACAATGGGGGCGGCGACGATTGCCATGTATACGGTCACTCTTAAGATGGTGAAGAATGAGGAAGGCGCAATTGTCAGGAGCTTTTTTAAGGCTTTCAGAGAAAATTTCAAGCAGTCCGTCCCGGTGACCCTGATCGGTATCGGCGTATATACGGTGCTGTTCGTCGATTATTTGGTTGTCAGCGGGGCTTCTGCCGGAAGGATTCTTCCCGGGATCGTGTTCGCGACAGCGCTTCTCTTTACAGCGGTCTACTCGTATGTATGCCCGCTTATTTCCATGTTCGAAAACACTGTTAAGAACACATTTGGCAACGCCTGGAAACTGGCAATTCTTAATCCGCTGGAGACAGGTATGTTCGTCATCCTGAATATCGGTCCTCATATTTATTTCTATATGAGACCGGATCATTTCTTCGTGATACTGCCGTTATGGTTCCTTCTGGGCCCCGGTGGACTGGCGTATATCATGTCAGTATATTTCAGAAAAATATTCGACAAACTGATACCGAAAGAAAAAGGAGAAAATGAGAAAAATGAGCAATAAAAGCCACATTAAATATGTCGAGCGTCAGACTGACAACAGATTTCTCAATATGTATCATCTCGGTTTTGAGGACCGTGAAGGGAATCCGAGAGACTACTTTTTCTGCACCCGCAATTCTGAAGATAAGCTCAAGATAAAGACGCATG
The DNA here is from genome assembly GCA_045112155.1 of Lachnospiraceae bacterium. Lineage (GTDB taxonomy): Bacteria > Bacillota > Clostridia > Lachnospirales > Lachnospiraceae > Chordicoccus. The sequence continues at coordinate 956 of JBGUHN010000026.1, forward strand.
ATCTGACTCCGGAAGGAATCTGTATTTACGCAATCACAACTGAGGAACATCCCCGGCTGGTCGTCGAGCGTGAATATCGGTTTCCCGTCGATGAGATGATTTATCAGCTCCCTGCCGGGCTTATAGATCCGGGTGAGACACCGGGCGAAGCAGCCATGCGTGAGATGCGGGAGGAGACCGGTTTTGAATTTACAGAGTATACAGGAGGCGAGGCTTTCTGCAGGAGACCATTTTTCCTGGCGCCTGGATTTACCGATGAGCCGGGCAGTGCAGTGTTCGGCCGCGTGAAGGCCAATGTTGGCCGTGAACTTGAATCGACAGAGTGGATAGAGGTCATTCTTGCCGATAAGGCGGAAGTCCGAAGAATCCTGGCGGAGGAGAAACTCTCGCTCAGAGCCGCATTTTTGATGATGCAGTTCCTTGCGATGCCGGATGATGATCCGTTCCGGTTCCTTGAATGCAGGTGAGGCGCATGCTTCACTTCCGCAAAGTGTCATCCTTCGGCTGCAGATTATCATTAATTAACCGCTCACTGATGCTTTTCAGATAAGCCTTGAACATCTGCTTTGACTGTGGGCTTAATTTTACATATTCAAGAAGAATGGTTCTCTCCAACGAGTCAAGTCCATACTCGGTGCTGAATCTTGTGATCAGATCAGCCGCCGAACTAACGTGCATTTCTCCGGTGCCGGACAGAAGCCACTCTTCGTTAATTCTGAACTCTCTGCAGATCGACTTTCGCATCTGGTCACTCAGGGAGTTCACTTTGTTTTCTATTTTAGAGACGGCTACCTTGCTGACTCCGAGTCGCTCGCCAAACTTTTCCTGTGTGAGACCGGCTTCTTTTCTGATTATTCTAACTCTGTCACCTGGCTCCATATTGTGGCCTCCATATCTTACGACGAATCTGGAATCTCTCAATCGAATCCGAATTGGCTTTGAGATTCCTTTTTTGTGTCCTGAATTTACCCAAAACTTGCATCGAAAAATTGAAAAAGAAATATGGTATATGGAAGATGAGTAAAGGGTTTTTCCGTATGAGTGTATCTTATCATATACGCTAAAGTACCATAAAAAGGTTTGGTTATCAATAATCGAATAATCATTCGTGGACGATTATGTTGACAAAGTTAACTAAATTAACTAATATGTAAAGGAAATTAACCCAAATATAAATAACCACGAATGTATCTGTATGACCACATGAAGGAGGGACTTGTGGAAATGGATAGTATATCTGCATCGGACTCGGAAACGAATGAAGAAGAACTGACGGAAATTATTAATGAAATAAAAAAGATTGACTCCTCAAAACTGCCGAATGTGCTGAATTTTGTCAGAGAACTACAACTCGGAGCAGAAGAGATCAATGACGCAAACGGATAAAGCCGAATACATGATGTCGTATTTATACAGTAAGGGTTATAGTAAACACCCGTGAGTGGGAGAAATCAAGTTTTGAGGAAATATACGAAATTATTGTTGGTTCTCTTTGTTGTATACAGTAACTTGATTTGCGGTAACGGAAGGGTTTATGCAGAGGATTTATACATGTCAGCTTCTGAGGAAGCATTCATTGCAGAGGAATCAGCGGAAGTTATGGATATGAATGCTATTGACGAGGAGGCAGACGTTGATATTCTCCCTGAAAGAGTACCTGTTTCAGAAAATGTGTATGCTGAAAGTATACCGGATAACTCGTTTGATACTGAATCGGATATAGAAGGTCTGCCGGAGGGAGAGTTGATCACGGAAGATGCACAAGAGATTGATTCGACGAAAGAAGACTCTGATCATTATGAGGAAAAAGCTGATGACCCGATTGATGACAATATGGCTGACATTCATCAGACTGACGATGAAGTGTTATCCGGCACCTCCGGATATATGCTCAAGATTGTCTGGCTGGATGGTGGAAGCAAGGCGTTTTCGCTCAGTGATTGCGGGAATCTGACAGAGGCGAAGCAGAAGGCAGGGAGCCTCCTGCAGAAGCTGGGTCTGTCAAATAGATGCACACTTACAGTGAGCGGAAATTTCATCTGCGCAAAGGTCAAAAATCCAGAGCATATCTCTTCCAAAATATCGGTCATTGCCCATATGGGGTTTTGCAAATACGCCCCGGAAAATACGCTCTCTTCAATTCAGATGGCAGCAGCATTTGGATTTAGTAAAGTTGAGTTTGATATACGTTTTACAAAAGACGGAATTCCGGTGCTTTTACATGATGAGACAATCAACAATTATGGAAGAGCTGAAGACGGAACAATAATTGAGGATCCTATTTATGTCAGAGATTTGACATATAAAGAGCTGCAGGCATATGATTTTGGCGTTCGCAGAGGACAGATGTGGAGAGGGGAGAAAGCGCCGACATTAGACAGTGCCCTCGAGACCTGCGCAGCGAACGGGCTCAGGCCATATCTTGATATCAAGAGCGATGGCAGGATGACGTCGGAAATGATATGTCATATCTACACATTGATTGAAAAACACAATCTTCAGGGCGGAGCAACATATCTGTCAAACATTAAGTGGTATTTAAAAACTCTTGCTCAAATGGATCCGGATTCGGACTATACACTAATTCTCTTTAACATAAAGGAAGGATATATCGAAGAGGCAGAAGGACTGAAGGCGCTTATAAACGGCAAACTGTATATCTATGTACATGAGTGGATGATTACGGAAGCAGTTGAGCGCACCTGCAGATTTCATAATATCCCGCTGAATACAGCAGTGCAAAAGATTGACCAGATTGCCGGGCTTGACAAATGGGTAAACGCAATCAGTGTCACCGGTATTCTTCCCGAGACAGTCATCAAAGAGGCAGAAAAGAGAAAAAAGAATGCAGTGATTTCTTATGATGGAGATGTGAAGGCAGACAGAAATTATTGCATCTATGCATCGCGAGATTGTGGCTTCTGTGCTCATATACAATCCGATTCTGTGGGCTCTCAAGTTATAATGTGGGACGGCAACGGCAGAAAAGAACTGAATGATTTCAGATTCGAGCCGGTGTATGAGAATCTGTATAGAATTGTTTCAACTGACAGCATGCTTGCCCTTTCAACGAAAGGGACTTCAAAGAAGGTCGTGCTTAGCCTACCTTCAGATGAGCCGGAGCAGCTGTGGCTGATACAGCAGAATCCGAACAGAACATATACATTTATCAATGCTTATAACGGAAGATCGCTTCACGTAAATACCGGAATTACTCAGGGGGATGCGCTCATTGCAGCTGAGCAGGATCATTCTTCAACTGAAGAGTTTTTCCTGTCGCTCTCGCTGACCGAGATGCCTGGCGGCAAGGTGGGAGATACGCGAAGTTATTCGGATGTGCAGGATCCGCCCCATCCCTTCTACAGGGCAGTTTACTGGGCGACATGGAGAGGAATCACAAAGGGCTTCGGAGACGGAAGTTTCGGTATGGAAGTGCCGTGCACGAGAGGACAGGCGATTATGTTCCTGTGGAGATATGCGGGAAAGCCTGCTCCGGAAGCAGTCTCAAAGAGTCCGTTCAAGGATGTTGCAAAGACCCATGTTTTTTACAAAGCAATCCTCTGGGCATCTCAGAATGGTATCACCAAGGGATATCCAGACGGAACGTTCGGCATCGACCACGATGTAAGTCGCGGTGAGCTCATGATGTTCCTCTGGAGGTTAAAAGGAAAACCGGCACCGAAGACATCCGCGAAATCTCCGTTTCGGGATGTTCCCACTACTCATGCCTTCTATAAGGCTATTCTCTGGGGCTATCAGAAAAAGATAACGAATGGTTACACGTCCGGAAATAAGAAGGGAACGTTCGGCGTCGATGAAAACTGCATAAGAGGAGCTATTGTTACCTTCCTTTACCGATCGAAGTAAAGATAGGAATGAGTGCCAAGGGGCTGTTGCATTAGGTGGTGTTTGCAGCACATATAGCAGACATTTGTATATAAAGTCTGCTATATGTGCTGCGGACTCGACTTAATGTAACAGCCCCTATTGTAATATTTGAAGAGATATTAATGAGATATTAAGTGTTAATCCAACATTTACTGAGACTAAGGGGCCGGATAAGTAAGGAATTGTATGCGGTGATGAGTATTGACATTTTTAAAAGGAGCCGATATGATTCTTTTGACTAGTACAGATACATTAAAGGGTCAGGAAAAATGTATCTGACATGATGGGCAACCGGATTGTGATCCACGAAGACTCGGAGAAGTTGAAGAGTGGAGACTGGAGCCGCATCCGGAAAATAGTTCGAGGGATCGACAGGCTTCAGGAGATAGTTTTCACTGGGACAGAGGTATGTATGAATAAAAAATCCATGTGGAGGCAAATTGTGCCTATATTGACAGTATTAACGCTGGTTGTATCGACCGCCTGTCCGGTTCAGGCGGTCGATTCTACTGCGGAAATATCGTCGGAAAGTCCGGAGCAGGTGATTATTGATGAAGAAGCTGATCTGATATTTGAAAATGCGGCGGATGCCGAAGAAGTTTTGATTGACGATCCGAATTCGATTATTGAAAATGCGTCTGAAACCGAAATAGTGCCTGCTGAGGATCCGGCTATGATCATTAATGATACGTCGGATGCCGAAAGCTCGGTTGTTGAAGTTCCGGATTTAATAGCTGACAATTCTCTGAAAGATAACCAGGAGACGCAGCCGGTCGGAGGGTCTGACGGGTCGGGAACTGTAGAAGATCCGACGGTCCTTGCGGGAGAGGAAGCAGCATATTACGATGATCCCAATAAAGTCGGGGTACAGTGGACCAAAGGACCGTTCAGCCCGTTCCCGGACATTCAGGATGCCAGGGATGCTTATTATCAGGCAATCTGCTGGGCTGGGAACAACGGGATCGCCAAGGGTTACAGTGATGGTACTTTCCGGAGCGGCGCTAATTGCACACGCGGCGCGGCAATGATGTTCTTATGGAGAACTATGGGAAAACCGGCACCCAAGTATGTCAGGAAAAGTCCTTTCCCTGATGTTCCGATGACACATGCGTTTTACAAAGCGATTTTGTGGGCTTATCAGAACGGAATTACTAAAGGATATGCCGATGGAACATTCGGTATCAATAAGAACTGCACGCGCGGACACGCCATGATGTTCCTCTGGAGAGTCGCCGGCAAGCCGGACATAAAAGTCCCGACCGTCTCACCTTTTAAGGATATATCTGCATCGCATCCGTATTATGAAGCTGTCTGCTGGGGCAGCAGCGCAGGTGTTACTAAGGGCTTTTCCGATGGCACCTTTGGTACAAGCCTGTTCTGCACACGCGGACAGATCATGACATTTTTATATAGACATTATTTGAATAATTTCTATACTGTCACGAAGCAGAACGGGAAAATTGTAAATATCAGTTCACCTGTGGTCAAAAAGAAGAACGGCAGCTACGCGACGATATTGACAGAAGACAGGACGACAATTTCTGTTCCCACCGTTCCGGGAAAGACTCTGTTCATCGGAAACAGTCTGCTGCAGGGACTCGGTTCAGTGGAAAAAGGCGGGCGTTTCGGTATGTGTGCCACTGACAGCAGACACGATTATTATTATTACGTTACCAGCGCAATTCTTAAGAAAAATCCAACTGCAGTTTTTACTAAATTGTCGGGAACGGCCTTCGAAGGAAGTACGGATCTGGATACAGCCGGAAGGTGGTACGCGGCTAAGAGATATCTCTTTAAGGAAGACCTTGATCTGATCATCATCCAGCTCGGAGATAACGTGAACGATAATGAAAAGCAGGCCGCTTTCGGGAATAATATCAGACATCTTCTTGCGCAGATAAAAGCGGATTGCCCAAAAGCCCGTGTAATCTGTGTCGGAACATGGTATTACAGACCGACTGTCATCAGCGATTATATTCGTGCATGTAAAGAGAACGGATGCGATTTTGTGTCGATCCAGAACCTTCTTTCTACACAGACACTGCCACCTGCCGGCACAATCGTGACATACAATGACGGGACAACCCAGATTGCCGAGGGCGGCAGTCTGATTCATCCGAATAATTATGGTATGGAACTGATTGCGAAAAGGATAGTAGCACAGCTGAAGCTGGGTTAATGAATTGAAAGCCGGTTACAGATAAGATTCTACAATGGAATTCATCAATTTTAAAGGAGACGAGTGTAACATGTCCCTGCCGGTCTCATATACCTGGGCGAAACTCCGGGAGAAGCCGCGAGACGTGAGATGCTGGCGGAGATCGGCTTCTTTTCTGATCATTTAACTTTGTCACCTGGCTCCAAGTTGGCCTTCATATCTTATCTTAAAACAAATCTGGAATCTCTCGGTCGAATCCGAATCGGCTTTGAGATTCCTTTTTTGTGTCCTAAATTTACCCAGAAGTTGCATCGAGAAAATAAAAACTACGGTATACGGAAGATGAGTGAAGCAACTTCGCCACTTGAGTGTATCATATCACATACATACAAATTATTATAAAAAGAATTGGTTATCAATAATCGGATAATCATTCGTAGACGACGATGTTGACAAAGTAAACTAGATTAACTAATATGTAAAGGGAATTAACCGGAAATAAAAACATATATTATATGTAGCTGTCTGACCACATGAAGGAGGGACTTGTGGAAACGAATAGTATATCTGCATCAGAATCGGAAACGAATGAAGCAGAACTGATGGAAATAATAAATGAATTAAAAATGCTTGACTCTTCACAGCTTCCATATGTGCTGAGGATTGTCAAAGGATTACGTCTTGGAACAGAGTCGATTCAGAATAATGATGATTTGAGTATGTGAATGAAAGGAAAGCGACGACATCATTTTTTCATATCTTGGAATCATATATGAGGAGAAGAGGAAAGTGAGCAAGAAGAGAACGTATAGAGTGCCGTTTACGTGGAGTGATATAAGCACGTATCGCGGAGAACTGTTCGGTGCATCCATTCTGAGCGTTGTATTGTACCATTATTTTGCTATTTTCCTGAATACGGAAGCCCCGAATACTGTAATCCGTATCCTTACAAAATTTTATAACAGCGCAGTAGGTAGTGTCGGAGTTGATATTTTCATCATCTTATCCGGATTCGGTCTGTATTATTCCTTGAGCCGCAGGGAAAAGCTGTCTGCCTTCTACCGGAAAAGGGTCTACAGGGTCGTTCTTCCCTATCTCGTATGTGGTCTGGTCTACTGGATTATAATGGATTTCTTCTTTTTCCATGAGACCTTCGCGAAATTTCTTCTCGACTACACCCTTATCACTTTCTGGATCAGCGAGGCTTCGACGTTCTGGTACATTTCATTCATTTGTCTTCTCTACATCCTTTCACCATTCGTGTTTTGGCTGGTAAATGACAGGCGCAGATATCTGTTCGCCCTGATATGTGCCTTCAGTATGACCATCTTGTGCTATCGGTTCGCCTATGGTGTCTTCGACAATATTGAAATGGCGCTGCAGCGGGTTCCTTACTTCCTGATTGGGATGTGGCTCGGGAGGCGTTCAGAGGAGATGGGAGACAAGGAAAGTGATGTCCCGCTCTGGGTCATTTGCGTCATCCTGTTCGCCCCGATCGCTAAGCTCATCGTAGGCAGAATGGATTTTCCGCTCGGCCGATCTTTCTATGGATATTACGGCATCTTTCTGATGTTTGCATATGTGATGTTGAGGAAAGCAGTCCCCGCGAAGTGGTGCAAGCTGTTCTCCCTGTTTTCCCTCCTGGGAAAGTATTCGCTGGAAATCTATATCGCGCATACGATGGTAAAGAATATCATATCGAAGCTCGGATTTTCGCTCAAAAATCCACTGATATACATGATGCACATCATCATTTTCATCCCAATAGTGCTCTGCATCAGTCAGATGGGAAATCTTAAAAGACGTTGCAATAAGCAGGGGACCGGCATATAATCCGGTCTCTGACAGTTCGAATGCCGAGAATCCGCTGATAATGCGGGTTCCCGGTATTTTTTAATACCTCAAAATGTTGTATGGAGTGGTTGTCTATAGATTGTTTTGACAATGACGGGACGACGCAGGTCGCTGAGGGCAGCGGTCTGATTCATCCGAATAATTATGGTATGGAACTGATTGCTAAAAAATAACGTAGCTGAATCTCGGTTAATACTTAATGAACAAAAAATCCCCGATCCTGCTGATTAATTCAGCAAGAACGGGGATTTTTGTTACTGCCGGCAGCCGGACTCGAACCGGCACGGATGTTACTCCGAGGGATTTTAAGTCCCTTGCGTCTGCCAATTTCGCCATGCCGGCGCAGCTGTTAAAAGAAAGAGCTGGGCTTTTGCCCAGCCCTACGACTCTGAAGGGACTCGAACCCTCGACCTCCGCCGTGACAGGGCGGCGTACTAACCAACTGTACCACAGAGCCAGATATTTTCTGAAGCTTCCCTGCCTACCTCCGGGCAGTTAGCCCGGCCAGGCAGCGAATGGATCTTCAGGGACTTGAACCCCGGACCGATCGGTTATGAGCCGACTGCTCTAACCAACTGAGCTAAAGATCCAGGGGATGAAGAAAACCTTCATCGAGCTCCCCGAGTAGGGCTCGAACCTACAACAACTCGGTTAACAGCCGAGTGCTCTACCATTGAGCTATCGAGGAATTTTTATACAATTCGTACTAATCTATAGTAACAGATAAACGCACTTTCGGCAAGTGCTATTTTTATCATTTTTATACGACCTCTGGTATAATCTTAGACCTGCCCGCAAAATCACCTGCCAGTGGGCGCTTCTCCGGAAAAAAGGCTGCTGCCTGTGGCGGCAGCAGCCTCTGCTTAATTATTACCAAATGGGATTAAAGAGTGTCAAGTCTCTTGACGTATCCCGGATTCTCCGGATCGGCAATGATTTCCTTAGCATGAAGGATGCTTGCGTATTTGTCAACGACCTGGTTCTCGATAACTGTTCCGGCTGCAATGGTGACTTCGGAGCAGATGACGCTGTTCTTGACTACTGCGCCTTCCTCGATAACGACGCCGCGGCCGATGATGCAGTTCTCAACTGTGCCGGCGATAAGTGAGCCGTTGGAGATGAGAGATTTCTTTACAGAAGCGCCCGGGAGATACTGTGTCGGGCATGCATCGTTCGTTCTTGTGTAAATCGGCCATTTCTCTGTGAACAGGCTTGCTGCTGTCGCATAATCTGTAAGCTCAAGGTTAGCTCTGAAATAGGACTTGAAGTCTGTGATGGCTTCGAAGTAGCCTTCATGCTGAACAGCCTTGATATTGAGCTCTTCGGAAGCAGCCTTGTCGTTTACGATGTTGAACAGGTTGTACATCGAAGATTTCTTCTTGGCTTCTTTGATGAGATCAAGGAACAGATCCTTCTTCATGATGTAGCTGTTCATGAAGATGTTTTTGTTGGCCTTGCCGCCGATGTTTGTCTCGATAGCGAGAACTGTCTTCTCATCATCGAGCTTCAGGTACTCGCAGTTCATGTAAGCAACATCAGCATTTGTTACCTTGTGATACAGAAGAGTGATGTCAGCGCCGGAAGCGATATGAGTATTAAGAAGCTCCTCATAGTTCTGTGCAAATACCATGTAGGACGGAACAAGGATCACATACTCGCCCGGAGCTCTCGAAATGACATCTTCATTGTACAGGAAGGAAGCTACGTCTGTGTTGTAGATTTCGTTTACTTCACTCTCAGGTGAGAACAGCAGCTGAATCTTGCCGCGCTTGCTGTTGATACCATAGTGACGGCCTGTGCCTACATGCTCAGCGAGAGAGCGGGGATTTGCGCCTGCAAATACCTGGATTCTCTCAATATTGGAGTTGCTGAGATTGGAGAGCGGGAAGTCGATCATTCTGTAACGACCGACGAATGTAAATGCAGATACAGGGCGGAATGCCTGCATGCCTTCAACTTTAATGCGATTGCCGGAAGTGACAATGCCTAATGCTTTTGCCATTTTATTCTACCCCCTTTTACACATTCTGTGCTACAAGTGTGATCTCTTCGCTGTCAGCATTTCCTACGACAGCGCCAGCACTGATTTCGATACCGTCAGCAACAAGTGAACGGACTACGCAGGCACCTTCTTTAACAACAGCGCCCGGCATAAGGACAGAATCAATGACCTTGGCACCGGCTGCTACTGCAGCGTTTGTGAACAGAACAGAATTCTTTACTTCGCCGTTTACGACAACGCCCTGTGTGATATAGGAATTCTCAACAGAAGCGTCCGGTCCGATATACTGCGGAAGAGCCGGAGCATCATCTGTGTAGATCTTCCAGGAGCTGTCACCGAGATCAAGCTCATTCTTCTTGTCAAGAAGATCCATGTTGGCTTCCCACAGAGAATCGATGGTTCCTACATCCTTCCAATATCCCTTGAATTTCCAAGCAACGAGCTTGTCGCCTGCGTTCAGGTATGTCGGGATGACATCGTTGCCGAAGTCATGGCTGGAATCCGGATTGACCATATCTGCTACGAGGATAGCGCGAAGTTTTTTCCATGTGAAGATGTAGATACCCATGGATGCAAGATTGCTCTTCGGCTCCTTCGGTTTTTCCTGGAACTCAATGATGTTGAGATCAGCATCCGTGTTCATGATACCGAAACGCGGAGCTTCCTTCCACGGAACTTCGCGGACAGCGATTGTTACGTCAGCGCCCTTCTCTTTGTGATAATCCAGCATCTTGTCATAGTTCATTTTGTAGATGTGGTCACCGGAGAGTACGAGCAGATATTCTGGATCATACTTGTCGATAAAGTCAATGTTCTGGGAAATAGCATCTGCTGTGCCGCGATAAACATCGAGACCCGCATCTGCTTTTTCACGCGGCGGAAGTACGAAGACACCGCTGTCACGGCTGTCAAGACCCCAGTTGCCGGCAGCGGCAACATAGGAGTTCAGCTCAACAGATTCATACTGTGTAAGGACACCGACAACATCGATACCGCTGTTCGCACAGTTGGAAAGCGGGAAGTCGACGATACGGTACTTTCCACCGTATGAAACGGCTGGCTTGGCCACTTTGTTGGTAAGGTCTTTCAGACGGCTACCACGACCACCGGCCAGAATCATTGCTAACATTGAGTTTTGCATAATGTGAAACCTCTCTTTCTTTTATATTTGGTAATAATAAAAGCGCTTGGGAACTGTCTCTGTGTACAGAGACCTGTGCAATGACACTATATGTATTGTAACATATAGAAAAGATTTTGAGTAAAAAATATGGAAAAATTGTGCAGTTTTTGATAAAAAAATATATTCATTTGCTTCATGATGGGCAAAATGCAGATTTACAGGAACAGATAAGGCGTAAGTTTGTAATCCTTGTGCGCTTAAGCTGCGGGTGTGATGAACACCTTTACTTTTTTGGGGTCTGAGATTATACTGATTAAGTCCTGTTGGTTATTATCTCATAGTGAGAGGAGAAATAGATTATGTGTGGAATTGTCGGGTATATAGGTCCGAGACAGGCAGCACCGATCCTGCTTGAAGGTTTATCGAAACTTGAGTACAGAGGCTACGACTCCGCGGGAATAGCGGTCCGCGATGCCGATAAGGTTCCTGTTGTCGTGAAGGCTAAAGGGCGCCTGAAAGTTCTCTCGGAGAAGACCAATGGCGGCACGGCTGTTCCCGGAAGCTGCGGTATCGGCCACACCAGATGGGCGACACACGGAGAACCGTCAGAAAACAACGCGCATCCGCATGCGACAAGCGATATGAACGTTGTTGCTGTTCATAACGGTATCATTGAGAATTATAAGGAACTGAAGGACAAGATGATCCGGAAAGGATATAAGTTCTATTCGGAGACGGACACGGAAGTGGCGGTCAAGGTCGTTGATTACTATTATCATAAGTATAAGATGGGCCCGATTGACGCTATCGCCAAGACAATGGTCCGTGTGCGCGGTTCCTACGCCCTTGCCGTCATGTTCAAAGAGTACCCCGGCGAGATTTATGTTGCCAGAAAAGACAGCCCGATGATCATCGGGGTCAACAATGGTGAGACATATGTAGCCTCTGATGTTCCCGCAATTTTGAACTACACAAGGAACGTTTACTATATCGGCAACCTTGAGATGGCGAGATTAACCGCGGGCAAGGCAGAATTCTACAATCTGGATGGTGATATCGTCGAGAAGGAACTGCATGAGATCAAATGGGATGCGGAAGCCGCAGAAAAGGGCGGTTTTGAGCATTTCATGATGAAAGAGATCCATGAGCAGCCAAAGGCTGTTGCGGATACGGTGGGTGCATATGTGAAGGACAGTCAGGACGGTCCGGTCGTTGATCTTTCATCTACCGGTCTGACAGACGAGGCTGTGTCTTCAATAAGCGGTCTCACGATCGTCGCTTGCGGCAGTGCATATCATGTGGGTGTAGCAGCCCAGTATGTATTTGAGGATCTTGTCCGCATTCCGGTACGCGTGGAGCTGGCTTCCGAGTTCAGATACAGAAGACCGCTTCTGGCTCCGGATAATCTGGTCGTTGTTATCAGCCAGTCGGGAGAAACGGCAGACTCCCTCGCAGCTCTTCGCGAAGCGAAGAATCTGGGAAATAAAACGCTGGCTATAGTTAATGTAGTGGGATCCTCCATCGCCCGCGAGGCTGATTATGTCTTGTATACGATGGCAGGCCCGGAAATAGCCGTCGCGACGACAAAGGCTTATTCCACGCAGCTGATCGCGTCCTACATTCTCGCCATCGAGTTCGCGCTCATCCGCGGAATGATAGATGATGCGAAAGCACAGGAGATGCTGACAGAGATACGGACCCTCTCCGGAAAGATCCAGAGACTGCTTGAGGATAAGGAGAGAATCCAGTGGTTCGCTGCCAAGTATTCCAATGCGCATGACATCTTTTTCATCGGCAGAGGTATCGACTACGCGATTTCCCTTGAAGGAAGCCTTAAGATGAAAGAAATCAGCTATATTCACTCCGAGGCCTACGCAGCGGGTGAGCTGAAGCACGGAACGATTTCCCTGGTTGAGGACGGTACGCTTGTTGTAGGTGTCCTGACCCAGTCCGGCCTTTACGAGAAGACTGTGTCCAATATGGTCGAGTGCAAGAGCCGCGGAGCTTATCTTATGGGGCTGACCTCCTATGGCAACTACAATATTGAAGATACAGCCGATTTCACGGTATATATTCCAAAGACTGATGAGCATTTTGCCACATCGCTCGCAATCATTCCGCTGCAGCTGCTCGGCTATTATGTCAGCTGCGCTAAGGGTCTGGATGTTGATAAACCGAGAAATCTGGCAAAATCAGTGACAGTCGAGTGAGTCTGTCCGATATCAGTCTGCCTGCTGCGTGCAGAATGGGAGGTCTTCCCCCACTGAGATAAATACATACTGACTAAAGCTTCGTGACAGGGGTCCGGCGGCCTTGTGCATATTTGCACAAGGGACCGGTCCCTGTATTTTTGTGTCATGGCAAAATGCCGAGTCATATTTGCAACAAATAGCGCAAATAGTGTAAAATCAACAAATTTTCCGTTGCTTATAGTCTTTTCATGTCATATAATATTCAAAGAAGTATGTTCTTGCTGTCCATTATCGCGGTGATTTTGGACAAATCTAATATTAAAAAAAGGAGCACTGAGATGGAAAAATTCACTGGCAAAGCAGCGTATCAGGGAATCGCTATCGGCAAGATCGCAGAGATGGCCAAGGCAGACGGAGCTATCGAGAAGGTACAGGTAGCTGACGTTGCTGCAGAGATCGAGCGTCTCCATGCAGCTAAAGAGCAGGCTATGGGCGAGCTCAAGGCACTCTATGAGAAGGCACTCGTTGACGTAGGCGAAGCTCACGCTGAAATCTTCGAAGTACACCAGATGATGCTTGATGATGATGACTATAATGAGTCCATCGAAGAGATCATCAAAGAGCAGCAGGTCAATGCAGAGTATGCTGTTAAGACAACAGGTGATAACTTTGCAGCAATGTTCGCCAGCATGGAAGATGAGTACATGAGAGGACGTGCGGCAGACGTCAAGGATATTTCTTCCCGTCTCGTCACAGACCTCATGGGCGGCGGTGCCGGCGGCAACAACTTCACAGAGCCGGTCATCCTTGTAGCTGATGACCTTGCTCCGTCAGAGACAGTTCAGCTTGACAAGGCTATGGTCCTTGCATTTGTAACAAGAGAGGGATCCACAAACTCCCATACAGCAATCCTTGCTCGTACAATGAACATTCCGGCACTTGTTCAGGTCAAGGTTCCGAAGGATGTCAACGGCAAGATGGCAATCGTCGACGGCAAGGCAGGCGCTGTTCTCATTGATCCGGATGAGGATACACTTGCTAAGTATAAGAAACTGCAGGCTGAAGAGATCGAGAAGAGAAAACTCCTCGATGCTATGAAGGGTCTTGAGTCCGTAACAAAGTCCGGCAAGCATGTACATCTGTACTGCAACATCGGCGGCGTAGGCGATATCGGCTATGTTCTTGAGAATGACGGCGAGGGCGTCGGCCTCTTCCGTTCCGAATTCCTGTATCTGCAGAATGATGATTATCCGACAGAAGAGCAGCAGTTCCAGGCTTACAAGCAGGTCGCTGAGATCCTTGCCGGAAAACAGCTCATCATCCGTACACTGGATATCGGTGCTGACAAGCAGATCGACTACTTCAACCTTGACAAGGAAGAGAACCCGGCTCTGGGCTTCCGCGCTATCCGTATCTGCCTGACACGTGAAGAGATCTTCATGACTCAGCTGAAAGCGCTCCTTCGCGCATCCGCTTACGGCAATGTAGCTATCATGTTCCCGATGATTATCTCCAAGTGGGAAGTTGAGCGCTCACTGAAGCTCCTCGAGGCAGCTAAGGCTGATCTTCGTGCTCATGATGTTCCGTTCAATGAGAACATTTCCGTTGGTATCATGATCGAGACTCCGGCAGCTGTCTTCATGGCAGATGAGCTTGCAGAGCTCGTTGACTTCTTCTCAATCGGCACGAACGACCTGACACAGTACACATGCGCAATTGACCGTCAGAATCAGAAGCTTGAGAAATTCTTCGACGCACATCATCCGGCAGTCCTGAAGGCTATCCAGATGACAATCGATGCAGGCCACAGACATAATACATGGGTCGGTATCTGCGGCGAGCTCGGCGCTGATCCGGAACTTACAGAAGTATTTGTCAAGATGGGTATCGACGAGCTGTCCATGAGCCCGACATCCATCCTTCGCACAAGAAAGATCATCCGCGACATGGATTGATCTCCCCTCATATGATGAGAGCGGCCTCCGCCGGGAAACCGGCGGGGGCTTTTTACTTGCAATTCCGTGTTGGATGATATATAATCATATAAAACCACTAGGAAAGTAGGGATGCAGATGAAAGTTTCCACGAAGGGGCGTTACGCCCTCAGAATTATGCTGGATTTGGCTATGCATAATTCCGGAGAGCTTGTCCCGCTGAAAGATATAGCAAGAAGACAGGGAATTACACTTAAGTATATGGAACAGATTATTTCGCCCCTCAGCAAGGCCGGTTTTGTACAGAGCCTTCGCGGGTCATCCGGAGGCTATCGGCTTGCCCGGAATCCGTCTGACTATACAGTGGGCAGCATTTTGCGTGTTCTGGAGGGACCGCTTGCGCCGACTGCGTGTCTTGAGACAGACATCAATGAGTGTCCGCGAGCGGAGAGCTGTCCGACTATTTCCTTCTGGAACGGGCTGAATAAAGTAATCAACGATTATGTGGACAGCGTGACCCTGGAAGATCTTGTAAATGAGGAGACTGCCCTGCAGTCAGATTATGTAATCTGAAATCAGTTATAAGCTGACAGAAAGAATGCCCCGGCCGCATGCGGTTTCCGGGGTATTTTTCATATTTGTGTATTGACAAAGCAGAGATAGATGATATAATTCATAGAAAATAGCTAGGAAATATGGGGAATGCATAGGCGTTCAAATAACCTGCTGAAAACGAGGAGGGAATTGTAATGGCAAATATTTATGAAGGTACACTCGGTCTCATCGGCGGCACACCGCTGGTCGAATTTAAGAATATTGAAAAAGAGCTTGGCCTCAGCGCGCGTATTCTGGCTAAACTCGAGTACTTTAACCCTGCAGGTTCCGTGAAGGACAGGATTGCAAAATCCATGATAGAGGATGCCGAAGCCAGCGGAAAGCTGAAAGAAGGATCTGTTATCATCGAGCCTACATCAGGAAATACAGGAATTGGTCTTGCGGCCATCGCGGCTTCCAAGGGCTACAGGGTCATTCTCACGATGCCGGAAACGATGTCTGTTGAGCGCAGAAATATCCTCAAGGCTTACGGCGCGGAAATCGTTCTTACCGACGGTTCCAAAGGAATGAAGGGGGCTATAGCCAAAGCGGATGAGCTGGCAGCTGAGACGCCGAACAGTTTTATACCGGGCCAGTTCGTGAACCCAGCCAACCCGAAAGCCCACTATGAGACGACAGGTCCGGAAATCTGGGCGGATACAGATGGCGTGGTCGACATATTTATCGCAGGTGTGGGCACAGGCGGAACTCTGAGCGGCACCGGACGTTACCTGAAAGAACAAAATCCGGATATCAAGGTTCTTGCTCTCGAGCCTAAGACATCACCGGTCCTCTCGGAAGGTCACGGCGGCCCGCACAAGATTCAGGGTATCGGCGCCGGATTTGTTCCGGATACCCTCGATACGGAGCTTTATGACGGCGTCATTACAGTTGAGAACGAGGTCGCATTTGAAACATCCAAGCTGATTGCGAAGAAAGAAGGAATTCTCGTGGGTATTTCTTCAGGGGCTGCCCTCAGCGGAGCGATTGAGGTGGCAAAGGATCCTGCAAATGCAGGTAAGACCATCGTCGTCATTCTCCCTGATTCCGGAGACAGATATTATTCCACACCGATTTTCGCTAACTGATCGATGCATATGGCTCCAACGGATAGCGGGGGCAGTTCAGACAGACTGCACCGCAGGTCCGTAGACCGGAGCAAACATCATCTTCATCGAAAAACGCCGGTCCTCCCCTGCGAACTAAAAAACGCTTACGCGTTTTTGATTTCTCGGTCGGACCGGCAATGTTTTTCTCACGAAGATGAATGATTTGCTGCCGGAAATAGATTGAAAGAGCAGTCCGCCTGAACTGCTTCCATGAATCATGGCAGTTCAGACAGGTTCGTCGGAGAGTTCCATAGTCCATCGGTAGAAGTACCTTCACTAAAAACAAAAATTTAAAAAAGTATGTTGACAAAATTATCCAATCGTTGTATTATACTGCTTGTTGCAGACAAAGCAACGAAATGTGTGGGTAGCTCAGCTGGATAGAGCGTCTGGCTACGGACCAGAAGGTCGCGAGTTCGAATCTTGTCCCGCACGTAGAGAGAGCCTTACTTCGGTAGGGCTCTTTTCTTTTTATCATATATGCAACAGTGCTTTAACTATGGTATTATAATTGTCAGACGCGGATCACGTGTCATTTAAGACGGATGCGGCATGTGCCGCAGACAGATTGAAAGGTACGACTATGACAAAAGAAGAATTTCTGAACGCACTTGGCAACAAGCTGTCCGAGGATTTGTCAGAATCTGAAATCGCCTCAGAACTCCGGTACTATGAAGGGTATATTGACGCTGAAGTGTCCAGGGGGAAGAGCGAGGAGGAAGCGACGGAACAGCTCGGAGACCCGATTCTGATTGCCCGCAATATCGCTGAGGCACCGAGGAACTCTTACGGTTACCGGGAAGCCACCTATGAACAGGGCTATGAGGAGGCTACATATCAGCAGACTAAAACTGTATCGTCTGATACTGATTCAGGTTATCAGGAGGTCGAGGCTGAAGAGTATGCGCCGGATTATGAGTTCGGTGAGGACGAGGAGAGCGCGGGACCTGCTTTTAAAGAAAAAAATACAGCGTTCTTTGATAATGGCTTCTTTGACCGGACACCGGATTTCAAGGTCGAAAAGACCGGAGGATTCCTGAATCTTTTCCGGAATCTGGACGGTTCTTTCAACTGGGGCTGCCTGACTACACTGCTCATTGCGGTACTTGTCGTCGGACTGATCATAGTACTGGTTACCAAAGTCGTGATAACCGCGTGGCCGGTCATTCTGGTCGCAGTTCTTTTCGGTATTGTCTTTTCAATCATGAAAGGACGTTATTAGGTTTTAGAAAGAAGGTTTTACCATGGAACAATTGGACAGAAGATATCTTGAGCGTCTGGCTCAGCTCTATCCCACAATCGCCAAAGCATCTACGGAAATTATTAACTTGAGCTCAATACTGAATCTGCCCAAAGGTACAGAACACTTTATCACTGATATTCACGGCGAATATGAAGCGTTCTCCCATGTTCTCAGGAACGGATCCGGTGCTGTAAAAAAGAAGATCGGTGAAGTTTACGGGCATACTCTGCCGGAAAAGGATATTAAAGAACTGGCGACGCTGGTCTACTATCCGCGTGAAAAGATCGAACTTGTAAAGAAAGAGATTACTGACGAGGCAGAGCTTAATGACTGGTACAAAGTCATGCTCTATCGGCTCATTGACGTGTGCAAGCACACTTCCAGCAAGTACACAAGGTCTAAAGTAAGGAAGGCTATGCCTGAAGATTTCCGCTATGTGATCGAGGAACTCATCACCGAAAAGGCGGATATAGCGGACAAGGAAGCCTACTATGAGGAGATCATCAACACGATCATCCGCATCGGCAATGCCGACAATTTCATAAAAGCTCTTTCGAGGCTGGTGAGAAGGCTTGTCGTTGATCATCTGCATATTCTCGGCGATATTTACGACAGAGGATACGGACCTGACGAGATTATGGATACGCTGATGGCTTATCACAGTCTTGACATCCAGTGGGGCAATCATGATATCGAGTGGATGGGCGCAGCCTGCGGTCAGCTTGCGTGCATTGCAAATGTTATCAGGATCCAGGCGCGATACGGCAATCTCGACATTCTCGAGGAAGGCTACGGCATCAACCTGATACCCCTTGCTCAGTTTGCGGTGAATACGTACGGGGATGATCCGTGTACATGTTTTCAGACTAAAGGCGAGGAGAAAGCCCGCAGCGAGAAAGACATGGACATGCGCATTCATAAGGCTATCTCGATTATCCAGTTCAAGCTGGAAGGCCAGCTTGTCCGGAGACGTCCGGAATATAACATGGAAGACCGCGATCTGCTCAGCCGTATCGATTTTGATACGATGAAGATCGAGCAGAACGGAAAATACTATGATCTTCTCGACAAGAATCTTCCGACCGTTGACCCGGCGGATCCTAACAGGCTTTCTCCGGAAGAAGCCTATGTCATGGAGAGACTTCAGTCCGCGTTCATGAACTGCAGGCGGCTCCAGGAGCATATGCAGCTTCTTCTTCAGAAGGGCGAGCTCTATACCGTGACTAACGGCAATCTTCTCTTCCACGGCTGCGTTCCTATGACGGAGGACGGCAACTTCAAGGAAGTTGAGATCTACGGAAAGAAATACAAGGGAAAAGCGCTGTATGACTGTCTCGATGCTCTCGTCCGCCGCGCTTTCTTCGCCGTAGACCCGGTCAGGAAGGAAGAGGGCAGAGATATCATGTGGTGGATCTGGTGCAATAAGGATTCGCCTCTTTTCGGCAAGGAAAAAATGGCGACATTCGAGCGCTGCATGATTGCTGAGAAGGAGACCCACAATGAGGGCAAGACTCCGTATTATCAGCTCCTTGACGATAAGGAAGTGATTGAGAAAATCCTCAGGGAATTCGGGCTTGAGGGTGAGCATACACATATTATCAACGGCCATGTTCCGGTCAAGCGCGGACAGTCGCCGACAAAGTGCGGCGGCAAACTTCTTGTCATTGACGGAGGTTTCTCCAAAGCTTATCAGGGAACGACCGGTATCGCAGGCTATACACTGATCTACAATTCATGGGGTATGCGGCTTGTCGCCCACGAACCGTTCACATCCAAGGAAGATGCGGTCCTGACCGGAAGGGATATTCATTCCGACAAGGTGGCAGTCGAGAAGTTCCAGACCCGGCAGACGATCGGTGATACAGATATCGGTATAAAACTTAAGGATGAAATAGAAGAACTGGAGCAGCTGCTTGCGGCCTACAGAAGCGGTGAGCTCGTGGAAAAGAGGTAATTCATGCTTGATTCAAGCAAGATCCGCACACGAAAACTTTATTACGAGGATGCCTATAAAACGGAGTTTGAGGCTAAGGTCGTTTCTGCAAATGCAGGAGATATCGTACTCGACAGGACCGCATTCTTCCCTGAGGAGGGAGGACAGAGCGCGGATACCGGAGTTCTGGGAGGTTTTCGGGTCGCGGATGTAAAGATAAAGGATGGAGAAATACATCATTTGCTGGAAGACCGGAACGCTACGCTTGAGGTGGGGACGGAAATTTTCGGCAGGATCGACTGGCAGCACCGGTTCTCAAATATGCAGCAGCACTCGGGAGAGCACATCTTCTCAGGCCTTGTCCACAGCACATACGGATTTGACAATGTAGGATTCCATCTGAGCGATAATGAGGTGACTCTTGACTTCAACGGTGTGATCGGTCCTGACGGGATAAGGGACATTGAGCGCAGGGCCAATGAAATTATATTCAGGAACATCCCTTCAGAGATCCGCTTTCTCTCGGGGGAGGAGGCAAAGACTGCTGAGTACCGAAGCAAGATTGATCTTAATGATGAGATCCGCGTCGTCACTTACCCGGGTGTGGATGCCTGTGCCTGCTGCGCGCCGCATGTTGCTTTGACGGGTGAGATCGGCTGCCTTAAAGTCGTGGGACTCCAGAATTATAAGGGAGGCATCCGGGTCAGCATCCTGTGCGGAATGAGAGCTATGGAAGTGTTCTTCCATGACAGAGATATTCTTGAGAAGACGGCCAATTATCTCTCGAACTCTACGGATGAGGTCTATCATCTGGTCGTGAAAGCGAGAACAGAGCTCGCGGAGACGAAGGCTGCCCTTGCGGAGGCAGCGAAGAAGCTCGTGCAGGTAAGAATCGATCAGATTCCGGCGGGGGACGGAAACGCTGTGCTCTTTGAGGAATCGCTTGACGCGGGAGCTATGCGAAGTGCCGTCAATTCTCTCGTGCAGAAGAAAAACGGCTTCTGCGGCGTTTTCGCCGGCAGTGACGCCGACGGCTACCGGTACGTGATCGGGAAACAGGGCGGAGATGCCCGAACCATTAACAACGAGCTTCGCGAAAAATTCGGAGCCAGGGGCGGCGGAAAGCCGGAGATGGTGCAGGGCTCTGTCACGGCGTCCCGAGCCGATATTGAAGCTCTTTTTGGAAAATAAGTGTTGCATTATAGCTAAAGGTACGTTATAATCTTTCATGTCGTTTCGAGGAAACGCAGGCTGCTTTGGCACAGGTGGTAGCGCACATCATTGGTAGTGATGAGGTCTCGGGTCCGAGTCCCGAAAGCAGCTCGAAGCCCCACAGGAAATCCTGTGGGGCTTTACTATTTTCAGCGGAATTTTGCGATGATACTGTTCGCATGCTGCGTGTGGGAAGTTTAGACACATTAAACAGGAACGGAAGGGGAAGAGAAATTATGGCGGGAATCGTACTTCTTGAGCCGGAGATTCCGGCAAATACAGGCAACATTGGCCGCACATGCGTCGCGACCGGTACATCTCTTCATCTTATAGACCCGCTCGGATTTCAGCTCACGGAGCGTAATCTGAAGAGGGCGGGAATGGACTACTGGAAACGGCTGGATGTCCATAGATATATGAATTATAAAACGTTTCTTGCGGAAAATGCGGATAGACGCATCTGGTACGCAACGACAAAAGCGAGAAGGACCTACGCAGAAGTAAAGTTTTCCCCGGATGATTATATCATGTTCGGCAAGGAGAGCGCGGGAATACCTGAGGAGATCCTTAAGGAGAACGAGAAATTTTGCATAAGGATACCGATGCTCCCGGATGAGCGGTCTCTTAATCTTTCCAACTCAGTCTCGATCATTCTCTACGAGCTGCTGAGACAGAACGGATTTGAGGGAATGCTGCGGGAAGGGCAGCTGCATAGGCTTAGCTGGTAAGATTGGTCCGGAGGAAAACATGATTACATATAGGGTAATAAGAAGCGCCAGAAAGACTCTTCAGGTCGAGATTCGTCCTGACGGAGAAGTCCTTGTGAGAGCACCACAGCATCTTGCGGACGCGGAAATCAGGAGATTTGTCGAATCGAAAGCCGGTTGGATCGCGGAACACAGAGCCAAAGTAAAGGTCAGGGCAGAGCAGGCTGCAGACGTAGAAAGGCTTTCCATGGAGGATATCCGAAGGCTTGCGGATGAGGCGGCCAAAGACATCCCGGAGAGGGTGAGGCGATTTGCACCGGTCGTGGGCGTCCAATATGGAAGAATAACTATTAGAAATCAGAAGTCGAAGTGGGGGAGCTGCAGCTCACAGGGCAATCTGAACTTTAACTGCCTGCTCATGCTTGCGCCTCCTTCTGTCAGGGACTATGTGGTCGTCCATGAGCTCTGTCACCTTATTGAGCTCAATCACTCAAAGAGATTCTGGACGCTGGTCGCCGGAGTGCTTCCGGAATATAGAAAAGAGGAGCAGTGGTTGAAAACGCAGGGTATGCTGATCATGAGAAAGATGACCGGGTAAAGAGGTATAATAAGGGCTGCCGCATTGCGGCAGCCCTGAATTTTTAACCGAGCTTTGCAAGAAGCTCCTGTTTTTTCTGAGTGAATTCGACCTCGGTGAGGATCCCCATGTCCCTGAGTTCCCCGAGCTTATTAAGCGCATCGTAAATTGCTTCGATCTGCTCGGCCGGCGGCATGACTGAAACATTCGTGAAGGATTCCTCAGGAACAGCATAGGCCGGAGGAGCATCGAATCTTGGTCTCGCGTAAAAAGCACCTTCCGGGATCGCGTCGTCATCAATCGTATCGTAATCCAAAGCAGTTCCTACGCTGTCGTAGGGCTGCTCCGAGTTCTCAGAGTCAGCATAAATACTTGCGGACATCCATGAGGATGTGACCGGAGCGTCATGTTTCTCGGGAACAGCTCTGACTTCTTCTTTCTCGGCGGCCTCATCCCGTATGACCTGGGCTTTCGCGGCTTTGATCTGGTTCTCAATGCTGTCCTGGAGCTCCTCTTTGGTGAGGTTTGCTTCAGCCGGATCCGGCTCGAGCGAGTACTTGTTGATTCCACCCACATTACTCTTGAATGAGCCGCGGCGGCCTTCTGCCATTGCCAGAGCTTTCTCCTCGATCTTGGCGTCAATTCTGTTCTGACGAATCTCGGAGGCAGTATTAATGATAAAGCGTATGATCCCCATTACGAAGAGGGCAATGAGACCGATCAGGATGATCTGGTAGCCGAACTTGTTAGAACGCAGATAAATGCCATATAAAATATAGACAACAAGAAGCGTTGTTATGGTTTTTCTAAGCAGCTTGCCCGGATTACCGGCCATGAACAGTGAGACTAGATACACCGCGCAAATAATGATGCAGATGCCCATATGCGCGCTCCACTGTGCGGAAAGGTAGTCCGGAATATGTCTAAGATGTACCAGTATTGTATCTGTCTGCACAGCACACCTCCAATTACATAGTCCTTGAATGGAAATAGTAACACAAAAATACCATAAAATCAAATACTAAAACAAATCCTGCGCTTTTCGATGAAGATGATGTTTGCGACGGTTCCTGGAACTCCGATACAGTCTGTCTGAACTGAAAAGCGGTGCGGTGCTGCCGGTAAACTGATGGAGAACACATTTGCATCTTATATTAAGCTATGATAAACTGACAAAATGGAGCGGTGATGTAGAAGCCCGTTTCCGCTTAATGAGGAGATGAAGGAGGCTGTTTTTATGGCTAATGAGAAGACGGAAGCTGTGACGACTGAGAAGAAAGAGGTCGTATCCAGAAATTTTATAGAGGAGATCATTGACGAGGATCTGGCTGAGGGCAGATACGAGAAGATCTGCACAAGATTCCCGCCGGAGCCCAACGGATATCTGCACATCGGACATGCAAAATCGATTCTTCTGAACTACGGTCTGGCCAAAGAGTACAACGGAGATTTTAATCTCAGGTTCGATGACACCAACCCGACAAAGGAAAAGATTGAATTCGTAGAGTCCATCAAGAAAGACGTCGAATGGCTCGGAGCCGATTTCGGTGACAGACTGTATTTTGCCTCCGACTATTTCGGCATTATGTATGATAAAGCTGTCCTCCTGATCAAGAAGGGGCTGGCTTATGTCTGTGACCTCTCTGCCGAGGAAATTCGTGAATACCGCGGAACACTGAAGGAGCCGGGAAAGAACAGTCCGTACAGGGACCGCTCAATAGAAGAGAACCTGAAGCTCTTTACGGAGATGAAGGAAGGCGTATATCCGGACGGATCAAAAGTTCTCCGCGCGAAGATCGATATGAGCGCACCGAATATTAACATGCGCGACCCGGTCCTCTACCGCATTGCCCGTCTTTCCCACCACAATACAGGGGACGCATGGTGCATTTACCCGATGTATGATTTTGCGCATCCGATTGAGGACGCGATTGAAGGAATCACTCATTCGATCTGCACGCTCGAGTTCGAGGATCACAGACCGCTGTATGAGTGGGTCGTTGACAATACGGAGTGGGAGCATCCGCCGAAGCAGATTGAATTTGCAAAGATGTATCTTACAAATGTTGTCACCGGCAAGCGGTACATCAAGCGCCTCGTCGAGGACGGCATTGTTGACGGATGGGATGATCCGCGCCTTGTAACAATTGCTGCTCTGCGCCGCCGCGGATTTACCCCCGAATCTATTCAGAAGTTCGTCGAGCTTGTAGGCGTGGCCAAGGCAGATTCCTCGGTGGACTACGCAATGCTGGAGTACTGCATCCGCGAAGATCTCAAGATGAAGGTCCCGCGCATGATGGCAGTTTTGGACCCGATCAAACTTGTGATCGACAATTATCCGGAAGATGTTACCGAGATGCTCGAGGCAGATAATAACCTTGAGAACCCGGAGGCAGGCAAGCGTCTCGTCCCGTTCGGCCGTGAGCTGTATATTGAGAGGGATGACTTTATGGAGACGCCGATCCCGAAGTACAAGAGACTGTACCCGGGCAATGAAGTCAGGCTCATGCACGCCTACTTCGTAAAGGCCGTGAGCTGTGAGAAGGACGAGAACGGCAATGTTACTGTCGTACACTGCACCTATGACCCGGAGACAAAGGTCGGTACAGGGTTCACAGGGCGTAAGGTCAAGGGAACTATACACTGGGTACCGGCTAAAGAAGCGGTAACTGCCACCGTGCGGCTCTATGAGAACCTTGTGGATGAGGAGAAGGGAGTCTATAATAAAGAGGATGGATCGCTCAATCTGAATCCGAACTCACTGACTGTGATCGAGAATGCCAAGCTTGAGCCGGCTCTTCTCGATGTTAAGCCGTATGACAGTTTCCAGTTCGTGCGCAGCGGCTACTACTGTGTCGACGCAAAGGATTCGGTGGAAGGCGCTCCAGTCTTCAACAGAATTGTCACAATGAAGAGTTCATTCAAGCTTCCGAAATAAGCCGGACTTGAACTTACGATATAAATGCTCCCTGCACGGAAGGGGTGCTTTGAGCAGCGGGAGGTGCTTTATGGCTGAATTTAGTAATGAGTGTCTGAATACCTTTCTTGAAAATCAGGACAGACTTTTTGATGAGCCTGTAGCGGAGACAATCGAAGAGGCGGGCGCATTTCTTGAGGATGTGATGGCAGAAGTCGTCGATTCAATTGACGATGTCAGAGACTATCTGGATCAGTCCGGAATGGATGTCGACGGAATGTCCGATGAGGAAATCGAGGATGCAGCTGAGGTCTTTGCGCTTCCGTCGGGCAAGTATCTGATAGTAGAAGCCTAATTTGTCTTAGGCCTGAAATCGCGTTATACGGAGGCGGAATCATGGCGGATGAGAGGATGAGAGAGCTCTTTTTGAGCGGTAAGACAACAGATAAGACATACCGCGGGGAGACCCTCGGAAAACTTTATGCGGACGTCAGGGCAAAAAAGAATGACATTGTCGGCTGCCTGGCCGGCGATCTGGGCAGGCCTGCCAAGGAGTGCGCGCTCATTTACTCGTCAATGATAGAGAAGCCGGCGCGTATAGCGGCGAAAAAGGACTGGACAAAGTGGCGCTGGCTGGCTCCGGTGCTGCCGGATTTCATAACGACAGGCCGCGTTTACAGAAAACCGCTCGGTCTTGTCCTCATTGAGGCAGATCCAAGAGAACCCTTCCTCTTTGTATTCCCGAGATTCCTCGCGTCACTTATGGCGGGGAATCCGACAGTGCTGTCTTTTTGCGGAAGGCAGACGAAGACAGGAACCTTACTTAAGGATATTGCAAATGCAGCTATACCCGCAGACTTCGGCATGATCGTATCAGAGGGCGGAGAGATACCGATGGAAGAACCTGATTATGTATTTGCCGAGGAGTATCCGGGACGGGTATGCGCTGTGTTTGACGGGACCGCGGATTACGACAAGGGAGCTGAAAAGCTCATCTATGCCTGGAGAAGGATGGAAGGACTGAACGGCGTAAAGCCGGAGATCATCTACTGCCCGGCATCAATGAGGAGCGCTCTTGTAAAGCAGATAGACAAGTGGGCCAGAAGATCCCCGGATGATCCGGACGGACGCAAAGTTCCCGTGATTGGAGTCAGAGGAGACGACGAGCTTGCCGAAAGGCTTGAGGCCGAGGGAGAGATGTTCGCTCTCTACATGTTCTCCAATGAGGACACGTACGCGCTTAGAATCGCTCTTGACAGGCCGTACAAGTACGCAAGTGTGAACAGTGTCACACTGCGCGCTCCGTCGATGAGAGCGTATTTTAATGAATCGGTCACTTCAAAGACGATTATGATGAGATAAGGATATTAGTGAAAAAACAAACGAGTAAAAAAACGGCCGGCAGGACCGGCAGAAAAACGAAGAGAGGACGAGAAGGAAACCAGATCCGGAGGCTGAACCTGCTTCTTATACTGGCGGCCGCGATCGGCCTCCTTCTTTTTGCGGCGAGAATCTTTCTGTCCGGGCAGACGATTCGGATGTCCGGTGATCCGACGTATCTCTCTGATTCTGTCCTGGAATACAGGGATACAGTCGAATTCTATGCCGAAAAGAACGGCATATCGGAATATACAGACTATCTCCTGGCAATCATGCAGGTTGAGACCGGAGGACGGGGAGATGATGTCATGCAATCGAGCGAATCACTCGGCCTGCCGCCGGGTTCCCTTGAGCCGGAGGATTCAATTGCGCAGGGCTGCAGCTATTTTGCCGAGATTCTCGGCGACGCGGAAAAGAAAGGCTGTGATCTGGACGCCGTGATACAGGCATACAATTTCGGGATCGACTATCTGGATTTTGCCGCAAAGCGCGGTGGAGACAGTGATCTTACTATGGCGACAGAGTTCGCTGAGTGGAAGTCCGGCGGGGAGACGACCGAGTATAGCTCCGAGCTGGCCCGGGAGGTGAACGGCGGCTGGCGATATAAGTACGGCAATATGTTTTATGCCGAACTTGTAAAAAAGATCGTAGACAATCTTAATGATAATTAACGGGCATTGCCGCGCCTGCCGTTAAGGATAACAGGCAGGAATCCCGTCTGTTCAACTGCCCGGCAGTTCACACGTAAACGGCGGATAGTAAACACATTGAGGTGCATATGCATTTAATAAGCGGAATCCTGCTTATCTGCGGGATATTGAGTTTTTTATATGGAATCATGATATGGATGATCCAGTCAGGCAGCATGTTTTTTGCTGCCTGGTTCCTTCTGGGCGGAATCTTTCTTCTTTCCGCCGCAGGCTTTTATACAGGAATTATCACTGCTGTCCCGGGATGGGCCCGCGCCCTGGTCCTTATAGTATTGGCGGCTGCCATCGCGGTTTTTGCCTTGTTCGAGATTCGGATTGCCTCCTGCTTCGGGATGCGGGCGGAACCGGGAATGGACTACATTATTGTGTTGGGGGCTCAGGTGAAGGAGGACGGACCGAGCGTCGTCTTAAAATACAGGCTGGACGCTGCGTATGATTACATGACGGAGAATCCTGATACAAGGTGTATTGTTACCGGCTCTCAGGGTTCAAACGAACCTGTGACCGAGGCTGCCGGAATGCAGGCATATCTTGTCTCCCGGGGGATCGACGCATCGCGCATTATTCTGGAAGAGCAGGCGGACAATACGGTGCAGAACCTGGTGTACAGCAGGGAACTTATTGACAGTGAAGATGCCTCCGTGGCTATCGTCACCAACAACTTCCACCTCTTCAGAGCCCTTCACATAGCTGCCGCCCACGGCTACAGGGATGTGCAGGGGATTTCTGCCTACTCCACCGCGCTGTACCTGCCCAACAATATGGCGCGGGAGTTCTTCGGCGTGTGTAAAGATCTTGTGCGCGGTGACCTTAATTGGTGATGTTAGTGAAAACGGTGTTATCCGTCTCTGACATGGGATACAAAGCAAGCATCATATTTAAAGACTGTTGCGTTCCTGATATTCAGAAGATGAATAGTGATAAGATTGTGGTGACAGTTCAGACAGGCTGCGCTTGGAGGTTGAAAACGGCGCAAAGCATCCATCTTCGTGAGAAAAACATTGCAGGTCCGACTGAGAGATCAAAAACGCGAATGCGTTTTTAAGCTCGAGGGTAGGACCTGCGTTTTTCGATGAAGATGGTGTTTGCGCCGGATCTGTTGCTTCGGTGCAGCCTGTCTGAACTGTTTTTTGCCCTTGTTAGCACTCAACCAAAAAGAGTGCTGATTTTTCTCTTGACATTTTTAGAGACGGGGCTATAATTCTAAAGTGTGAAAAAGGACAGAACAGGTGACCGCTGACCGCGCGAAAGCGGCGCGAGAAATCGCGGAAACACCTGACAAAAGAGGAGTGATAAACATGTCAAAAACAGGTAAACTATCCATCAACAGCGAAAACATGCTGCCGATCATTAAGAAATGGCTTTATTCTGATCATGATATCTT
This sequence comes from Lachnospiraceae bacterium, assembly GCA_045112155.1. Taxonomy (GTDB): domain Bacteria; phylum Bacillota; class Clostridia; order Lachnospirales; family Lachnospiraceae; genus Chordicoccus. The sequence goes on from JBGUHN010000026.1 coordinate 29,873, forward strand.
TGTCCGTGAGCAGATTGCAAATGCGTGCGATGCCATAACCAAGCTCAGAAAACTTGAGGGCGTCGGCGAATTCAGGCCGGAAGTGAGCCCGGAGTATCAGGTGCATGTCATCGTCAATCCGGATGATAAGACACTCAAATTCATCGACAACGGCATCGGTATGACCGAGGAAGAAGTCGAGAAATATATTACTCAGATCGCATTTTCGGGAGCGAGCGAGTTCCTGAAGAAATATGAGGGTAAGACAGATGCGGACCAGATCATAGGTCACTTCGGCCTCGGCTTCTACTCAGCCTTCATGGTAGCGGATGAAGTACACATTGACACTCTGAGTTACCTTGACGGCGCAAAACCGGTCCACTGGGAGAGTGACGGCGAGTCTGAGTATTCCATCGGTGAGGGCACAAAGAGTGAGATCGGTACAGAAATCACGCTGTTCCTCTCTGACGACTGCTATGAATTCTGCAATGAATATAAGGTCCGTGAAGTGCTTCAGAAATACTGCTCCTTTATGCCGATCCCGATTTACCTTGAGGACGCGAGCGAAGGCGCTAAGAAGCGCGAGGAAGAAGCCGAGAAGCGCCGCATAGAGCGCAACGAGAAGGCTGCTAAGGAAGCAGAGGAGAAGGGTGAGGAAGCTCCCGAGCCGGAGAAAGCCCCGGAAGTTACTCCGATCAACGACACTAATCCGCTGTGGACAAGACGCGCGGCTGAGTGCAAGGATGACGAGTACAGAGATTTCTACCGCAAGGTGTTCAACGATTACAAGGAGCCGCTCTTCTGGATCCATCTGAATACTGAGTTCCCGTTCAAGCTGCGCGGCATTCTGTATTTCCCGAAGATCAATACCGAGTACGACGCTCTTGAGTCTCAGATCAAGCTGTACAATAACCAGGTGTTCATCGCGGATAACATCAAGGAAGTAATTCCGGAGTTCCTGATGACTATGAAGGGTGTCATCGACTGCCCGGACCTGCCGCTCAATGTTTCACGTTCAGCTCTGCAGAATGACGGCACAGTCAAGAAAATCTGCGATTACATTTCCAAGAAGGTCGCTGACAAGCTATCCGGCATGTGCAAAACACAGCGTGAAGAGTACGAGAAGTATTGGGACGATATCGCTCCGTTCATCAAGTACGGCTGCATAAGAGATGTGAAATTTGCCGACAAGATGATGGATTACATGCTCTTTAAGGATCTGGACGGCAAGTACCTGACACTCAAGGAGTATGTGGAGGCCAATCTTCCGGACGCTGCAGATGAGACACCGGCAGATGGTGAGCAGCAGACGGCAGACGTCGTTGATACAGCTACGGGAGAGTCCATTACTGACAGCGAGGAGGATAAGGAACCGGAGAAGCATACGGTCTTCTATGTCACAGATGAAGTACAGCAGGCCCAGTATATCGGCATGTTCAGGAAGAACGGCAAGGATGCAGTCATTCTCAAGCAGAACATTGACTCCCCGTTCATCACACAGCTTGAGCAGAGAAATGAAAAGCTGAAATTTGCCCGCATCGACTCCGAGGTGGCTGAGGAGTTCGTGAGCGGAGAAGAGGTCTCTGAGGAAGATGTAAAGTCCCTCACGGAGACATTCCGCAACAGTCTTTCCAACGAGAAGCTCAATATCAAGGTCCAGAACATGAAGGACGACGATATTGCGGCAATTATGACACTCGCTGAGCAGGATCGCCGTATGCAGGACATGATGAAGATGTACGGTATGGGCGGAGACATGTCCATGTTCGGGGCAGATCAGGAGACTCTGGTGCTCAACGCGAACCATCCGCTTGTGAAGTTCGTTCTGAACGAGAAGGATTCCGAGAGCACGCCGGTGATTTGCAGGCAGCTTTATGATCTTGCAGTACTTTCCCACAAGCCGCTGACTCAGGATGAGATGGCTGCGTTCGTGAAGCGCTCCAACGAGATCATGATGCTCCTTACAAAATGATATACTGAAACTGTTTTGATTTGACTAATTAAACAGAATTTTTACGGGCTGTTGCTTTATGGCGACAGCCCGTTTCTGATATGAAAAAGGCAGTAGCTTTGACAGGCTGCGTGTGTAATTCGGGTCCGGCAGCAAAGCATCCATCTTCGTGAGAAAAACATTGATGGTCCGACTGAGAGATCGCGTAGAGGCGGCAAGCCGCCCCTACGCAAGCTCGCAGGGCAGGACCATCGTTTTTCGATGAAGATGATGTTTGCGCCGGGTTCTGAAATGTCGGTGCAGCCTGTCAAAACTACTGCCGTATCACAAGGGGAATTATAAAGAAGTGACATAAAGAGTTTTTTTGCAGGGCTATAAATGCTATACTGTAACAAAAGAAAGCCGGAGGTCACCCATGATAGCGCTGCAGGTCCTTGATATAAAACTGTTTATGAAACAGCTCCTCATAGGTCATAACTTTGACCGCTTTAATATTTCCGAGGGGACAATTACGACGTTCTGCACGTTCAGCATAGACGGAGCATGGCAGAGGGATTTTCTGGATCCTGACCATGAGAATGTCCTGCTGGACCGGGAATACACGCCATGGAAAAATGTGCGTGAGTTTTGTTTCTCACTGATCAAGGGTAAGCGGACTCCAATCGCGTTCAAGTTCGTTTTCATGCTGCCTGAAGAAGATATACCGCATTTTTTGACCTCGGAGGGGATACTGGTCGAACCGGAAGAAATATACGGTCTGTTCCTCAATTTTACCTACAGGGACAAGAAACTTCTCGTGACGACCGGTACATCGCGCAGGACCTTCACGATGGACAGGAGTATCGATAACGCGTGGGATCTCTATGTGCAGTCGTTCCTCAGGAATAACGGAATTGCGACGGAACAGATCCAGTGAGAGGCGGTTTTAAATCCTTTAAGCCGGAAGACAGCCTCGGTTCGGTAAAAACGGGCACTCATAATTGACTTGAGGCTTATTAGAGTTTATGATATATTTATATAGTTCGAAATACTACTTAATGTGGTTTTGAATAGTACGGTGAGCGGCAAATCATATTATCGGAACCGCTGCGCGAACCCGATAATCAAAACGCGGGCGATTTTATCGCCTTTTTATCGGGAGTTTCTTACGGATCTTCCGATAAGGCATATTACGAAAGGAGCCGATATGAAATTCAGAATCGTCATGGACAGTGCAGGGGAGCTTACAGATGATCTTAAGGGAAAAGAGGAGTACGCCATAGTCCCGTTTACGATCAGGCTCGGTGAAGAAGATATAATCGACGATGGTCATATCAGCACGCTTGAACTTGTCAGGAAAATCGCGGCATGTCCGACATGCGCGAAGACCGCATGCCCGTCGCCGGACGCGTTCAGGGATGCGTTCGAGGCGGTGGAGGCCGATCATTATTACGGCATCACTATTTCCGGCAACCTTTCCGGTTCGTTCCAGGCCGCGACAGTCGGAATGAACATGTTCCTTGAGGATCATCCGGATGCGAAGATTCATATCTTTGATTCAAAGTCCACCTCCGTCAAGGAGACAATGATTGTTCTCATGGTGAAGGAACTCGAAGAGCAGGGCCTGCCGTTCGAGGAGATCGTCGAAAAGACTGAGAACATGATTTATAATGCAGATACGTATTTCACGCTGGACAACCTTGAGACTCTTCGCAAGAACGGTCGCCTAAGCAAGATGAAGGGGCTTGCCGCCACTCTGCTGAAGATCAAACCAATCTGCTTCGGCAATAAGGACGGTGAAATCGAACAGATCGGCCAGGCAAGGGGAAGCAATAAAGCTCTCCTCAAGATGGTCGAGATGATTGCCAAAAATACTGTGGAGCCCGAGCATAAGGTCCTTGGAATCAGCCATACGAACTGCCATGAGCGGGCTGTCATGGTGCGCGACGCAATCCTTTCCAGAATTAAAGTGAAGGAAGTGGTCATGGTAGAAACAGCAGGTCTGTCCACTACATATGCAAATGACGGCGGAATTATTGTTGTAATCTGATTTCTTTAGTGGTATATTAAGGAACGATGGTTTTCGATGGGAGCTGCCCGGCAATCCGCCGGAGACGTAACTAAGGGAATCGTGCTCCGTCGTTTGACCTATAATACCGTGAAAGAAAGGGCATTTTTCATGAGTCAGAAGAAAGTTGATGCATATAAAGATTACAAGAAGAACAGAAAAGAGATCCTGAAGAAGGAGAAGCGTAAGCAGAAACTCGAGATCGGTATCGCGGCTCTTATCTGCGCGGCATTTGTAGCATGGTTCGGCTTCTCTGTTTATCAGAAAGCGACAGCGAAACCTGCCGAGACAAATACCAAGGCAGATGTCGTCGAAGTTAATATGACAGACTATGAGGAATTTATTTCCGGTCTGACAATGAACTATTAATGTGAGATAAAAATCCGGCTTATGCCGGATTTTTTGTATTTGTGAGAAGTCATGCCTCTATGGTGCAGGCTGTATGAAGAACAAGGAGCTGCCGCACCGGACGGTATCCGCTATACATATAGCAGCCATCTGAAATAACGTCTGCTATACACAGCGAACTCGTCCAAGTGCGACAGCCCCTGCATTTTTCCGCTATAATCTACATTATTTTCACCGCATGTCGGCCGGGTGCCTTGATTTGGTCTTAGTATGAAGCGCGGCACCGATGCTTCCTGCGGAAATACTCATATATTACAGTTTCACAACGTTAGCAGCCTGCATACCACGCGGACCCTGCTGAAGATCGAAAGTGACTGCCTGACCCTCATCAAGGGATTTGAAGCCTTCACCCTGGATAGCAGAGAAGTGTACAAACACATCCTTGCCGTCTTCGCCAGTGATGAAGCCGTAACCCTTTTCAGCATTGAACCACTTTACGGTACCTTTGTTCATTAAATTTTCCTCCATATGTGTTATTGATTTGTTACTTCAGAAAACAAAAAATCACTGTTCCTCAGAGCTGACAAAAAAGTAGGCATAAGCACTCTGAAACTCAGTGAATTTGCGTTTTCTTTAACTCTATCCAAGGCTTGATTATAGCCTTGCAATGCGAATCCGTCAAGAAAAAAGGCTTTATTTAAGCGGATTTTTCGTGTATGATACTCTTGATTAATTATGTTAAGCTTGAAATGACATGATAGATGACTGGATTATGTTAAGTATGAAATGATATGGCAAACGCGGGAGGAATTAAAGATGATTAAAAAGCTGATAGACGGCATAAAAAGAACTAAGGCTCCGATCGTCGTAGGACTGGATCCCATGCTTTCGTATATCCCGGATACTATAAAGAATGAAGTGTTCAGGGAACAGGGGGAAACACTTGAGGCAGCGGCCGAGATAATCTACAGGTTCAACAAGGGAATCGTTGAGGCAACCTGCGACATCATTCCGGCGGTCAAACCTCAAATTGCCATGTACGAGCAGTTCGGCATACCCGGACTTCTTGCGTTTAAGAAAACTGTAGATCTGTGCCATGAGAAAGGTCTGGTCGTGATCGGTGACGTAAAGCGCGGTGACATCGGATCCACCTCGGCAGCCTACGCGGTCGCGCATCTCGGGAAGGTGACTGTGGGGGCAAATGCATTTGCACCTTTTGATGAAGACATATGCACCGTCAACCCCTATCTGGGTTCTGACGGCGTGAAGCCCTTCCTCGATGTCTGCGCAGCCAATGACAGGGGCATCTTTGTTCTGGTCAAGACTTCAAATCCGTCCAGCGGGGAATTCCAGGACAGAATTGTTGATGGAAGACCGCTCTATGAAATTGTCGGCGAGAAGGTCCGCGAGTGGGGTGATTCCCTGATTGACCCGGAGACCGGCTATTCAGAGGTCGGCGCTGTCGTCGGTGCGACCTATCCCGAAATGGGCAGGCGCCTTCGCGAGATCATGCCGAAGTCCTACATCCTTGTACCGGGCTACGGCGCACAGGGCGGAAAGGGAAAGGACCTTGTCAATTTCTTCAATAAGGATGGTCTGGGGGCAATCGTTAACTCGTCCCGCGGCATCATTGCGGCATGGAAGAATGAAAAGTATGCGAAGTTCGGTGAGGCGGGGTATGCGGAAGCGTCCCGTCAGGCTGTGCTCGATATGCAGGCCGATATCGCGTCCGCATTTTAACTGACGATGTACTTACGGCATTCCATACATGACGGCGGAAGGCGTCATGCAGTAGAATTTGACCGGAGAGTGGGGACTTAGAATCAGGAGTGTTTTTATGGTAAAAGAAATTGCCGAGGTCGTCTATCAGTCAGAGATAGCGACGGATATATACAGCATGCTGCTCAAAGTGACATTTGCCCGTGACGCAGTCCCCGGACAATTTGTGTCCCTTTACAGCGCAGACGGTTCCAGACTCCTACCGAGGCCAATCTCGATCTGCGAGACAGACGCGGGGAGCGGGACCATCAGGCTGGTCTACAGGATTGCGGGAAAAGGAACAAAGGAATTTTCGGGTCTTGAAGGCGGAGACAGAATCGAGATCCTCGGACCGCTTGGCAACGGGTTCCCGATCGATGAATACAAGGATAAAAGAGTGCTTCTTGTCGGAGGAGGAATTGGCATACCGCCCCTTCTTTGCTGCGCCGACAGCCTCGAAGAACCTGTTTTTGCGGTCGGCTATCGCAGTGAAACATATCTCCTTGAAGATTTAAAGAAGAGAGGAGAGGTCCATGTGGCGACAGAGGACGGATCTCTGGGAACCGCAGGCAACGTCATTGACGCCATTAAGGCTGACAGTGTGAAGGCGGATGTCATCATGTCCTGCGGCCCTATGCCCATGCTGAGGGCTTTGAAAGCTTATGCCGCGGAAGCCGGTATTCCCTGCTATGTCTCAATGGAGGAGCGCATGGCATGCGGTATCGGTGTGTGCCTCGGCTGCGTGTGCGGGACAGAACATGTCGATGAGCATTCTCACGTGAACAATGCCCGTATCTGTAAGGACGGTCCGGTCTTTGACGCGAAGGAGGTGACACTCTGATGACAGAACCTAATATGGCGGTAAGTATCGCCGGTGTGACTCTTAAGAATCCTGTCATGACCGCATCCGGCACGTTCGGCTCCGGCATGGAATACAGTGAGTTTTTTGACCTCTCAAAGCTCGGGGCAGTAGTGACCAAGGGAGTAGCGGATGTTCCGTGGGCGGGTAATCCGACACCGAGAGTCTGTGAGACCGCCTCCGGTATGCTGAACGCAATCGGACTTCAGAATCCGGGCATAGATGTGTTCTGCGAGAGAGACCTGCCTTTCCTTCGGAAGTATGACACGAATATCATAGTGAATGTCTGCGGTCATTCCGAGGAGGAATATCTTCGTGTAGTCGATCGTCTTGCAGACGAGGAAGGGGTAGCCCTTCTCGAGATCAACATTTCCTGCCCGAATGTAAAGCAGGGCGGCATCGCTTTCGGAACGGATCCGAGGGCGGTCGAGGAAATCACAAGGGCAGTCAAGGCCCGCGCGAAGCAGCCGATCATTATGAAGCTGTCACCGAATGTCACGGATATAAAAGTGATGGCAAAGGCCGCGGAGGCCGGCGGAGCTGACGCGATTTCCCTGATCAACACGCTGACCGGTATGAAGATTGATATAGAGCGGGGAAGATTTGCGCTTGCCAACAGGACGGGAGGTCTGTCCGGCCCGGCAATAAAGCCGGTCGCGGTCCGCATGGTCTACGAGGCATCAGGAGCGGTCTCTATTCCGGTCATCGGAATGGGAGGAATCACCTGTGCGGACGATGCTATAGAGTTCATGATGGCAGGGGCCAGAGCGGTATCTGTCGGAACCGCCAATTTCAGAAATCCGACGGTGACTGTGGAAATCGCTGAAGGAATACGGGATTTCCTCGTGAGAAAGAACATCCCTGACGTGGGTGAAATCATAGGGTGCGTGAGATAGCGCCGGCGGTGAGTCGGGCGGGCGCATCCCGGGATATGAGACTTGGATGATAAGACAGGATCGCAGCATGTGTGCGCGACCTTTGTTAATACTATTAGCTGGAGGGAAATGATGGAAGCATACAAAAAAGAGTTTATTGAGTTCATGGTGGACTGCGGCGTTCTGCGGTTCGGGGATTTTGTCACTAAGAGCGGACGCAAGACTCCGTTTTTTATAAATACAGGTTTTTACCGCACCGGAGGGCAGATCGCCAAGCTGGGCGGATATTACGCCAAAGCAATCGAGCAGAACTTTGGTTTCGATTTTGACGTGCTGTTCGGACCGGCTTATAAAGGTATCCCGCTGACGGTAGCGGCGACGATCGCAATCAGCGGAGAATACGGAAAGGACATAAAATATACATCGAATCGCAAGGAAGTAAAGGACCACGGAGACAAGGGGATTCTTCTCGGAAGTCCGATCCAGGATGGCGACAGGGTGGTCATTATTGAGGATGTGACAACTGCCGGTACATCGATCCGCGAGACGGTCCCGATCATCAAAGCGCAGGGTGACGTCAGTGTAATCGGTCTGGTCGTCTCTGTCGACCGCATGGAGAGGGGCACGGGAGATAAGAGCGCTCTGGCCGAGATAGCGGAAGAGTACGGTATGAAGACGACCGCAATAGTTACGATGGAGGAGGTCATCGAACACCTTTATAACCGCGAATATAAGGGCCGTGTGATCATTGACGATACAATCAAAGCTGCGATTGACGAGTATTACAGGCAGTATGGTGCGAGATAAAGAATACAGGAAAAAGGAGCTGCGCTTTAAAGGATTACTTTTATTCCTGTTGTATATGGCTGCACTCGTGTATTTTCTGTTCTTTGCGGACTGGTACGGACACGTGCCGGGTAAGGGATCGGAGTACAGCCTTAATCTGGTTCCCTTCTTTGAGATCAGACGCTTTATCAGAGCGAGAAGGCAGCTGGGATTCATAGCTGTCTTCCTGAATCTTCTGGGCAATATAATCGGATTTTTACCGTTTGGCTTCTTTCTGCCTGTCATCTCAAGGAAGTTCCACAATGTTTTCCTGGTGACAGGTTTCGGCTGCGTTGTGTCCTCCTGCGTTGAGTATACGCAGTATATTCTGAGAGACGGCTGCTGTGATGTGGATGACGTGATCCTAAATACGTTAGGGGCATTCATCGGCTATATTATGTTCATAGGCCTGGATGCTCTGAGGAGAAAGATTTATGACGAATGAAAAAAGATACAAGTTCAGAGAACGCACCTACTCGAAAAACGGAAGGCTTTCCTGCTGTTTGGCGCTGGCTTCCCTGATACTGTTCATCATCTGCAGCCTGATATCATTTGCGGCAGGCGGCAGCGCGGGACCCGCAGTCGGAGGAGCTGCCCTTATGGCTACACTGCTTTCCGTGTACGGGTTTTATATCGGTATGAAGGCAATGAACGAAAAGGAGAATTCTCTCATCCTGCCGGTAATCGGTTCTATCTCTTCCGGCCTTATCATGGTCGGATGGCTTGGACTCTTTCTGGCCGGTCTTGGCTGAAGACCTGGAAGAACGGGGCTGTCGCATTAAGGTGAGTCACCACTATATATGGCAGACGTTATTTGCAAATGTCTGTCATATATAGTGGCGATACCGTCTGGTGCGGCAACCCCTTACTAATCTTTTAAGGAGCATATTCGGTAACTATTCAGGGTACTGAATAGTTACCATATTTGATTTATTATGAGCGAAAGAATTGAACTATCAATCGGGCGGATCGCTGAGATACCGACGGAGGCTCTGGTTCCCCGGCCGTTCAGAGATTATTTTGAGCGGGTCGCAGAATTCCTCCTGTCAGTGAAAAAAGATACGGACAACAGAAAACTCTATGAGGATATTCTGCCGGACCACTATTGTCTGTCCTACGCAAACCCGGATTACGCCGTCACAAAGCTTGGTCCTCATTTTGGACCGATTCTCTCAGCAATTTATGCTGAGATCAGAGGAGTGATTCCCTGCGTGTTCGAGGATGATGAGAGCGGGACAGCGACCTTCTATGAGCTCTTTCTCGAGGTTTACGGGAATTTCACGGGAGAAGAATTGCCGAAACCGGAAACGATCCGGAGTATTCTGAGGTCTTACTGCGAGGACTATCTGCCTGACTTTATGGCGGAGAGGGTGAGATCAGAGGTCGACCCCTCACAGAATTTTGCTGTACGGATCATTATGAACGCTGACCTGTCCCGGACAGACTATCTGTATGAGTTCGGTGAATATGTTTCTGAAGATACGTTAGCCTCGGCAGTATACATAAATTCACTGCCGGAGGAGACAGTGAGAGATATGGCGCATACAGTTGCCGGGGAATTCAGGCTCAGCTCCGGCCAGATGCGCATAGATCTCTCCAAAAAGCGTACAGTTGAGATTGTTTATGAACTCGGATTGGAAAGATTGGTCCGCTATGCGATTGAAGAATTCGCGGCCATGGGGCTTTCGACGACGATCGTCCGCGCGCCCTGCCGGCTCGTGAGCAAGAGCTCGAACCGCAAGAACGGCTGCACCGGCACTATTCCGAACATGCAGCTGAATTACGACCACAGAAATGACCTCGGACTCTTCCTGGATGATGAGTACGTGTCGAAACACCTTCGGGCAACGCAGGAAGCTTACGTGGAGGTAAAAGACCTTGCGCGCGATCTAGCCGGAGCTGCCGTAATTGATACATTCGGAAGGGAACCGTTTGTTCCGGGCAAATGTGAGCACGCTGTAACGCTCAGCCGTTACCAGCAGGAAAAACTCACATACATGAGGAATGAAAGCATGAAGATCATGAACCGCTACATTCCGAATTATAATCCGCTGTTGCATTTTCAGTCAAACTGTGGCATGATACAGCGGATAAAACAAGATTGCTGAAAGGAGCAGTTATGGCAAAAGTAAGTATAGTGATGGGCTCTGATTCCGATATGCCGGTCATGGCCAAGGCGGCAGCAGTCCTCGATGAAATGGGAGTCTCCTACGAGATGAGGATCATCTCAGCCCACCGTGAGGTAAATGAGTTCTTTGAATATGCAAAGACCGCGGAAGAGCGGGGAATCAAGGTGATTATCGCCGGCGCAGGCATGGCTGCCCATCTTCCGGGCATGTGCGCGGCTATCTTCCCTCTTCCGGTCATCGGTATTCCGATGCATACAACATCTCTCGGCGGACGCGATTCGCTTTACTCCATCGTGCAGATGCCGAGCGGAATTCCCGTTGCGACCGTAGCCATAGGCGGCGGAGCCAACGCTGCAATCCTGGCATGCAAGATACTCGCAGTCAGCGATGATGAGCTGCTGGCAAAGCTGAAAGCCTATTCAGAGAACATGAAGCAGGGTGTCATGGCCAAAGACGCGAAGCTTCAGGAGACAGGTTACAAAAACTACACAAAATAAAAGCTCAGAGCGGAAAGGAAAGTTAATGGACTATAAGAGTGCAGGAGTAGATATCGAAGCCGGCTATAAGTCAGTTGAACTGATGAAAGAGCATGTAAAGAAGACTATGCGTCCGGAAGTTCTCACGAATCTCGGCGGTTTTTCAGGGGCTTTCTCCATGGAGAAATTTAAGGATATGGAAAAGCCGACCCTCGTGTCCGGAACAGACGGAGTGGGAACTAAACTGAAGCTGGCTTTCCTTATGGATAAACACGATACAGTCGGCATTGACTGCGTTGCAATGTGCGTTAACGACATTGCGTGCGCGGGCGGCGAGCCGCTTTTCTTCCTGGATTATATTGCCTGCGGCAAGAACTATCCGGAAAAGATTGCCGAGATCGTCAGCGGAGTGGCTGAGGGATGTCTTCAGTCCGAGGCTGCCCTGATCGGCGGTGAGACGGCGGAGATGCCGGGTTTCTATCCGGAGGATGAGTATGACCTTGCGGGATTTGCCGTCGGTGTCGTAGATGAGAAAGATATTATCTCGGGCAGGGATCTGGCTGAGGGCGATGTTCTTATCGGAATCGCTTCTTCGGGTGTACATAGCAACGGATTTTCTCTGGTGCGAAAAGTATTCGAGATGACGAAAGAGTCGCTTGATACATATTACGATGAGCTCGGAAAGACACTCGGCGAGGCCCTTTTAGAGCCGACGAAAATCTATGTAAAAGCGCTGAAGAGTGTCAAAAAGAGCGGCGTGCGCATCAAGGCCTGCAGCCATATCACGGGCGGAGGCTTCTATGAGAACATTCCGCGCATGCTGAAAGAAGACACTCGCGCGGTAGTGAAGAAGGACAGTTACGAGGTACCTGCCATCTTCAAACTTCTCCAGAAGACCGGAGACATTGATGATCATATGATGTACAACACCTACAATATGGGTATCGGTATGGTCATAGCCGTCGACCCGGGTGACACGGAGAAAGCGCTCGCAGCTCTCGAGGCAGCGGGCGAGACAGCTTACGAGATCGGTATCATCACAGTCGGTGAGAAAGGGGTAGCCCTGGTATGAGCAAACTTCGATTAACGGTACTGGTATCAGGCGGCGGTACAAACCTGCAGGCGATCATCGACGCAATCGCGTCCGGTGATATCACGAACGCGGAGATCGTAGGCGTAATCAGCAACAATCCGGGTGTCTATTCTCTGGAGCGCGCTGCAAATGCAGGCATACCCGCATTTGTCATCTCCCCCCGGACATTCGATACGAGAGCGGATTTCAATATCGCTCTCAAGAATAAGATCGATGAACTCGGGACAGATCTTGTCGTTCTGGCGGGATGCCTGGTCACGATCCCGGAGATTTTGATCGATGCCTACGAGAATAAGATCGTCAACATTCACCCGGCCCTCATCCCGGCCTTCTGCGGCAAGGGATATTACGGACTCAAAGTCCATGAGGCTGCTTTGAAGCGCGGCGTCAAGCTGTCCGGGGCAACGGTCCATTTCGTCAATAAGGATCTCGATGCGGGTCCGATCATTCTCCAGAAGGCTGTAGAAGTTAAGGAGGGCGATACGCCGAAAGAACTTCAGCAGAGAATTATGGAACAGGCGGAATGGAAAATCATGCCAAAAGCCATCGACCTCATCGCGAACGGAAAAATTACCGTTGTGGACGGTCACGTCATAATAAAGGATTGAGTCGGAGAAAGTAATAACAGTTAGACGGAGGATATTATGAAGGTTTTAATTGTCGGGAGCGGCGGAAGAGAACATGCTATAGCGTGGGCAGTGGCTAAGAGCAGCAAGGTCGAAAAAATCTACTGCGCGCCGGGAAATGCCGGTATATCTGAATTTGCGGAGTGCGTGCCGATCGGCGCTATGGAATTCGAGAAGCTGGCTGCATTTGCCAAAGAGAACGAGATCGATCTCACGATCGTGGGAATGGATGACCCGCTGGTCGGAGGCATCGTAGATGTATTCGAGGCGGAGGGGCTTCGGGTATTCGGACCGAGAAAGAATGCCGCAATCCTCGAAGGCTCCAAGGCATTTTCCAAGGAACTTATGCAGAAGTACGGGATCCCGACTGCTACGTACACCACTGTGACATCGGCGGATGAGGCCAGAAAAGTTCTGGCAGATTCCAAATTCCCGGTCGTTCTCAAGGCGGACGGACTTGCCCTCGGCAAAGGTGTTCTCATCTGCGAGACACCGGATGACGCGGAAGTCGGTGTCAGAATGATCATGGAGGACAAGAAATTCGGCTCAGCGGGTGATCAGATGGTCATCGAGGAGTTCATGACAGGCCGCGAAGTCTCTGTCCTGTCTTTCTGCGACGGAAAGACGATTAAGCCGATGACCTCCGCTCAGGATCACAAGCGTGCCGGCGACGGCGATACAGGTCTCAACACGGGCGGTATGGGCACATTCTCACCGAGCCCGTTCTACACGGATGAGGTGGATGCTTTCTGCAAGGCCAACATTTACCAGAAAACTGTCGACGCGATGGCAGCAGAGGGAAGACCTTTTGTGGGTATCATTTTCTTCGGACTCATGCTGACAGAAGACGGCCCCAAGGTCCTGGAGTACAATTGCCGCTTCGGCGATCCGGAAGCTCAGGTGGTCATTCCGCGAATGAAGAATGACATGATCGAAGTCATGGAAGCCTGCGTGGACGGCAGACTCGATGAGATCGAGCTTGAATTCGAGGACAATGCGGCTGTGTGCGTGGTCCTTGCCTCGGAAGGCTATCCGGTGTCATACCAGAAGGGATTCCCGATTCATGGTCTTGAAGAATTCAAGGGCAGAAATGACGCATTTGTGTTCCATGCGGGGACAAAATTCAGTGCTGACGGTGAGATCGTGACAAACGGAGGCCGTGTGCTCGGAGTGACTGCTCTCGGTTCTACTTTGGTGGAAGCGCGGGCTAACGCGTACAAGGCGTCTGACCTTATCACATTTGAGAATAAGTACAAGAGAAATGATATAGGAAAAGCTATTGACGAAGCCTGAGGCTTTGTCTGTGTCGGAATGAAAAAGAGGGGCTGCCGCATTATGGCGCGCCACCACTGTATATGGCAGACGTCATTTGCAAATGTCTGCCATATACAGTGGTGACACTGTCTAATGCGACAGCCCCCTTTTGTCAGTTGAAGTTTTTCTGATCCGCGCAGGGATTCGGTTTGGAATTATGTCAGCTAGCGCTGATTCGAATCCCGCGCCAAGTCTCGCGAGCGAGACTTGAAGTCAGCTGTTGAACTTGTCCAGCACTTTATAGAGCAGCTCGTACAGCGTAGCTGCCTCTTCGGGTTCGAGCGGCACACACTGTCCGATCGAGGCGGGTATTTTTACTGCCTCCTCGCGGAGTGCGCGTCCCTCATCTGTCAGACTCACGATGACGACTCGCTCATCGGACTTTGAGCGTTCCCGGGTCACATAACCCTTGTCCTGCATTTTTTTCAGAAGTGGGGTGATGGTTCCGTTATCAAGGTGAAGCTTTGTTCCAAGCTCACCGACGGTAATGCCGTCCTGCTCCCAGAGTACAAGAAATACAATGTACTGCGTGTAGGTCAGCCCGAGCGGCTTAAGGAACGGCGTATACAGATTGACAATACTTCTTGAGCACGCATAAAGCGGAAAGCAGAGCTGGTTTTCAAGTTTTAAAGCATTGTAATCGCTCTCAGCAGCCATAGGTCATAATCCTCCTTGTCGAATGTTAATTTACAGAAGAGCTTTTACACACGCCTCGACGGTTTCCATCTTGGCTGTCGGCTCAAAGCGCGCAACGACATTTCCGGACCTGTCAACAATAAATTTCGTAAAGTTCCACTTAATATTTGGATTGTTCTTGTAATCCTTGTCAATTTTCTTCAGCATGACACCCATTGCCAGAGCTGTGGGACCCTTGCCAAAACCTTCAAAGCCTTTTTGGCTCTTCAGGAAGGTGTACAGAGGAAGTTCGTTGTCACCGTTGACGTCGGATTTCTTCATCTGCGGGAACATTGTGTTGAAGTGGAGAGTACAGAACTCATGAATTTCGTCATCTGTACCGGGCGTCTGGCCGGCGAACTGATTGCAGGGGATGTCCAGGATCTCGAGTCCCTGTTCATGATACTTTTCGTACATGCTCTCGATGTCCTTGTACTGGGGAGTGAAACCGCAGCCGGTTGCCGTATTGACAATCATAATAACTTTTCCTTCGTATTCCTTCAGACTGAAGTCGCCGTTCTTCGGCGTGGGTACGGAATAATCATAGATGCTCATATTGTGACCTCCTAATCTATGCGATAAGATTTTATCAGTTATATCTACTTGATAGGTATATTTTATCAAATATAATCGCTTTGTCAATATGTTTTTATATTGTAAAGGTACTGCAATGCATTATAGGATCGGTTCATTCCATCTGGCAACAGTTCAGACAGGCTGCTCATAAATGTCGTTTCCGGCGAAAAGCATCCACGCAGCAGCCTGTCAGAACTGTCACTCTGCCTGAACGGGGAATGCGAACGATGACGTTTTGCAAACACTCTTTTCATTTATGCTCCTTTGATGTATAATTTGCTTACAGTAAACGGGCAAGTCCCACAAGGAGGAAACTATGGCAAAGTATGTATGTGACGTATGTGGCTGGGAATACGACGAAGAAGAAGGCGCTCCGGATTACGGTATTGAGCCGGGTACAGCATGGGATGACCTTCCGGAAGATTTCGAGTGTCCGCTTTGCGGCGTAGGCAAGGATCAGTTCTCCGAGGCATGATCCTGCTATTTTGAAACCGGCAGAAGCAGACCGTCAGATGACGGTCTGTTTTCGGTTAGAACATTACACTACTTTGCCGGAATGTTTCCGGCGTCATGGAGGAAAGATTATGAAAAAGAAAGCGGCAGTGCTGGCGGCTGTATTGGTGTGCTCACTATGCGCGTGCGGGAGTCAGGCGGCTACTGAATCTGCTGAACAGTCAAATGACTACAGCAGTACCGTGGAGAATAGCGCAATAATAACAGAGAGTGCGGAAGATATGTCTCAGGTGATGTACGGAGACGAGTCGGAATCCGAACCGGCGCAGGCAGGGCCGGAAGTTCCCCCTGTCGAGATTGTTCCTACGGATACCAGTCAGCAGCAGTCCACGATATTCAATGAGTCGCTTACGGCTATGCTGAAACCGATGGATGCTGTGATGGTAGCAGCGCAGGTCACCGGAATTGACTGTGACCCGGAAAATGATATCTCTGTATGGACGACCATGTATTATTACATGGCTCTCTACGGACCCCTTGTACCTGGTGCGGGATATACGGAAAACAACGAATATCTCTATGTGGGAGAGGATGTGATCCGCGAAGCGGGCAGGGTCCTTTACGGCGAAGAATATGCACTTCCGCCCATCCCTGAGCAGATCCAGAGAATATCCATACACGACGACGGAAAATATTATATAAAGATGGACCCGAGACCGGACGGCTACCCGATCTTCTGCAGCGCGGTAAAGAACGGTGACGGGACCTATGAGGCGGTTGCCCAGCTCATCACTAACCATGGCAATATAATATCTACCCAGAGCTTCCACTTTGAGCCGAAGATGGATACCAATGCGCTGCTCGGCGAATCCTATGCATATACGATCGGGAATTTGGGAGTGGGCTGAAGGACGGCTTGCTTTTCATAAAGACAACTGTTATAGTATTGGTAGAACAATTTTTGGGGAGGTGAGCTATGTATATAGAGATTGATTTTAATAGCGACGAAGCCATTTATCTCCAACTATGCAACCAGATTATAATGGGCATTGCCACAAAAGATCTGCATGAGGGGGACAGTCTTCCCTCTGTGAGGGCCCTGGCCGAGACGATAGGCGTGAATATGCACACTGTGAATAAGGCCTACGCGGTCCTTAGGGATGCCGGTTTCCTGACCGTAGACAGGAGACGGGGAGCGATTGTCTACATCGACAGAGAAAAAATGGATGCGGTGCAGGAACTGCGGAGGGATCTTGCGATTGCTCTTGCCAAAGCGAGGTGCAAGCATATTACCCGGGAGGAAGTTCATGCGCTGATCGACGAAATATGCGAGGACTTTAAATGAAACAGAATTTTACTTCCGAAGCACGGAAGGCGATTGAAGCCGCGGGCAGGACTGCGCGCTACTGCAGGCAGAATTATATAGGCACAGAGCATCTTCTGGCCGGACTTCTCGTTGCTGTGCAGGGGACCGCCGCCTACGTGCTTCAGGATGCGGGTGTCACTAAAGATAAGCTGATGCAGCTGATTGACAGTCTTATCACCCCGCAGGGAAGCGTAGCTGTGATGGATGACGCGGAATACTCTCCCAGGGCGGAGAGCGCGCTTCGGGAAGCGGTCCGGCTTGCAGACCAGCTGGGTTCCGATGAACCCGGAACTGAGCATATACTGCTTGCGCTCCTTGCGGACAGTGAATGTGTAGCGGCCAAGCTTCTGCACACAATGGGAATCGATCTTCGAAAGCTCTATGCGGACACGATTGCCGCGATGGGGGAAGAGGGGACGATCGACGAGAAGGCATTTGCAAAAGCAAAGGCATCCGGGCAGGGAGAAAACGGCGGATCGTCACTTGAAAAATATGGTCGTGACCTCACAAGTCAGGCTGAGCAGGGACTTCTTGATCCTGTCATAGGGAGGGAGTCTGAAATCGGACGTGTCATGCAGATCCTGAGCAGAAGGACTAAGAATAATCCCTGCCTGATCGGAGAGCCGGGAGTCGGAAAGACTGCTATCGTGGAGGGGCTTGCCCAGCGCATAGCGTGGGGGATCGTACCGGAGCAAATGCGGGACAAACGCCTTATAATGCTTGATATGTCCGGCATGGTAGCCGGGACTAAATATCGCGGTGAGTTTGAGGAGAGGATAAAGAATGTCGTAAAAGAAGTATCCGAGAGCTCCAATATTATTCTTTTCGTCGATGAGCTGCATACTATGATCGGTGCAGGCGGCGCGGAGGGAGCGCTTGATGCTTCCAACATCCTGAAACCCTCTCTGTCCCGCGGAGAAATTCAGATGATCGGCGCGACTACGATTGACGAGTACAGAAAGTATATTGAAAAAGATGCTGCGCTCGAGAGAAGATTCCAACCCGTTCAGGTGGAGGAACCGACGAAGGAGGAAGCACTGGAAATATTGAAAGGTCTTCGCCCTTACTACGAGTCTCACCACGGAGTTGCAATCACAGACGAAGCCCTTGCGGCCTCGGTCAATTTGTCCGAGAGATATGTCAATGACCGTTCTCTTCCGGATAAGGCGATAGACCTGATTGATGAAGCGGCCTCGAAGGTCAGGCTCGGCAATTTTAAGGGTACGGGCAGGCTGGTTGAGTTAAGGCAGAAAATTATGGAGCTCGGAGAGCTCAAGGAGCGGGCAATTGTCGATGGCGATCTTGTGTCTGCCCGGGCTTACCGGGATGAAGAGAAAGCCGTGAAAGAAAAGAGCGACGAGCTCATGAAGAAGATGGGGGAAGGAGGGCGGAAGGGCCCCCTGACCGTCGATGAGAATGCAGTCGCGGAAGTTGTTTCCGGTTGGACTAAGATACCGGTCGCGAGACTTGCGGAGGCCGAATCCAGACGCCTCGCAAGACTTGAACGTCAGCTTCATAAGAGGGTCATAGGCCAGGATGAAGCAATTCGCGCTGTTGCAGGAGCCGTGAAGCGGGGGCGTGTCGGAATCAAGAACCCGAACCGTCCGACCGGATCGTTTCTTTTCCTGGGACCGACCGGCGTCGGAAAGACTGAGCTTTCCAAGGCTGTCGCTGAGGCTGTATTCGGTTCTGAGCAAAACCTGATCCGCGTTGACATGTCTGAGTACATGGAGAAATACAGCGTATCCAAGATGATCGGATCGCCGCCCGGCTATGTGGGCTATGACGAGGGAGGTCAGCTCTCCGAGCAGGTGCGGCGGCATCCATACAGTGTGATCCTGTTCGATGAGATCGAGAAGGCTCATCCGGATGTATTTAACATACTGCTTCAGGTCCTGGATGAAGGTCACATCACAGATTCCCACGGGAGGAAGGTCGATTTCAAAAATACCTGTATCATCATGACTTCCAACGCCGGCGCGCAGTCGATCGTTGAGCCGAAACGGCTCGGTTTTGGTGCCGGGGACGATGAGAAAGCTGACTACGAGCGGATGAAGAGCGGTGTCATGTCCGAGGTCAGAAGAATATTTAAGCCGGAATTCCTGAACCGTATCGACGAGATCATTGTTTTCCACATGCTGAATAAAAAAGAAGTGGAGCAGATCGTCGGTCTTATGACGAAGGAATTGACAGACAGAGCAAAGAGTGAAATGAATATCGATCTCAAAATCACTGCCTCAGTCAAAAAACAGATCGCCGAAGCTGGATTCTCACCGAAATACGGTGCGCGTCCGCTAAGGAGAAAGATTCAGGAAAAAATCGAGAATCCTCTGTCCGATATGATCTTGAACGGAGAGGTACGGGAAGGCGGCGAGGTTACGGTGCGTGTGGTGAAGGGCGAGATCACATTTGCATCGTCTGAGGAGTAAAAGGGACTTGCCGGATGCAAAAGCCGGCAGGCATCTTATATGTAACATTGACCTGCACAATTCTATAAGAGGTATTACCATGGCGGTTATCAAAGAACTGATCCGCACGGAGGCGGACGGAAGCATCAGCTTTGGCAACTATGAACTTGCGTCAAAAACAAAGCTCTCTGACTTTGAACATGAAGGTGACCTTTATAAGGTCAAAACATTCTCCGAAATCACAAGGCTTGAGCGCAACGAGATGTTTGTCTATGAGTCAGTTCCGGGAACAACGGTCACGGAACTTCGCTACACGGCAGGCGGACTCAGTTTCTCGGTCGAGGGACCGGAGGACGCGCAGATCACCGTGGAGGGCGAGCCGCAGACAGAGTATTCGATCGTGATCGACGGCAACATTCACGATGAACAGAGGACCAGCCTCGGCGGGAAGCTGTCTTTCGGGGTTGAACTTGCAAATGCAGACGCAGTCAAAGTAGAGATTATCAAAAAGTGATATGGCAGCTATAAAAAAGAAAACGGTATTCTTCTGTCAGAACTGCGGATATGAATCCGCAAAGTGGATGGGGCAGTGCCCCGGCTGCAGAGAATGGAATACATTTGTGGAAGAGCCCGATGCAAAGGGCTCTTCTTCTAAAAAAGGGACCCGGAGACCGGGCGGAGCTACAAAACCTGTACGCCTCCGTGATATATCAATGGAAGAGCACAGGCGGCTCGGGACGGGTATGAAAGAACTCGATCGGGTGCTGGGAGGTGGAATCGTCAGAGGTTCCATGGTGCTTATCGGAGGAGATCCCGGCATAGGGAAATCTACGATTCTTCTTCAGGTCTGCAGACATCTCGCGGACAGCGGCTCGCGTGTTCTCTACATTTCAGGCGAAGAGAGCCTTCAGCAGATCAAGATGAGGGCATCGAGAATCGGGGAGATCTCAGACGACCTGCTTCTTCTGTGCGAGACCAATCTGGCTGATATTAAAGAAATCATCGAGGAACAGAAACCGGACGTGTGCGTGATCGACTCCATTCAGACCATGTATAATGAGGAAGTCGCAAGCGCCCCGGGCTCTGTATCCCAGGTGCGAGAATCGACGAATGTTCTCATGATGCTGGCAAAAGGTCTTGGAGTATCTATGTTCATTGTAGGTCACGTGACCAAGGAGGGGGCTGTGGCCGGTCCCAGAGTGCTCGAGCACATGGTCGATACGGTTCTCTATTTCGAAGGAGACCGTCATGCATCTTACCGGATACTCAGAGGCGTGAAGAACAGATTCGGCTCAACAAATGAGATCGGAGTCTTTGAGATGAGGGGCTCCGGCCTGGTTGAGGTCGAGAATCCATCTGAATATATGCTGAGCGGACGGCCGGAAGACGCATCGGGATCAGTCGTTGCCTGCTCCGTAGAAGGTACAAGACCGGTGTTAATCGAGATACAGGCTCTTGTGTGTCAGAGCAATTTCGGCATTCCGAGGAGAACCGCGACCGGCACAGACTATAACCGCGTGAATCTCCTGATGGCTGTTCTTGAAAAACGCTGCGGGGTTGCGCTCGGTGCGTGCGACGCATATGTGAATATTGCGGGCGGCATCAAGATGAATGAGCCGGCGCTGGATCTTGGTATTTTACTCGCGCTTGTGTCGAGCGTCCGCGATTATACGATACCGGATGATGTGATGGTGTTCGGCGAGGTAGGATTGTCCGGTGAAGTCCGTGCGGTCAGCCAGGCGGAGAACCGCGTGCAGGAAGCCAAAAGACTGGGCTTTCATAAGGTCATTCTGCCCAGCGCCAATATGAATTCTTGCCGGAGGATCGAGGGCATTGAGCTGGTCCCCGTGAAGGCGGTGAGAGAAGCAATCGCGGAATCAAAAAAATAACGGTTCAGACGGGCTGCTCCGCCCATTCAGACTCGAAGAAGGATGCTTTGCTGCCGGGAACGGACTGGAAGAGCAGCCTTCCTGAACCGTAATAAAAATAGAATATAATAAAAATAATGCTTGCAATTATGATTTGACGGTGCTAATATATTTTCTGCACCGCAAAAGAGCGGTGCGGAAAATAAAAAACTTTGATAATAAAACAAAAAAGTTGTTGACAAAGGCTTTGGAGTTTGATATCCTATCAGAGTTGCGGCCGGCGCGGGAGCGAAGCCGCGGGGAACATTGATAACTGAACAGTGAAACACATTAAGACCTTGAAAATTCTTTACAAAGTTTCGTGGAAACGAGACGAACCAGAACAGTAAGAATGGAAACGGGACAGAGAACTGAAATTAG
>JBGUHN010000027.1:0-2482 GCA_045112155.1 Lachnospiraceae bacterium
CGGAGATCGACAGCTTCGTAAAAAAGCTTGAGACACTCTATCCTGACACGGAATATGTGAATCACCTTATGACGCACAGCTGGGGACAGCGGGTCGTCAGATTCTATGACTTGGACGGCAATCTCATCGAAGTTGGCACCCCTGTATGATCCGTGTACATAGATTAACAAAGATCGATTTAAGGAGGCCTTTGGCATGGGAAAAGATTTGTCAGAAATGACATTGGAAGAGTTGTGGGAACTGTTTCCCATCTTTCTTGTGGCGCACGATGATCGGTGGAAAGATAACTTCAATGAGATCGAGAAAACGCTGACCGGACTCTTATCCGATCAGCCAGTTGTCCAGATCAGTCATATCGGAAGCACCGCCATTCAGGGAATATGGGCCAAGAATATCGTAGATGTGATGGTTGAGATTCCGCAAAGCGCTGATATGAAGGATATGGCGCAGATATTGGAACAGAACGGCTTTACCATCATGTCCTCCGAGACAAACCGAATCTCGCTTAATAAGGGATATACTGAAAATGGATTTGGTGACAAGGTATATCATATCCATCTGCGATACGCCGGGGACAATGATGAACTGTACTTCCGTGATTATTTGAATGAGCATCCTGATGTGGCAAAAGAATATGAAGCGTTGAAGCTCCGGCTTTGGAAACAGTTTGAGCATAACCGGGATGCTTATACGGATGCAAAGACAGAATTCATCTCCACATGGACGGCAGAAGCACGGAAGGAATATGGAGACCGATACTGACAAAGACAAGCTGGATCGGGTTATGACGATAACAACCAAAAGGAAATGAGAGATGCGTGAAGAAATCAAAACAGCCAGACTGTTCCTGCGCCAATTCAGGGAGTCCGACTACGACGATCTGTTTGAATTCCTGTCGCAGCTTGAAGACGATGAATTTGAAGGCTACCCGGGAATCACCTATGAGAATGGCCGAGAGCACCTTCGGCGCGATGAAACGAATAAACTCTTCCGTGAATTTGTGGAGGAAAACACTCTGGAGACAGAAAGATTGTTCCTGCGTGAAATGAATGAAGATGATTATGACGCGCTTTATTCTGTGCTGGCGGATTCTGACATTATGCAGCACTACCCATATACCTTTGATGAAAAGCGGGTTCGCGGCTGGATCGCAAAGAATATCGATTGCTACCGCATTTTCGGCTTCGGGCTGTGGGCTGTGTGCCTGAAGGACACCGGCGAAATGATCGGTGACTGCGGGCTGACGCTGCAGAATATCAACGGAGAAATACTGCCAGAAATCGGCTATCATATCCGCCATGACTGTCAGCGGAAGGGCTATGCCAGGGAGGCGGCAAAAGCTGTCCGCAACTGGGCATTCCGCAACACGGATTATCCAACCCTATATTCCTACTGCAAATACACTAATGTACCTTCCATCAAAACAGCAGAATCCATCGGGATGCATTTTGAATGCGAATATCCGGATGAAACAAATGGAACTACCCATGTCTCGGCTATTTCAAGGGAAGAATGGCTGAATGAAATGACTGAGATTACCTGAACAGGAAATGAGGCCAGAAAAATGAATGGAAGAGCACTCGTCGTCATTGACATTTAAAACGACATTACGAAGCATTACAGGGACATCATTGATAACATCAATTCAGCTATTGATTGGGCAATGAGGCAAGGGATGTGAGGTTAGGACGCTGGCAGAGTATCAAAGTGCGGGAGACAAACCATGAGCAAATATGACCTGCTTTGGGAATACATCAAAATCAATGCTCCGTCGGAGCTGAGCTTTGACGAGGTGCGTCGGATCTGCGGTTTTCCTATCGACCACTCTTTCCTGAATTGCAAAAAGGAACTGGAAGCATACGGGTACCGGGGCGGCAAGGGTTATGCATCTCAGATGCTCAAAACAGCCTTGCCTAAATGTAAAGAACTTGGCATTGAAAAGGTGCTGATTACTTGCATCGATAACAATGAGGGTAGTCGAAAAACTATCCTTGCTAACGGAGGATTATATGAATCCACCGTTTACGAGCCAGATGAGAAGGTGTCTTTGGAGAGGTATTGGATTGCTCTTTCCAAGTGATAAATTTTCATTTGTGGAGGTTTGAGGTTTTCAGATGGAGAAACTGATCGAAAATATGATCTGCTTTGCTAAAAGCAAACTTGGCAGCACAGAGTATGCAGGCTGGTGTCTTGTGTTTATCGAGGACGCACTTGAAATCAGCAATCATATCGAAATATTCGGCGGAGATTCCGCAAAGGAATCCTGCGAGCTGTACAAGGACGCGTTGCGGGGCGGAGTGCCGGAACGAGGCGCGTTCGTATTCTATGACTGCCTGTGTCCAAGCGAAAACGATCCGGTCAACTGGGGACATTGCGGCATAAGTTTTGGGGACGGACGAGTAATCCATGCGTGGGATATGGTCCGAGTCGACGACTATCTGGCAATCGAAAAGTTGACGGCATTGACCGGAGATCATCCGAA
>JBGUHN010000028.1:0-15191 GCA_045112155.1 Lachnospiraceae bacterium
CGAAGGGCGTCGTCGAGCGGCCGGTACTTTAAGGTTTCGAGCGAAGCGAAGAAAGCTTATTAGTACCGCTGCCAGCGAGACCGAGCGAAAGCGTCCCTGAGAAGTAATATTTTACGATGAGACTGCTTATTGATCTGAATGTGGGAAGTTTTTATTCTTGAGATATAAAAGGAGGACACAAAATGGATAACAACAAAATCATTACAGACGGACTCAGAACACTGCTGCTGGCAGGCGTCGGCGCAGCCGCGCTCACGGTCGATAAATCACAGGAGATCCTGAAGGACCTGGTCGACCGCGGCGAACTCACAGTTGAGCAGGGCAAAGCCCTCAACCAGGAGCTGAAACACAAAATCCATGAGACGAAGGAAGCCTCAGCGGAGAAGAAGGCGCAGGAGCCGAAGAAAGATTTTGCGGATATGATATCAGGCCTTTCCGCTGATGACCTTGCTGCCCTCAAGGAAGCTATACTTAAGGCGGAGACTAAAGAATAATGAGTGATAAGAAGCCTGGATCAAAAGAGGAAGCAGCCAGACAGAAGGCTGAAAACGATGCACGCTTCAGGGAGATCCGGGAAGTATTGTCGAGAAATAAGATCACGCGCGGCGTTTCTCCGGAAAAGCTGCGCGTGATTCTTGAGGAACTGGGACCGACTTACATTAAGCTTGGTCAGATCATGTCCCTTCACTCGGATATACTGCCGAAGGCGTATTGTGACGAGCTCATGAAGCTGAACTCGGACGTTACGCCGATGCCGTTTTCGGAGGTCGAGGAAGTCATCAAGGGATCCTTCAGGGAACCATGGGATGAAGTGTTCGAATCTGTGGACAGGGTTCCGCTCGGCTCGGCATCGATCGCCCAGGTCCACCGGGCAAAGCTTCGCACAGGGGAGGATGTCGTCGTCAAAGTCGAGAGGAAAGGCATCTACGACACGATGGCGAGGGACATACGTCTCATGCACAACGCCGTCAGGCGTCTGCCGCCGGTGGGCAATCTGCGGAATATCGTGGACCTCGATATGGTCCTCGATGAGATGTGGACGGTCGCACAGGAGGAGATGGATTTCCTCAAGGAAGCTGCCAATATAGAGGAATTCTCCGCCAATAACGCGCAGTTCCGCTATATTTATGTCCCCAAGCTGTACCGCGAGCACACGACGCAGCGCGTCCTTGTCATGGAGTATGTCGAGGGAATTGATATCGACGACAAGGAAAAGCTGATTGCCGAGGGATATGATCTCGACGAGATCGGTACTAAATTTGTCAATAATTACATTCATCAGATCATGGATGACGGCTTTTTCCATGCTGACCCGCATCCCGGAAATGTCAAAGTCAGAGACGGAAAGATCGTATGGCTCGATATGGGAATGATGGGACGTCTCACGGAGCGCGAGAGGAAAATCATGGTGAGAGGCGTTCAGGGCATCGGGATGAAGGATGTCACGATGGTGACGGACGCAGTGCTTGACCTCGGGAAGTTCTGGGGAAAACCGGACAGAGATCAGCTGTACAGAGATCTCAGGGAATTCATCGAGGAGTTCGGAACGGTATCGATGGGACAGGTAGATGTCGCCGAGACTCTGCAGGCTATCATGGAGGTCATGAAGTCCAACAAAATCGGCATGCCTCACGGTCTCACGATGCTTGCCCGGGGCATGGCTCACATGGAGGGAGTCCTGGCCGCCATCAGTCCGGACATCAATATGATACAGATTGCCGCGACGTCGGTGGCAGATACAACTCTCAGGGACATAGACTGGAAGAGTGAGCTGGCGAGGACCGGACGCCATATGGCCAGGTCGATAAGAAAAGGAATCGATATCCCGCTGCTTGCCGCGGATATCATGCAGGAGTATCTGGAAGGGCAGGCCAGATTCAATCTCAAGCTCGAGACTACGCCTGAGCTTGAGCTGATGGTGGCCTCCGCAGTGAGAAATCTGGTCATCGGAATGTGCATTGTCGCACTGCTCATTGGGTCCAGCATTCTGTGCCTCACGGATATGCAGCCGAGATTTCTGGGAATACCGGTCCTTGGGGTGATCGGATACCTGACTGCATTTGCCTCCACCCTCTATTTCTTTATCAGATACTTCTGGAGAAAATACTTTAAAAAGAAAAAATAGTACTATGAAAGAAGAACTTTTGTAATGAGGATGGAGAGGAAATTCCGTTCAAGTGACGGGAAGACAGATATACATGTGCTTTTATGGATACCGGAGGGGGAGGTCCGCGGAGTTCTGCAGATCGCTCACGGTATGTGTGAGTTTGCGGAGAGGTATGACGGATTTGCAGCCTTTCTCGCCGAACATGGCTATGTGGTATGTGCAAATGATCATCTGGGCCACGGAAAATCAGTAACTGATGAGCAGCAGCTCGGCTTTTTCCGTGAGAAGGATGGAGATGGAGCGCTGATCGCGGATATGCGGAGACTTCATATTATTATGAAGAAAAAATATTCGGAGGCTCCCTACTTTATGCTCGGCCACAGCATGGGATCTTTCCTTGTCAGGCAGTATATGGAAATATATGGCGGAGAGCTTGCGGGGACCATCGTTCTGGGCACCGGAAGTTATCCGCGCGCGGTGGTCAAGTTCGGAAAAGGCCTGTGCCGAAGCCGCGCTCTGATGAAGGACTGGCATTACAGGAGTCATCTCATTGAGAACATTGCCAAAGGTTCCTATAATAAAGCATTCGAACCGGTGCGTACGTCGTATGACTGGCTGAGCAGGGATGAGGGCATAGTCGATAGATTCGCGTCTAACCCTCTCGATACTTTCGCCTTTACAGTCAACGGGTATTACTCAATGTTCTCTGCTATAGAGAAAGCCCAGAACAGGAAGCGTATTGCCCGGATACCGAAGGACCTTCCGATTCTCCTTGTCTCGGGAACAATGGATCCGGTCGGCAATTTCACAGAGGGCGTAAAGACCGCATATGAGGATATGAAGAAGGCCGGCATTTCGGATGTACAGCTGCGTTTCTTTGAGGGAGATCGGCATGAAATCCTGAATGAGGTTGACCGCGAGGAGGTCTATCAGTATCTGCTGGGTTGGCTCGAGGCGCATTTGACGTAAGCGGATATTAGTTTTTCGATGAAGATGATGTTTGCGCCGGATCCTGAAACTCCGCTGCAGCCTGCATTTGATTTGGGTATTTGATTCGGATGAAAAAATAATATTGACCTTGACGGACCTGTTTCTTCATGCTATTATCTAATGGCGACAAGAAACAGGTCCTTTTTTTTTGCTCCCGTTTTTTAGGAACAGGAGAATTTAGGAAGGCCGCAAGATTATCATTGGAGGTGAAAAACCGTGCGTACAAGGATAACTTTAGCGTGCACAGAATGCAAGCAGCGTAACTACAACACTAAGAAGGATAAGAAAGAACATCCGGAGAGAATGGAGACGAAGAAATACTGCAAGTTCTGCCGCAAACACACTATCCACAAAGAGACTAAGTAATTAAGGGAACAGGTGATTTAAATGGCAGATAATTCCAAGAAGGCACCTAAGGAAAAGAAGAAGCAGAGCTTCTGGAAAGGTGTAAAGCAGGAGTGGAACAAGATCCAGTGGCCGACGGTCGATGACCTGAAGAAGCAGACCGGACTTGTCGTCGTCATCTCTGT
Organism: Lachnospiraceae bacterium; assembly: GCA_045112155.1. Lineage (GTDB taxonomy): Bacteria > Bacillota > Clostridia > Lachnospirales > Lachnospiraceae > Chordicoccus. The sequence goes on from JBGUHN010000028.1 coordinate 3,628, forward strand.
CCTTATGGGCGTTATCATTACTATTATTGACAGTGCGGCTCTGCAGCTGGTCAACTGGCTGATGTCTATCTGACACACGATGGCCACGGCAGAGAAATTTTGAGAGGTAGCAGATGTCAGAATCGAACTGGTATGTAGTACATACGTATTCAGGTTATGAGAACAAAGTCAAGGCCAACATCGAGAAGACGATCGAGAACCGCCACCTTGAGGAGCAGATCCTTGAAGTTAAGGTTCCGCTGACCGATGTTCAGGAGACAAAGAACGGCGTCACGAAGACGACGAAGAAGAAGCTGTTTCCGGGCTACGTGCTGATCAACATGATCATGAATGATGATACCTGGTATGTCGTCCGCAATACCCGAGGCGTTACGGGATTTGTCGGACCGGGAAGCAAGCCGGTCCCGCTTACACCGGATGAGATGCGCAACCTCGGTATCGGCGGCGGCAAGGTCGAGCCCGCACCGAAGCAGAAATACCTCGTGGACTTCGAAGTCGGCGATACGATCGTTGTTTTTGCCGGCGCATGGGAAGGCACGACAGGTATGGTCACTGCCGTAAATGCTCAGAAACAGACCGTGACGATCAATGTAGACATGTTCGGCCGTCCGACTCCGGTCGAAATAAGTTTCGGCGAAGTCAAAAAGAAGTAAAATCATTTGCAAACAGTTATTATTTAAGACATAGGATGTCTTGAAGGTGGAAGGGCGAAATGGGCCCGACATTTACCACGTAAGGAGGAACAAAGTCATGGCAAAGAAAATTACAGGCTATATCAAACTGCAGATCCAGGCCGGCAAGGCAACTCCGGCTCCGCCGGTAGGCCCGGCTCTCGGCCAGCACGGTGTTAATATCATGGACTTCACGAAGCAGTTCAATGCCCGCACATCAGCTATGGGCGACTATATCATCCCGGTCGTCATCACAGTCTATGCGGACAGAAGCTTCACATTTATCACAAAGACTCCGCCTGCAGCAGTTCTGATCAAGAAAGCCCTCAATCTTCAGTCCGGTTCCGGTGAACCGAACAAGAAGAAAGTTGCAACGATCACACAGGCCCAGCTCAGAGAAATCGCTGAGAGAAAGATGCCGGACCTTAACGCTGCAAGTATTGAAGCCGCAATGAGCATCATCGCAGGCACATGCCGCAGCATGGGTGTTGTAGTAGCTGAAGACTGATAATGAGTGGAAGGGACAAAACCCGATAGTACCACAGGGAGGTTATATAAAATGAAACATGGCAAGAAGTATGCAGAGGCCCTGAAGGTTTATGATCGCCAGAACCTGTATGACATGGCTGAAGCTGTTGAAATCGTAAAGAAGACTGCAATCGCAAAATTTGATGAGACAATCGAAGCTCACATCCGTACAGGCTGCGACGGACGTCATGCTGATCAGCAGGTCCGTGGCGCTGTCGTTCTTCCGAACGGCACAGGCAAGTCTGTCCGCGTTCTCGTATTTGCCAAGAGCGCAAAGGCTGAGGAAGCAAAGGCTGCCGGAGCTGACTATGTCGGCGAGATGGAGCTTGTCACAAAGATCCAGAAAGAGAACTGGTTCGATTTCGACGTTGTTGTCGCTACACCGGATATGATGGGCGTTGTCGGCCGTCTCGGCCGTATCCTTGGCCCGAAAGGCCTCATGCCGAACCCGAAGGCCGGAACAGTTACCATGGATGTCGCTAAGGCAGTCAAGGAAATCAAAGCCGGTAAGATCGAGTATCGTCTTGACAAGAGCAACATCATCCACTGCCCGATCGGCAAGGCTTCCTTCACAGAAGAGCAGCTTTCCGAGAATCTCAAGACTCTCCTTGATCAGCTCGTCAAGGTTCGCCCGGCAGCTGTTAAGGGTCAGTATCTGAGATCCATCACCCTGGCTTCCACAATGGGCCCGGGCGTTCGCGTCAACCCGACAAAGATCTGATATAAACACAAGAATACAGCTTGACATCGCGCTCGTGCGCGTGTTAATATCATGAAGCATCAAGCCGAAGACAGCAGGTTCCCTATAGGGAGTAAGCAAGGTCGCCCGCCGAGGTCGTGAATTCATTTAGAAATTTACCGTACCCCTGCGCCTTGGCGCGGGGGTTTTTTACCAAGAGCTTTGATGCGAAAATTCAAAGAAGGAGGAATACAGGAAACATGGCAAAAGTTGAACTGAAACAGCCGATTATCAATGAAATCGCTGAGGCAGTTGACGGCGCTCAGTCCGCAGTCCTTGTCCAGTATCTCGGAATTACTGTAGAGCAGGATACCGCTCTTCGTAAGGAACTCCGTGAGGCAGGCGTACATTACAAGGTCTACAAGAACACACTTATGAAGCGTGCTTTTGAAGGAACCGATTTTGCGCAGCTGGATAAGCACCTTGATGGCCCGAATGCTCTCGCAGTTTCCAAGGAAGATGCCGTTGCACCGGCAAGAATCCTTGCAAAATATGCAAAGCAGTTCAAGGTCATGAGCATGGTAGGCGGCGTTATCGAAGGTAAGTACTTCGATGACAAGCAGCTTCAGGATCTCGCAAATGTACCGTCCAGAGAAGTTCTTCTCGGAAGACTCTTTGGCAGTATGCAGTCCCCGATCGCGAACTTTGCTCGCGTTATCAAGCAGATCGCAGAGCCGGAAGGCGAAGGCGATGCAGCTGAAGCTCCGGCAGCAGAATAAAGCTGCTTAGGGAAACGAAACTAAGATTCATCAATTAAAAATGGAGGAAAATATACAATGGCTAAATTAACCACTGCTGAATTTATCGCAGCTATTAAAGAGCTTACAGTTCTCGAGCTTAATGAACTTGTTAAGGCTTGTGAAGAGGAATTTGGTGTTTCTGCAGCAGCAGGCGTCGTCATGGCTGGCCCGGCAGCAGCTGCTGAAGAAGTTGAAGAGAAGACAGAGTTCGATGTCGAGCTGACAGAGATCGGTGCTTCCAAAGTTAAGGTCATCAAGGTTGTCCGTGCTGCTACAGGTCTCGGCCTGAAGGAAGCTAAGGAACTTGTTGATGCAGCTCCGAAGGTAGTCAAAGAGCAGATCTCCAAGGAAGAGGCTGAAGCTCTCAAGAAGGATCTTGAGGAAGCCGGCGCTAAGGTCACTCTTAAATAATCCGACTATTGTAAGTACGGGGGTTGCCGCATACGCGGCAGCCCCTTTTCACGTGTCTGAACTGTTATTGAGACTGCAGGGAACGCAATAAAAATTGTGGAAAATTGTGTTTGACAACTTGACAATGCTGTGGTAATCTTAAGAATGCACTATTGTGGTGGATTGGCTTTTTGCGCCCTTTCGTAATGAAAGGCTTGTGTAAGTTGCCCAAAATTCCCACCTGTCAATAAATTTATAGAAATAACGGGGTGAAACGTCGAATGGAGAAAAACAGAATTCGTCCAATAAAGTCCGGCAGATCGGTTCGAATGAGCTACCAGCGGCGGCAGGAAGTCCTGGAGATGCCCAATCTGATTGAAGTTCAGAAGGCATCCTATGACTGGTTCGTTAATAAGGGGCTCAAAGAGATATTTGATGATATCTCTCCGATCGAAGACTTCAGCGATAAGCTGAGCCTCGAATTCGTTGACTACAGACTTGACCGCGACCGGGTGAAGTATCCGATCGAAGAGTGCAAGGAGAGAGACGCGAATTACGCGGCACCGCTGAATGTCACTGTCAGACTGATCAACAAGGAAAACGGCGAGATCAAAGAGCATGAAATTTTCATGGGCGACCTTCCTCTGATGACAGCGACCGGTACTTTCATTATCAACGGTGCTGAGCGAGTCATCGTCAGCCAGCTCGTGCGTTCACCCGGCATCTATTACGGTATTGCGCACGACAAGATCGGCAAGAGGCTGTTTTCCTGCACCGTCATCCCGAACCGTGGCGCATGGCTCGAGTACGAGACGGATTCCAATGACATTTTCTATGTCCGTGTGGACCGCACAAGAAAAGTCCCGATCACTCAGCTGATCCGCGCGCTCGGCGTCGGCACCAATCAGGAGATCATCGAGATGTTCGGTGAGGAGCCGAAACTTCTTGCTTCCTTCACAAAGGATACAGCGACGAACTATACGGAAGGCCTTCTTGAACTCTACAAGAAGATCCGCCCGGGCGAGCCGCTGGCGGTGGATTCGGCTGAGACACTGATCCACGGCATGTTCTTTGACCCGAGAAGGTATGATCTGGCTAAAGTCGGCCGTTATAAATTTAATAAGAAGCTTCTTCTGCGCAACCGCATTGCCGGCCATGAACTGGCAAGGGATGTTGTCGATGAACTGACCGGAGAAGTCCTGGCTGAGGCAGGGACTACAGTCTCCCGCGAACTCGCTGACACGATTCAGAACGCCGCAGTACCGTATGTATACCTTGCAATTGAGGGCGTGGACCGTGATGTGAAAGTTCTCTCATCCATGATGGTAGCAATCGAAAACTGGATCCCGATGACTGAGGAAGAAAAGAAGGATGCGGGCGTCACAGAGCTTGTCTACTATCCGGCACTGAGGGAGATTCTTGACTCCTCAGAGGACGAGGAGGAGAGAAAGCGCCTTGTCCGCCGCAACATCACAAAACTGATTCCGAAGCATATCACGCATGAGGACATCTTTGCGTCCATCAACTATAACATGCACCTTGAGTACGGCATCGGCAACAAGGACGACATCGATCACCTTGGGAACCGCCGTATCCGTGCCGTCGGCGAACTGCTTCAGAATCAGTACCGTATCGGTCTCTCACGACTTGAGAGAGTTGTACGGGAGCGTATGACAACACAGGATGTCGATTCCGTGACACCGCAGTCACTAGTCAACATCAAACCGGTGACAGCTGCTGTCAAGGAGTTCTTCGGATCATCCCAGCTGTCCCAGTTCATGGATCAGAATAACCCGCTGTCAGAGCTGACTCACAAGAGACGTCTCTCAGCGCTCGGGCCGGGTGGTCTGTCACGTGACCGTGCAGGTTTCGAAGTCCGTGACGTTCACTATTCTCACTATGGACGTATGTGCCCAATCGAGACTCCTGAAGGTCCGAACATCGGTCTGATCAACTCTCTGGCATGCTACGCGCGCATCAATGATTACGGCTTTGTTGAGGCTCCTTATAGAAAGATCGACAAGTCTGATCCGATGAACCCGCGCGTCACCAACGAAGTTGTCTACATGACGGCGGATGAAGAGGATAACTACCATGTCGCGCAGGCTAACGAGCAGCTCGATGAGGAAGGCCACTTCATTCACAGGAATGTCTCCGGTCGTTACCGCGAGGCTACACAGGCTTACAACAAGACCATGTTCGATTACATGGACGTCTCCCCGAAGATGGTCTTTTCAGTTGCTACATCTCTCGTACCGTTCCTGCAGAACGACGACGCGAACCGCGCTCTGATGGGATCCAACATGCAGCGTCAGGCCGTTCCGCTTCTCACTACAGACGCGCCTGTCGTAGGCACAGGTATGGAAGAGAAAGCCGCAGTCGACTCGGGTCTCTGCGTGCTGGCCAAGAGGGACGGCACAGTGTCATTTGTAAGCTCGACAGATATCGCGATCACTTACGATGACGGTGAGAGAGAGAACTATCATCTGATCAAGTTCTCCCGCAGCAACCAGAGCAACTGCTACAACCAGAAACCGATCGTCAATAAGGGCGAGCGCGTCGTGGCAGGACAGGTCATCGCTGACGGTCCGTCCACAAGCAACGGAGAGCTTGCTCTCGGCAAGAACCCGCTGATCGGCTTCATGACATGGGAAGGTTACAACTACGAGGATGCTGTTCTGCTTTCCGAGCGCCTTGTTCAGGACGATGTATATACATCGATCCACATCGAGGAGTATGAGGCAGAATCCCGCGATACAAAACTCGGACCGGAAGAGATCACACGCGATGTGCCCGGTGTAGGCGACGAAGCTCTGAAGAATCTCGATGAGCGCGGCATCATCCGCATCGGTGCTGAGGTCCGTGCCGGCGATATCCTTGTCGGTAAGGTCACACCGAAGGGCGAGACCGAGCTTACGGCGGAAGAGAGACTGCTCCGCGCGATCTTCGGTGAGAAGGAACGCGAGGTCCGTGATACATCCCTCAAGGTGCCGCACGGCGAGTACGGTATCGTTGTCGATGCCAAGGTCTTCACACGCCAGGAAGGCGATGAGCTGCCTCCGGGTGTCAACCAGTCCGTGCGCATTTACATCGCTCAGAAGAGAAAAATCTCCGTCGGCGACAAGATGGCTGGCCGTCACGGCAACAAGGGTGTCGTCTCCCGCGTACTTCCGGTAGAAGACATGCCGTTCCTGCCGAACGGACGTCCGCTCGACATCGTCCTTAATCCGCTGGGCGTTCCGTCCCGTATGAATATCGGACAGGTCCTTGAAATCCATCTGTCTCTGGCAGCGAAAGCACTCGGCTTCAATATCTCGACTCCGGTCTTTGACGGTGCCAACGAGCAGGATATTCAGGATACACTCGAGATGGCCAACGACTATGTCAATATGGAGTGGGAGGACTTCAAGGCCAAATACGAGGAGAGCACGGATCCGGAGATCATGAAGTATCTCGGCGAGCATCTTGACCACAGAGAACTCTGGAAGGGTGTTCCGATTTCGCGTGACGGTAAAGTCCAGCTGCGCGACGGCCGCACCGGCGAGTATTTTGATTCAAAGGTCACGATCGGCCATATGCACTATCTGAAACTGCACCACCTTGTTGATGACAAGATCCATGCGCGCTCCACGGGACCGTACTCTCTTGTCACACAGCAGCCTCTCGGCGGCAAGGCCCAGTTCGGCGGCCAGCGCTTCGGTGAGATGGAAGTCTGGGCTCTCGAGGCCTACGGTGCGTCCTACACGCTGCAGGAGATCCTGACAATGAAGTCCGACGACGTTGTCGGCCGTGTCAAGACCTATGAAGCGATCATCAAGGGTGACAACATCCCGAGCCCGGGTATTCCGGAATCCTTCAAGGTCCTTCTCAAGGAGCTTCAGTCACTCGGTCTCGATGTCCGCGTGCTGGATGAGAACCGCGAGGAAGTCACTCTGCGCGAGACGATTGAGTATGGCGAGACTGACCTCAGAAAGGTCATCGAGGGAGATACCCGCGGCATGAGAAATAACGAGGACCGTGAATTCGCGAGGGCAGGTTTTACATCTCAGCACTTTGACGAGACCAAGGAAGAACTTGTCGACGATGAGGACGAGGACGATACGGATGATGAGATGCTCGATTTCGATCCGTATGACGGACTTGATGAAGACTTTGTCGATGATGACGCATTCCTCGGCGATGACGAATAAACACTCTTATGAAAGATTTACGGAGGGGTCCCTCAGGGACTCTCTCCGGGTTAACCCGTAGTCTATCACTATATGGGAGGCATACATGGCTGAATTTTATAACAAGCAGGAAGAATACAAGCCGGTGACATTTGACGCGATCAAGATCGGACTTGCATCTCCTGACCGTATCCGCGAGTGGTCCCACGGTGAAGTCAAAAAGCCGGAGACCATCAACTATCGTACCCTCAAGCCTGAGAAGGACGGTCTTTTCTGCGAACGCATTTTTGGACCATCCAAGGACTGGGAGTGCCATTGCGGTAAGTATAAGAAGATACGTTATAAGGGTGTTGTCTGCGACAGATGCGGTGTCGAGGTCACAAAGTCCTCTGTCCGCCGTGAGCGCATGGGTCATATCGAACTGGCTGCACCGGTTTCACATATCTGGTATTTCAAGGGAATTCCGTCCCGGATGGGTCTCATCCTCGACCTCTCCCCGAGAACGCTGGAGAAGGTGCTTTATTTCGCTAACTATATCGTTCTGGATCCGGCAGATGCCGCTCCGAATATCGTAAAGAAACAGATTCTCACAGAGCGCGAGTATCAGGAAGCAAGAGAAGCCTACGGCTGGAATTTCAGGGTCGGCATGGGTGCGGAGGCTGTTCAGGAGCTGCTCCGCGACATCGATCTTGAGACGGAGTCCGCTGACCTCCGCAAGGAGCTCAAGGAATCTACCGGCCAGAGACGCGCCCGTATCATCAAGAGACTGGAGGCAGTCGAGGCTTTCCGCGAATCCGGCAACAGACCGGAGTGGATGGTCATGAACGTTATTCCGGTCATTCCGCCGGACCTTCGTCCGATGGTACAGCTTGACGGCGGCAGATTTGCCACATCTGACCTCAACGATCTGTACAGAAGAATCATCAACAGAAACAATCGTCTTAAGAGGCTCCTCGAGCTCGGCGCTCCGGAGATTATTGTCAGGAACGAGAAGCGCATGCTGCAGGAAGCAGTAGACGCGCTCATTGACAACGGCCGCCGCGGCCGTCCGGTCACCGGCCCGGGCAACCGTGCCCTGAAGTCTCTGTCAGACATGCTGAAAGGCAAGTCCGGACGTTTCCGCCAGAACCTGCTCGGCAAGCGTGTCGACTATTCCGGCCGTTCCGTTATCGTCGTCGGTCCGGAACTTAAGATTTACCAGTGCGGTCTTCCGAAGGAGATGGCGATCGAGCTCTTCAAGCCGTTTGTCATGAAGGAGCTTGTCAGCCGCGGAACAGCGCACAATATTAAGAGTGCCAAGAAGATGGTCGAGCGCCTTGAAGGCGAAGTCTGGGATGTCCTTGAGGATGTAATCACAGAGCATCCGGTCATGCTGAACCGTGCTCCTACTCTTCACAGACTCGGTATCCAGGCATTTGAGCCGATCCTTGTCGAGGGCAAGGCTATTAAGCTTCATCCGCTTGTCTGTACAGCGTTCAACGCCGACTTCGACGGCGACCAGATGGCTGTCCATCTTCCGCTGACAGTGGAAGCCCAGGCTGAGTGCCGCTTCCTCATGCTGTCACCGAACAACCTGCTGAAGCCGTCTGACGGCGGCCCGGTCGCGGTTCCGTCCCAGGATATGGTCCTCGGAATCTACTACCTCACACAGGAGCGTCCCGGTGCCAAGGGTGAAGGAATGCGGTTCTCAAGTCTCAATGAAGCAATTCTGGCTTATGAGAACAAGTACATCACGCTGCAGTCCCGCATCAGTGTCCGCCGTACAAAGAAGCGCGCTGACGGCACAGTAGCGAGCGCTGTCATTGACAGTACGCTCGGCCGTTTCCTCTTCAACGAGATCATTCCTCAGGACCTCGGGTTCGTTGACCGTGAAGATCCTGCAAATGAGCTCGCGCTCGAAGTCGATTTCCACACCGGCAAAAAGCATCTGAAGAAGATCCTGACAAAGGTCATCAACGTACACGGCGCAACAGTCACGGCAGAGGTCCTTGATAAGGTCAAGGCAATGGGATACAAGTATTCCACAATTTCCGCAATGACTGTTTCGATTTCGGATATGACAGTTCCGCCCGAAAAACCGCAGCTCATTCAGGAAGCGCAGGAGACTGTCGACAGAATTACCAGAAACTATCAGCGCGGCTTCGTAACTGAGGAAGAGCGCTACCGTGAAGTCGTCGAGACATGGAAAGAGACCGACGCGGTCCTCACCAAGAAACTTCTTGACGGCCTTGACAAATACAATAATATCTTCATGATGGCCGACTCCGGTGCCCGAGGCAGTGACAAGCAGATCAAGCAGCTTGCCGGTATGCGCGGACTTATGGCAGATACGACCGGTCATACGATCGAGCTTCCTATCAAGTCCAATTTCCGTGAAGGTCTTGACGTTCTGGAGTATTTCATGTCCGCTCACGGCGCCCGCAAGGGTCTGTCCGATACGGCTCTCCGTACAGCTGACTCCGGTTATCTGACAAGACGACTGGTCGATGTCTCTCAGGAGCTGATCATCCGCGAGATGGACTGCTCACAGGATCGCGATGAGATACCGGGCATGTGGGTGAGTGCATTTGCAGACGGCAAGGAAAGCATCGAGTCTCTGCAGGAGCGTATCACCGGCAGATTTGCCGCTGAGACGATCTATGACAAGGATGGCAACATCATTGTCAAGAGGAACCATATGATCCGTCCGGCGAGAGCGGAGCGAGTCGTGAAATACGGTGTCGATGAGAACGGAGAACCGATCAAGAAGGTCAAGATCCGTACGATTCTCACCTGCCGCTCGAAACTCGGTATCTGCGTCAAGTGCTACGGAGCTAACATGGCGACCGGAGAAGCGGTACAGGTCGGCGAGTCTGTCGGCATCATCGCTGCTCAGTCGATCGGCGAGCCGGGCACACAGCTCACCATGCGTACATTCCACACCGGCGGTGTTGCCGGCGGCGATATCACACAGGGTCTTCCCCGTGTTGAGGAACTTTTCGAAGCCCGCAAGCCGAAGGGTCTTGCGATCATTTCCGAGATCCCGGGCCTTGTGCAGGTCCTTGATCAGAAGAAGAAACGTGAAGTAGTTGTCACAGATGTCACTCAGGAGGAGGGCGTTAAGGATCGTCAGAAGACATACCTTATCCCCTATGGATCCAGACTGAAAGTCACGGATGGCCAGATCATTGAAGCCGGCGATGAGATCACGGAAGGCTCTGTCAATCCGCACGACATCATGAAGATCCGCGGTATCCGTGCCGTCCAGGATTATCTGCTCCGCGAGGTCCAGAGAGTTTACCGCCTGCAGGGTGTTGAGATCAATGACAAGCATATCGAAGTCATTGTTCGTCAGATGCTGAAGAAGGTGCGCATCGAGAAACCGGGCGATACGGAATTCCTTCCGGGCGCGTTCGTAGATTTCCTCGACTTCGAGGATATGAACGAACGTCTTGCCGCTGAGGGCAAGGAAGTAGCAGAGGGAACAAGAGTTGTCCTCGGTATCACCAAGGCTGCTCTGGCCACCAACTCCTTCATGTCGGCCGCGTCCTTCCAGGAGACGACCAAGGTCCTGACAGACGCTGCAATTAAGGGCAGGATCGACCCGCTCATCGGTCTCAAGGAGAACGTTATCATCGGTCAGCTTATCCCGGCAGGTACAGGTCTTCGCAGATATCGCGGTGTCAAGCTTGACACGGACGCGAAGATAGAGATGAAGAAGGCTGAGGAGGCTATGGCTGCCAAGGCTGCTGAGGAGGAGGCTAAGGTCGCCGCCCCGGAAGAGGAATCTGCTGAAGCTTCCGATGAGGTGCTTGTCATAGAGGAATGATCTGTTCCAGGAGTGCCTACTATAATAAGAAGTAATGCAACGGGGCTGCCGCTTTGCGGCAGCCCCGATTGTATGCCGATAGACCAAAGCTCAGTTCAGACGGGCTGCACCGTGGTTTCATAAACCGGTTCAAACACCATCTTCATCGAAAAGCGCAAGTCTTTCTCTGCGAGCTGTTATGAAGTGACCTTTGTCAAGGTAAAAATCCGCCATCCGACAAACTTTTTACCTGACGATTACATTTGTCTACACTTTCAGCTTCTGGAAGGAGCTCTGATTTAACAGTTCCCGGCATGTGGCCACTCTGTTATTCGTGGATTGGTACCGACAGGCTAATGGTCCGCCGTGAGCTCTGCGATCTTAGAACGTGGATCACCGGGGTGCCAACTTGCTCGCAACGTAGATAGCTCGAACCTTACAGTGATCATAGCTCCTTCCAGAGGCTGAAAGGTATTCTGTTGTTATTGTACGGCAGCAAGCTGCAGTTTACTGCTGATTGCTGCCTGATTACGAATTACG
>JBGUHN010000029.1:0-83216 GCA_045112155.1 Lachnospiraceae bacterium
TGTGGACGGCTTCTGCATCGTCTCATCCGACAGTGACTTTACCAGACTGGCAAGCCGCCTTAGAGAGTCAGGTAAAATCGTCATCGGTATGGGAGAGAAGAAGACGCCGGATTCGTTCCGCGCGGCCTGCACGATTTTCACTGAGCTTGAAAATCTGGTCGAGACCGAGCAGAATGTCAGCTCGACGGATAAGGAGGCCATTGAGGCCGATATCATCAATATCATCACGATGAATGACAACAAGGGGAAGATCACGGGCTCAGGTGAGATCGGGAGCAAGCTGCAGAATAAGTACCCGGATTTCGACATCCGTACATTCGGCTACAGCCAGCTCAGCAAGTTCCTTGAGGACATGCCGGCGATCGAGGTCACAAAGGCCAATAATCAGGTGACAGTCAGCCTCAGAGAGGAGAAGACCGACGAGGAGATGGTCATCGCGGATATTGTCGAGATCGTGTCAAAGAGAGCGAAGCCGATTGCCCTCGCGACGCTCGGTCAGGAGATCCGGCGGAGGCACCGGGGCTTCAATGTCAAGCTCTACGGCTACAGCCAGCTGTACAAGTTCATTGACAGTATACCGGAGCTGCAGGTCAAGGGGGATAAGACGGACCGGAAGGTGAGTCTCAGAAAGTCTCGGAAGTAATTTTTTATAGTTCTGCCGACAGAGAAAATTGAAAAGTCTTATCGTATAGGAGAGCAAAAAATCCTGTTCGATAAAAAACAGAGGCTGTCGCAGTAAGGTGTATCAACGCTTCAATAAGCGGAGATATCATCTGCTGCAACAGCCTCTTTTCTATTATCGTTATCAGTAATCAAGCTCCTCGAACTCAAGCCCGTCATCTGACATGGATTTAATAATTGCGAGAGACTTCAGATTGATGCCGCGGGCACGGAGATCCTTGCCGCCTTCCTGAAAGCCTTTTTCGATGACGATGCCGACGCCCTCAAGAATGGCACCGGATTTTTCGATGATTTCAATGAGACCGCGGGCGGCGCAGCCATTTGCAAGAAAATCGTCGATAACGAGCACATGCTCGCCTTCGTTAAGATACCTCTTAGTGAGAATGACATCGTAAGTCTTATTATGTGTGTAGGATTTGACCTTGGCGGTGTACTGATCGCCGTCCAGGTTGATGCTCTTGGCCTTCTTGGCAAATACTACCGGAACCCCGAAGTACTGGGCTGTAATGCAGGCGATGCCGATGCCGGATGCCTCGATCGTGAGGATCTTATCCACCTGCCTGTCAGCGAAAATGCGCTTAAACTCTTTGCCAATCTCGTTGATGAACGGGATATCCATCTGGTGGTTCAGAAAACTGTCTACTTTCAGGATGTGGCCGGGGCGGACCTGACCGTCTTTCAGAATTCTCTCTTCGAGTGCCTTCATAAGTGCCTCCATTTCATAAATATGATTCTCTAGGAAAGTAATTTCAATATTAACCCCTTGTGCCGTAAAAAACAACTAAAAGATGTTATAATAATCGCATGAGTGAAAAGAATGATACTGTGAGTACAAAACCTGAACTGATCCGAATCTCAGTGCGCTCTCTGGTGGAGTTTATTTTGCGGAGCGGCGACATTGATAACAGGACCGGCAGCGGGGTCGATCCGGAGGCTATGCTGGCGGGAGGACGGGTTCACAGGAAGATCCAGAAAGGAAAAGCAGGAGATTACCGTGCCGAGGTGCCGCTCGCTTGGGAGATGGACCGCGGCGATTTTGTGCTGCGTGTTGAGGGAAGGGCGGACGGGATTTTTACGGATGCATACCCGTCAAAATCCGAAGCATATGTCAATGACACGATTTCCGAAGATACGATTTATATGGACAAAGACGCGGAAGGGGATGATGACAGATCGGGGCTCTGTGATGATAGACCAAGGCTCTGTGATGACAGACCGAGACTCTGTGTTGATGAGATAAAAGGAATCTATATGGACATCCGGGAACTGACTGAACCTCAGGAAGTCCATCTGGCTCAGGCAAAGTGCTATGCGGCTATTCTATTTCTCACGGATTTTGCCGCATGGGATGATTCTCTGCCGGATGATACAGAGCCGGAGCACAACCGCGAACGCATCGGCGTGCGCATGACCTATGTTGACCTTGAACACGATGACAGGATCAACATGTTTGACTCCGACTACGGTAGGGAAGAACTGCTTGCCTGGTTTGATTCTATTGTGGAGCGCTACTCTTTATGGTGCCGTCATCACATAGAGCATAAGAGAAAGAGGGATGCCTCTATGGGACCACTCACCTTTCCCTTTGAGTACAGAACCGGTCAGAAAAACCTCGTTTCGTCGGTCTATCGCACAATTCTCGGTAAGCAGGAACTTTTCCTCATGGCACCTACCGGTGTCGGAAAGACTCTGTCGGTCGTTTATCCCTCAGTCCGGGCTGTAGGTCAGGGCTACGCGGATATGATTTTCTATCTGACGGCTAAAAACCAGACGCTGACAGTGGGGGCGGAGGCATTCCGTATTCTTGCGGACAGAGGTCTTCTTATGAAGACGATCGTGCTCACATCCAAGGAGAAGATATGTCCGATGAATGAGCCGTCATGCAATCCGGATGACTGTCCGTATGCAAGAGGTCATTTTGACCGTGTAAACGACGCGGTATTTGATCTGCTTCAAAAGAAGGACTATTTTGACCGCGATGTGATTTTGGCTCAGGCTAAAGAGTGGAATGTCTGCCCGTTTGAAATGGGTCTCGACGTGGCCAGCTGGTGTGACGCGGTCCTGTGCGATTATAATTACGCATTTGATCCGAAAGCCCATCTTCGCCGATTTTTCGGAGAGGGCAAGAAGGGTGACTACATATTTCTCGTCGATGAAGCCCACAATTTGGTCGACCGGGCCAGGGAGATGTATTCTGCCGGTATCGTGAAGGAGGATGTGCTCGCTGCCAAAAAGGTTGTGAAGAATGTCAGCAGATCGGCAGCGAGAGCGCTCGAAAGGCTCAACAAGGAGCTTCTGGCCATAAAAAAAGAACTTCTCTTAGTGGATGGCAGAAATCCATATCTTGTCCTCACGGACAGCACAGTTCTGGGGCGGATCCAGAATGAAGCCCTGCGGGCGTTCGGTGAACTGCAGATCCTGTTCAGGGAGCATAGGGACGCCTCTTTCAGGGAAGAGCTTCTGGATTTCTATTTTGAGATATCAGATTTCGTTTCCACTTTCGAGGGGATGGATGATGATTACGTGGTTTATGCGGACTTCAATGAGGAAGAACATCTCTCCCTGAATCTTTTCTGCGTAAACCCTGCAAGAAACCTGCAGAGCATGATAGATCGGGGCAGGAGCGCGGTCTTTTTCTCTGCAACACTGCTGCCGGTAGACTACTATAAGAAGCTTTTTACGACCCGGGAGGAGACGTATGCGGTTTACGCGAGGAGCCCATTTGCAAGCGAGCAGAAAGTTGTCATCGTAGGCAGCGACGTCAGCACAAGGTACAGGAGCCGCGGCGCTTCCATGTACCGGAAGATCGCGAGGTATATTCACGACACGGCCATGGCAAGACGGGGAAATTATATGGCCTTTTTCCCGTCCTATAAGTTCATGACCGACGTGCTTTCAATTTATCGTACCGAGTTCGATGAAGCGGATATCAACTGGGTCGCGCAGAGCCGGTACATGAATGAGATGGACAGAGAAATCTTCCTGGAGAACTTTTATGAGGATCCTGAGATGACCATGGTCGGGTTCTGCGTGATGGGCGGCGTGTTCGCGGAGGGAATCGACCTTGTCGGGTCACGGCTCATCGGCGCGATTGTGGTCGGATGCGGGCTGCCCCAGGTCGGCACGCGGACTGAGCTCCTTCGAACCTACTATGAGGAGAAGACAGGTGATGGGTTCAACTATGCTTATCTTTACCCCGGCATGAACAAGGTGCTGCAATCGGCCGGTCGTGTGATCCGCACCGATCAGGACAGGGGAGTCATCGTGCTCCTCGATGACAGGTTCCTGACTGCGGATTGCCTTCGCATGTTTCCGCGGGAGTGGACTGAGTATGTGCCGTGCAAGGTGGACCAGGTGAGGGCGGTGCTGGATAGGTTCTGGGAGAGTGTGTGATTTGTTTCGGAGCGGTGTGTGGTTTGTTTCGGAGCGGTGTGTGGACTTGTTCTGGCGATGTGTGGACTTGCCATAGATGGATTTGTCCTTCATACTTGCGCTGGATTTACATTTGATCTTTGTGAGATTTTGCCAGAAGTAGCAGAATCTTGCTTCCGAGGCACTTTTGCTGCCTTTGATCAAAGTGAGTTCATCGGGTCTTAGCCAGAAGCAGCAAAATCTTGCTTCCGAGGCACTTTTGCTGCCTTTGACCAAAGTGAGTTTCATCGGGTCTCAGGCAGAGGCAGCAAATATGGTGACATGGCATGGATTAGTTGCTTTGGTCGCTGAAATTGTATGTGTCTTGTGTAAATGCCACATAAAAGGACCGGCGGGTGCCGGGATAATCTATTTGCCAAATAAGAGAAGCTTGTGTTATATATAAATGGAATATTTTATATGCTAAAAACAGTAGTTCCGGTTCAAAGAAGCGAGTGTATTGAATATCTTTGTTCCAGAGAAACAGCTGGATCACTGCAACAGCATTCCCGCTTCAAAGAAGCGAGTGAATCAATAACACAATTATCTGCTTCAAAGAAGCGAGCGAATCAATAACACAATTATCTGCTCCAAAGAAGCGAGTGAATCAATAACACTATTATCCGCTTCAAAGAAGCAGGTGAATTACAAGCACCTCAAGGGGATACAAAACATATCCTCGAGACACATACACAAACAACAAATATCAGGAGGAGACAAAATGGTCAGAAGAGTTTACGTGGAGAAGAAGCCTGCATTCGCCGTCCAGGCACACGATCTACTGCACGAAGCAAAGCATTATCTGCACATAGAAGGTGTGGAGGATGTAAGGGTCTTTATCCGCTATGATGTAGAAGATATAACAGATGAGACATTTGAGAAGGCTGCGCGCACTGTGTTCGCGGAGCCACCCGTTGATGATATTTATGAAGGACAGCTCCCGGAGGAGGAGAGACCGCACCGCGTCTTTTCTGTTGAGTACCTGCCGGGCCAGTTCGACCAGAGAGCAGACTCCGCAGAGCAGTGCATCCGCTTCCTGAATGAGAAGGAGAATGCCCGGGTCCATTCCGCGACGACCTATATGCTCATCGGTGAGATCTCCGATGAAGATTTTGAGAAGTTCGTGAAGGACAGAATCAATCCGGTCGACTCCCGCCAGACGGATGAGACCGTGCCGGAGACACTCGCTGCTGTCTATCCGGAGCCTGAGGATGTTCAGATTTTTACAAATTTCCGCTCCATGAACCTCACGGATCTCGAGGAGCTGTATAATTCTCTTAACCTTGCGATGACATTCGCGGATTTCAAGTTCATCCGCAAATATTACAAGGACGAGGAGAAGCGCGACCCCACGATCACTGAGATCCGCGTACTCGACACATACTGGTCCGACCACTGCCGCCACACAACGTTCCAGACAGAACTTAAAGATGTTGAGTTCGGCGAGGGCGACATGAGAAAGCCTCTCGAGGATACGTTTAAGCAGTATCTGGCTGACCGCGACGCTCTCTACGCCGGAAGAAGCGACAAGTTCGTTTGCCTGATGGACCTTGCACTTCTCGGAGCCAAGAAGCTGAAGGCGGAAGGAAAACTTGATGACCAGGAAGAATCTGATGAGATCAATGCGTGCTCCATTGTTGTTCCGGTCGATGTCGACGGGAAAGAAGAGGAGTGGCTCATCAATTTCAAGAATGAGACTCACAACCATCCGACAGAAATCGAGCCGTTCGGTGGTGCGGCTACCTGTCTCGGCGGCGCGATCCGCGATCCGCTCTCCGGCAGAACGTATGTCTACCAGGCAATGCGCGTGACCGGTGCAGCCGACCCGACACGTCCGCAGTCCGAGACACTGAAGGGCAAGCTTCCTCAGAAGAAAATCGTTCAGGAAGCAGCGCACGGTTACAGCTCCTACGGCAACCAGATTGGTCTAGCCACAGGCCTTGTAAAAGAAATCTACCATCCGGATTATGTCGCTAAGCGTATGGAAATCGGCGCAGTCATCGCGGCAGCTCCGAGATCTGCAGTCATTCGCGAGAATTCCGACCCGGGTGATGTCATCATCCTGCTCGGCGGCCGCACAGGCCGCGACGGCATCGGCGGTGCGACCGGATCCTCAAAGGTACACACAGAAGAATCAACACTGGTCTGCGGCGCTGAGGTCCAGAAGGGCAACGCACCGACAGAGCGCAAGCTTCAGAGACTCTTCAGGAGGACGGATGCCGCCCACCTGATCAAGAAGTGCAACGACTTCGGCGCAGGCGGTGTCTCCGTAGCAATCGGCGAGCTCGCAAGAGGCCTCGATATCGATCTTGACAAGGTCCCGAAGAAGTATGCAGGCCTTGACGGCACAGAAATCGCCATCTCCGAATCTCAGGAGAGAATGGCTGTTGTCGTCGACAAGAAAGATGCAAAGCAGTTCATGGAGTATGCCCACGAGGAAAATCTCGAATCAGTTATTGTAGCCACTGTCACGGAGTCCCCGAGACTTGTCATGCACTGGAGAGGAAAGACGATTGTTGATATCTCCCGCGACTTCCTTGATACCAACGGAGCTCATCAGGAGGCATCCGTCAAAGTTGATGTTCCGAATTTTGCCGACAGCGAGCTAAATCAGAATCCGTTCGTTCCGTCCGATGTCAATGACTCTGAGGGTATCAGAAACACATGGCTGAATACCCTCGCTGACCTCAACGTCTGCTCACAGAGAGGCCTCGTCGAGAGATTCGATGCGTCGATCGGCGCGGGAACTGTTACCATGCCGTACGGCGGCCAGTATCAGCTGACCGAGACACAGGCAATGGTGGCCAAGGTCCCGGTCCTTGACGGAAAGACAGAGACTGTCACCCTCATGAGCTATGGCTATGATCCGTATCTTATGAAGTGGAGCCCGTATCACGGTGCCGCCTGGGCTGTCACAACATCTGTTGCCAAGATCGCAGCGGCGGGCGGTGACGTATCGAAGATCCGCTTCACATTCCAGGAGTATTTCCGCAGGATGACAGAGGATCCGTCCCGCTGGAGTCAGCCGTTTGCGGCCCTTCTCGGCGCTTATGCTGCCCAGATCGGCTTCGGCCTTCCGTCGATCGGCGGCAAGGATTCCATGTCGGGCACATTTGAACACATCGACGTTCCGCCGACACTCGTATCCTTCGCGGTCGATGTAGCTAAACTCGGCGATATCGTTACGCCCGAATTTAAGAAAGCCGGCAGCAAAATCGTCTGGATCCGCGTGCCGCGCGATGAGTATCAGCTCCCGGTCTACAGCGGCGTTCTTGATGTATACGCAAAAGTCCGTGAGGACATGAAAGCCGGCCGTATCATTTCCGCTTACGCGCTGGAGCGTCACGGCATAGCAGAGGCAGTCAGCAAGATGGCCTTCGGCAACAGACTTGGCGTCAAGATCGAGCATGATCTCGATCCGAGAGATTTCTTCTCACCGGCATACGGTGACCTCCTCGTCGAGGTGGTTGACGGTCAGGTCGGAAATCTTGTGTCTTCCTACAGGGTGATCGGCGAGGTCACATATGATGACACATTCCGCTACGGCAACGCTGCCATCGCTCTCGATGAAGCTCTCGGCAGCTGGATGGGCACGCTTGAAGGTGTCTTCAAGACACGCACGACAGACGACAGATCCGAGGTCGAATCTGAGGTCTATGCCGGCGGCAGTGTATACATTTGCAAGAACAAAGTTGCAAAACCGCATGTATTTATCCCGGTCATGCCCGGAACCAACTGCGAGTATGATTCCACCAAGGCATTCGAGCGCGCAGGCGCAACGGTCACCACGACTGTATTTAAGAACCTCACGGCCGAGGATATCCGTGAGTCAGTGAAGGAATTCGAGAAACAGATCGAGCAGGCTCAGATCATCATGTTCCCGGGCGGATTCTCCGCGGGCGATGAGCCGGACGGCTCCGCGAAGTTCTTCGCGACAGCTTTCCAGAACGCTGCCATCAAGGAGGCGGTTATGAGGCTGCTTAATGAGCGCGACGGTCTTGCGCTCGGCGTATGCAACGGCTTCCAGGCGCTCATAAAGCTCGGTCTTGTGCCTTATGGCGAGATCGTCGGCCAGCAGGCGGATTCCCCGACGCTGACCTACAACACGATCGGCCGCCACATTTCACACATGGTATACACGAAGGTCATGACGAACAAGTCTCCGTGGCTTCAGCTCGCGGATCTCGGCGGAGTTTATGTCAACCCGGCTTCCCATGGCGAAGGCCGCTTCGTAGCTCCGAAGGAGTGGATCGACAGACTGTTTGCAAATGGTCAGGTCGCCACCCAGTACTGCGATCCGTTCGGCAATGTCTCCATGGATGAGGAGTGGAATGTCAACGGCTCTTATGCCGCGATCGAGGGTATCACATCTCCGGACGGCCGCGTGTTCGGCAAGATGGCGCATGTGGAGCGCCGCGACGATGGTGTCGCCATCAATATTTACGGCGAGCAGGATCTTAAGATCTTTGAGGCTGGTGTGAAGTACTTCAGATAATCAGAAACGAAGGATAAGAATCCCCCTCCCGCAACCCGGAGGGGGGTTTTTATCTCAATGGTGGGATTTAATCCCACCACTGAGATGGACAATTGCCTTTGACATAAGAGGAGTAATGGCAGAATATGGTTATATCAAAAGCCGCGCGGGATGAATATGAGTCTGTCAGACTCTTTTACTACTCAATGACCGACGCTCTGGAAGGGACAAAATATCATCCAAAGTGGCAGAAAGACATCTATCCGGCACCGGAAGAGTGGGTTTTGAGCTGTTTGAGCTGGTGCTGTGACCGCTGCCATTGACAAGTAGACATAATATCTGTAGACTGATTAATACGCCGATGACGGCGCGGAGGTGCACTGCAAGCACCAAGCTGCGAGGCAGACGGTTGGCCATCAATCTCCGAAAGGAGGTGATGCTTGTGCCTATTACTTTAACTTTTCATGTGTTTGGATATACCATCACATTAAAGATTGTAAGGAAAAGCAACAACCGCCACTCTGCCAAGTGACGGTTGTGTAGAGATACAAAACTGAAATCTTGAATGAGGCCAACCGCTTGTCGCAGTGTTCCTCTTTACAGTTTTATTATAAGGGTTTAGCGGAAGCATGTCAAGAAAGCTGCAATTATCCTAAGGTTTTCTGTATGCCGCTTTAAGGTATGCCTGAGTGTCCCTGAGATAGTGTGAGACTTGAATGGTATATTTACAAGGAGAAGAAAAATAAATGATCCGAAATATTATTTTCGACATGGGACAAGTGCTGATCCGATTTAACACAGGGGTCTTTCTGGACCGTTTTGCTTCGGACTATACTACAGAGGAAAGAACTCTGCTCCTTAGAGAAGTGTATCTGAGCGCGGAGTGGATCATGCAGGACCGGGGAACTCATACGCCGGAGCAGACTGTAGAAATCGTATGCAGGCATCTTCCGAAAAAGCTGCATGAGGCAGTGTATAATCTCGTATGCCGTTGGAATGAAGATATCATTCCCGTAGAAGGTATGAAAGAGCTCGTGGAAGAGCTGAAAGGCAAAGGATACGGAATCTATCTGTTATCCAACGCCGCAAAGGACTTGCCGGATTACTGGCAGCGTATTCCCGGACATGAGTATTTCGACGATTTATGCGTCAGCGCTTTTCACGGCTTCATAAAGCCGCAGCCTGAGCTCTATAGGTGCGCTCTGCAGAAGTTTAATGTCGCACCGGAGGAGTGCGTTTTTATCGACGACGTGACAGCCAACATTGAGGCAGCTCTCAATGCAGGCATGCAGGGAATCGTTTTTCATGATGATATAACTGAACTCAGGGAGAAACTTTATAGGCTGGGTGTTGATGTAGAACCGGCATTGAAGATATAATATAATTACTTTGCAAGGATGTGAAGGAATGCGGGAAAGACATTAATATTGAGAGGTAGAGTTAAATGAGATTGTTGGGTAATATCTGCTGGTTTGTATTCGGAGGTTTTCTCAGCGGCATGGCATGGGTCTTGTCGGGGGCTCTGTGGTGCATTACGATCATAGGAATACCTTATGGCATGCAGTGCTTTAAATTTGCCATGATTTCATTCTGGCCGTTCGGAAGAAAAATTGTATACGGCGGCGGGGCGGTTTCGTTCCTGGTTAATATTATCTGGTTTGTTGTGAACGGATGGTGGATGGCTCTTGGCAATTTCATAATCGGCTGCGTATGGTGCATCACGATCATAGGTATTCCGTTCGGCAAACAGTTCTTTAAAATTGCGAAGCTGTCCCTGAGACCTTTCGGGGCAGAGGTCGTACGAATTTGAGATGTCTGTAACTAAACCCACGGCAAGATAGCCGTGGGTTTTCGTCTATGAAGTGTAGCGGCAGTGTACCACGTCGATAGGAGCCGCTGTACCGCATCGGCGTGGAGATTCATTACAAATGAGGATTATATTAATGAATATACAGATTTTCGGAACAAAGAAAAGTTCGGATACACGCAAAGCTGAGCGCTTCTTCAAGGAACGGGGTATTAAATTTCAGTTCATTGACATGAAGGAGAAAGAACTCAGCAAGGGCGAATTCAATTCTGTCATGCAGGCCGTCGGCGGAGTAGACGCGATGATTGATCCGGCGTGCAAGGATAAAGATCTGCTCGCTCTGGTCACCTACATTTCAGCGGATGAGCGAGCAGAAAAGGTGATGGAGAACCAGAGTGTTCTCCGTCAGCCGATTGTCCGGAACGGACGTATGGCCACAGTCGGATACGCGCCGGATGTATGGAAGACATGGAAGTGATCAGAGATCGCGATTTACAGGCTGTCCGGGTTCTTCGGCGGATTCTGTACCACGTCTCCGTCTGCCCCGAAATACCCCTTAACATCAGCAGAAGTGTCCTGTTTTGTGACGATGAACCTGCTCATAATACCGAAATCTCCCCGTTTCGTGCGCAGAGCAAAATAGCCGATGACAGAGAACACGAGAGCCCCTATGAAATTGACGAACAGGTCTTTCATTGTGTCGATGAGCCCTACATCCAGATATCCGCTCATCGGCAGCACCTGTCCATTGACCGTGACTTCCTGTATATTGCGTATGACAACCGGAACCTGCATTCCCCGCTCGTTCAGCATGACGCTGCTGATGGTTGATATGACTGTGTCCTTCTGCATATCAAAGAGAAAAAGATGGTCCATCGAGAACTCAAAAAACTCCCACATGACACCAATCGTCATGGAGAAGCAGAAAGCGACAAGAGCCAGATAGCCCGGGGCAAGGTCGAAGATAATGCTGTCGTTTTTATCGAGCAGCATGACCATTGAAAAGCCAACCGCGGCGGCAAGAAATCCGTTGAGCGTGTGAAGCATCGTATCCCAGATAGGTATTGCGGTATAATAGCTGTTGACTTCCCCGAGAATTTCCGCAGCATATATAAAACAATAGATGATGATCTGCAGGGACTGAGGAAGGGCAACCCTGAACCTGACTTCGATCACGCTTGGCAAAAAGAGAAGAATCAGAGTGAGTATGCAGAGCATAAAGGATTCGAAATTGCCCAGCATGAACTGACGGATCATAGTCGCTATGACGAGTATACGCAGGATGGAGAATACAATAAACGACCGTCTGTGTTCAGTAAGCTGTTTTCTTACTTCCTCAAAGAAGCTTTTCCGCCTCATGCGCCGGTTCAATTTTCTGATTTGTCTTTTCTCACGTTTATCTTGATTCAAATGAAGTGAACTCCCTTCTACATTTTATTGCTTTACGATACATCAGTTTCCCCCCTTCGTCAAAGGAAAAGAGAGTGATTTATCTCCGTCTACAGCGTATCGCCGGAACTCATCGCATGTAGCTTTCTGTATTCCGAAGGTGTCATGTCATAATAACGAAGGAATATTTTCCTGAAGTTATTCGGGGACGGATAGCCGACCTGTTCACAGATTGCTGAAATAGACAGGTCGCTGTCAACAAGGAGCGAGGCGGCCCGCTGCATTTTCTGATTTTGAATATTTTGACTGAACGACATGCCGGTAGCGTTCGTGATGATCCGCTGGAGCTGACGTTCACTGTAATTGAACCTGTCCGCGACCTGTTTCAATGAGACGGTGCTGTAATTCGTGTTGATATAATCCAGGATCTGTATAAGATCGGTATTTTTTCCGGCAAGATTGAACTCAGGCACTTCGATATCGTATTCGTGGTTTTCGAGCAGAGTGATAAAAATCTGCGATAGCAGGGTGTTTACCATCTGCCGCTTGTATCGGTGGCAGGTCGACGCTTCAGCTCTGGCTTTTACGATCAGATCCAGCAGCATTTCATCGCCCTGGGCGTGAAAAAGCAGATAAGGGATTTCGCTCGTCCTGTAGAAGGATCTTTGGAAGAAGCTGGAAAGAATACTGTTTCCCTGCATAAGTCCAAAAAACACCTGCTCGAAGGTGCTTTTGCGGAGCAGTATATTGACAAGAACAGCATCATCTGAAAAAGCACTGACCGCATGAACCGTCCCGGGGGCATGTATACAGATATCTCCCCGCTTCATGATTAGATCTCTGTCGTAAAAAATATTATGGCAGGAACCGTCTAAAACACACAAAAGCTCAAAAAAAGTGTGCCGATGCCAGAATGCCGGCAGGTATCTCATGTGCCTAACAAAGGTAATGTCCATATCCGCAGGAATAAAAGCCTGCTCCTGGATCATAGAGTCGAAGGGAGCAGCGGCCGAATCCAATCGGCCATTTGAGGCATCAGAGCCTCCAAAGAAGGCGATTTTAAGAAGATTTTGCACTTCTTCCTCCTTACAGGGCTGCGCCGGGTACCTGTTAGGATGCCGCTTATACATAAGACGCAGCGTCTTTTCAATTTCGTTCAAGTCTTCTTTTATCCGAATCTCCGGCATGTTCTTGACCTCCAGTCCTTTATGCCGGATTATATACCAATTCCGCTAAGCTGTACAGTTATAGAAAACAAGAAAAAGCAATGTCGTAAAAGTTACTATTCCGTGTCATCTGACAATCTGTTCCCATGCCTTTTCACATGATATATTCTGACCATCAAAGAAATTCACCGGTGTTGACGAAGTCTATTAAAGCACACTACAAGAAAAAGAGGTTCAAAATCATGGAAACAGGAAGAAAACTTAAATTCACAGAAAAACTTTCTTACGGTCTTGCGGATTTCCCCGAGGCAGTCAACTCTATTCTGGCGGCATTCCTTACTATGTTCTATACGGACAACATCGGCATGGCTGCCGGCGCGGTCGGCACCATGTTCCTTATCTCCAAGCTTTTTGACGGCATCACCGACATTCTTGCCGGTGTCCTGATTGACAAGACACGTACCCGCTGGGGCAAAGCCCGCCCGTGGCTTCTCTGGCTGTCAGTACCGACCGGGCTTGCAGTCGTACTTATTTTCTTCATCCCGCAGAACGGGTCTGAGACAATGCAGCTGATATACGCCTTCTTAACATATAACCTGTTTGCGGCTATAATGTTTACCATCACCGGCATTGCCAGATCATCACTGCTTGCTCTGATGACTCAGGACGCTCAGGAACGCGGCTCCATGGCTGCATTCGGTATGTTCTTCGGACTTGGGAGCACAATTCTGGGACTCTCCGTCACATTCCCGCTGATCTTCCGCTTTGGCGGAAATGTCACTGCCTGGAGAATAGTATTTTTCATCTACGGAGTAATTGTTACTCTCGGTCTGCTCTATGGTTTCTTCTTCTCACAGGAGTACGTTGTTTCCGTTGCTCAGGCGACAAACAATAACGAGAAATTGTCAATAGCCGAGGAATTCAAGCTGTTCTTTACTAACAAATATCTCCTGATCGCATTGGTAATGACTGTACTTGTCAACTTTGTCACTCAGGTAAACTCTTCCTCTCAGACGTATTTCTACACATACACGATGGGAGACCCGCTGCTTACAACATCTCTGAACCTGGTATCTATCGTTCCTATTCTTGTTAGTATAGTTGTGGTGGTCGGTCCCTGCATGGCTAAGTTCGGCAAGAAAAAGACCATGTACATCGGAATCTTCGGACAGCTGATTGGTTTTGCGCTTCGCGGCATTGCCGGTATGATCCAGAGTGTCCCGCTTCTTATTGCAGGAACAGTCATAGCAGGTATTGTGACCGGATGCCTTGCTGTCCCGGTCAGCACACTCTTTGCCGACGGTATCGATTACGGCGAGTATAAGACTAACAAACGTATCGAAGGTATGGGCTCTGCCATCACTTCCTTTTCACAGAAGATCAGCTCCGGTATCGCCATGGCGTGTGTCGGCTGGGTGCTGGCTATCACAGGATATGTGGCAAATGCAACTCAGAGCGCAGCAACCAATAACGGTATCATTACTCTTTACGCCTGGGCACCGGCGGTAACACTGATCGTGATCTATCTGATCCTTAGATTTGTCTACCATTATGATCAGATCTCCGATGAAGTAATCCGCACACTGGAAGCCAGAAGAAACGGTCAAGCATAATTACATAAGGTCTCGCTTGCGAGATGAAGGAGCAGGTGATTTGGGTCAATGCAGGTTGTAAACCCGAATCCCTGCGCCAATCTTAACATAAAAGGAGAAACATAATGAGTATACTGGGAAATTGGATCACTGACGGGTCCGGACAGCCGTTTTACGCAAGAACAACCATTGAACTGCCAAAACCTGTTCGGGCAGCGACCGCTAAGGTCTGCGGCCTTGGCCAGTTCGTATTCTCTGTCAACGGCAGCAAAGTGGGAGATCATGAATTGGACCCCGGCTGGACCGACTACCGTAAAGCAATTCAGTACGTCACATTTGACCTGACAGATGTACTGCGCGTTGGAAAAAACGCTCTGGGAGCCGAGATCGGGAACGGCTGGTTCCTGATGGATGACGCGGAAGGATACAGCTTTCATTTTCCGCCTTTTATGCCTCCGAATCCCAACCCATATGTTCCGTTCGGTGAATCTCTGATATTTGCTATGAACCTGACCGTCACATACGAGGATGGTTCCGTGGAATCTTTTACTGCGGATGACAGCTGGAAGACCGCTCCTCACGAAGTGCGCCGCAGCAATGTCTACGGGTCGGAGATAGTTGATGCTGCCCTGCGTCAAAAAGATTTTTCGCACGCGGAATTCGATGACTCCAAGTGGCATCAGGCAAAGATTCTCACCGAAGCCGAAGCTCCGCAGGGGATACTGATGGAGCAGTTCCAGCCGCCCATCAAGGTCATTCACACCTATGAGGCAAAGTATCTTCATGAGGCAAATGGCAGGAGTATCTATGACTTTGGACAGAACATGGCCGGCATACTGGAAATTCGGGTGAAAGGAAAGAAAGGGGACAGCCTCCGCATCTATCCTGCAGAGAAACTGAATGAGAACGGCGATGCGGATCAGATGGCAAAAGGCTGGATGAATATTGACACTGTTATCACCTACAAGATCGGGTCTGACGACGCCTGGGAAACGTGGCGTGAGAAATTCACTTATTTCGCTGGTAAAGTCCTGGCGATTGAAAAAAGCAGTCCTGATATTCAGATAGATACAATTTACGGTCATGCTATCACCAGCGCATGGAAGCAGGATGGCATCTTTGAGTGCGACGACGAGCGCTATAACAAGATTTATCATATCATCGAGAAGGCTGTGGAGGCCAACATGGTGAGCGTACACACCGACTGTCCCACGATCGAGCGCTTTGCATGGCAGGAACCCAACCACCTTATGGCTCCGTCCATCTTCTATATGAAGGATGGAAAACAGCTATGGAATAAATTCCTCATGGACATGCGGCTTGGCCAGCATACGGCATCCGACACTTTCAAAGACTATGAAGGAAATACAATTTTCCCGGGAGACGGACTTGTGCCGAGCCAGTGCCCGTGCTATATCCCGAATGTGATCCCTGTACCAGGCATGGGCAGCTTTTATGACATTATTCCCTGGGGAAGTTCAATCATTTTAGGTACACGATGGCATTATCTGTTTTACGGAGATATTAAGGTCGTCGAAGAGAACTACGAAGCAGGCAGGAGGTATCTTGCTCACCTGAAGAGCCGCATGACGGATGAAGGATTTATCTGCCACGGCCTCGGAGACTGGGGAAACCCGGACAATGAACTGGCAAGAGAAAACATCGAGACCGCTTTTCTCTATGCGGATGCCAAAACACTTGCAGAGTTTGCTGAGCTGCTTGGGAGACATGAGGATGTGGAAGAGCTTTCCGCATTTGCAGAAGCTGTCAAGGCGAATTATAACAAGAGACTCCTTGTGCGGGATGCAGATGGACGCTGGGTCTATAAAAATTACGAGCACAAGGATGCAATCGTGATCACACAGGCCTGTGAAGCACTGCCTCTTTACTGGGGAATGGTGCCTTCTGAAAAGAAACAGGATGTTGAGGACGCGTTCAGGAGAGCATTGACAGAGAAGAACTGCTTCGCCTCCGGTGAGGTAGGCCTGCCATACATTATCCAGACGGCGAGGAAGCTCGGTATGAATGACCTGATCGCGGATTTCATTACGCAGCCGGAACATCCATCCTATTATGCCTTTGTCCTTGACGGGCTCACAACGCTGGGAGAGTACTGGGAGCCGAATCCCAGAAGCCATTGCCACGATATGATGGGACATATTATGGAGTGGTTCTATAATGGGCTTGCAGGAATCTGCCCTCTGGAACCGGGATTCACAAAGGTACAGGTGAAACCCTGGCTGCCCTCATCTATAAATCATCTCAGATGTGTTTATCACTCTGTGTCCGGCGACATAAATGTGGAGATGGAAAGAAGAGGAGCGGAGATCGAGCTGCATGTTGCTGCGGCGGATGGGATTGACGTCCATGTAGACCGCTCTCTACTGGAATAACTAAGCTAAATCGCTTAATCCGCAAACAATCGCCGCACAAATGCCACAGCCATATCCTGTCTCGGCGTATTGGCTATGATGCCGATGTATACCGGGCGGCCTTCCGGCATGCCGGGCAGAGTGGTCAGGCCCGACAGGTCGAGGTAAGCCTTCTCCGACCTCGTGACCGCCTCATAGGGAACGGACTCATCTAGCATGACTTCAATCTGATTGTCTTCCAGAATGACGGTTCCTGTCTCCAGCCGGGCCAGGATCTGAGGATCATCCGCGAAGACACTTTCAAGCGGCATGAGGAAGCCCTGGGCAGCGAAAGCATCCATTGCCTCGCGGTCTGCGAGTACAATATCCAGCTTTTCCGCCTCGATGGAGGCGAGGATCTTGAGGCGTGAGGCGTATACATACTGATGGTATTCGCTGTCCGGGTCCGAGGTCAGGTACAGGTCCTTCGCGAGGCTGACGACTGAAGTCTTCGGGTTTTTGATGTCCTGTTTATTCGGACCTGTGGCAGCATCATCCGTACCTGTAGCAGAACCATCCGTACCCGAAACAGCATAATCCGACTCCGGAAAGGAATTAATGAAATCTTCTGTCTCTTTCAGCACAGGAGTATTTACGGCTGCGACGTACAGGAGAATATCTTTGTCTGTCGCGTGCCTGAAGATAATATAACAGATAATGTAGATTAAGAGTGCCGCTGTAAAAAGCGGCACTTTGTAATAATCCCATATATACTGTATTCTGGAGGTTAAACTGAGATCTGATTTCTTCATAAGCAATGTGCCTCCCATATCTTCCTGTCCGGGTATCGAAAGAGCAGCCGAGCGAGACTTGAACATTTATTATTGTGCAGGCTTCTCACCCTCAGCCGTTACAGGCAGCATCTCCCCATCGTCGGAATCTGCAGTCTCCTCGGGCTGCAGATTCTGTGCGTTCGATATCTCCTCGAGCTGCAGAAGGACTCCGTTCATGATCCATGCGGAAAAGAGGGCGCACAGACCTTCACCCAGAAACATCACGGGTGTATAGACGTAAATAATGATGTAGAAAACCGTGAAATGAAAAAGCGCAATCAGAACAGTGCAGAAAAGGAAGTGCATACCTGTCATCAGGGAATTCCGTATCATTGCAAATGTCGTATTGTTGAATCTGGCAGTCAGAGGAAAAACGTAGAGGAGCACGATCACGCAGGCGGCAGCAAGGACGAACCACACAGCCGTCAGGATAGTCCAGAACGCGTTCAGGCTGCGCAGATGCAGCAGAATGTACCCATCAAAACCAAGAAAGATCATGGCCGCTAAGAGGACGAGCCAGATTTTGGTCGCCTGCTTGAAGTTCTTCCTGAAAGCAGTAAAGAAAGCGGATACAATACCGCTTTCTTCGTTGCGAACGAGTTTCTGCATGACTGCGTAGAGAGCCGTTGTGGAGGCGCCGATCGTAAAGAGCGGAAGACTGCATAAGAACCATAACAGATTCAGGATGATCGTATAACCTATTTTCGTCAGAAAGCGCATGGCGGGGCTTTCAGGGTTCAGCAGACTTCTCATATTTATTGTCTCCTTTTCTATACTTCAAGTCATTATTTCGAGCCGAATGCAGGGATTCGGTTCGAAATTATATCAGCTGACCCGAATCCACCGCCGAGTCTCGCTGGCGGGACTTGAATATCCGACGCAAAGAGTTACCCGCTGTCAGGACTCCCTATCAGTAGAAGCCCGAAGGACCAGAGTCGTCTCGGCATGTATTGTATAGGAATACATATCCGGCTCCTTAATCCGGGACAGAAGCATTCTGACAGCAAGAATACCCATAGCCTGACTGTGAATATGGACAGTAGACATAGTTGGTGTTATGATCCGGGATTCCGGAGAATCATCAAAACCGAGGATCATGACATCTTCCGGTATTCGCTTTCCCAATCCCCGAAGGGCGGTGATCAGATCTAACGCGTTAAAATCATTTGCACATATAAAAGCATCCGGCAGGGAGGACATTGCCTGCAGTTTGTTTTTCAAATACAGGATAAACGTCTCGTAATCATCGAACTCGGGAGATTCAAATCTCTCTTCGAGGCTTATTGCCGGATCGTATGCAAGACCATAAATCTCTAATGCATTTCTGAAGCCTCTGTAACGCTCAAAGAAAGAGCGGCAGTGGAACTTGTCTCCCATGAAACCGAACCGGGAAAATCCCTTTTCCTTCATCTGTCTGATAAAGGAAGTAATACATTTCTCATTATCCATGAGCAGGATGTCCGCATCGGGTGTATCTTCATCTGTATAGACCGGAAAATCAACGAATATAATCGGATATCCGAGGTCGGCCGCCATCCTGCAGTAATCCCGATCCAGGAGTTCGGCACAGATGATGCCGGCTGTTCTGGTAGGTCTGATACCATCCGGCACGCGCAGCGCAGCTATATCTGCCGGCAGAAGACGATAGATCGTCACGCTGTAGCCGACAAGTGACATTTCGTGGCAGATCAGGTCAAGCATAGGCGAACCGAAATGCGAATTGTCAAGTCTTCCTGTCGTAAGAAAAGCGATTTCAGTCGGTCCCTGAGAGGACGGACCGGATGCTTTGTTATCGGAACCGGAAGCCGGATCGACGGATAAATTCATTGAAACGGGGCCACCGGCCGGTCCCGGCGAGGATACTTTCAGATAGGAAAACTGCTTGTATCCCATCTCTGCCGCTTTTTTCAACACAGCTGCCCGCGTACTGTCAGCGACCGGCCCTGTGTTGTTGATAGCTTTTGAAACGGTATTTCTCGATAATCCCAGCGCGGATGCAATA
This sequence comes from Lachnospiraceae bacterium, assembly GCA_045112155.1. Taxonomy (GTDB): domain Bacteria; phylum Bacillota; class Clostridia; order Lachnospirales; family Lachnospiraceae; genus Chordicoccus. The sequence goes on from JBGUHN010000029.1 coordinate 19,707, forward strand.
TCCTGAATAGTAACTCTTTCTCTCATCTTTCAGCACTCAAATATTCCCTTCTCCGAAAAAACAGACAATCAGAAGATGTATCCAATCAGGTCTGTAGTCGGTGTCAGATTTCAAAGTCAAACTATGATGTTAATTGTTTAGCCGGAAATAATGACACGTGACATTACTCCGACAAATTCCAAAGATACATTGCAATTGTAATATAGGGAACTCAGAGTGTCAAATGTAATAACGTCAAAGTTGCATTTGTGCACGTTGATTTATTTTATCGTTCATGTACCCAAAATTCCATAATCAAAGTGCATAAATATAGAAGCATTAAATAGTGCAAATGCAACAATATTATTTTCAAATAGTGCAAATGCACTGTTTTTTCTTGTGCAGACACACGAATTGATATAAAATGTAATTGTGCAGATGGGGGATTGAGGGGTGACAGAGCGGCCGCAGTCAGCCAATATTTCAAACATCTTCATGGTAACTACAGACATTTTTGGGAGGATTGCAGAAAATGCGAAAAACAATGCTGTATGTCAGACAGCACTGGCAGCTGTATTTTTTCTTTCTGCTGCCGGCACTGCTTCTGACAATTATCTTCCGATATCTTCCGATGGGCGGAATCCTGATTGCGTTTCAGGATTATAACCCGATCCGCGGAATACTGGGCAGCAGATGGGTCGGCTTTAAGTATTTCCAACGGTTTCTTTCCTCGCCGGATTTCCTGAGGTATCTGGCGAATACACTGAAACTGAGTATTTACGGCCTTCTCTGGGGCTTCCCGGTCCCGATCCTGCTCGCCCTTCTCTTGAATCGGATCCAGAGCACGGGAATCAAGCAGAAAGTACAGACTGTTCTGTATCTTCCGAACTTTATTTCCGTCATCGTTCTCTGCGGACTTGTCCGTATCCTTCTGTCCGTCACCGGTCCTCTGAACCACATCTTGGGGACTCAGATCAACTTCATGACAATGCCGGGCGCTTTCCGTACGATCTACATTATGTCCGGTATCTGGCAGGGAGCAGGCTGGGCGTCTATCATGTATACCGCTGCACTTTCAGGCGCGAGCCAGGAACTTCGTGAAGCGGCGATCATGGACGGCGCAAATATTTTCCAGCAGATCAAGGTCGTTGAATGGCCGGCGATCAAGGATATGGTCGTTATTCAGTTCATCCTGCAGGCAGGTAATATCATGAGCATCGGCTTCGAAAAAGCCTACGCTCTGCAGACTGACCTGAACCTGTCCACAGCCGAGATCATCTCGACATATGTGTACAAAAAAGGTCTTCTGGACGGCGACTATTCGTTCTCGACAGCGGTAGGTCTGTTTAATACGGTCATTAACGTCATACTGCTGATCACGGTCAATAAGATCGTCGAGAAGATGAACGACGGCAAGGGCCTGTAAGCGGAGGTGTGAGATGAAAAAAGTCAAATTTTCAAAACTGGCGCTTTCTGACAAAGTGCTGCTCCTGGTAGGATACCTTCTGTTAGCACTGTTTGTCATTGCGATCATTATTCCGATTATTTACATCATCATTGCTTCCTTTATGGATCCTATCACACTGCAGAATTCCGGCATATCTTTCAATCTGGACAAGTGGACGACGACAGCTTATGAGCGAGTTCTCTCCAACAGCCAGATCTGGGTCGGTTTCCGCAACGCTATTATTTATTCAGTCGTATTTACGGTTGTTTCCGTCGGTGTAACGCTGCTCGCAGCATATCCGATGTCCAGGACGGACTTTAAGGGAAGAGGATTCTTCAACACGCTCTTCATGATTACCATGTTCTTTGGAGGCGGTCTGATCCCGACATACTTGTTGATCAGCAACCTCGGTCTTCTGAACAGCATGTGGGCAGTTATTCTTCCCGGTGCCTTCAGCGTCTGGAACATGATCATCGCACGAAGTTACTATCAGGGCATACCTGCCGAATTGCGCGAGGCCGCGGATGTGGACGGCGCAAATGAGCTGACATATTTCTTCATGATCCTGCTCCCGGTTTGTACGCCGGTCATCACCGTTCTTGCCCTGTGGCAGTTCGTCGGTATGTGGAACAGCTATTTTGACGCAATGATCTACCTCAATTCTGCATCGAAGCAGCCCCTGCAGCTCGTTCTCCGTTCAATCCTTATCCAGAACCAGCCGGAATCCGGCATGATCTCGGATATGCAGAGTACAGCGGCCCGAGCACAGCTTGCTGAGCTTCTTAAGTATGCGACCATTATTATTTCCAGTCTTCCGCTCCTTATCATGTACCCGTTCTTCCAGAAGTATTTTGACAGCGGCATCATGGTGGGATCGGTCAAGGGCTGATACAGAATGCATTTGCACTACATAACATAAGTGTAAATATATTAAGGAGGTCAAACATGAAAAAGCATTTATTTAAAAAGGCAATGGCTATGGTCCTTGCGGCGGGCATGACTCTTTCTGTAGCTGCCTGCGGTGGCGGCGGAGCCAACCTCAACACAGGCGAAATGCAGGAAGTCGACGCTGAGAGCCTTAAGTTCCCGCTTGCGGAGACCGCAACAATCAGGGGTCTGATCAGCTATCCTGCCAACACAGAGTCCAACCCCAATAACCGTACGATCTTTAAACGTCTTGAGGAGAAGACCAATGTCCATGTAGAGTGGGACGCAATCCAGAGTGACCAGTGGGGCGATAAGATTTCCCTCGCAATGGCTAATCCGAAGACTCTTGCTGAATTCGTTTTCACTGCCGGATTCAGTGACACAGACCTGCTGAAATATGCAGATCAGGGAATTATCATTCCTCTTGAAGAGTATATTGATGCTTATATGCCGAACCTCAAGGCAGTATTTGACAAGTATCCGGAATACAGGATCATGTCTACGGATGCGGACGGACATATCTGGGCGTTCCCGTGGATCGAGCAGCTCGGCTCTGAGAAGACAGCGATCCAGACAATCGGCAACATGCCGTTCATCAACAAGAAGTGGCTGGATTTCCTCGGTCTTCCGATGCCCGGCACAGTTGATGAGTTCGAGCAGACTCTGATTGCTTTCCGCGATCACGCCGCTGATCTTCAGAAAGAGTTCGGTATCGAAGGTTCCATCATTCCGATGTCCTGCATCGTAAATGACGGCGACCAGGATCCGGCAGTCCTTATCAACGGCTTCGGCGAAGGCATCGGCGATATGGACAAGGGCAGACACATTGCGGTAACTGATGATCTTCAGGTCATCTGCACAGCTACACAGCAGGGCTACAAGGATGGTATCGAGTGGCTTCATAAGCTCTACACAGAGAACCTCATCGATCCGGAAGCTTTCACACAGGAATGGTCTACATATGTTTCCAAGGGCAAATCTCATCGCTACGGCGTATGCTTCTCCTGGGACGTTGCAAATATTGACAACATTGAGGACTTTGTCCCGCTCCCGATGCTGCAGGCTGATACAAAGAATCTGACACCGCAGAACGGTTCTTTCACAAGCGGCTATGACAGAGGCCGCTGCGTAGTCACAGCAGTTGCAGAGCAGCCGGCTCTTATATGCGCATGGATCGATCAGATGTATGATCCGTTCCAGTCCCCGCAGAACAACTGGGGTACATACGGTGAGGACGATGAATTCGATATCTTCGAACTTGGCAAAAATGACAACGGCGAAGACATGCTGAAGCATGCACCGCTCGGCGACGCTTCTCCGGTTGAAGTCCGTGAAGCTGAAGCTGTCGGCGGCCCGCTGGCAATCCTTGACGAGTACTATGGTGTCTATGTAACCTGCCCGGATGATGCTCAGTATCGTCTTGACTGGATCAAGGACATCTATACACCTGATATGCATACCAAGTATGTCTATCCGAACGTATTCATGACCAGAGAAGATACAGAAGAACTGTCCAACCTGCAGGCTGACATTGTGAAGTGCATCAACTCTCATAAGTCTGACTGGATCATGAACGGATTCTCAGATGGTGACTGGGATGCTTATCTCGGTGAGCTTGAGGCATACAAACTGAATGACTATCTTGCAATCTATCAGAAGTATCTCGATGCTTTCTACGCCCAGGAACAGGAGCAGTAAAGAGATAGTATGTCAAGTCAGGCACTGAGGGACGCAAGACGCTACGAAGAAATATACGAAAAAGAAATATTGACGGAGCAGCGTCCGCTGTTCCACCTTGCCCCCCGCTGCGGGTGGATGAATGATCCTAACGGATTCGGCTTCTATAACGGCAGCTGCCATCTGTTCTACCAGTACTATCCTTACGCTTCCGAATGGAGGTCGATGCACTGGGGACATGCCACAAGCCGTGATTTTCTCCACTGGGATTACCTGCCCGCGGCGCTGGCGCCTGATCAGTCTTATGATTACATGGGCTGCTTTTCCGGAAGTGCCATAGAATCGGAGGATGGAAAGCATGTGCTTATGTACACCTCTGTGAGAATAGCGCCGGAAATGCAGGACGGGGGATTCGGCATCCAGACGCAGAGCATTGCGATCGGCGATGGCATCGATTACGAAAAATACAGCGGAAATCCGGTGCTGACTGAAGCGGATCTTCCGGAGGGCGGCAGCCGATATGACTTTCGGGATCCGAAAGTCTGGAAGGCATCCGACGGATCATACGTCTGCGCGGTAGCCAACCGGGCAGCGGATAATACCGGTGCGATTCTGCTATATAAAAGCACGGATCTTTTCCATTGGAAGTACTGGAAAGTGCTTGCCGCCAATCGGGGCAGGTTCGGTATGATGTGGGAGTGCCCGGATTTCTTCGAACTGGACGGGAAACACGTGCTGTTAGTTAGTCCTCAGGATATGCAGCCGTCAGGATTTGAGTATCACAACGGAAACGGTACACTCTGCCTGATCGGCAGTTATGACGAGGCATCCGGAACGTTTGTGGAGGAAAAAGATCAGTCCATCGATTATGGCATTGATTTTTACGCTCCGCAGACGATACTCACAGATGACGGCAGACGGATCATGATCGGATGGATGCAGAACTGGGATGCCTGCGCAATCAGGAACCCAAGTGAGCAGTGGGCAGGACAGATGTCTGTTCCCCGGGAGCTCTCTGTAAAAGACGGCAGGCTGTATCAGCAGCCGGTCAGGGAGTTAACCGATCTGTATCAGGATACGGTGCTTCATAAAGATGTCCTGGTCGGGCCGGAGGACAGCATTGTTTTGGACGGAGTCGGCGGCAGGTGTGTTGACATGACGATACATGTGAGGCCGGCTGACCCGGAACGGGTATTTCACAGGTTCTCGGTTAGGTTCGCTCAAAAGGACAATCTGAGGACAGCCGTCAGTTTCCGGCCGCATGAAAAAACCGTCAAGGTCGACCGAAAGTATTCAGGCTCTCGCAGGGCAATCGTTCACCAGAGACGATGCCTCGTGGAAGGAAGTTCCGACGGAGTGATCACGCTTCGACTGGTACTCGATCGCTTCAGCGCGGAAGTCTTTATTAATGACGGCAGGTATGTGATGTCTGCAGCGATCTTTACGGACCTGGCCGCAGAGGGGATATCCTTCTTTGCGGACGGAGATGCAGTGATCGACGTGGAAAGTCACCGTCTGTCGTGAACTCGGGATATGCGTGAGCGTCGTTAAAAAACAGGATGCGTGAGCGTCCTTAGTAAGTGAACAATTACGGCAACAGCCGGCAGTGTCTCCTCCCTTTGAAGACATGCCGGCTGTGTTTTTGCATTATTTGCAAAACCTTAGTTTTCATCTTGACAGATTTGGCCCTCGGACTGCGTCGTTGGCATAGAAAGCAGTTGCTTTCATTGAAATCATCTTTTTCGACTGAAGGCAGGAATAAAGGCCGTCAGTCATCTATGGTCAATGCGGCGTTTGTTGACTGCTCGGGTGGTATTGATGGCAGTAGCTATCGCTGAAAGTAGCTTTAATCGACTGAAGGCAAGAATGAAGGCTGTCAGTCATCTTTGGTCCATGCGGCATGCGATGACTGCTCGAGTGGTATCGAGGGCAGTTGCTTTCGTTGAAATCATCTTTTATCGACTGAAGGCAGAAATGAAGGTCGTCAGTCATCTTTAGTCCCTACGGCGTACGAAGACTGCTTGGGTGGTATTGAGGGCAGTTGCTTTCGCTAAAACCACCTTTTGTCTACTGCGGGTTCAAACCTGATATAATAAAGTCTTACGATCATCCAATAACTGAATCAAAAAAAGTGACTGCCTCTGAGATTTATATTTCAATGTGCGGGCAGGAGATTAAGCTAAAAATGAGCTGATGTTACTGCTTATGGAGTATTGATTTGAACTCATAGGGCACTGCACACGAGTATAATTTCGCCAGATTGACTGCTGGCTTTTTTATTTCAAGATTTGGCAGTTGCACATAGACTTCCTTGGCTTAAAAGACTGCCATCATTCTTCAACGCAAGATACTCGTGACGCAAGTCAACGAGGAATGCGCAAAATCATCCTTAACATGGGTTTAAAGCCTGCGCTCTGGAGTGAGCCTACGGTTGATTGCAGAGCTACGCAGTGGAAAACGCACAAGTGCGCCGCGTAGCTCGCGCAATCAGAAATCGCGGTTTACAATCAATTCTTTTATTAAGCTGCCGGAGCTAGCGCAGTATCTTCGGCGACTGAGTCATCAGCTGCCGGCATTTCTTCATTGACGGACTCATTATCTGCTGGCACCTCTTCACTGCCTGCTGATTCATCAGCTGCCGATTCTCCCCAGATTTCCGGCACGACTTTATTAACACCCTCTTTATAGATTGTGGCAAAGTCGTTCTTCATAGAAACGGTCTTGAGACCGATTTTCTCACAGTCCTTCGCGAACTTTTCAGCTGTCACGAGATTTCCGTAATCACGATCCAGATCGTCGCAGAGGAGCATGTAGCCTCTGCCGCCGTTCTGGACTGCATACTGGGCCATAGCCAGGTCACCTGAGCTGTTGCCGAAGACGAGAACGGGCGGTTTGCCGATCTCATTCACGATGGAGATGACTTTGGCCATTTTCTGGTTCTTATCGACAACTTGTCCTTCAAGAAGGACCTGGTCGTCCATCTTGTATGTATAGCTTTTGGCTTTCTCATCTCCCTGGCCGGTCGCAGCCATCGAGTATGTGCTTCCGATGATCCGCTCTGACGGGATCCACTCATCGAGTGTTCCCTCGATCAGCTCACGGACCATAGCGCGCTCGGAGCCGCTGCTGATGAACACCTTGAAGCCGTGCTCCGCAAGGTACTGCACAAGAGCAGTCATAGGCATATAAAAGCCTTCCCCGTAGGTCATCCCATCAAAGCCCCAGACCGGCTCTTTCATAAAGCTGCGGACATACTCGCGATACTCATCCACTGTCATACCCTTAAAGGAATCGGATAGGCTGGCGGAAGTCGATATGTCCGTATCAGGCTGCGGGAGCCCTTTCATGTAGGCTTCCTCTGACGCCTCCGCATAAGCGAGGAGCTCCGGATCTGCCTGATATGTGTCGTCGTGGAGTACGCGGTGGAGCAGGAGAGTCTCGTCGAAATATGTTGGGAACAGCTCCCCGTAGAGCGTGCCGTCAAAATCAAAGACAGCGATACGGTCTTCTTCGGGGACGAAGATTTCCGAAGACTCGTTCGAGACTGCTCCTACGTAGGAGACGATGGACTTCATGACCTCTGAGTCTTCGGTCCAATATGGGATTACAGTTTCACCTGTCTTTGCGGTATCGTCCGTTGTTTCGGAACCTTCACCAGTCTCCGTGACAACTTCAGCTGATTCCGCCGAATCGATCTCTGCGTCGGTTTCCGGGGTGGAAGTAGTTATGCTCTGATCGGTAGTGTCCGGAGTTCCCTGCGGAACGCCGCCTGCCTGCCCGCAGGCAGTGAGTACGATCATACAGATAGATAAAAGTGTTGTCAGTCGTTTTTTCATGGCTTTTCTCCTTCTAAAATCAGTAGTCGTCAGAATCTCTTTTATATCATGAGTTTACGATACATTGATTTCCATCCATTGTCAAAGGACACTTGAGGGGTGGAGGTTCATTCAATCAGAAAACGAGTTGACCAAAGGTTGACCAAAAAGGCATATTTTGGTGAAGATTTTAGTTGAATAAAGCAAACAAAAAACCCTCGAAAACATTATATTTTCGGGGGTTTCCTTAATCGTAGCGAGAGGGGGATTTGAACCCTCGACACCGCGGGTATGAACCGCGTGCTCTAGCCAGCTGAGCTATCTCGCCATATTTAATATGCGCTGTTTTTTCAACGCTTGATTATTATACAATTCTATGCCTTGAGTGTCAAGCATGAATTTGTAAAATCTTCACACAGTTTTAGCAGCCACTGTTTTAGTTGTTAATGACAGTCCAGTCAGGCTGCTCACGTAATCCGTTACCGGCAGCAAACATCCATCTTCGTGAGAAAAACATTGCTGGTCCGACCGAGAGACCAAAAAGCGTTAGCTTTTTTGGCTCGCAGGGCAGTACCTGCGTTTTTCGATGAAGATGATGTTTGCGCCGGTTTATGAAGCCAGGGCAGCCTGTCAGAACTGTTACTCACTGATAATACGTGAATGCGTCCTTCCCGGCACCCTCCGCATAGGCGGTTAGGTTCATGCAGCACAGAGCCCGCCCGGTTGCCTTTCCGGTCCGAAGTCCGATGCCGGCACACCCGAGGTCAATGTTTACGATGTGGTGTTCTTCATCAATGAAGGCCGCGAGTGGTTCAGGATTCTCGGAGATGAACTGGACCGGGACGTGACCGATCACGTGGAGCCGACTGTCTTTTTGATATTTGCTCTTCGGGACGTACTCCCACATGCGCCAGGGGGAATTCCAGACGGTATCGAAAGCGTCCTTGTAAGAGATATCCTTAAAGAGCACGCTGCCTCTTTCAGGGATGAAATCCGAGTGACTGAGGAGATAGCGTGTGTCGGCGATGGGAAGCTCGACCTGGAGAGCCATTCCGCCGAGATAATCCAGAATTGCCTTTTGCGTGTCCTTGGACTCTTTGTTAAAAGCGTTTCTCGTGACGGTTCCGCCGTTCGAGCTGTGAAGCCAGTAGTTTTCCTTTTCCGGGAACCGGTAGTTCGTGTACATCATGAGCTCGTGATTTCCAAGGAGGCAGATGATATTATCCCGGCTCATGATATCAAGGAGCATGGGAATGCTTTCCGGACCTCTGTCTATGACATCGCCGACTATGTAGAGAAGATCGTCATCCGAGAAGCGGATATCCTTCAACATCTTCTGAAAAAGCCCGTACTGGCCGTGGATATCACTGCATGCGTAAATATTCATAAAAATAATCCTTTCCTATGAGCGGAATAATGGTCGCAATGAATACGCGACCGGTACCAATGTGGAACGGCTTGTAATCATGTAAGGCCGGCGAGAACAGTATAGTTTTTTGCGGAGTTTTGCACATTTTCAATCTCTTCCGCGGTCAGCGGACGTTTCACTCGGGCAGGGCTTCCGAGTATGAGGGAACCCTCCGGAAAACATTTGCCCTGCGTGACCAGAGAGCCGGCGCCTACGATGGAGTTCTTTCCGATTTGAGCTCTGTCCAGAATGATGGATCCCATACCGATGAGAACATTGTCTTCAATCGTGCAGCCGTGAATGATGGCTCCGTGGCCGACTGTGACATTGTCGCCGATCACGGTAGACGTGTTTTTGCTGACGTGGACCATGACCAGGTCCTGAATATTGGTATTGCTTCCGATACAGATAGCTCCCTCGTCGCCTCGAAGGACGGCGTTGTACCAGATACTGCTGCCGGATTTTATGTTGACATCACCGATGATCTGGGCTCCCGGGGCAATAAAAACGTTGGAATCGATATTCATGGGGCAGATGGGTCCTTTCAAAGTCTTAGTTTATTGTATCACATATGTAATATTTTATCAGCCGCAGACATGACGTTTGCGGCTGATTGTTGTATAATCTGATGCGTGTAATTGAGGAGGAAAATATGAGACTCGATTTTCTTAATTTGCCGGATGAAAAGATGCAAGAAATGGAGTATGCCCTGCAGCGCGGTGAGAAAGACAATGGTCTTGCGTTCACGGTTCTTGAGAAGGACCACTGTGAGGCAGTCATGCCGGTGCTTCCGGAGCATTTGAACTTATACGACATGGTCTATGGCGGCTGTCTCTTTAACCTGATGGACATTGTCGCTGGTGTTGCAAATATCTGCGGCGGCGGTCTCGGTCCCACCGTCTCCGGTAATATTGAGTATATGAGTGGTACCCGCGGTGTGAAAGAGCTTCGCTGCATCGGTCTGGTGCGGCGTGCGGGCAGGACTTTCTCCTACATCGACACAGAGGTGGTCGGAGATGACGGTCGGCTGCTCTGTAAGGGCTCGTTCATCTATTATAACAAGCTGTGAAGCTCAAGCAGTCTGCTAAGCGTCAGGATGTCCGTGCCGCAGTTCTTTATATCTTCCCCGAAAAAGGCTGAGGCATCCGCAGCAGTGACAGTCCTTTCATGCTTTGTTCCATCCGCAGTGTAGACGAATGTCACATGATCGAGATTTTCGATGAGACCTACAATGATCCGCCCGGAGGTGTCCATGTTCTGCTCCTTCCGGGCGAGTTTTTCGTCAGGAATAGGATCAGACAGGAGTATTCTCCAGCCGTAGGGCTCCTTATCGGTCTCCAGCTCATTTGTGAAGGGACCGACGTAAGAGGAGAGGCTCAGCGCATTTGCAAGACGGTTGTTGGCAGACATATCACCGATATAGCTGTGGTGTGCGGCAAACAGATCCGAAGCGAGCGGAGACACGGTCTCGCCCTCCGACCAGACAAGGCGGTCACCGAGCCAGACATCACGGATGGTCTCGGAAGCGGTAAAACTTGTCCCGAGGCTTCCTGTGTGGAACGGGCTGACGGCGACAGCCCGGGCACGTACGGTAACCACGCCGTTCTCCTCGTCAAAACTCAGTTTTGATATGGCGGAGGCGCTGCCCTCGGGAACTGCCACAAAATCGAGCTGCCGGTCGTTCACCGTGAGATTTTCCGCGGTCCAGTTCGAGTAATTAGCACTCCCTATAAAGAAAGTCCTTGCGAGCAGGACTCCGAGTACGATGAGAACTGCGCCGGCAATGCTGCCAAGAACGATCCTTCTGTTCCGCCTTCTGTTTTTTCTGAGAAAGTCGATCTCACCCTGTTCCCTGAATTTTTCTTCTTCCCCGGTCAGAGACCCGGTCATCGAGCCGTAAATTTTACGGCACTCTTCACATCTTTCAAGATGGTCTCTCACAATGCGGTTCGTGACTTCACTCGTCAGCTCGTCAATATAGGACGGGAGCAGATCCCGAACTACTTCACATGGAATTTTCTGACTCATTGTTCCACATCCTTTCTAAGCTTTTCTTTTGCGCGGAAAAAAGTTACCCGCGCCCAGTTTTCGGATTTTCCGTGGATTTCACCGATATTTGCAAATGAAAGATCCCCGAACACCCGCAGATACACCACCTCGCGGGAGGGCTCCGGCAGTCCGTGTATCAGCCGAATGAGGTCAAGCCGACTCATCTCACCAAGGACTTCCTCCTCCGAGGAAGGCCGGGACCTTATAGAATCCGGGAGCTCCTCGGAGGTCGGATTTTTGCGATGGTAGGTGAGGAGCACGTTTCGTGCAATCGCGCAGAGCCAGGTCGACACCTTGCAGCTCCCATCGAAGCGGTCAATGCTTCGGATTGCCTGGAAGAAGGTCTCCTGTGTCAGTTCTTCCGCTATATATGAGTCGTGCGTTTTTGTGAGCAGGAACCCGTACACGATCTTCGCGTACTGCTGGTATATTTCTTCCATCGACATCGGCTTCTCACCTCCTTTCTTTTCGGTTCTGTCAGTTAATGCACGCTGACAGTCTTTCGTTACAGCTTTTTCAAAATTTTTCTATTTTTTTCTAATGAAAAAGGCTGCCGCGTCGTTTTGCGGCAGCCAATTTATTTGCGGAAAATCACAGCAGCGGAGCAACAAGTCTTGCCAGACCGCCTGTCAGGCGTACAAGGAACTTCTCGTTTTTTATATCCTCCAATGTGACCCGGTGACAGCTCTCCAGAGTTTTTGTGAAATCGTCTTCGATGTCAGCTATGCAGTCTGTGCCGTACATATACGTTGCGCACTCAAAGTGATGATAGAGGCTTCGATAGTCGAGATTGATCGTTCCGACGACAGCTTTTACGTCGTCAGAGACGAAGACTTTAGCATGGACGAAGCCCGGAGTATAGAGATAGATCTTTACGCCTGAAGAGAGCAGAGTCCTGAAATATCTCTTTGCCAGATTGTACACCATTTTTTTGTCGGGGATGCCCGGCAGGATCAGCTTGACGTCGATGCCTCGCTCCGCTGCGTATTTCAGGGCCATGAGGAGCTCGTCGTCGAGGATCAGGTAGGGCGACATGATGTGGACATAATTATTTGCCCTGTTCAGAATACTCATGTAAACTTTTTCGCCCACCTTGTCGTCATCGAACGGGTTGTCCGCGTAGGGGATGACGTAACCTTTGGCCAAAGAGCAGGGTTCCGTCGGGACATTAAGATACCTGGAGTAATCTGCGTCCGGGGCGAGAATCTCCCACATATTGAGGAACATGAGAGTCAGGTTTTTGACCGCGGGACCCTTGATGCGGATTGCTGTGTCTTTCCAGTGACCGAAACGGTCTATTTCATTGACATATTCATCCGCTATATTTACGCCGCCGTTGAAGCCGACCTTGCCGTCAATGACCAGAATTTTTCTGTGATCGCGGTAATTGTAATGTGTCGAGACAAAGGGTGTGAGAGGAGAGAACATCTTGGACTTGATGCCTATACCCTCGAGCATTTCCGGGTAATTATAGGGCAGCGTAGAAAATGCGCACATACCGTCGTACATGACGCGTACCTCAACTCCCTCGGCAGCCTTGCGCTTTAAGATAGCGAGGATCGTCCCCCACATTTTTCCCTCATCAATAATGAAGTATTCCATGAAAATGAAATGCTTTGCCTTCTCGAGCTCGATCAGCATGTCCTTCCACTTGTCTTCCCCGAGAGGGTAGTAGGTGACCTCGTTGCCCTGTGTCACAGGGTAGGTCCCGGACCGGTTCAGGTAGGTGACCAGATCCCGCGTCTCAGGGCTGTCGGCCTCCAGATTGCTTATCACATCATTATCCTGAGTAAGGTCGTTTTTGTGCTCCTTTAACAGTTTTTTATGTCCTTCTCTTATAGCGGCGCTCCCAAGCGACGATCTCGTAAAGAGATAAAACAGCGCTCCGAAAACGGACGTGACCGCAATGACCAGTATCCACGTGGACTTTGCGGAAGAATCCATCTCCGAATTCACAAGATAAACTATGACAATGACGTTGAACAGGATGATTCCGGCACTGATATGAGCGATGAGGCCTGCGAACCAGTTCATCACTGAGAGTGCGGTCAGTACCGCAAGAGCGAAGAGTATTATTATGATCCCGGTACGGCTGAATATCAGAGAAAACAGACCCTTTCGCTTCTTTTTTATAAGATGAATCTCTTTTTCCATAAAGTACCTCAGGTGATGAATGCATCTATATCCGCGTCGACTCCCTCAAAATGAGCTCCGTCGGCACGTAGACTGTTCTGGGTTCGCGATTCGGATCCGCGATCCTGCCAAGGATCAGCTCTGAAGCTATATCGCCCATGACCTGTGTATGAATATGTACAGTAGTTAATGCCGGCGCATGATAGCGTGATTCCGGAGAATCATCAAACCCCATGACCAGGACATCATCCGGACAGCGTATGTCCATGCGCCTCAGGGAACTGATGAGGTTTATAGCGATAAAGTCATTTGCGCAGGTAAATGCGTCGGGAAGCTTTGATAAGTTCTGCAGTGCACTGTAGAGCATGTCAGCATAAGTGATGTAGTTGGCCGGCTGCAGCTGCATTTTGGAGGATGGAAAAGCGGGAATTGAGTACTTCTCGGCAGGCTCCAGTCCGAAAAGTGCGGCAGCAGTGATGCAGGCGCTTGCCCGTTCGAAAAATGAGCGGCAATGGAGCATATCTCCCACAAAACCGACGGATTTTTTACCCTTTTCCGCAATCTGTGAGACAAACGAATAGATCCCTGCCTGATTTTCCATGAAAAGTGTGTCCGCCATGAGGGGATTCCGACCCGGTTTTACTGGGGTATCTATAAAGAGAATAGGAATGGGGAGGGAACACAGCATTTCGCAATATTCGTAGCTGAAAAGTTCCATGCAGAAGATGGCCGCAACTTTATCAGTGCTGAAGCTGCCGGGCAGACGAAGATCCGTGAGTTCACTATGTGTCACACGATAAAATGTCAGGCTGTACCCGCATGATGAAAGGTTCTGCTGTATTCGATCAATCGTAGTCACCGCAAAGTGCGATCCACCCGGTATATAGCAGGTCAGCATGGCAATCTCTTTCTTGTCGGATGCGATCGGGACCGCATTCGGCATAGCGCTGCCTGTCGAAGTTTTATAACCCATCTCTGCTGCCTTGCGGAGAATGAGATCCTTTGTAGATTCAGCAATCACACCGGTATTATTAAATGCCTTTGAGACAGTGTTTCTGGATAGTCCCAGTGAATCGGCAATATCCTGCATAGTCACGCGCCCTGACATGTAGCTTCCTCCTGTTGCCTAAGATGCACGATGCCTGTTAGCTACTTAAATTATACAAAAATGACAAATAATAGTCAAATGCAACGAAAAAAAAGCGGACATTTTACATTTTGTGAAAATTGTAAAAATGACGGTGTAAAATTATGTACAAATAGCAAATTGACGAATGTCAGAGTTACAAATATAATGTAGCAGAAAATGTAAAAATAAGTTTTACATATGTAACAATTAATATTGTGACAGACGGGTAAAAAGGCATGGCGAGCATAGAACTGACTGCTTCAGGGCAGATCAAGAGCGAACATAGCGAGGATGGTATGGCAGAAGAACGCCCGATGTTCCATCTCACCCCATATTGCGGACGAGCAAGTGGTCCGAATGACTTTTTCTTTTATAAAGACGAATATCATCTGTTTTATCAATACAATCCCTATGATCTGTGCTGTAATCTTACCCATTTGGGGCATGCGGTAAGCAGCACATTATTTGACTGGAGACATCTGCCCGCAGAGATGGGTACCGACATCGATCATGAAAAGCATGAAGAGCCGGTGACTGATATCAGCGCAAGATTTGGCAGTATGTACGAATGCTCGGATTTTTTTGAGCTTAGCGGTACGTGGGTCCTTCTCTTAAGTTCGAAGGAGATGAAGTCCTGTGAGTCGGAGAACCATAGCGGCAGCGCTGCAATTTTCGGCGATTATGACCGTGAGAGCGGGATATTTACACCCCATCTGGATCAGCCGATCGACTACGGAACTGGTCTCTGTTTCCCTCGAACTCTGCTGACTCCTGACGGGAGAAGAATCCTGATTGCGTGTATGCAGAATCGGGATATTAGTTCTGATCACGGAAGAACCGGGCAATGGGCAGGTCAGATGACCATACCCAGAGAGCTCTCTGTGACGGACGGCAGGCTCTGCCAGAATCCTGTGCGGGAACTTGAGCAGTATTACACAAATGGTTTGACATACAAAAATGTGCCGGTCTCCGATGAAGTATTCCTCTATGGCATGGAGGGCAGCTGCGTGGACATCGAGATCAATGTGAGACCGGTGACGGACGAACCTCTCTACAGAGAATTCTCGGTGCGACTCTCTGCGGATGGGGAGAATTATAGTTCAATTTGTTTCACTCCCGAAGACGGGATGGTCAAAATTGACCGCAAGCATTCCGGATCTCGCAAAAGAATCACACATCATTGCGGATGTCTGGTCGAAGAGAGTATGGATGGGAACATAAAATTTCGGATCATATTGGACAGATTCAGCTCTGAAGTGTTCATTAATGACGGCAGGTATGTTATGTCGACAGTGATTCCGACCAGACTTTCAGCGGAAAAGATTGTTTTCCGCACGGAGGGGAAGTCAGCCATTGATGTGACTAAGCGGGATATCCATATCTGAGGCATTTTAAGGTCTTGCGCGTGTTCTGTTTCAGGGAGGCATTCGGACAGAAGGCATAGGCGATGCAGTCCTGCAATATGCGTGCCGGACCGCTCGGTGCCGATGATGCGGGTCATTTCCGGTTATGTAGCGGTAATCATTAATCAGCCGGAATCCAAAAACAATTCGGACCGGCAATCCAAGGGCGAGAGCCCGGAAAGGGAGGAATCATGAAGAGAAACATCAAGAAAGTCGTAACAACAGTGGTCGCGGCTGTTCTGACAGCAGGCCTTATGGCAGGCTGCGGAGGCGGCGGAGCTTCCGGCGGATCATCGGACAGCGGCACGAACATCACCGTCTTCAACTCAAAGATGGAGATCCAGAGCCAGCTTGAGGAGAAGGCAGCGGAGTATTCTGAGGAGAAGGGCGTAGGCGTTGAAGTTTACTACTCCAGCGACACAGTAGCAGCTCATCTTGCAACCAGATATTCTTCCAACGAGCCGTATACTCTTTCCATGGTCGATGCCAAGGACATCTACTCACTCGCGGAAGAGCACGCAGTGGACCTTACCGGCGAGGAATGGGTAGCTAACACAACACAGGCTATCTCTATCGGTGACAAGGTTTACGGATTCCCGGTCTGTATCGAAGCCCGCGGCATCATCTACAACGCTGACGCGATTGAAGCTGCTACCGGTGAAGCTTTCGATCCGAAGTCCATCAAGACAACAGAAGACTTCCAGGCCATCATCGACAAGCTCATCGCAGGCGGCATGGCAGCTCCGACAGGCGTCATGAAAGAGGACTGGTCTCTGGCAGCTCACTTCCTTGCTGAGGTCTATGAGCAGCATGATGACCCGGATGCATTCATCGCAGGTATCCAGGATGGATCTATCAAGCTTATCGACGATGAGAAGTTCAACGCTCTGATGGATACATTTGATGTTCTTAAAGACAACAACTACGCTAAGGATGCTGCTATCTCCGCAGAGCGCGAGATCACAGAGCAGAAGCTGGCTGAAGGCGAGATCGCTTTCATGTACGGCGGCAACTGGGACTGGGCTGTCATCAATGCATATGATTACTCAGAGAACATGGGCATGATGCCGGTTCCGAACAACAGCGGCGACGGAACAAATGAGAAGCTGGTCGGCGGCGGATCAAAGTATTTCTTCATCGATTCGTCCGACAAGACAACTCCGGAGCAGGTCCAGGCAGCTAAGGATTTCCTTAACTGGCTCGCAAATGACGAAGAAGGCCAGGCATTCCTTGTCAATGACTGCGCTCTTGTTCCTGCATACTCCAATAACGAGCTTCCGGTAGCGGATCCACTCGGCAAGTCTGTCAAGGAATACACTGATGCAGATGCTCTGATAGCAAACTACAATTACCTTCCGGATGATCACTATTCAGTATGCGGCGCTTCTATGCAGAAGTATCTCGCAGGCGAAATCGATCGTGCAGGTCTGGCTGATGAGATCACAAAGTACTGGTCAACAGCACAGGTAGGCGCTCACTGATTCTATAATAAGGGCAAATCCAAACAATGACATGCAGGGATCCCGGATCTCCGGCGATCCCTGTGTGCTACTTAGAGGAGGATTCAATGAATAAAAATACGCTCTCCTATAAGGTGAAGCAGTTCCTGATGTTCGCGGGACCTGCGGCTGTCCTTTTCTGCGCGGTCGTCATCATACCATTTGTATATGGTATTTACCTGACATTCACGAGCTGGGACGGCATCTCAAAGACAAAGCCGTTAGTGGGTGGTGCCAACTACGCTGCGGCATTTGCTGACACAGACTACTGGCATGCGCTCGGACGCACAGCCATCTATTCTATTTTCGCGGTCATATTGATCAATATTATTGCGTTCTTCCTGGCATATCTTGTCACCAGCGGTGTCAAGGGACAGAACTTCTTCCGCGCAGGTTTCTTCATCCCGAACCTGATCGGCGGTATCGTCCTCGGTTATGTCTGGAAATTCGTTTTTAACCGTGCCTTTGTTGCGGTTGCGAGCGCAATCTCACGCGGCAACGCTTCATCCCTGCTTGCAACATCGGGAGGCGCTATGTTCTGCCTCATCCTGGTTGCCGTCTGGCAGTACGCAGGCTACATGATGCTTATCTATGTCGCCGGTTTCATGAGTGTCTCAGACGCGCTCAAGGAAGCAGCTCTGATCGACGGATGTACACCGGCACAGGCCATGTGGAATGTCACGATTCCGCTTATGCGCGCGTCTTTTGTACAGTGTATATTCCTGTCCATCACAAGATGCTTCGTCGTGTACGACGTCAACCTGTCATTGACGAACGGCGAGCCGTACGGATCTTCCGTCATGGCTGCTATGCACGTCTACAGGCAGGCGTTTACGTATAAGAATTACGGTCTCGGTCAGGCCGAGGCTCTGATCCTGTTCGTGATCTGCGCCGTTGTCGGTATCACGCAGGTCTATATCGGTAAGAAAGGGGAGGTGGCCGCATAATGACTGATAATGAAAAAGCCGCAAGAAAAAAGAAGATAATGCATGCAGTCATGTGGGTCGTGCTGCTCCTTCTGTTCCTCTGCTTCGTTGCGCCGTTTATTCTTGTCGTTATCAACGTTTTTAAGACCAAGGCGGATATCACTTCCAATCCGCTCGCCCTGATCGGCAAGCACGGCTTCACGATGAAGAACTTCCCGGAAGCAATGAAGAAAATGAATTTCTGGCGTGTTTTCGGCAACTCAGCCATCATAACGATTACGTCAACGATCCTGACGATTCTCGTTTCCTCCATGGCTTCATTTGTCATCGTCAGAAATCAGAAATGGCCGGCATGCGCGCTGATGTTCTCAGCGATGGTCGCTTCCATGGTCATTCCTTTCCAGGTCCTCATGGTTCCCCTCGTATCCGTATACGGCGGAACATTCGGCGTCCTGAACCACAGACTCACACTGATCCTGATGCACGTCGGTTTCTCGGTGTCGATGGCGACATTCATGTTCCACGGATCTATTCACACGAATATTCCTCTGGAACTCGAGGAAGCCGCTCTGATCGACGGCTGTACGCGCTGGCAGACATACTGGCAGATCGTATTTCCGCTTCTTAAGCCCACGATCGCAACTGTAGCGATTATCGACGCTATGGCGTTCTGGAACGATTACCTCCTTCCCAGCCTTGTGCTCACCAAGAAGGAACTCTACACGATTCCGATCGCGACCCAGGCATTCTACGGAACCTATTCCACGGATATCGGTCTGGTCATGGCAGCCCTTCTTCTCGCTATGCTGCCGATCCTGATCCTCTATGTCTTCCTGCAGCGCTACATCGTTGAAGGTGTCACATCCGGTGCCGTTAAGGGCTGATGCGCATTTGCATAGTGTTTTGAGAGACCGCTTCGGCGGTCTCTTTTTTGGCTCTCCGACATTTTGCGACAGCATTGAGATCATTGGCGTCAAACGTGGCATCTGCATGAATTAGATAGTATAATAAAAGAGAAATAAAACTATGAAGACAAAGCAGGCGATCCGTCCGGATCCTCCCTGACGATCGTTCATCATAACGGCAGCGGGCGTGTGAAATTGGCATCTCACCATCATACCATGTAATACTGCTTTGAAGGACGTGGTCGCAGGGCGATACTCTTCGGAAGTTTAGCAATAAGGAACATAAGGAGGACATCTCATGGCACTCATAAGTATTATTCAGGATTTTCATCCGCTCAATAACGCGAAACTCCTTGACACTGCAGAAAAGCTTCGTCCGATCCTGCATCACCGGATCGTGGAGCCGGTCGGTGCCTTCGTTCTGAAGGACAGATACAGCCCGGAGGCTGAAGAAATAGAAATGCATAGAGTGCATCATCTTGCGATGGGAAAGGGGGAGAATCTTTGTCTCGATTTCGGCACGCATCTGGTCGGAAACGTTACGCTTGAATTCACCTACACCGGAAGTCATCCGGATGCGCCTGCCTATCTGAAGCTGAAATTTGCCGAAACATATAAAGAACTGGCGGAAAACTCCGAGGACTACAGCGGCTGGATCTCCCAGAGCTGGATCCAGGAGGAATACATTCACGTCGACGTGCTTCCTGCCGTGGTGGAGCTTCCCAGACGGCACGCTTTCCGATATCTGAAGATCACGACGATGGATACGTCCGTCAAGTATAAGCTTGTCGTCCGCAACGCCGAGTGCAAGACTGTGACATCCGCTGATATGCGGAAGCTGACTCCGTGCACTCATCCGGACCCGTTCCTTCAGAAAATGGATGAGATCAGCCTGAGGACCTTACAGAACTGCATGCAGGATGTTTTCGAGGACGGTCCGAAGCGCGATCAGCGTCTCTGGATGGGCGATCTGCGCCTTCAGGCACTGGCCAATTACTGCACGTTCCGCAACTATGATCTGGTCCGCAGATGTCTGTATCTTTTTGCCGGCAGCCGGTTCCCTGACGGAAGAATTGCGGCCTGCCTCTTTACAAAACCGACGGTGGAGGCCGATGATACCTGGCTTTTTGACTATTCGCTGTTCTTTGTTGTCGCGCTTGAGGAGTATATGCAGCAGACGAACGATGAGGAGACTCTGAAAGATCTCTACGATATAGCGATGCAGCAGATTGAGATAACTCTGCGTTATCTTGAGTTCGACGGGACTATTGAAAAGGAAAGAGCTGCAAATGCATTCCTCGACTGGAACGAGGAAATGAACAAGAGCGCGGGCGCGCTTGCGGTCCTGATCTATGCTCTGCGCTATGCGAGAAGACTGGCGAGAAGAAAGAATGACTGGTCCCAGTCATCATGGCTCGATGAACAGCTTGAAAGGCTGAAGAGGGTGGCAAGAACGGCTTACTATGATGAAGAAAGGAAATGCTTTGTTTCTGGCGGTGAGTCATCTGTTATCACACAGACCTGGATGGTTCTTGCTGACGTGCTGCATCCGGACGAGGCCAGGGCGCTGATGGAACGGTCAGAAGAATTTTTCGACTGCTTCCCGATGAAGACACCCTATATGCATCACTATTATGTGAGTGCGCTGCTTCGCGTCGGCCTTAAGGAGAAAGCTCTCGATCATATGAAAGCCTACTGGGGAAGCATGATGGAGGCCGGTGCCGATACATTCTGGGAAGCCTGGGATCCGGACCACCCGGATGACTCCCCCTACGGCGGTGCTATCATCAACAGCTATTGCCATGCGTGGAGCTGTACGCCGACATACCTTATTCGGAGCTGGTTCACCGGAGAAAAACATTCAGATGATCGCCTTTGAGATATGACCCGTTACCTTAGATGTAGGGCTTTCCCCAAAAACTAAAGCGGCCCGTCCATATGATTGGACGGGCTGCTCTTACGCCGGGCAAGGGGTTTTTCGCTCGGGTGCGTAAGCAAAGTAAGTGAACAAAATTTATGTAGCCTGGCACTTCCGAAAAAACTGAGTGGTTTCTGATGCCGAAGTATACACCAATGTATGTGATAGTCTATTGAAACCACTAATATAATACTCTTTTGAGACTTTGTATTGCAAGGTATTATGTAAAATTCATTGTACAAAATTGAAAACAGTTTGTCATATATAATATTGTGCAAACAATTTGTCTGCAACGTAAACGAAAAAGTTCCCTCCATTTCGTGCCATATACATTAGTCGCGAAATGGAGGGAAATTCATATTATTGTGATTGCCGCGTCCTATCAGGCGGAGAAGGTCGATTGATAGAGACGCAGGATGAGTCTCAGGAGAGGGCAAGATCACCAGCCTTGACCCATCCGATGCGGTTCAGCGCAGCGTTGATGAGCGGGCAGAGAATCGCCGGCAGAATGAAGCTGATCATGATGAGACCGATCCAGTCGGAAGCTGTGATGGCAGCCTTTGTGCCTTGTGCAATGTCATTAAGCCAGCCTGTATAGACGCCGATCTGGCCGACCAGACCGCAGGTTCCCATTCCGGAGCTGACAGCAGCGCCGTTCATCTGAAGGCGGAAAACACATGTCGCGATCGGTCCTGTGATCATGCTTGTGATGCATGGAGCGATCCAGATGCGGGGGTTCTTGACGATATTGCCCATCTGCAGCATGGATGTGCCGATTCCCTGGGAGACGAGGCCGCCCCATTTGTTCTCAGGGAAGGACATGACTGCAAATCCGACCATCTGCGCGCAGCATCCCGCAACGGCAGCGCCGCCCGCGAGACCGGTAAGACCGAGGGCTGCGCAGATTGCAGCCGAGGAAATCGGCAGAGTCAGGGCTACGCCGACGACGAGCGAGACCAGCATGCCCATGAGGAACGGCTGCAGTTCTGTAGCCCACATGATGAAATCGCCGACATGCATTGCAGCTGTGCCGAGGGCGGGAGCCCACCATGCGGAGAGCGCGACACCCACCCCGATGGTCACGAGCGGGGTGACAAGAATATCTACTCTTGTCTCCTTAGAAACCATTTTTCCGATTTCAGACGCGATAATGGCGATAAAGAGGACTGCCAGCGGGCCGCCGGCTCCGCCGAGGGCGTTGGAGGCAAATCCCACTGTGATCAGTGAGAATAGTACGAGCGGCGGGCAGTGAAGGGCAGATCCGATGGCGACTGCCATCGCGGGACCGCTCATTGCTGTGGCCAGACCTCCGACAGTATATTCAGCTCCCGCTACGGTAGCGACCGGTGTTGTAAGGAAACCGATATGAAACTGCGAACCGATCGTGTTGATTATGGTCCCGATGAGCAATGAGCAGAAGAGACCCTGTGCCATTGCGCCGAGCGCGTCGATCAGGTAGCGTTTGACAGAGATCTCAATGTCCTTGCGCTTAAGGAAAGCTTTGAATTTATTCATGATCAGTTTCCTCCTTTTTGGAAAGCAGATGTATTGTTCTGTGCTTTTACCCTATTGCTGTCAACAGATGTGTTTACTACTGACAAGACACATGTATACACTAAAACACGGCGGCTGTCAAGTGGTTTGGAAAAAGTCCGCCGTTTTCCACAAATGAAGTGGTGTTTATATGAAAAATTCGCATCTTTTCGATACAATAGCTGACAGTTCAGACAGGCTGCAGCGGAGTTCCGTAAACCGCCAGCAAACATCATCTTCATCGAAAAACGCAGGTCGCTTCCCTGCGAGCCAAAAAAGCTGGCGCTTTTTGGTCTCTCAGTCGGACCTGCAATGTTTTTCTCACGAAGATGGATGCTTTGCTGCCGGTAACGAAATGCAAGATAAGCCTGCCCTAACTGTTTATAGTGAGCGAGACTTGAATTTGCGTATCAGGGAAACGCAAAATGACAGAGCGGTCATCCTGTGGTATAATACCGGGAGTGAAAAGGAGTATTTGCATGGATAAGAAAAAACTTACATTGGAGGTCATAAAGCGACTTGCCGCGGAATACCCGGATGCCGATTGTACGCTGGATTATGATGAAGCGTGGAAGCTGCTTGTCAGCGTGCGGCTGGCAGCCCAGTGCACTGACGCAAGGGTCAATGTGATCGTCGAAGATCTGTATAAAAAGTACCCGGATGTGAATGCGCTGGCGGAAGCGTCACCGGAAGAGATTGAGGAAATTGTACGCCCATGCGGGCTGGGCAGGAGCAAAGCCAGGGACATAAGCGCCTGCATGCGGATTTTGCGGGACAAGTATCAGGGAAAGGTGCCGGATTCATTTGACGAACTGCTGAAGCTGCCCGGAGTGGGCAGAAAGAGCGCGAATCTCATTATGGGAGATGTATTCGGAAAGCCGGCCATTGTCACGGATACACACTGCATAAGGCTCTCCAACAGAATCGGTCTTGTGGACGGCATAAAGGACCCGAAGAAGGTCGAGATGGCCCTTTGGAAAATTGTACCTCCGGAGGAGGGAAATGTCCTCTGTCACAGGTTCGTGCTGCACGGCAGGGAAGTGTGCACGGCAAGGACAAGGCCATACTGTGACAGGTGCTGCCTTTCTGAGATATGCGCTAAGAATATCTGAGGTTCAGGTCCCGCTCGCGAGACCTGGCGTGGGACATCTCACACTGAGATATGAGACATAAGAAAAAGAGACCCTTGCAGGTCTCTCTCTCTTATTCTTAATGAGGGGGGAGATAGTGAGTGGTTGTTTCTCTATCTGATGTATACTATACAGGCTAAATGTGAAACGAATTTGTACGTGACCTGAAAAAAATATAAAATTTATAAAGTAAAAATAAAAATTTTGAGATGAAATTCTAAAAAGCTGATCCGGAGGCTTTTTTTGCATGCTTTTTTGTAGGCATGACCGGAAACATATGCGATAATAATGAACATATATGAAGAAACACTTCCGCGCCGTGACGGCGCGGTATGAGAGAGGTATTTTATGGATTTATTTCAGTCAGTAGGGTTTTTGCTTCTGTTTATCTCGATCGTTATGATCATGGGAGGAATGAATTTCATCATCCAACCGTTCTTTTTCTACAAAGTCAAAGATGAGGGAGTTTTCGAGAAACCGGTCAGAAATAAAAAAGCCATAGGAAAAGAGACGGAGAGAAGGCAGCTGCTGTTCAAGATAAAAATTCACGGAGTGGAAGCGCCGGGCGTATCGGAGGATAAATTCAGTGTCAAGGACGCCCAGGCTTACGTGCCGGGGGAGACATATACGATATGGAAGCATATCTATCACCCGGATACTTTCAGAATCAACAGGTTCAACGGCGTCGGAAAGGCAATTGTCATGATTCCGATCGGAGTCATCTGCCTTGCGATTACCGTACTGGCATTTGGAAGATGAACGGAGGTGCATATGATCAATTATTCGGCAGACAAAGAAAAGCTGTATCACATTCAGGTAGCCCCCGGGGAGGTCGGCGAGATCGTAATACTGCCGGGTGACCCAAAGCGCTGCGCAAAGATTGCAAAGTATTTTGATGATCCGGTCCTCATCGCGGACAACAGGGAGTATATCACCTATACAGGTACCGTCGCCGGAAAGAAAGTGTCAGTCACGTCGACCGGCATCGGCGGTCCGTCCGCAGCCATCGCCCTCGAGGAACTTGTCCGGTGCGGCGCGCATACGTTTATACGGGTCGGTACATGCGGTGGTATGCAGACGAATGTGAAGAGCGGTGACGTTATAGTTGCGACGGCGGCAGTGCGCATGGACGGCACGAGCCGCGAATATGCTCCGATCGAGTACCCCGCGGCAGCGGATTTTGAGGTCACCACAGCGCTGGTGCGGGCGGCGAAGACTCTCGATGTCCCGTATCATGTGGGCGTCGTGCAGTGCAAGGATGCTTTTTACGGACAGCACGAGCCGGAGAAGATGCCGGTTTCCTATGAACTTATGAACAAATGGGATGCCTGGATCAGGATGGGATGTCTCGGCTCCGAGATGGAGAGCTCGACTCTCTTCATTGCAGGTGCAGCAAGACATGTCCGGGTCGGTGCGGTCATGCTGGTCATGGCCAATCAGGAGAGAGCAAAACTGGGGCTTGAAAATCCGGTCGTGCGCGACACCGACCTGTGCATCAGGGTCGCAATAGAAGCGATAAAAGATCTGTAGAGATAAATGCATGATCCGCCTAGAGATCATGGTTGAATATGAAAGGAGGAGACTATGGCTCATTACGCACACACACCTACCCCGCACAATTCAGCGATGCCGGGAGACTTCGCAAAGACCTGCCTTTTACCGGGAGATCCGCTGAGAGCGAAGTTTATTGCCGAAAACTTTCTTGAAAACGCGCGTCTTGTGAACGGAGTCCGGAATATCCTCGGATATACCGGGACCTATAAGGGAAAAGAAGTTTCCGTCATGGGCAGCGGAATGGGTATGCCGTCCATAGGCATTTACTCATTTGAACTTTTTAATTATTATGGGTGCGAGAACCTGATCCGCATCGGATCAGCCGGTTCGATCAATGAGAACGTCCATATCAACGACATAGTGGTGGCGGAGGGAGCAAGCACGACCTCGTCATGGCAGGATCAGTATTGCCTGAACGGACATTTCTCGGCAATCGCGTCCTGGGATCTGCTCTATAAATGCGCGAAGACCGCCGAGAGGCTTGGCACGGACATCGTTGTCGGCAACTGCCTGTCTGAGGATGTATTCTACAACATGGACAGGGATGTTCCCGAAATCTGGAGCAAGATGGGCATCATCTGCCTTGAGATGGAAGCGGCCGCCCTCTATATGAACGCAGCCCGCTGGAACAAGAAAGCCCTTGCCATTTTCACAATTTCCGATGAAATCTATTCTGGGAAGGAACTGAGTGCCGAGGATCGCCAGAAGACCTTCACAAAGATGATGGAGCTTGCGCTCGAGACCGCTATCTGAACCGGGAGACATTTATGAACGAACAGGTCAAAAAAGAAATGGTCGCCGAAGCTTTCAAAATGCTGGAGTACTCATATGCTCCCTACAGTCATTTTAAGGTCGGCGCTGCTCTTTTGAGTGCAAATGGTATGCTGTACGGGGGCTGCAACGTCGAAAACGCTGCTTACGGGCCGTCGAACTGCGCGGAGAGGACTGCTGTCTTCCGCGCGGTCGCGTGCGGTGAGCGGGATTTCACGGCCATCTGTGTCGTCGGCGGAAAGGAAGGCGAAGTTACCGATTTCTGTCCGCCCTGCGGTGTCTGCCGTCAGGTGCTCAGGGAATTCTGTGATCCCGATACTTTCACTGTGGTCCTTGCGAGATCCCCGGAAGAAACAAAAGAGCTCACCCTCGGTGAGCTGCTTCCGTACGGTTTCGGCAAAGAAACGTTGGAGGATTAGTCGTTTTCAATCAACGGAGCTTTTATCTCCAGCGCCGCTGCAATCTCGTTCCACTCGTCAATGACCGAGGACGGGACCGCGATGAGATCTTTATTTTTATAGACTGCGTTGACACTGCCCGTATAGGTGCGGGCAGTGCCTTCATTTTCAAATGTGGGATCGACTCCGCTGCGCCCCGGAATCCCTGCATTGCCGGTTTTCTGAGCAAATTCAATAAGGAGCGGCGAGAGATCTTCCCGATCTCCGAAGTGCCCCGGATCCACAGCTAAAAAGCTGTGGGTTATTTTTGCGTCCGTCTTATCCTCATAGACAGCTTCTTTGACTTCGGCGACAAGACCGTGTGCGGCTGCGACTTTCTCATAGAGTCTGAGCCGCCGGACCGGCAGGAGTCCGCGGACAAGGACCATGCCGATTCCTTCGGTCGCCGCGGTCTCACATGCGCATTCCATAGCCAGAAGGCACGTGAGATGAGGCTCGGTGCGGGTGCCGTCGATCATCACCGAACGGCGTTTTTTTCCGGCATGGACCGGCAGCGCTTTCGGATCAATAAGACCGGATGTGACCCGGTCAAAAAGCACGGAGATTGCCTGAAAGTCGGATGAAGCAAGTACGATCTCCGACAGTGTGCGTATTCTCGCGGCATCAAAGTCGAGTTTTGCGAGTATGGTCGTATAGAAATTTCGGAGCTCTCCGGCAGTTATCCTGATTGTGTTTTCCATAGTCACCTCATGAGACATAATTTCGGTACCGCTCCGCGAGGACGCAGAACGTCCGGTGGACGTTTGCTTTTACCCGCAGGGCACGGAGACGCCGACCGTAGCGAAGACGGTTCGATAAGCCGAGTATTGTCAATTGGTAAGTCTTAGCAATCATAACGCATCTTTAAGTGTTAGTAAACATGTCTTTGCGCGGACCGCATTTGAGGACGCATAAATATGTTCCTGCGTCCGCCAAATTCGCGGATATGCTTAAATATATTTATTATAAATGCAAATTAACTGTTGCGTTACACCGCTTTAAAGTGATAAAATTTCATCCAGTACTAATATCAGACAGATGTGAGAAAGTATCGTCTTTTGCAGCTGCCTGAGTACTTAATAGAGAGGAGCAATTATTATGAGCAAATATTTCTCTCCGGAGAGGGAGACCGCATCCCGGGAACAGGTTATTGAATGGCAGAACGCAGGTCTTGTCGACTGCGTAAAAAGAGTATGGGACAATGTGCCCTACTATCGCAAGAAGATGGAGAAGAAGGGGGTCACTCCCGATGATATTAAAGGCATCGAGGATCTTCACAAGCTTCCCTTCCTTACGAAGGACGATCTCCGCGATGCGTATCCCTACGGTCTGATGGCCAGACCGCTTTCTGACTGTGTCCGCATCCAGAGTACTTCCGGAACCACCGGACGCCGTGTCGTTGCTTTCTACACGCAGAATGATATTGACCTCTGGGAGGAGTGCTGCGCCCGCGCGTTGACCGCGGCAGGAGCCGATGAGGATGACGTTGTGCAGGTCAGCTATGGCTACGGCCTTTTCACAGGCGGTGCCGGACTTAACGGCGGCTCCCACAGAGTAGGCTGCCTGACTCTGCCTATGTCTTCGGGAAACACGGACCGTCAGATCCAGTTCATGACAGACCTTGGCGCGACCGTTCTGTGCTGTACGCCGTCCTATGCCGCGTATCTCGGCGAGTCTATCCATGAGAGAGGGGTCCGGGATAAGATCCGCCTCAAAGCCGGAATCTTCGGCGCTGAGGCATGGACGGAGGAAATGCGCCGTGACATCGAGGAGACTCTCGGCATCAAAGCCTATGATATTTACGGTCTGACAGAGATCTCCGGTCCGGGTGTCTCATTCGAGTGCCAGGAACAGAGCGGTATGCATATCAATGAGGACTACTTTATCGCCGAGATCATTGATCCGAAGACCGGTGAGGTCCTTCCGGACGGTGAGAAGGGTGAGCTGGTGTTCACTTCATTTGCCAAGGAAGCGTTCCCGCTTCTCCGCTATCGCACAAAAGATATCTGCATCCTGTCCAGAGAGAAGTGCTCCTGCGGACGTACATTTGTAAAGATGACGAAGCCGCTCGGCCGTTCTGACGACATGCTTATTGTCAAGGGCGTCAACGTATTCCCGTCCCAGATCGAGACTGTTCTCCTGAACCATGGCTATGCAGCCAACTATCAGATTATCGTAGATCGTCATAAGAATAGCGATTCGCTGGAAGTTCGTGTGGAGATGACTCCGGAGATGTTCTCCGATGAGCTGTCCAAGGTCTCCGCGAAGGAGAGAGAGCTTGTCGCCGGCCTCAAGTCCATGCTGGGCATCCATGCGGATGTCAAACTTGTCACTCCGAAGAGCATCGTACGCTCAGAAGGAAAAGCTGTCCGCGTTATTGACAAACGTAACCTTTATAAAGGATAATAATTACACACACCTTTTTAAGGAGGTAAATACTATGACGACAAAGCAGATTTCTGTATTTCTTGAAAACAGACCGGGAACGCTTGCCGAGTTCTGCAAAGTCCTGCAGAAGAATAATATTGATATGCGGGCTATGTGTGTGGCGGACGCTATGGATTTCGGCATTGCTCGTGTAATCGTGGATAATGTCTATGAAACAGTCACGGTCCTGAAAGATGAGGGCTATGTGTGCCAGATCACCAAGGTCCTTACGGTCGAGATGGAAGACAGACCGGGCGCTCTGTCCGATATTCTTGCACTGCTCGGCGAACAGAACATCAATCTTGAGTATACCTATGCTTTCCTCACCCGCGAGAAAGACAAGGCTTATCTGGTCATCAAAGTCGCAGACAACGCTGCTGCCGCCGACATTCTCAAAAAGAACGGCGTCAAAGTCATCTGCCAGGATGAGCTCGAGACGATTTTCGGAGATTAATCAAGAGTTTGCGCAAAATACAAAGGCGAGGGACTGCTGCTTGTGCGGCAGTCCTTCTCTTTTGTCGTGTTACATATGAACAGCCTGTCTGAACTGTCAAGCGAAATATGGGGCAGCGGCTGAAATAAAAATCGGACTTCACAAACCTGACACAAAGTGCCATTATGATACAGTGGGTTATAAAGGAGGAAGAACGCTTTGATTGAAGTGAGAAACCTTACGAAAAAATACGGAGATCACATTGCGGTCGATCATCTGAGCTTTAAAGTGGATGAGGGTCAGGTCTACGGTTTTCTGGGACCGAACGGTGCAGGAAAGTCCACGACAATGAATATCATGACAGGATATCTGGCCGCCACCGAGGGCGATGTCATTATAAATGGATATAACATCCTTGAGGAGCCGGAAAAAGCCAAGAGGACAATCGGCTATCTGCCTGAGATTCCTCCGCTGTATCCGGATATGACGGTGCGGGAATATCTGACATTTGCGGCGGAGCTTAAGAAGGTCCCGCGGAAGGAAGTTAAACTGGCTGTGGTCCACGCCATGCAGGAGCTGTCCATTATGGACGTCGCGGACAGGCTGATCCGTCATCTCTCGAAGGGATATAAGCAGAGAGTCGGTTTTGCCCAGGCCATCATAGGAGATCCGGAGACACTTATTCTGGACGAGCCGACGGTCGGACTCGACCCGAAGCAGATCATCGAGATCCGCGAGCTCATAAAGTCCCTCGGCAGACGTCACACGGTCATACTGAGTTCCCATATTCTCGCTGAAGTCAGCGAGATCTGTGATACAGTGCTCATCATGTCCCGCGGCCGCCTTGTCGCGCTGGATACTCCTGAGAACCTTGCCAGGAAGAGCGCAGGCGCCACTGTCACTATTACATCCCCTGCCGCGGCGGATGAGATGCGTCCTGTCCTGGAAGGCCTTTCGCACGTGACCGGAGTGGATTTCACAGATGACGGCGAGGGCACAGTCACGGCGCATGTGACCTTTGACGGCGACGGTGACCCGAGGAAAGATATTATTGCGGCTCTTGCTGCCGGTGGATGCGCCTACTACAGCGTTGATGTGCAGCGGGCAAGTCTCGAGGATATCTTCCTTGAGCTTACGGAGAGCGAAGAAGACGATGATGACTCAGATGATGAAATGACTGAAGATGCTGAGTCACAAGACGCCCCTGATTCCGCGAAGACGCAGATGGGGAGTGTTACAGATGAAAAGGAGCCGGAGAGCAGTGAATCTGATCAGGCTGCGGACGCCGGGCTGTCGGTGACACGGGAAGAAGCAGGCAGCGGGGAGGAAGCGGAATGAGAGCTATTTATAAGAAAGAAATAAAGAGCTACGCTACATCCATGTCCGGACCGATCGCGGTGGCAGTAATGCTTCTGGTCGTCGGCTATATGTTCAGGTACTATAACCTGTCCTACGGCACGGCGTCGCTCGTTTACACTGTTTTTAATTCGAATCTTATTTTTTATATCGTTGTCCCGGTCCTGACCATGCGAACCTTCACGGACGAGCGCCGGCAGAAGACCGATCAGCTGCTGCTCACAGCTCCGGTATCGCTTATCGATATAGTGCTCGGCAAGTACTTTGCCCTGATTACGGTGTTCGCTGTGCCGATCCTTGTGATGTGCATCCTTCCCCTCATCCTGATCCCGCTTGGCGGCGGTGAGATGATGGGCACAGCTTACCTGTCGATCCTGGTCTTTTTTGCGATGGGCTGCGCGTACCTCTCCTGCGGGATGTTCATCTCGTCGCTGACGGATAACCTGATCATCTCCGCGATCGGAGGAATTCTTTTTGTGTTCGCGACCATGATCATTCACAACGCGTATTCTATGGTCTCGGCATCGAACTTTGCCTCGCTGATATTCTTTATCGTCCTGGCG
Source organism: Lachnospiraceae bacterium (assembly GCA_045112155.1). Taxonomy (GTDB): domain Bacteria; phylum Bacillota; class Clostridia; order Lachnospirales; family Lachnospiraceae; genus Chordicoccus. Next base: position 51,126 of record JBGUHN010000029.1, read on the forward strand.
GTTTTTCTGGGCATCCTGGTCTATGTGATGACAAAATTTTACTGGGCATCGCTGGGGGTGATCCTTGTGTGCGCGCTGGCTGCATTTGCAGCGTTCATGGCAAATCCGGACTGGTTCGGCGGCAAGTCTGAAAAGATTTTGTCGGTATTCGACTTTTTCTCGCACTTTGAATCGTTCGCGTACGGTTCATTCAGTATTCCGGATCTTCTTTATTTTGTGTCTGTGTCGGTCGTCGGCATCGTGCTGACCATAGCGCGGATCCAGAAGAGAAGATGGTCGTAAGGAGGCTGCATGAAGAAAAAAATTGATATGAAATCTCTGACCAACGGTTCCTACTCGATGGTCCTGACGGCTGTCATCATTGCGGGAATCGTCCTTGTCAATCTTATTGTGGGAGCGCTGCCTTCGGACATGACGACGTTCGATACGTCCTACAATAAACTGTTCACGATCGGCGATACGACCCGGGAAGTACTTGCGAGCCTCAGTGAGGATGTCACGCTGAATTTCATCACGAAGATCGGATCGGAGGACGAGCGCATTGAAAAGCTGCTCGAATCCTATGACGCGGCATCAAGCCATGTGAAGGTCAAAAAAGTCGATCTTGTGGCAGATCCAACATTTGCGAAAGAGTATACGGATGCAAATGTTCCGTCAGGCAGCGTCATTGTCACCTCCGGCGGCAAATCAAAGGTGATCGATTATAACAGCATATACATCACGGATTACACGAACTATAAGTCATCCTTTGACGGGGAGGGGCAGATCACGTCGGCGATCGCCTATGTTGCCTCGGAAGATTCAGGCAAAGTGTACTATACGGTCGGACACGATGAGATCGCGCTCTCCGCGGAGATGACGGATACGCTTGAAAAGGCCAATATAACAGCCTCCGAGCTGAATCTGCTCAGCTCTCAGATTCCGGGGGACTGCGAAGCCCTTATTATATTTGCGCCGGGCAGCGATTTTACGACGGATGAGGCAGGGAAGGTCAAAAAGTATCTTGAAAATGGCGGTCATGCCCTGATCGTCACGCTTGCGACGAGCACTGAGATGCCGAATATTGCCGGTATTCTTAAGTCCTACGGAGTGAGCGCGGTCGACGGATACGTGATGGAAGGCGATCCGGATTATTACACAGAGATACCGTACCTGCTTCTTCCGGTGGCATCGACCGCGTCGCAGGTGACAGCATCTGTCACGGGAATCAACCTGCTTTATGGGTTCGCCCAGGGAATAGAGGTTGCCCATAGTGACGACCTGAATGTCGTCGCGACACCCCTCTTTACGACGTCTGCCAAAGCTTTCAGTAAATCTCTGATGTCGCAGACGATGGAAAAAGAGAGCGGAGATCCGGAAGGTCCTTTTACATTGGCAGTCCAGATCGAGGAGACTCGCTCCGTGGGATCTTTCGGGGAGGCTGATATTGACCTTGAAGGCGACGACAAAGAAGAAAAGACAGAGGGGAGCGGGCTCACCAAGATTCTATACTATACCTCTCCGTGCCTTTTCAGCTCGGATGCCCTGTCCTCCCTGCTTCAGATGTACGCGGAGATGCCGGCCGGCAACATGAAGCTTTTTGCCGACTCTGTCACCTACCTCACGGATAAGGAAATGACAGTGTCGATCGAAGCAAAGTCGATGGATGAGCCGACACTGACTGTATCAGAAGGGAAAGAGACACTGATCGGCAACGCGCTTATGTTCGGCCTTCCGGCTGCGGTCCTTATTGCGGGAATCGCGGTGACAGTCAGGAGACGGAGAAGATGAGATTTTGATAACACGCGGCTGAGACTGCGTGTTATCTTTTATGGAGGCACAATGATGAAGAAAAAGATGACTGTTCTCCTCTTTGCGCTCGGTGCTCTCTGTGTTCTTACAGGAGTATTTTTTCTTGTGAAAAGCCGCTCGGCGGCCTATGAGGAAGAGCAGAAAGTACACTATGAAACACTGATTGATCTGACAGCGAACAAAATTGCGAAAATTGAGTGGGAGAACTCTGACGGGGAGAAGCTCGCATTTGCAAGAGAGAGCGGAGAGTGGAAGTACGAGTATGATGAGGCGCTTAAAGTAGACCAGGAGAAAGCCAACCTCCTCGCGTCGGGCATGACAGGTGTCTCGGTATATCAGGTGATCCCTGATGTCGAGGACCTTGCCCCATACGGACTCGATGCCCCGGCTTACAGAATCTCGGTGACTGACCGGGACGGAACCGCGACCACAGTTTTGATCGGCGACAATAACGAGACCGCCGGGTCAGTCTACGCTCTGTATGAGGGGAAGCCGGACACAGTATACTCCGTACAGCCCTCTATCAAGGCTGCGGTGGAAAAGAAGCTCTCGGATTTTACCGGTTGAACTATATTTCAGAGGCTGTTTCTGATATAATGTGCAAAGAACTGTCTTATTAAACGCAGGATAATGGAAAGCGTGCCAAAGCGTGCCTTAAGGAGGAGCAAATGATCAGAGTCGGAAGCGGATATGATGTTCACAGACTTGTCGAGGGGAGAAAGCTTATCATAGGAGGTGTCGACATTCCCTATGAGAAGGGGCTGCTCGGACACTCCGACGCTGACGTTCTGCTCCATGCGATCATGGACGCGCTGCTCGGAGCGGCGGCCATGGGGGATATCGGTCTTCATTTCCCGGACACCGCCAAAGAATATGAGGGCGCGGATTCGCTCATGCTGCTCCGTGCAGTGAGGGCAAAACTTGCCGACGGCGGTTTCACCATACACAACGTGGATGCGACGGTCATCGCCCAGGCTCCGAAAATGAGGCCGCACATCGACATGATGCGGAAAATTATTGCCGATGCGCTGGAAATCCCTGTCCAGTGCGTGAACGTTAAGGCCACGACTGAGGAAAAGCTCGGTTTTACCGGCGAGGGTCTGGGCATTTCTGCCCAGGCGGTCGCGCTGATTGACGGCTGACCATGGTTCAAGTCTCGCTCGCGAGACTTGGCGCGGGCTTCGGGTCAGCGTTAGGGGGATTGTGACCCGACGCTGAGATGATCAGGATAATGATTTAACCACCTTGCAGAAGTGGGGTCTATCCCCACTGAGATAAATATAATCCGGGGAGGATATAGTATGGGCTGGTACAAAGAATTGAAAGAGACATATGTGATCTACAGAGAGCGGGATCCTGCGATCAGGACCTACTGGGATGTCCTTCTGTACCCCTGTTACCATGCCCTGAGATCGTACAGAAAAGCGAATAAGCTGTGGAACGCAGGTCATCACTGGAGCGCAAGACTGATATCACAGCGCGCGGCCAGGAAGACCGGTATAGAGATCCACCCCGGCGCGACAATAGGCAAAGGCCTGTTCATCGACCATGGGACCGGAGTCGTCATCGGTGAGACGACGATCATAGGGGATAACTGCACTTTATATCAGGGTGTCACTCTCGGCGGTACCGGTAAGGAACAGGGCAAGCGCCATCCAACGCTGGAAGACGGTGTGATGGTGTCTGCGGGAGCAAAAGTACTCGGGTCTATCACAATTGGTGCGAACTCTAAGATCGGAGCGGGTTCCGTCGTACTGAAGTCCGTCCCGCCAAACTGCACGGTAGTAGGTGTGCCGGGACGTGTTGTCCGCATGAAGAATCAGGTCGTACCGAGGGATGATATTGATCAGATTCACCTTCCGGACCCGATCCTGCAGGATATGAAGGTGCTCGAACGAGTCAACACCGAACTCATCAACCGCATGCTGGCAGTTGAGGAGGAAATCAGGCGGCTTGCGACTGAGAAAAGAGGTGCCATGCCGGGTGATGAGCGCTTCTGTGAGTCCGATTATCTCAGAGAGAAGAAGACTATAAAGATTCAGCCTGAAGCCGAGCGGGATTATGAAGAAATAGACGACTGCGTATTTGCGGATTATATCTGATATTCGCCCGCAGTCTGATTGGTGTGAGGAATTGGAGTTTATGAATCCGGAAGACAAGACGGATATTTTATTTATAGATGAAGAGATGCGGATGGCGGAGGGAACTTTGCCCCTGCTTCCGGGAATGAAATGTGCCGAGGCTGCCGCCTACGCACCGCTCACGCTTGCATTTGTCGGTGACGCGGTCTACGAGCTGCTCGTTCGGACCATGCTGGTCCAAGAAGCCGAGAGGAGACCGAATGAGCTAAATCGTGCATCGTCCGCCCTTGCCAGAGCTAAGTCCCAGTCGGACGCTATGGAGGCAATTGAACCGTGCCTCACTAAGGAGGAGGACGATATCTACCGCAGAGGCAGGAACGCAAAATCTCATACGATGGCCAAGAACGCGACTGTGGCAGATTACCGCCGGGCTACCGGCTTTGAAGCCTTAGTCGGGTATCTGTACCTGTCCGGACAGATGAGAAGGCTTGTCGAGATCGTACGCATCGGAATTACATATGAACGGGAGAAAGAATAACCATATGGGCAGGAAAGAAGTAAAGAACGATCCGGATTACATCCCGGACGCAAGGATCGAGGGAAGGAACAGCGTTATCGAGGCTTATCGGTCAGGTAGAACGATTGATAAACTTTTTGTGCAGGAGGGTCTTCACGACGGTCCTGTGAACACGGTGCTGAGAGAAGCCAAAAAGGCCGGGACTATCATTAATTATGTGACTAAAGAGAGACTTAACGAGATGTCCGAGACTGGACATCATCAGGGTGTGATCGCACAGGCGGCTGCATTTGAATACGCGGAAGTTGAGGATATATTGAAGAAGGCCGAGGAGGCCGGGGAGCCGCCGTTTATCATCGTGCTTGACGGCATTCAGGACCCGCATAATCTCGGCGCCATCATCCGTACAGCCTGCCTTGCGGGGGCACACGGGGTCATTATCCAGAAGCGCAGGGCGGCCGGTCTCACACCTGTAGCGGTCCGCGCGTCGGCCGGCGCTGTGAACTATGTGCCTGTCGCCAGAGTCGTCAACATTGGCGCGACGATCGACAAACTTAAGGAAAAGGGCATCTGGTTCGTCTGTGCCGATATGGGCGGAAAAGTCATGTACGACCTGGATCTTAAGGGACCGATCGGTCTTGTCGTGGGTTCCGAAGGAGAAGGAGCCGGACGTCTGGTCAAAGAGAAGTGCGACTTTACCGCAGCCATTCCGATGAAGGGAGCAATCGACTCCCTCAACGCGTCGGTGGCGGCGGGTGTTCTGATGTATGAAATCGTAAGACAGAGAGGTATCTGACATGCCCCAAAAGCCTCTGTCCGATGAGGAGCTCATTTATGAGATCCGGGACGGACACTCGGACTACATGGACTATCTCCTCGAAAAATATAAGCCGCTCGTCAAGAGCCGGGCAGCTACTAAGTTCCTGAAAGGCGGAGACCCGGATGATCTCATACAGGAGGGCATGATCGGTCTCTATAAGGCTGTGCGGGATTATGATCCTGCCAATGAAAAGGGGGCTTCTTTCTTCACATTTGCACAGCTCTGCATAGACCGTCAGCTCTACAAGGCTATTGAGGCATCACAGAGGCAGAAGCGATTTGCTCTCAATGACGCGGTGGCCTACGAGGAGGAAGAGCTGGATAAATATTCTGTGACCGGAGACGAAAATCCGGAGCAGATTTTCCTCGATCAGGAGAATGCTGACGAGACGATCAGCCTTATACTCGACGCTCTGAGCCGCACGGAAAAGGTGGTCTTTAACCTGATGCTTCGCGGTTACAGCTACAGGGAGATCGCGGAAATCATGGATCGGTCCCCGAAATCGATTGACAACGCGATTCAGAGGATCAGAAAAAAGACGAGCCAGGTCAGGATGAGACAGGACTACGATGAATGATCCGCAGAGAATGAATTGTACATATTGGAGCGCAGCCTAAATGAGGCTGCCTGTCCTCAAGCATAAGGAGGTTTACACGATGGCAGAATTCTTTCTTAAAAATGATGAACTTGCTGTGAAGATCAGCTCGCGCGGCGCTGAGATTCGTTCTGTTCTCGACAATGAGACCGGACGCGAATACATGTGGCAGGCAGATCCGGCTTTCTGGGGATGGACTTCACCGGTCCTCTTCCCAATCGTAGGCAATGTAGCCTACGACAAGTTCCGCTACGAGGGAAAGACTTATGAGATGAAGCAGCATGGATTTGCAAGGAGAAGTGAATTCGAAGAGGCTTCTGTGGAAGGCGCTGACATTGGGTTTGCGCTCTGCGACAGCGCGGACACTCTCGCTGTATATCCGTTCAAGTTCAGACTTGAGGTCGGCTATGCTCTTTCGGGCAGAACGCTCAAGGTCATCTGGAAGGTATTCAATACAGGTGATCAGGACATGTATTTCCAGATTGGCGCGCATCCTGCCTTTAACACACCTGCCATGGGCAGCGGGGATAAAAAGAATGAGTGCTATCTCGGATTCGACACAAAGAAGACTCTTGATGTTTCGATCAAGGACCTCGTCCTTGGCGGCCTCACAGACGAGATCCGTCCCTATGAGCTGGATGACGGGATGCTTAAGATCACAGATGACCTGTTCGATATCGATACGCTGATCGTCGAGAAGGATCAGGCCCACAAGCTGGTGCTCCTTGATCCGCAGAAGGCTCCGTTCGTCACAGTGGACTTTACAGCTCCGCTGTTCGGCGTCTGGTCCCCTAAACCGGAGGCTCCGTTCGTGTGCCTTGAGCCGTGGTACGGTCGTGCAGACAAGACATATTTCGAGGGCGAGCTGCCGGAGCGCGACTATGAGCAGTGCCTGGCTGCCGGGGAGACCTTTGAGGCGTCCTACACGATTACTTTCTCATGATGAGTAATTAAATTTTTATGATAAGAATTTACCATTAAAATGGCAGAATATTATGGACTTTGTGGTGGGGAAGCGAAAACATTTGCATCCCTGCTTTGAGCGAAGTATACTTCGGGTGTGGAAGAGATTCCACACCCTTTTTAACGCGTTTTTGAAGCCGCTTCAGAGCAGAAGAGGAGGCGGATTGACTTAGGCACCTTAAGGTGCCTTTTTTATTTCAGTTAAGGGAATCCTTTCTTCAAAGATGGCGGGGGATATCCGGCTTGAACTAAACGTGCAGGATTCTTCTGAATGGAGGATCATGTGCTTAGATACATCACAGAAAGGAAGAGAGGCATGAAGGAAAAGAGAGTCGTTCAGTACACACAGAACATGGAGGAAATCCAGAGATACAAGACAATAAGGGAGCCGCAGGCGATTTATAATATAACGCATATATCCAGCGTGTGCCGGCGTGAGAGAAAGACAGACGGCGGATTCATCTGGCGCTACGAAGATGACCCGGATCCGCAGAGAATGGAAATAGATCCTGACGAGGGAAAGAATTCCCGGGAGCAGCGCTTTAGAAAGAATCGCCGGCGGCATTACTGGGAGTGACAGCCCCGGTGTAAAGAGAGTACTTGTCCATAAAACTGTCATCTGGTAATATACTTATCGGAGGTTCCGCAAGGAACTCCCGATAAGAGGGCGATAAAATCGCCTGAATTATGATTATCGGGTTCGCGAAGCGGTTCCGATAATATATCTAATCAGTGGGGGCCGAGGATCCCCGTGTGGAACAATAAAGCCCGGAAGACGCCGGTGCTTTAGCGTTAGAGAGGAGACAGTAATGGATAAATGGAATATTGAGACAAAATGTGTTCAGAGTGGTTATCGTCCTCAGAACGGTGAGCCGAGAGAGGTCCCGATTTATCAGAGCACGACATTCAAGTACGACACCAGCGCGGATATGGCAAAGCTCTTTGACCTTGAGGCGAGCGGCTATTTCTACACTCGTCTGCAGAACCCGACGAATGACCTTGTCGCAGCCAAGATCGCCGCTATGGAGGGCGGTACTGCAGGCATGCTGACATCCTCGGGCCAGGCCGCCAACTTCTTCGCGATCTTCAATATTGCAAATGCAGGCGACCACATCATCTCCAGCTCCTCCATTTATGGCGGAACTTTCAACCTGTTCAATGTGACAATGCGCAAGATGGGCATCGAATTTACATTCGTATCCCCGGACTGCACAGAGGAAGAGCTTGAAGCTGCCTTCAGACCGAATACAAAGGCTGTCTTTGGCGAGAGCATTGCCAACCCGGCCCTGACCGTAATTGACTTTGAGAAGTTCGCGTCCGCTGCCCACGCGCACGGCGTTCCGTTCATAGTTGACAATACATTCCCGACACCGGTAAACTGCCGTCCGTTCGAGTTCGGAGTCGACATTATCACACATTCTACGACTAAGTATATGGATGGCCACGGCTCCGCAGTCGGCGGCGCGATCGTCGATTCCGGCAGATTTGACTGGATGGCTCACGCTGATAAGTTCCCGGGTCTCACGACTCCGGATGACAGCTATCACGGCATCACATATGCGGAGAAATTCGGCAAGGAGGGCGCGTTTATCACGAAAGCGACCGCTCAGCTCATGCGCGATTTCGGATCGATCCAGGCACCGCAGAACGCGTATTATCTGAACCTTGGTCTTGAGAGTCTGCATGTCCGCATGAAACAGCACTGCGCGAACGCCATGGCTCTGGCTGAATTCCTCAAGTCCTCCCCGAAGGCAGAGTTCGTAAATTATCCGTCCCTTCCGGGTGACAAGTACTATGACGTGGCTACGAAGTATATGCCGAACGGAAGCTGCGGCGTTGTATCCTTTGGTGTCAAAGGCGGAAGAGCTGCGGCGGAAGAGTTCATGAAGAAGCTCAGAATATTCGCAATCGAGACCCATGTAGCCGACGCAAGATCCTGCTGCCTGCACCCGGCAAGCAGCACACACCGCCAGCTGACCGATGAAGAGCTTGATGCCTGCGGCGTAGCCGGCAACCTTGTCAGAATGTCCTGCGGACTTGAGAACACCGAGGATCTGGTCGCGGATGTTGCGAATGCGCTCGGCTGAACTGCTATAACAATCGTGATTTTATAATAAAAAATCACCAAAAATCAGTGACGATTCCAGTAAAGTGGTGTATAATATTTACTAGCTTGTACGTGAGCAAGCCCAAGATGGGCAAAACACTTTAGGAGGATTGTAAAATGAAGTCTTTTAAGTATGTTATCACTGATCCCGTTGGTATCCATGCACGTCCGGCAGGCGCTCTTGTCAAGGAAATCAAGAAATATGATTCCGACGTTAAGGTTCTTGCAAATGGCAAGTCAGCTGACGGCAAGAAGCTCATGAACCTCATGTCCCTCGGCGTAAAGCAGGGCAACGAAATCGAAGTTCAGGTTTCCGGCGGCGCAGAAGAAGCCAACGCAGCAGCTCTTGAGGCATTCCTTAAGGCTAACCTTTAATTTTCAAAGCGGGCTTTGTCCGTGATGTCACGGAAATGACGGGCACGGCTCAGATCAGAAAAAAAGAGGCTCCGGTGAGAAATCACCGGAGCTTTTTTACGTTCATACCCGGCAGAGCGGGTAATGTTCGCATCAATGCGGAACTGCGAGGAGGCGAAGCCTCCTCATTTGTGTTTTAGTGGAAAATTTTCTTATTCTCGTAGACCGGTTCGCAGGTCATCTGTACGCCGATTCTCTTCATGAGTCTGATATCGACCTGTGAGAGCATGACAGAAGAGTGAGCCTGGCAGCCGCGGAGTTTCGGAAGGGCTTCGAGCGCAGATGCCGCGTTCGGATCTGTCGCCGCTGAAGTTGACAGCGCGATCAGTACCTCATCTGTGTGGAGCCTCGGATTCTTTCCGCCGAGGTAGGTCGTCTTCAGCTTCTGAATAGGAGCGATGGCTTCCGGAGTGATAATCTTGACGGAGTGCGGAATGCCGGCAAGTACTTTGAGCGCGTTGAGCAGGGCTGCCGATGTCGGACCGAGCAGATCCGATGTCTTTCCTGTGATGATCGCGCCGTCCGGGAGCTCAATGGCTGTTGCGGCAGCGCCGGTCTCCTCAGCACGTTTGTGGGCGTGACCTACAACGACGCGGTCCTCTTTCTTTACGTGGGCCTGATTCATAATGCTTTCGATCTTATCGGCTTCTTCCTCGCGTCTTGTGCCGTCGGCGAGACCTGCAAGGGCTTCGTAATAGCGCCGTATGATCTCCTGCTTCGAAGCCTCCTTGCAGACTTCGTCATCGATAATGCAGTTGCCTGCCATGTTGACGCCCATATCCGTGGGTGATTTATAAGAGCATTCACCGTAAATGGACTCGAAGATGGCCTGAAGAACCGGGAAAGCCTGTACATCTCTGTTATAATTGACGGTGGTCTTGCCGTAGGCTTCCAGATGGAAGGGGTCGATCATGTTGACGTCGTTGAGGTCAGCCGTTGCTGCCTCATAAGCAAGATTGACCGGATGCTTCAGCGGCAGATTCCAGATCGGGAATGTCTCGAACTTTGCGTAGCCGGCATTGATTCCGCGCTTGTGGTCATGATAGAGCTGGGAGAGGCAGGTGGCAAGCTTTCCGGATCCCGGGCCCGGAGCTGTCACGATGACCAGCGGTCTTGTCGTCTCAATATAATCGTTTTTTCCATAGCCCTGATCACTTACAATGAGAGGAATATTGTTCGGATATCCTTTGATCAGGTAGTGGAGATAGACGCGTACACCGTATTTTTCCAGGTGATTTCTGAAGAGGATCGCGGCATCCTGGCCTTTAAAATGTGTGATGACGACTGAGCCGACATAGAGACCGCAGCTCTGAAATTCGTTCATGAGGCGGAGTACATCAGTGTCGTATGTTATGCCGAGATCGCCCCGGACTTTATTATTCTCTATATCCGTCGCGGATATAACGATGACAATTTCGGTCTGCTCCTTCAGCTGCAGCAGCATATGCAGCTTGGAATCGGGCTGGAAGCCCGGCAGAACTCTGGAAGCATGGTAATCGTCGAAGAGCTTGCCGCCGAACTCAAGATAAAGCTTGCCGCCGAACTCGCTGATCCTCTCTCTTATCATGTTTGACTGCATTTCGAGATACTTTTCATTACTGAAACCGATTTTCATATATGCCTCCTTAGACTATCTAATTGTCAGATCTGTCTCCGAAAAAACATTATTTATAATAGCAGATTATGAGGTTCATTTCCATAAAAAAATGAGCTAAGAAGCATTTGCGCTCATTTGTGTTTTGACAGTTCATGCGATATGTTCCCGCGATTCATTTTTGGCTGCCGGCTACCAGATCCCGTGAGAAAACATAAGCGGTGGAGATCGGTGAATTTACAGAAATTTCACAACTCCGGTATATGCCAGACCTTGCATTATCGGATATAAATTCATATAATATAGCTTGGTTTTTCACGCACCTAAAGTGCACAGGACCGAAAGGAGTAGTATGAACGATAACAACAACAAGAACAATAGCGGTGGAAACCGGAACGGGCAGTCCCTGATCATTTTTCTGATCTGCCTCATGGTCGGCCTCATCGGTATGAGTCTTTTTTCGGGAGCGCTGGATTCCAGCACTTCAAGAGAGATAACGTACGACAAGTTCATCGACATGCTCGAGAACGATGAGATTGCGAGTGTGGAAATCTCATCTTCGAGGCTTGAGATCACTCCGAAATCAAACGGAAATGATGTCGGGACGATCAAATATTATACGAAGACAATCGAGGATGGGAACGCGCTCACCAAACGTCTTGAAAAATACGGGGTAGAGTACAAGGCTGTCGAAGCCTCAATGATGTCTGAAATTATTTACTCGATTCTATCATTCCTTATCCCGTTCGTCCTCTTTATGATTATAATCAGCATCTTCATGAACCGGATGGGCCGCGGCGGCGGTATGATGGGCGTCGGCAAGAGCAGAGCCAAGACCTACATCCAGCAGGACACAGGAGTTACTTTCAAGGATGTAGCAGGTGAGGATGAGGCTAAGGAGAGCCTTCAGGAGTGCGTAGATTTCCTGCACAACCCGGCAAAATATTCCGAAATCGGAGCCAAGCTTCCCAAGGGCGCTCTGCTGGTCGGACCTCCCGGCACAGGCAAGACGCTTCTTGCCAAGGCCGTGGCTGGCGAAGCCCATGTCCCATTCTTCTCACTGTCAGGTTCTGAATTTGTAGAGATGTTCGTCGGTGTCGGCGCCAGCCGTGTCCGTGATCTCTTTGAGGAGGCCAAGAAGAACGCGCCGTGCATCATTTTCATCGATGAGATCGACGCGATAGGCAAGGCCCGTGACGGCGGACGCTACGGCGGCAATGACGAGCGAGAGCAGACACTCAACCAGCTGCTCGCTGAGATGGACGGTTTCGAGGCATCCAAGGGTCTCCTTATCATAGCCGCGACCAACAGGCCGGAGGTCCTTGACCCCGCGCTGCTGCGCCCGGGCCGTTTTGACAGACGTGTCATCGTTGACAGACCGGATCTCAAGGGACGTATTGCGATCCTTAAGGTCCACTCGAAGGATGTTCTCATGGACGACACAGTAGACCTCGATGCGATTGCCCTTGCCACAGGAGGCGCGGTCGGTTCGGATCTTGCCAATATGATCAATGAGGCTGCGATTTTGGCCGTTAAGAACGGACGCCATCAGGTAAGCCAGAAGGACCTGCTTGAAGCAGTTGAGGTCGTTCTCGTCGGCAAGGAGAAAAAGGACCGTATCCTCAGCGTGGAAGAGAGGCGTATTGTCTCCTACCATGAGATCGGCCATGCACTTCTCTCAGCTCTTCAGAAGAACGCGGAGCCGGTGCAGAAGATCACTATCATCCCGAGGACGATGGGTGCGCTCGGTTACGTTATGAACGTGCCGGAAGAGGAGAAATACCTTAATACCAAGAAAGAACTTGAAGCCCAGATCGTTATGGCTCTCGGCGGAAGGGCTGCCGAGGAAATTGTTTTTGATACTGTGACTACGGGTGCCGCAAATGATATCGAGAAGGCGACAAAGATTGCTCGCGCGATGATCACGCAGTTCGGTATGTCCGAGAAGTTCGGTCTTATCGGCCTGGTCACTCAGGAGAATCAGTATCTGGACGGCAGAACGTATCTGAACTGCGGCGACGCGACGGCGACTGAGATCGACCATGAGGTCATGCTAATACTTAAGAAGTCGTACGCTGAGGCTCTTCGTATGCTTCGCGAGCACAGGAGTACCATGGACCGCCTGGCTGAGTATCTGATCCAGAGGGAAACAATCACCGGGAAGGAGTTCATGAAGATATTCCGTGAAGTCGAAGGAATCCCGGAAACGGATGAATCTGCCCCGAGAATTGAGGGAAGAATCACCGATAACGGTGACAAGGCTGAAAAGGGATCCATGGCTCCGGCTCCGCGCCGTGAACGCCCGATGAACCCGGACGGGACACCGAGACGCCGCCCGAGACGGCCGATGATGAATCCGGACGGGACACCCAGACGTCGGCCTGTCAGAAGACCTGAGCCGGTTTCGGATGAAAGACGGGATGGCGCTCTGACAGACACTGCTAAAAGGCCCGAATCCGGAACGGAATCTACGCCTGCCGGTGAGGAGAACCCCTCTGAAAAGCAGATTATTGCAGTGCCAAATCCTGACGCTCCGATGATCGATCTGGTCACAATGGAGCAGGAAGAGAAAAAAGCGGATAATCACGCAGACGATGAGATTCCCGCAGAGAACAAGGCTGAACAGATTTAATCAGAATCCACACAAGGCTGCCGCGTATGCGGCAGCCTTGCTGAATTTTTGCCTCCATACAGTCAAGACTTGAATCAGGGTTGTTTCATAAAGGAAAAATAAATAGATAGGATGCCTGATTTTTGAGGGAGTATAAGCGTTATACAAGTGCGCATATACCCCTCGCTTTTTGTGTGCCGTAGAGGTATAATACCCTTATAAGTATAGGTGCAATATACCTATACAGAAAGGAGGGCATCATGCCGCGCACAGAGAAAAAATACCCGGAATGGGTGCAGAAGCACAGAAGAGTTGGAACCACTGTCAAAGAGAGGAACGGGAAATACTATTTGTATAAGAGGACCTCACGACGCGTCCCGGGAAAGAAGTATCCGCAGGCTGTGGACACGTATATCGGAGTGATCACCCCGGATGGGGTTATTGAGAGCAACAGGCGGAAGGTGACCATCACCGACATCGAGGTTTATGAATACGGCTTCTCCAAAGCGGTAATACAGCTATGCCCGGAAGGCTGGAAAAGGGCTATAGGGGAAGACTGGGAGGATTATCTGAAGATCATTATTACGGAGCATTCCAACAGATCCTACCTGTTCCGGGAGGGGACAATAAAAAAGAAAGAAGATTACCACCATAGTTATGGAGTCCAGGTAGCCGCACTTGTCCGAAGAATGCGCCTTGAACAGGGGACGGATCTCAATGAACTGGCGCAATTAAAGGACATTTACCTTGTTTATCTTGAGAAGGAGCCCGTTGTTTCGCGCATCTCTGAGAGTCACAGGGAAATACTGGAAAAATACGGGATCCGGCTGGGGGAACGCTGAGGATGGGTTCAGGACAAAGCCGCTCATCGAATATATGCGCCAGGTCCCGGACCCGAGGTGCGGCAGGAAGACAAAGCATGATTACGCTGAAATACTCGTCTGCATGGTTGCGGGGTTCATGGCAGGGCGGACCACCGTGCGCCGCATACTGAAATGGTGCAGGAACCATCTGGGGACCCTCAGGGAAAGCATGCCCCTGAAGAACGGGATTGCATCCGTGCCGACGGCATGCAGAATCCTTTCAGGGATAGACGAGGAACTGTTTGCCCTTGCGTTCATGGAATGGATAGGGGAGATCGCGAGCACGAGGGGGATCCATCTTGCGATTGATGGGAAGGCGCTGCTGGCGGCGATGAATAAGGTAAGGAATTTCAGGGCGCCAATGGTGCTGAATGCCATTGATGCGGCGACGGGGATCGTCCTTGCCCAGATGCCGATGGAAAAGAAGGATTGTGAGATTACTGCGATACCGGCCCTTCTTGGAAGGCTGGACATTACAGGGAGCACAGTTACGATCGATGCCATCGGCACGCAGACCGGCATTATGAAGCAGATCCTGGGGCAGGGCGGAAGCTTCGTCCTGACGGTCAAAAGGAACCAGCCCGAGGCATATAGGGAAATCCAGGAGCATTTTGACGGGATGTGGGAACACGTACAGAAGGGCGAAAAACCCCCGGAAGGCTATGAAAGAGCCAAAAGCCATGAGAAAAACAGGGACAGGCATGAGTACAGGACATATGAGTCAGACAATGACTGCAGCTGTGTCAGCAAGTACAGCGAAGAATGGGATTTCCTTAAGACCGTAGGCAGGGCAAGGCAGGTCAGGATCCCGCTTGAAAGAGACGGGGAAGGGAATGACATTACACCGGATGAACAGGAATTCCTGGCAAAAGGATCACGCCGCAGGCCGCTCCCCTCAAACGGGGACTCGATGGGCAGCGACATACAGCTGGTGGGGCTGATATCGGACAGGAAGATGGGGGCAGGGGAGATCGGAAAATACAAGAGAGAGCACTGGGCAATAGAAAACTCCCTTCATCACGTGCTTGATGAGAGCTTCCGCGAAGACAGGTCACCTGCAAAGAAGTCCAAAAACAATCTTGCGCTGGTCAGGAAGTTCGCCTACAACATCCTGAGGATCGCCATGCTGTATGGGGACTGCAGTAAGATTATGACAGAGGCTATGGACGACTTTTGTGATGACCTGTCTCTGATGAAGAAATATATCTTCAGCGGAATACCCAGCTTTTACTAAGCTGATAGTATTATATCATTTTTTTAGCCGATTTTGGTCCCAAGGGCTATTTTTGCGCAATTTTCATAGCAGCTTGAAGGAAATACGAATAATATAAGAGACATGCGGGAGCAGAGCGGACGCATGTCTTCCTTCTTGAAAGGTCGTCAGGACTGTTAACTGCTTCGTGAAACAACCCTGAGACTTGAATATTGCAATGTAGATTTATTTGATTTAAAATAATATTATCTATGACTATGTTCGAAGGAGGAGTGCCGCGCCGTAAGAGCGGACATCATATACATGAATTACACTACAGAGGCAATTGAACGCAAAGTAGATCAGTTCGAGTCAACCTCCCAGGAGATTGAGAAGCGTGTCGGAGTCATTGTGATCCGGCTTCTTCTGATTGCGTTCATTTCAGTCATCCTGATCGGCGGGTTCGGAGTACTCGGCATTCTGAGCGGCATTGTAGCCAACACCCCGGATGTCGCATCGGTCAATATCGCGCCGAGCGGCTATGCCACGTTTATTTACGACTCGGACGGAAATCAGCTCCAGAAACTGACAACATCCAATTCGAACCGAATTTCGGTCTCCCTGGATAAAGTTCCGGTTGCCCTGCAGAAGGCTGTCATTGCAGTCGAGGATGAGCGTTTTTACCTGCACAACGGCATTGATGCCAAGGGTATTGTCCGCGCGTTCGTCGTTGGTGTCCGCAACCGATTCCGCTTCACTGAAGGCGCGAGTACGATCACCCAGCAGCTGCTGAAAAATAACGTCTTCACGAACTGGACAGAGGAGAGCAGAGTCGACAGCGTCAAGCGAAAGATTCAGGAGCAGTTCCTCGCTGTTGAACTTGAGGAAAAACTTGAAGAGGAACTGGGCAGCAAGCAGGCGGCCAAAGACAGAATTCTTGAGAACTATCTGAATACAATCAACCTCGGGGCAGGCACCTACGGTGTCCAGGCCGCTTCCAGAAAGTACTTCGGAAAGGATGTCGAATCGCTCACGCTGTCTGAGGCCACAGTCATTGCAGGTATAACCCAGAACCCGAGCCGTTATAATCCGATCAGACAGCCGGAGAAAAATGCCGAGCGCCGTATAAAGATACTGAATGACATGGTCGAGCAGGGGTATATTTCCCAGCAGTCGATGGATGAGGCGCTGGCGGACCCGGTCTATGACAGGATCGCTAACGCCCAGAGCACCAACGAGCAGGTGACGACAATTTACTCTTACTTTGTCGACGAACTGACAGAGCAGGTCGTTTCTGACCTTATGCGTCAGAAGGGCTAT
Source organism: Lachnospiraceae bacterium (assembly GCA_045112155.1). GTDB lineage: Bacteria > Bacillota > Clostridia > Lachnospirales > Lachnospiraceae > Chordicoccus. The sequence continues at coordinate 67,994 of JBGUHN010000029.1, forward strand.
ACAGAGAATCAGGCATATCAGGCCCTCTATTCCGGCGGTCTGCGTATTTACACAACGCAGGATATGGAAATACAGGCTATCATGGATGAAGTGTACGCCAACCCCGCGAACTTCCCGGAAGGTACCAAGTATTCGCTTGACTGGGCCCTTTCCGTTGCGAATTCGGAAGGTGAGGTCACTAACTACAGCCGTGAGATGCTCCGCAATTTCTACCGTGAAAATCTGGATCCATCATTCAGCATTCTTGCGTTTGAATCTGAGGAGCAGGCAAGAAACTTTGTCAGCGATTATAAATCACATGTGGTGAACGAAGAGGCAGGAGACGTGATCATAGCGGAGAGATTCTCCTGTGCTCCGGAACCGCAGTCCTCGATGGTCCTCATGGATCAGAAGACCGGTTACGTGAAGGGACTTATCGGCGGCCGCGGTGAAAAGACTGCGTCCCTGACCCTGAATCGAGCGACGAATTCGACCCGTCAGCCGGGTTCAACGTTCAAGATCCTGTCCACATATTCCTATGCTCTGGACAGCGGAATGAAGACTCTCGCTTCGACCTATCTTGACGACGAGATTACATACGAGGACGGCACTCCGGTATCGAACTCGAACAACACCTATACACACGACATGATGAACATCAGGGACGCGATCATCAATTCCGTAAATACGATCGCGGTGCAGACGATCACGGATATCACACCGAAGGCTGCATACAATCAGCTTCTCAAGTACGGCTTTACGACACTGTCTGAGAGGAACGATGTTTATCAGCCGCTTGCCCTCGGCGGTATCTACAACGGTGTTACAAATCTTGAACTGACGGCGGCATTTGCGGCAATTGCAAATGAAGGCAATTACACCAAACCGATTTTCTACACAAGAATTGAAGATCAGGACGGCAATATTGTCATCAATAATACGCCCGAGACGACCAGGGCAATCTCCCGCGAGACGGCAGCTCTTCTCACGAATGCGATGGAGGACGTAGTCACAAAGGGAACCGGTCAGAATGTACGTCTTGACTGCGGCATGCCTGTCGCCGGCAAGACCGGTACGACAACAGATTATCGCGATGTCTGGTTCGTCGGCTACACACCGTATTACACATGCGGTGTCTGGGCAGGCTATGACGATTCAGAAAACCTTCCGGATGAAGGCATCTACCATGTTTATCATCAGATTCTCTGGAAGGCGGTCATGGACCGCATTTCAAGGAATCAGAGCAAGATCCAGTTCCTGCTTCCGAATACGATCACTCATGTGGAGGTCTGCTCTCAGACCGGGCTTATACCGAGAGGAAGCTGCCCGAGCCATTGGGAGTACTTTGCACCGGGAACAGCACCTACGGAGACCTGCGGCGGTTGGCGTGTCCACAGCGGGTATTACGAAGAAGAAGAGGAGGAAGACTGGAACCGCTGGGATTACGACTGGGATGAAGAGGAAGAAGAGACAGAGACCGGTCAGCAGAATCAGGAAAATCAAAATAATCAGCAAAACCAGGAGAATCATTCGGATCAGGGCAACAACGAGAATCAGGAAGAAAATAATCAGCACACTGATGAGAATAATAACGGCGGCGGTGAGGAGCAGTCCGAAGATAATGGAGGCGGTGGTAACGACGAGGACTATGATGAGGACGAAGGCGACTACTGATATAGAGCTGTGGGTCATCAGAATCTGACAGTAAGAATCGGATGAATCTTTCTGACAAAAAACTGCTGTCGCATTAAGGCGCGCCACCACTATATATGGCAGACGTTATTTGCAAATGTCTGCCATATATAGTGGTGACACTGTCTAATGCGACAGCTTTTTTTCGGTTCAGAAATAATAAGAAATTATACAACGAGCTTGGCGGCTCCGTACATGCCAGCATCGTTTCCGAGTTTTGCGAGAACGATCGGTGTATTGGCGCAGGATGAGAATGCGCGAGTGCGATAGTACTTGCCGACAATGTCTGTGAGGGCTTCGCCCGCCTTGGAGACACCGCCGCCGATGACGATGACTTCCGGATCTGTCACGCAGGCAAATGTAGCAAGCGCGGTTCCGAGGTAGGAGGCAAACCTGTTGACGATTGCCGAAGCGACTGTATCGCCATCCTTGTATGCGTCGAAGACAGCCTTGGATGTGACTTCCTGATCACGAAGAGCTGTGACAGCAGCCGGGTTTTTCAGAAGCTCTTCTTTGGCAAGACGGACAACGCCTGTTGCGGACGCGACCTGCTCGAGGCAGCCGTAGTTGCCGCAGTTGCACGGATCCTTAATGTTGTCGTCTACGTGAGCATGTCCGATTTCGCCTCCGGCTCCATGGGAACCTTCGATGATCTTTCCGTCGACAATAATTCCGCCGCCGACACCTGTTCCCAGTGTGACCATGATAAGGTTTTCCTTGCCTTCTCCGCCGCCTTTCCAGAGCTCACCGAGGGCTGCGACATTGGCGTCATTGCCTGCGCGTACCTTCATGTCGAGAATTGTGCCCAGTTCATATTCGACATTTTTTTCTCCCCAGTGGAGGTTGACTGCCACCGGTACGACACCCTGCATGACCGGTCCCGGAATGCCTACGCCCACACCGACAACATCTTCTTTGGCAATGCCCTTAACTGTCATCTTTGCGATAATAGTAGCCGCGATGTCGGGAAGAACATTTTCACCGCCGTTTTCCGTACGAGTGACGATTTCCCACTTGTCTAAAAGCGTGCCGTCTGTCTCAAAGAGACCGCATTTTACGGTGGTTCCGCCTACATCGATACCAAAACAATACTTGCCCATTAGATATCACCTCTCTTGTTCATTATATTCTCCTGCACACGCCGATAGAGCTCGTGCGCAGCATTGTAACCCATTTTTTTCTGCCTGTGATTGACCGCAGCAGTTTCTACAATGACAGCGAGATTGCGGCCGGGGCGGATCGGCAGTGAGTGGCAGGTGACTTTGTTTCCGAGAAACTCCGTCGTCTGCTCTTCCAGCCCAAGTCGGTCGTATTCCTTTTCCCGGCTCCAGTCTTCCAGCTTGATTACGAGGTCGATAGCCTGAGAATCCTTGACATGTTCAACGCCGTACAGTGTCTTAACATCAATGATGCCGATACCGCGGAGTTCGATGAGATGTTTGGTGACGTCCGGTGCGCATCCGAGCAGCGTGGCATCAGAGACTTTGCGGATAATGACGACGTCATCACTGACCAGACGGTGCCCGCGGCGTACCAGTTCCAGAGCTGCCTCGGATTTACCTATGCCGCTCTCGCCCATGATCAGGACACCTTCACCGTAAACGTCGACCAGAACACCGTGGATTGAAATGCTCGGTGCAAGTTCCACGCCGAGCCATCTGATGATTTCTGCCATAAATGCGCTGGTCGTGCGCGTCGTGACCAGAGCGGGAACGTTGTATTTCCTGCATATGAGCAGCATATTTTCTGTCGGCTCTGTCAGGGTCGTGAAAATGACACAGGGGATACCGCTGGAGATAAATCTCTCGAAGCAGACCGAACGCTCATCTTCTTCCTTCTGCATGAGGTAGGTATACTCGACATAGCCGATAATCTGGACACGTTCATGTGAAAAGTGCTCATAATATCCGGCGAGCTGCAGGGCAGGGCGGTTGATTTCCTGCGAGGTGATTTCCACCTCATCCATGCTGATTTCAGGGGTCAGGTTCTTAAGCTTCATTTCCTCTGCCAGCTTGCTGAGCTGAACAACAGTCTTCATTATGAACCCTCTTTTCTCTTATATTTGATTCTCGCTCGCGAGTCCGGTATCGGGAGCAGGACCGGCGTGAGCCGGCACTTTCCGGACCGGACACTTAACATGTATTAAGTTTATCACACGGGGATGGATTAAACAATATCGTTGTTCGTGCTCGGCCGGACTTGCAAGCGGCGTGGTACATTCCGCGATTTATGTCCCGCGAGATCAGAAATCGAGACTTGAATTGAGCTGGATTATAATCTGTAAAATAAATGTGAAGAGTGTTACATGTTTATTAAATATGCGTATATCTCTGTGAATATCAGAAAATTTATGCTAATATATTACTATATATAGCACTCATTTGTATGCATTTTGTCCACATGTTGTTTTGGGATGTGCATACATTTTTATTCTTAATCTTTAAGGGAGATACGGCCATGTGTAAAAGGTTCAGGCACTTTATAATCATGCTTACGGCCATCAGCGTTATGCTGACTATGACTGTGTCTCCGGTTATGGGCGAACAGTATTCTGACGATATTAATCTGTCTCTTCAGAACGCGGAGGATACAATGTGGGAAGAGGCAGCGGCTGAAATAGAGACGGAAGCTGTGGATGAGTATTTCGAAACTGAAGCGGAATCTCCGACGCCCGATGTATGTGCCGCTGAAATGCCGATACAGGAAGCCTTAACCTTAAGCGAAGAGCGGTCTGAATCCTGTGACCGGATCCCGGAGCCGCTCTGTGAAGGATGGACCGAAGAGCAGCAGTCCTGCGCAGATGTATGCAGCGCAGATGAACAGGAAGGATCCCGGGCATATTTGCAGGACGAAGAGAGATTTGCCAGATACTATGAGGGACTTAAGGAGTTCGATGCCCCTTCCGAAGGCGAAGGCCGGCAGGAGGAAGATGAGGAACTGGTAGGAGCCAATACTCCTTCCGCCTATATCACATCACGGCTCACTCCCGTGAGAGACCAGGGTTACTCCGGTCTCTGCTGGGCTTTCTCCACGGCAGCTATTTTAGAGGCATCACTTCTTCAAAGATATACCGATGAGAATAAGAATACTCTTGATCTTTCAGAAGAGCAGCTGGCATATTTTTATTTTAACAGGCAGGACGACCCCCTTCACAATACCGGGGACATGCAGATGATTTATCAGGATTCCGACGAAGCGACCGCGTACAGATATGCTTCCGGCAGTCCGATTTATCTTCTGCAGGAACTCAGTACCGGTCAGGGAATAGCGAAGGAATCCGATGTTCCGTTTTATCTAACAAGGCGTGTCGACTCGAAAGGGAATGTGTCTTATAAGGAGTCGTCCGCTGTTCCGTCGAAGAGTAAAGCCTATCTCTCTTACGCCGGACTTGATAGTTACGAGACATTTGAATACAGCGTTGATAAGGTCAAAAAAGAAATCATGGAAAACGGAGCTGTCGCTGTCTCCATGTATTATGAGAACGCGTCAAGGAATCTGTCTACGAACGGCTACTATGATTCGAACCACATGAGGAGCAATCACGTGGTCACACTGGTGGGGTGGGATGACACATTTGCGGTATCCAAATTCAACAGCTCTGAAAGACCGAAAAGAAGCGGCGCGTGGATCGCCAAAAATTCCTGGGGCGATGACTGGGGCGACGGCGGTTATTTCTACATATCCTATGAGAACGCGACGATGCTCGGCTGTGTGTCTGTGTCGGCAGTAAAGTCGGCGCAGAAAAAGTACCCGAATCTGTATTTCTACGACGGACTCGCGATGGTCGGCAATTCGTGCTGCCTGGATCCTGTTTCCGCAGCGAGCGGTGAAAATATGACCGCAGGCGCAAATGTCTACGAAGTCAAGGCGGGAGCCGGACGGGGCGAAGCTATAGGTGAGATATCGCTTTGCACATGGACCTGCAATGCCAGGTATAAAGTGACTGTATTTACCGATCTTCTGGATACGGATGATCCGACGAGCGGGCGGAGGGCGCTCAGCCAGACCGTGCAGATGAACGGGGCGGGACTTAATACTATCAGGCTGTCGAAGGAAGTTGTAGTGAGCGCGGGCAGCTGGTATTCGATCGTCGTAGAAAACATCGGTAACAAGACTGAATCATTTTCCGCGCAGAGACGGCAGCGGGTCGGTGATGTTCTCTTTGAGACGGATAACCTTTACTGCAGAAGTCTTGTAAGAATGCGCGGCGGCAAATGGATGGACCTGGCCGAGGAAGGAGACGGAGAAGTGCTGCGTATCCGCGCGGCAACGAGGACGCTTGGCACTGCAATAGCGGGTAGAAAAGTCTTCTCAGATGTTCTGAATCCCGGTCACCCTTACTACGGGGCGATTTACTGGGCCGCAGATAAAGGTATTGCCGGCGGATACAGTGACGGGACTTTCGGAATAGACAGGACATGTACCAGAGCGGAGGCAATTCGCTTCCTGTGGTGTTTTGCGGGGAAACCGGAGCCGAAACAGACACCGGCACTTTCTTTCCGGGATGTGCCTAAATCAGGACCGTTCTACAAGCCCATATTGTGGGCTTATCAGAAAGGTATTGCCGGCGGATACAGCGACGGGACTTTTCGTATGAACGAGACATGTACGAGGGGGCATATCATGATGTTCATATGGAAATATCTGGGAAAACCGGTACCTGTAATGTCATCGGAATCGCCGTTCAGTGACGTCCCAAAGCAGCATATCTACTACAGAGCGATTCTTTATGGATATCAGAAGAAAATCACCAAGGGCTTTGCCGACGGAACTTTCGGGGTCGACAAGGACTGTACACGCGGGCAGATCGTCAAATTCCTGCATAATTTGAGCAAACAGTAAAATGTTCGCAGCAAGACTTGAAAATACTTTGGGGCTGTCGCATTAATGCACGCCGCCACTATAAACGGCAGATGATATTTACAAATGTCTGCCACCTATAGTGGTGACACCGCCTGATGCGACAGCCCTTGTTTTGCGCAGTCCTGCACTAAGGCATGAATTGCGGACTGTGCGGTCTGCGTGTTATAATCGGGATATCTCAGAAAGAAAAACAGGAAATGTCGGTTGAAAATGAGCGAGAACAAAGATTTTAATATAGAGGAAGAACTGAAAAAGCTGCCCGGAAGCCCCGGGGTCTATATCATGCATGACGCGCACGATGATATTATTTACGTGGGAAAGGCCGTGAGCCTTAAGAACCGCGTGCGCCAGTATTTTCAGACAGGCTATAAGAAGAGCCCGAAGATCATGCGCATGGTGCAGAATATTGAGCGCTTTGAGTATATAGTCACATCGAGTGAACTTGAGGCCCTGGTCCTCGAATCCAATCTTATCAAGGAACACAGGCCGAAATATAACACGATGCTGAAAGATGACAAGAGTTATCCGTATATCAAGGTGACGACAGGCGAGGACTTTCCCCGCATAATGATCGCCAGAAGCATGAAAAAGGATACCTCGAGATATTTCGGACCTTATACGAATTCTACTGCAGTCAGAGATATTATAGAGCTTCTCAGAAAGCTCTATCACATCCGGACATGCTCTAAAAAACTGCCTCAGGATATAGGGAAGGACAGACCGTGTCTTTATTATCATATCGGCCAGTGCCCCGCGCCGTGCCAGGGATATATCACAAAGGAGGCTTACGGGGAAAATATTAAGCGGATGCTTGACTTTCTCAAGGGGCATTATCAGGAGGAAATCGACCGTCTCACCGAAAAAATGATGACTGCCTCGATGGAAATGAGGTATGAGGAAGCCGCGGAAATACGAGACCTTATCGAGAGCATAAGACAGATCGGCGAACGTCAGAAGATAACCGGTTCCGACGGGGATGACAGAGATATCATCGCGATCGCGATGGATACCCCGGAGCAGGCAGGACTGGTACTCACGGATGAGAGCAATATCAGCCCCGACCTTACCGGGACCCGGAATGCTGTCGTACAGGTCTTTTTTGTGCGTGAGGGAAAGCTGATAGGCAGAGAGCATTTCTTCCTGACAGCTGATGACACAGATGATCCCGCTTGTGTGATCGCAAGTTTCATATCACAGTATTATTCAGGAACACCGTTCGTCCCGAAGGAACTTATGCTCGAATATGACATTCCGGATCGTGAGCTGCTATCTGAGTGGCTTTCTAATAAGCGGGGATCCAGAGTCAGGATCCGCATCCCCCAGAAAGGCATGAAAGAAAAGCTTGTCGCGCTTGCCCATGAAAATGCGGAGCTGGTGCTGTCCAGAGACAGAGAGAGACTGAAGCGCGAGGAACTGCGGACTATCGGCGCCGTCAAAGAAATCGCCTCCCTTCTCGGACTGGAGAGAGCAGACCGCATTGAATCCTATGATATTTCCAATATCAGCGGATTTGATTCCGTCGGCTCCATGGTCGTGTACGTGAAAGGGAAGCCTAAGAAGAACGATTACAGAAAGTTCAAGATCAAATGGGTAGTCGGACCGGATGATTACGCCAGTATGGACGAGGTGCTTACCAGGCGGTTTATGAGAGCAAGAGAAGGCTCGGAAGGATTCACTGATCTGCCCGACGTTATTCTGATGGACGGCGGAAAAGGACAGGTCCATATTGCGCTTGAGGTCCTTCAAAGAGTCGGTTTTGACATACCTGTCGCCGGCATGGTGAAAGACGATTACCACCGGACGCGCGGACTGTATTTCAATGACCGGGAGATCCCGATCGCCAGGGACTCTGAAGGATTTAAGCTGCTCACGAGGATACAGGACGAAGTTCATCGATTTGCCATTGAATATCACAGGCAGCTGCGCAGCAAGGGACAGGTCCGCTCTGTCCTCGATGAGATCGAGGGCATCGGACCGACAAGAAGAAAAGCGCTTCTTCGCGCATTTAAGACAGCGGAGAGGATTCGCGATGCCTCCTACGAGGAGCTTCTGCATGCTCCGTCGATGAACGCGAAATCGGCAAGAAGCGTATATGACTTCTTTCACACTGCGGACCGGGGACCGGTCGTGACAGAAGATGACGGTATGTAAGCGAATTAAAGAGTGGAGATTTATGGATAGCTATAAGACAATCCGAACAAGCGGACAGGGAGAATATGTAGAGAAAAAATCCAGATTTATCGGCGCGGTCTTCCACGCTGAAACTCTGGAGGAGGCGGAATCTTATCTTGCCGCAGCCAGAAAAAAATACTATGACGCAAGACACAATTGTTTTGCCTGTGTTGTAGGCACTCCGGGGACACCGGAGGAGATCGTGAGGTCGAATGATGACGGGGAACCCGGCGGGACTGCAGGAAAGCCGATGCTGGAGGTGCTTTCAGGTGCCGGGCTTCACTACACCGCCTGTGTGGTTACGAGATACTTCGGCGGTACCCTGCTTGGCACCGGCGGTCTTGTGCGCGCTTACACCGCGGCGGTAAAGGCAGCGCTGGAAAATGCGGAAATCATCGAAGTTATACGCGGGACGGAGCTTGTGATCCGGGTGACTTATCCCCAGGCCGGCAAGCTTCAATATGTTTTTGCCCGGGAGAATCTTCCCGCCTGTGAGATCGAATATGGACAGGACGTTATCATGCATCAGTTTGTTCCGAGACAGGACGTTCAGAGGATACGAAAACTGGTGATTGAAAATACAGACGGAAAAGCCGAATTCCTGGAGGAAAACGAGAAAGAATATACACAAAAGTCCCGGTCATGAGACCGGCCACGAAGATGAGCAGGATAGTGGTTTGCCCGCCGCTTGTAGAGGCAGAGGTCTTCCCTCACTGAGACAAAAAAGAGCTGCCACAAGTGACAGCTCCGTGATTTTTTCTGTTGTTCTGCTTATGCTTTCTTCGGCTGCGGGTAGTCCTTGCCCTGCGTGTCGACGGTCATAGAAGAAATGACCTGAGGCTTGAGCGGCTTGTCGGCGAAGTTTGTGCGGACAGAGGCAATCTTGTTGACGACTTCCATGCCCTCGATGATCTTGCCGAAAGCGGCGTACTGACCGTCGAGATAGGGGGCATCCTTGTGCATGATGAAGAACTGGCTGCCTGCTGAGTCCGGATGCTGAGCGCGCGCCATGGAGAGGACGCCTGCCGTGTGCTTTAATGTATTCTGGAAACCGTTCATCGCGAATTCTCCGGGAATTGTGTAGCCGGGGCCGCCCATGCCGGTGCCGTCCGGGCATCCGCCCTGAATCATGAAACCATTGATGACGCGGTGAAAGATGAGTCCGTTGTAGAAACCTGCATTTACGAGACTGATGAAGTTGTTTACTGTATTCGGAGCGGTTTCCGGATAGAGCTCCGCCTTCATCACGCTGCCGTCTGCCATTGTGATGGTTACGATTGGATATGCCATTATTATTTCTCCTTTGAAAATTATGATAGGTAGCTCGTATTCGGATTCCTGCAGTCACTGCATGCACGGACACCCGGATATGAATGGCTACCGCATGCTATTATACTTAAAGAATCAAGTTAGTTCAAGAAGCGGTTGAATCTGGAAGGACCGGCGTTTTTCGATGAAGATGGTGCTTGCGCCGGTTCCTGATCATCCGCTGCAGCCTGTCAGAACTGTTTCAACCTGACAGTACATGTCACATGTGTTTGCAAAAAAGAAAACTCGTGGTATACTTAGATTCCGCCCGCACATCGCGCGCCATAAAAGAAGCGTACGTGACTGCAGAGCCCGGACGCACAGGAGGAACAGCATGCAGGTTTTTGAGACTTTCAGTGAAGAGGAGACTTATGCTCTCGGCAAAAGGACAGGTGAGACAGCGACGCCGGACACGGTCTATGCGCTGAGCGGAGATCTGGGCGTCGGAAAGACCGTGTTCACCAAAGGGGTTGCAGCCGGCCTCGGGATCACAGAGCCTGTTACGAGTCCGACCTTCACAATTGTTCAGAGCTATCATGGCGGAAGGCTCCCGTTCTTTCACTTTGATGTCTACCGCATATCCGACATCGATGAGATGGAAGAGATCGGTTATGATGACTGTTTTTTCGGCGGCGGTGTGACAATTGTCGAGTGGGCGGAATTTATTGAGGAACTAATGCCTGAAAATACGATCCATATCAGGATCGAGAAAGATCTGAGCCGAGGCCCGGATATGAGGCAGATTACGTTTGAGTGAAGTGTAACCGCAGAAGAAGGAGACACAATGAAACTGATTGCACTGGACAGCTCGGGGCTTGTCGCCTCGGCAGCTGTTCTTTCCGATAATGAACTGCTGGCAGAATACACGGTCAACTACAAGAAGACGCACAGCCAGACCCTCCTGCCCATGCTCGACGAAATATCGAACATGATAAATCTTGACCTTGGCGAGGTAGATGCGGTTGCGATAGCTGCAGGTCCCGGTTCTTTTACCGGACTGCGCATCGGCTCCGCCACAGCCAAAGGCCTGGGTCTTGCGCTCGGCATTCCGATCATCGAGGTGCCTACACTGGCGGGTCTTGCATATAATCTGTTCGATGCTAAAGGGCTTATCGTCCCGTGTATGGACGCGCGCAGAAAACAGGTATACAACGGAATATACAGATTCGAGGATCATAAGCTCGTAACAGTTAAGGATCAGCGCCCGATTGCGGCAGCGGAACTGATTGATGAGCTTATCACGATGGATCCCGAACTGACAAAGGACGGAGTGATCTTTTTGGGCGACGGAGTGCCTGTGATCGCCGAGGAGAGTGAGAGACTTACGGTTCCGTATTCATTTGCGCCTGCCCACGTCGGAAGACAGAGAGCAGGTTCAGTCGGAGCTCTCGCGCTTGTGCTGTATGCCGAAGGAAGGTATGTGAAGGCGGAGGAACACGCTCCGATCTACCTGCGCAAATCTCAGGCTGAGCAGGAACGTGAGCGCCGGATGGCAGGAAAGGATTCTCTATGATTATCAGGGAGATGCGGTTTGATGATATCGCTCCGGTCGCCGAACTTGAGCGCGCCTACTCTCTGACCCCCTGGGATGAGAACGGACTGCTCACTTATCTTCTTCGCGAGGATGCGCTTTTTCTGGTCGCCTCGGACGAATTTCCGGAGGATTACGATCCGGATGCAGTGGATGAAGAGAATTTTTTCTGGCCGGAGATCTACGGCTATGTCGGACTCCTCATGGTACCCTACGAGGCGGATGTACTGAACATCACGGTGAGCGGGAAAGTGAGGAACCGCGGGGTCGGCACCCGTCTTATGAGAGAAATCCTTGAGAGAGCGAAGAAATATGGGGTGACGGACATACATCTTGAGGTAAGGGAATCGAATGCGGCCGCGATCCATTTGTATGAAAAGCTTGGATTTGTCAGAGACGGAATAAGAAAAAATTACTACACGGCGCCTGTTGAAAACGCTGTCACCATGACGGTCAGGCAGGAACCTCAGATAATGTAAATCGCGATCTCTGATCGCGCGCGAGCTGCGTGACGCACTCTGTGCGTCTGCCTTTGCGCAGCTCTGCGATCCGCCGGAGGCTCAATCTTCAACACAGGGTTTTAAACCCATGTTGAAGACGAGTTTGCTTTTCACATTCCTCGTAGACTTATGTCACGAGAATCCTGTGTTGAAGATTGAAATGGAGATATGAATGCTGGATGTCAGTTTACTGGGAACAGGAGGAATGATGCCTCTGCCCAAGAGGTGGGTCACTTCCTGCCTCATGCGATATAACGGAGCAAGCCTCCTCATCGACTGCGGTGAGGGAACACAGATCGCTCTCAGGGAGAAAGGATGGTCGTTCAAACCGATTAACACGATCCTGCTCACGCATTTTCATGCGGACCACATTGCAGGCCTTCCCGGATTTCTGCTGACCATGGGTAATTCCGACAGGACGGAGCCGGTCCGGATCATCGGACCTAAGGGCACGCCGAGGATGATAACCGCCGTGCGTACACTGGCACCGGAGCTGCCGTTCAATCTGGAGGTCATCGAGATAGAGAGCAGTGAGCAGACATTTCATGTTGACGGGATGGATATCACAGCCTTCAGGGTGAACCACAATATTACATGCTACGGTTATGAGGTGAGTATAAAAAGAAGCGGCAAGTTCGATGCGGAGCGCGCCAGAAAGAATCAGATTCCGCTGAAGTTCTGGAATCCTCTCCAGAAGGGCCAGACGATTGAAAGCGACGGGAGAGTCTTTACTCCCGACATGGTGCTCGGCGCGGAGCGAAAGGGCCTGAAAGTCGTCTATACGACAGACACGAGACCGACGGAATCTATCGGGGAACATGCGAAAGGTGCGGATCTCTTCATCTGTGAGGGCATGTACGGCGAGCCGGGCATGGAGAAAAAAGCCAGAGAGCACAGGCATATGACCATGATGGAGGCGGCAGAGATAGCCAGGAAGGCTGAGCCCGCGCGTATGTGGCTGACCCATTTTTCGCCGTCGCTTGTACGCCCTGACCTGTATATGAATACAGTGAGAGAAGTATTCCCCGAAGCCATCGCGGCACGAGACGGGCAGGAGATCACGCTGAATTTTGAGGAGGAATGAGACAGATACATGGACGGACATATAGATATACTGGCGATTGAGAGTTCCTGTGATGAGACTGCCGCCGCTGTTGTAAGGGACGGCAAAGAGGTGCTTTCCAATGTCATTTACTCGCAGATCGATATGCACACTGTCTACGGCGGCGTCGTGCCGGAGCTTGCGTCCCGCGCGCATATAGAAAAAATAAATTATGTGATCCAGAAGGCCCTGGATGATGCGGGCATGGAGCTCAAAGATACGGACGCAATCGCGGTGACTTACGGACCGGGACTTGTCGGTGCGCTGCTCGTCGGAGTCGCGGAGGCCAAGGCAATTGCGTGGGCAGCCAAAAAACCGCTCATAGGTGTACATCACATCGAAGGGCATATTTCTGCCAATTACATTGAACATCCGGATCTTGTTCCTCCTTACCTCGGACTCATCGTGTCCGGCGGACACACGCACCTGGTAATTGTCGAGGACTGGGCAAAGTTCAGGATCCTGGGAAGAACAGTCGATGATGCCGCGGGAGAGGCATTTGACAAAGTGGCCAGAGCAATCGGACTCGGGTATCCGGGCGGACCTAAGATCGATAAGATATCGAAGGAGGGGAACCCGAATGCTGTACGTTTCACGAAGGCCAAAGTGAATGGCTCGGAATATGACTTCAGTTTCAGCGGACTTAAGAGCGCAGTACTTAATTACCTCAATCAGGCTGAGATGAAGCATGAGGAAGTGAACCGCGCGGATCTTGCGGCCAGCTTCCAGAAATCAGTCGTTGACGTCATATGTGAACACACACTTAAGGCAGCAAAGGATTACGGTATTAAAAATGTCGCGGTGGCAGGCGGTGTCGCGTCAAACAGCGGTCTCAGAGAAGGGCTGAGGCAGATGTGTGATGCGAACGGTCTCAGGCTATTCATTCCATCGCCGGTCTATTGTACGGATAATGCGGTCATGATCGGAGCGGCCGCGTTCCACGAGTACGAGGCCGGAACGAGAAGCGGATGGGACCTGAACGCTGTGCCGGGACTCAGGCTTGGGGAGAAATAATTACATGTCGGGCGTAAAACCTGTATAAAAACACGGCATTTTTATGATGCCGCAATATCTCAGAGAGATGCTTCCCGCGTCTTTGGGCAGCGGGCAGTAAGAATGTATGGAGGTCCCTTATGAATGCAGCAATTATTGTGGCGGCCGGAACAGGCTCGCGCATGAATTCCGCAACTCCCAAGCAGTTTCTTCCGCTGGACAACGAGATGGTGCTTACAAGGACTGTAAGAGTATTTGAGGAGAGTCCTGAAATTCAGGAAATTGTACTTGTGGTCTCACCTGACTGGGCTGATTTTGTTAAGACAGAGATTGTTCTCAAGGAGAACTTTCGAAAGGTCAAGAAAATCGTGCAGGGAGGAGCGGAACGCTATGATTCCGTGTACTCCGGCCTGCTTGCCTGCCCGGAGGCAGATTATGTATTTATTCACGACGGAGCAAGACCGTACGTGACGGAGGATATTATCAGGAGATGCGCGTCGGAGGTCGAGACGTACCAGGCAGTCGCGGCGGGTATGCCGGTCAAGGATACGATCAAAATCGCTGATGAAAACGGCTTTGTCATGAGCACACCGGACCGCAGGCGTGTGTGGGCGATTCAGACTCCGCAGGTCTTTTCATACGCAATCATAAGAGCAGCGTATGAACTCATCCGGGACTCGGACATGACAAAGATCACAGACGACGCGATGGTGGTCGAGGCGGCAGGGCTTACAAAGGTCCGGCTTGTTGAAGGATCCTACAGCAATATTAAGATCACAACGCCTGATGATTTGAAAATCTGATTTTGTGGTTGCTTTTTTTCGCAGGCTTTGTTATAATAATCTAGCTGTCTGAGACAGCATATATGGAGAGGTATCGAAGCGGTCATAACGAGGCGGTCTTGAAAACCGTTTGACGGAAACGTCACATGGGTTCGAATCCCATCCTCTCCGCCACTTTTTTTAATAGCTATATCAATTCGGCATTTGGAGGATTACCCAAGTGGTGAAGGGGATCCCCTGCTAAGGGATTAGGTCGGGAAACCGGCGCGAGGGTTCAAATCCCTTGTCCTCCGCCAAAAAT
>JBGUHN010000030.1:0-28170 GCA_045112155.1 Lachnospiraceae bacterium
GGGGCCAATGGACGGTCCCGCATACGTACGGCCGGCCGGAAACGGTCCGAAAGGGGAAACCGGCACGACGGTCAAATATCAAAAGACACGGAGGGACTTAAAGCCCGAAGGGCTTTGATACCACCTCCATAGGACGCGGCTCAGCACCGCATGGGGGTGGATGTTCATAACAACTCGATAGTCTCTGTTTGTTCGAAAGGGCGCGCCATAAAATCCAGATTTTGTTGCCTCTGCCTTTGACCCCATGAAACCCGCCAGGCTCAAATGCAGCTGAATGTCTGAAACACATAACACAAAAAAATATCATTAATTTATTAGAAAAACACTATTCATGATGTAAAATAAAAGTACTTAACTAAAACAATCTACTTCACAGCACAAGGTACTAACTTCATGGAATATATCTGGTACATAATTGCCGCGACCGGAGCCGGAATCGGCACAGGTCTCGCAGGTCTCTCAGCCGCAACAGTAATGGTCCCCATCTTAATCGTTCTGTGTCCCTCTTTCTCCGGGGAGACCGGCGCCTATCAGGCAACGGCGATCGCCCTCGCCTCTGATATTCTGGGCTCCGCAGTCACAACTGCCACCTATATAAAACACAAGAACATTGATCTGAAGCGCGGATGGATCATGCTTGTCTGCATCATCTCAATGTGCACCGTCGGCAGCTACGCCGCCTTTCGCGCCGGAAATGTGGTCCTCGGCGGCTTCACCCTCATTCTCACCTTCTGCATCGGCATCCGTTTTCTGGTCAAGCCGGATACAACAAGAGAAAGCACTGTCTCAAAGGGTGAAAAGCTGGACTGGAAAGGTATAGCGGTCTCCCTGTTCTTCGGAATCACAATAGGATTCGGCACCGGATTTGTCGGCACCGGCGGCGGAATGATGATGCTCGTCGTCTTCACCGTCTTCCTTGGCATGGAATTAAAGCCTGCGGTGGGAACCAGTACATTTATCATGACCTTCACTGCCCTCATCGCATCCGTGAGTCACATTCTGATTCACCCTGCAATTATCCTGGAAAAGTGGCATGTTATGCTCCTCTGCATCGCAGTCGCGACAGCCTCCAGTTTAATTTCAGCTAGTTTTGCCAACAGGGTAAGTAACCGGACAGTCGGTCTCGTCACCGGCGTTGTCCTGACGATTCTCGGTGCAGCCATGATTTATCTGAACTACAGAGACTCTGTTTTTGCATATCCTCTTGTTCAGGACACTCTTATCACCTTCAGAAAATATATAATTTATATCGTTTCACTGGCTTCCGCACTGATTCTTATTCACTTTTTGCTGCCCATCCCGAAGAATGTTTTTCGCAAACTCCTCCACGTGGCAGCCTTTACTTCTTCGATTTTTATCTTTTTTAACGGCAAAGGCTGGCTTCCGGGAACAATCACGCTGGTCTTATTCGCCCTGATCGTGTACCCTGCGCTTAAGATCGCGGAGAGCTGGCAGGGATATGCCGCCTTATTCGTAGAAAAAAAGCCTGGAGAGATACGGAGCAGTCTGCTCCTTCTGTTCCTCTCCCAGGCTGCAATAACGGCTTTTTCCGGCATCGTCGGCAAACCTTATATTCTCGTTGTCAGCACAGCCGCATGGGGGCTGGGCGATATTGCGGCCGCCTGGGTCGGGCGACCGCTTGGCAGGCATAAGATCAATCTGCCGTTTGCGGACCACAAAAAGTCGTGGGAGGGCAGCATAGCCATGGCCATCACAGCCTTCGCCGCCAGCCTTCCCGCTCTGCTGGCTCAGTCACCCTATACGCTGCCCAAGGCTATCCTCATCGCTCTCATCATTGCGGTCGTCTCGTCCCTGACTGAAATGTCGAGCAAGGGCGGACTTGATACAGTCACCGTTCCGGTCGTCAATGCACTTACTCTGTGGATAATTGGCATGATTATAAATTAGAGGCTGTGAAAAAAGATATGTTGCAACTGCTATTTTATCGAGGCCGGCCTGATGCAGACTGATTATGGCTAAGCAGGCAGTCGATCTTGTGAAATATCGTACATAAGAAGTGCCGTACGAGATTCAATTCATGTCCCATGGGCAGTCATGACAACTCGTTCTTTGTCAATTCAGCGGCTCTTCTTATTAAATCTTGGGCCTTAGAAGCAGTCACTTTTGTTGATTTTAATACTAGATTACGGTAGAACTTTCTTATATCAGTTTTTTACCAGCAGTAGTTAAAAGGTGGCTTCACTGATCTCGACTGCCCGCCACATAATTCGGGCAGTCATCATATGCCGAATAGAACCATGGTGACTGAAAGCCCTCTATCTTGCCTTCAGTCGATTATACGTGATTTCATTGATTGCGACTGCCTTCCACAAACACAAGCAGTCACCGACCATGGCATTGAGCCAAGATGACTGCTTGCCATCCTTCTTGCACGACTGATGTGTGACCGAAGTGCGATCAACGTCCACTATCACTCAACAAAAAAAGCTGTGAAGAAACGAATTAACGTTTTTTCACAGCCCCCACTGCCTTATTTCCCATCCGCAAAATTCGTAAAATACGACCGCTCCATCTCCGGATACCCGTATTTCTCCTTCGCGTCCGCAAATGCTTTTATCATGAAAGTCATATTCCTTGCAAGATTCCTCATGGTCTGCAGCCCTTCTAGATCTTTCTTTGCGTCTTCCGCCGTGAATCCGTGCACCTGATTCCAATAGGTGCTTGAAGCGACCGGCATGCTGCTGATCGTGAAGTACTTGTTCAATACATCATATGTAGCAGTGTTTCCGCCTCTGCGGCAGCTGACTACGGCGGCGCCGACCTTCATTTGCTTTGAAAATGAAGTGCTGTAGAACAAGCGGTCCATAAAGGAGAGAATCGTCCCGTTCGGGCTTGCATAATAGACAGGGCTGCCCACCACAAGTCCGTCCGCCTCTGCAAATTTCGGGGCGACCTCATTCACCAGATCGTCGAAGACGCATTTGCCTGTCTCACTGCAGCGGTTGCAGGAAACACATCCCCTGATATTCTTATTGCCGACATGAATGAGCTCCGTTTCTATGCCCTCTTCCTGAAACACTTTAATCATTTCATTGAGGGCTGTGGCTGTGCAGCCATTTGCGTGCGGACTTCCATTCAGTAAAATAACCTTTGACATCTGTTTTCTCTCCTATTTAATTTTCTCAAATGCAAGACGCGGATAGTTATCCTCCTCGACATAAATCGTGCCGCAGTGGATAAACCCAAGTTTTTTTACCAGATTCTGCATGACAATGTTGTCGCCGTGGGTATCTATGCGCAGATGACCGCACTGCTCAAATGCCCAGTTTATGCAGAAGGCTCCGATACCCTTCTCGGAACCGTCGCCCGAAATGCGATGCACGACGCCGTAGGGGCTGTCATCAAGCCAGGCGCCGTCCGTTATATCCCTGTAAGTCGGTTCGATATCACTCCCGAAAGTGTAGTAAAAAGTACCGATGATCTTTCCCTGGTCATTGACACAGACATAGCTGTTTCCATCCCGGATATCCTTATGAATCCGCTCAGCCGGCGGCCAGTTCGTAGGACCCCACTGATTGGGGTTCCCGTGCTCCGCCATAAATTTCCTTGCAAAGCTGTATATTTCCATCATCCGGTCAAAATCCTGCTCCGTTGCATGCCTGATTTCCAATTCCAATTCACCCCTTAAACCTGACCGCCGTGCCATAAGCCATGACTTCTGCTGCACTCTGCATTACGGAAGCCGAACTATAACGAACCGCAACAATTGCGTCCGCGCCCAGTGCTTCCGCTTCCGCGACCATGCGCTTAGTAGCCAGTGCTCTTGCGTCATTCATCATTTCGTTATAGCGGGTGAGTTCTCCGCCTACAAGCGTTTTGAGTCCGGCTCCGATATCACGGACAGCATTCACAGTCTGAATCGTGCTGCCCTTCACCAGACCAAGCATTTCGAATTCTTTTCCATTGATTGTTTCAGTAGTTGTCAAGATCATCTTCTTCTCCGCTCCTTATCTCTTTTATTCGACTGTACAATGCGTAAACACTTCCGATTCCCAGCAGGACCAGAGGGATTCCCATCAGGATGACCAAAGGCTCCGTGAAGGCTTCCCGAACCAGCATCACTAAGTAAATCAGAAGATAAAGTATAAATACAATTGTAATAACGACAGGTGCAATCATCTTTTTTCCGTGCGATGACATGACTCACCCCCTTTCACTGATATCACAACTTTCGCCTTCTTTTAATAAAGTCCATATTTACTGCGGAAATCAGGAAGCAGATTTTACTCCAAACCACTCTGCTTTCTTAAAATACTGAGCGTCCTCTCATCCCGTTTTCCGCCATAATACTTATCCAGCACTGCCTTAAATGCGGCACATTCCGGGTCAGCCTCCGAAAAAAGTGTCATGCAGGACCGAAGCTTCAAATGATCGGGGTGACCCATGACACGTTCTGCGTCGTTTGTCTCAAGAGACAGCAGAGCTTCGCAGATTTCGAGGAGGTGCGTGCGCAGTGTCTCATTTGCAAGAAATGCCTTTGCCTCATCCATATCCTTGATAGAGTATTCTCGGGATGTGTAAGTCCTTCCCAGCCCAACGATCTGCGGAATCTCCCACCAGGACCAATGCGATGATTTATGGCCGCTCCGCAGCTCGCGCAGCGCCGCTTCGTGAGTACCCTCCTGTGCCTTGATATATCTTGATACATCGCTCATAATCAAAACTCCTTTCTAAATGACAAGTGACATGATGCTTCAAATTCTAAAATGGCAGTGCCTACTGCTTATCTAAGCGGCAGCCACTCCAGCACCTTCTTTATCTGAAGATCCCAAAAATCCCAGTCATGCCCGTAATCGTCCTCATCCCATGTGACATCTGCTCCGTTAGCCTTGAGGAAATCTCTGAAATCTTCATTTGCCGGAAGAAGATCATCCTGCAGCCCGCAGGCCATATAAAACTTCGGAACAGGTCTCTTTGCTTTAAGCATTTCTTCAAATGCAATCCTCGGATTCATATCCGTCTTCGACGCTGCCTCAAGATTGTCGAACAATCCGATATTTGCCTCCTCCGAGACGTCGTCAAAGATATGGATCGCAGACGACAGGCCGGCAACATAGCCGAACGTGTCCGAAAAGACAATTCCGTTCCGAAGCGCTCCGTATCCTCCCATGGAAAGCCCCGCAATGAATGTGTCCTCCCTCCGCTCGGAAAGCGGAAACATCCTCCTTGTCATCTCGACCAGCTCTTCCCCGATGAATGTCTCATAATCGTTCCAGGGAGTTCTGGATCTGAAATAAAAAGAGTTGTCGCCTGAAGGCATCACCACCGCAAGGTTCTTCTCCTCAGCCCACTTCTGGATGCGGGTCTGGCTCACCCAATCCGTATAATTTCCGAGAAGGCCGTGCAGAAGATAGAGTGTCTTGTATTTCCTGTCCTTTTGCTGTACGTACCGATCGGTATCAGCATCAAACTTATCCGCCGGTAATATCACATTGAGCGGGACTATGCGGAACAGAGCCCTCGACATATAATTTACCTGAATCAGTGCCATGCTGTTATCCTCCGTGTTGTATTGTTTATGATGAGCTTATTTTTCATGTTTTCGCCCCATTCATCCATTGTCCGATTACTCCAAAAGCGCTACTATATCCAATTGATAAAATAATCCCAGTCACGTATAAAGGAAGTACTTATGGACTCAATTACTAAAAAACGCATCGTAATGTGTGTGACCGGCGTCGTATTATCCGGCGTTGCAGTCAGCTTTTTCAAGTCGGCGGTTTTCGGCGTCGACCCATTCCAGGCTCTTATGAGCGGTCTCGATGCCCTGATTCCGATCAACTACGGCACGCTGTACGTCATTGTCAACGCGGTCCTGCTTCTGTTCAGCCTCGTTTTCGACAGAACACGCATCGGTCTCGGCACGCTGATCAACCTGTTCCTTCTGGGCTATATTGTCCAGTTCGGTGTTGATGTTCTTGCCGGCCTCATCCCGTCGCCGTCATTGATAATCAGAATTATTTACCTTTTAGTCGGTGTCCTTATCGCCTGCCTTGCGGCTTCTCTGTATTTTACTGCAAATATGGGCGTCTCCACCTACGACGCTATCGCCCTCATCATCACGGACACTTGGAAAATCGGCCGCTTCAAGTTCGTAAGGATCATCACTGATTTTACCTGCGTCATTCTCGGAGTCATCCTCTTCCTCATTTCCGGGCAGGAAGTGAGCGGCTTATATGCAGTCGTGGGAATCGGCACGATCATATCAGCCTTTATGATGGGACCGATGATCGATTACTTTAATATCCATCTGTTCGGACCGATGCTTAATGGTAAATAAGACTTTCACATTTTCAAGTCTTGCGAGCGAAATATGATTCTCAAAGCTGCCCAACGGCAGCTTTTTCTTTATCTAATAGCTGCCAATGCGGCAGCTTTTTCTTTTATTCTAACACATAAACGCGCTCTTTCCATTAACATATTATATCTCATTTTAAACTGTACTTTTTATATACACGTATTACGGCATCGCTTATAATATAGTCAAAGTTCTCACTAAAATGACAGCTGCCGCTTCTCAGATTTTTTGAGCTGCCCGCCTCGTCATGTCATTCTTATTCTGCTGAAAGGAGAATTAAAATGAAAATCAAAAGAATCACTGCACTGATCCTGACCTGTATCATGGCAAGTTCGACCGTCGCCTATGCCGATGCTCCCGAGGGAGTTGATAATCTAATCGTCGAGACTGCCGCCCCGGAAGTTGAAATCATGGAGGTCGAACCGGTCGAAGAGCCGGCTGATATGCAGGAAGCAGCTCCGACATTCGATGATCTTGATCAGTCTGAAGAAGCTGATGTCTCGGATGAAAACGTTGCAGATTACATTACGGATGAATCTGTTGATATCGCTTCAAGTGAGTCTGTTGATATCGATTTCCATTCAGAATCCATTTCTGACGAAGAGCTTGTCGGTGCCGTAACCTACCGCAGTATCTACGAACCATGCTTTTCCAAAGTCCGGCAGCTGAACCGACAGGAAGCGGATGAGGTCGGCTGGTTTCATTATGAGTACTACTCCTACACGCTTCTGGATCTCAACTATGACGGAATTAAGGAACTCATAGTCAATGCCTCATGGAATAAGCATGCGCACGCATATTATATTTATACTATTAATTCCGGCAAGGCTTCTCTCATTGGAAGAATCTTTAATGACTGTTCTGATCCGATTATGACAAATGGGAGTCGAATCGCATTTTTCGAAACATACAAAGGTTGGTGCTCGTTTTATTCCGCCCCGTTAAACGGAACTAATTACGATGATCTGAAAGTATTATATCAGGGTGCCTATACTTACAGCAGTACAATCACCGCCCTTAAAGATCTTACCCGAAAGAAGTTTTCTGCAAATGCAGTCATGTCACCCGAGTTCATCTCTATCAGCGATCTCTCTATGCTGAATGGAGCAGGAAATGTTACACGTTTCACAGATGTAATTCCCAACCAGACGCTTCATGCCAAAGAAGTTTACTGGGCAGCTGCCAAAGGAATCACAAAGGGATATACCGGCACGAATCTGTTCGGAGTCGAAGATACATGCACGCGCGGCGAGGCAGCCATGTTCCTGTGGAGGCTCGCAGGAAAGCCGGCTCCGAAAAGCGTGAGCACGCCTCCTTTCTCAGATGTTCCCAAATCTCACGTATTCTACAACGCAATCTTGTGGGCACATCAGAAGGGAATCGCTAAGGGCTACAGCAACGGAAAATTCGATGTCGACGGCAAGTGCACCCGCGGACAGATCGCGACCTTCATCTGGAGATACAAGGGATCTCCGAAACCGAAATCTTCCGTCAGTCCTTTTAAAGACGCGCTGACTCCCGCCTATAAAACCGCCATCATCTGGGCTGCCGAGAAAGGCATCACAAAAGGTTTCTCGGATAATACGTTCCGTGATAAGCAGTATTGCACTCGGGGGGAAATTGTCACTTTCCTTTACAGGGTGAAATGATTCTCCAATGCAGACCGAAGGTCCCGCTTGTGAATCCGGCACGGTTTAATGGCCAACAATATCTGAAAAAAATCGAGGGGCTGCCCGGCAGCCCCTCGTTGTTTATTACCTTATTCGCCCACGTGATAACTCGCAATATACTCAGTATCCGTCGGCATCTCGATTCCCGGATCCGAAATGACGAATTCACACTTGCAATTATGATGCAACGCTGCCCAGATATTTCTTCAGCACAAATCCCTGCATGCCGTTGTACTCGACCATAAAGAAGCCGTTTGCGCCTTCTTTTATCGCGTATACAACGCCGCCGAGCGGAATCTGGCAGATTTCCCTGCCGCTTGTCGAAGCCGTCTTCCGGAGCGTTACGCTCTCTTTGCAGTTAACGACCTTCATGTACTCGCCAATCGCGATCTGAGGTTCGAACTCGTCAAGATATTTTGCCAGGGCGTATCCGGAGACGCCATTATAAGTGACGTATACAAATCCGTTTGAAGCATCCTCAAGGTAAATCACCGGTGCAAATAACGGAATCTGCAGGACCGCTTCGGATGATGTTGAAGCTTTTGCCCGAAGCGATATGCTCTCATTGACACCTACCACATAGAGGGGCTGTCCATAATAGTAACCAGTTTTATTTGTAGTCTTTCCGCTGTTTGCCGGCTTCAGGAATGAAGCAAGCGCGTACCCTTCATATCCCCTGTATTCTACGTAATAGAATCCATTTGCAGCTTCCTTCACTACATACACGACCGCGCCCAGCGGAATCTGGCAGATCTCAGCAGCTTTCGTTGACGCTTTTTTCCTGAGCGTAATGCTCTTCTTGCAATTAACGACCTTCATGTACGCGCCGATCGCGATCTGAGGCTCGTACTCGTCAAGATATTCTGCCAGCGCGTATCCGTCTACGCCGTTATAGTTCACATATAAAAAACCGTTTTTAGCGTCCGCTATATATGACACCCTTCCATACAGAGGAATCTGCAGGATGGCGTCCGATGACGTCGATTGTTTAGCCCGAAGAGAAATGCTTTCCTTGCAGTTCACTACCCACAGCGACTGACCATTCTCGTATCCCGACAAGCTGGACGAGCTCATCTGCTTAAATCCTTGTGCCGCACCGCCCTTCAAAATGGCTGCCTGAGCATTAATACTCCAGCATGAAGAAAACAGGACCATGCAGGCCAACCCGATTGCTGCTAAACTAATTCTACTCCGTTTCATGACCTATACCTCCTATATTTTTCTGATGCAACTGCTGCTACGGGGTGAGAACTCAGACAGGCTGTGACGAAGTTTCAGGATCCGGCGCAAACATCATCTTCATCGAAAAACGCATATCCTTCCCTGCGAGCTAGCAACCCGCTTCGCATGTTGCGATCTCTCAGTCGGATATGCAACGTTTTTCTCACGAAGATGGATGCTTTGCTGCCGGAAACGCAACATAAAACAGCCTGTCTAAACTGACACGCCACAGGAATGTCATCGTTTCCTGTCTTATATAATAATTTTACCATATCCGAAGCCGCTAAAAAAGAATGATAATATATGTTCGTGGAGGTTCATTGGGCAAGCGTGTAAGCAAAGGCAGCAATCACCTCTCATAGTCAAGATTTTGCTGCCTCCGACTCGAACACGACGAAACCCGACAAGATCAAAGGCAGCAAACATCTCTCATAATCAAGATTTTGCTGCCTCCGACTCGAACACGACGAAACCCGCCAAGACTGATTCTGCCCCCGAGTGATTTCTAAACTATAATCGGTCAAGAACAATGACCGTTGCATTAATGCTTCTCCCCAAGCGAACACCTGATAAACTCCCTGAACAGCGGATGGGCCTTATCCGGTCTCGACTTGAACTCGGGATGGAACTGCACCCCGACGTGAAAACGATTTTCAGCAATCTCGACAGCCTCGACAAGCGAACCGTCGGGCGATGTTCCGCAGACAGTAAGACCTGCCGCCTCAAGCTGATCACGATACTCATTGTTGTACTCAAAACGATGTCTGTGCCGCTCGGAAATCTCAGAAGTTCCGTAGCACCTTGAGAGCGCGGTCCCAGGCAGAACCTTGCAAGGATACGCGCCGAGGCGCATCGTCCCGCCCTTCCTCTGGACTGCTATCTGCTCTTCCATAAGGTCAATGACACAGTGGCTGCTGTCCTCGGCAAATTCCCGGCTGTGGGCATCCGCAAACCCGAGGACATTTCTGGCATATTCAATCACACAGATCTGCATGCCGAGGCATATGCCAAGATAAGGTATATTATGCTCTCTCGCATACCGGCAGGCCAGAATCATGCCCTCAATACCGCGGTTTCCGAAACCGCCCGGGACCAGAATTCCGTCAGCGCTGCCGAGCATTTCATCGATATTTTTATCATTCAGCTTCTCCGAATCCACCCAGAGAACTTCCACTTCAGCGTCATTCTCATAACCGCCGTGATACAGCGCTTCACGCACAGACAGATACGAGTCGTGAAGGCCTACATATTTTCCGACGATGGCAATCCTCGTGTGGCGGAACAGGTTGTGGATGCGATCGACCATGTCCTCCCACTGGCCAAGACCGGTCATCTCGCCGCCAAGGCCAAGTTCTCTGCAGACGACCGTGTCCAGTCCGTGCCTGTGAAGCATGAGCGGCGCTTCGTAGAGACAGTCCATTGTATTATTCTCAATGACGCAGTCCTTCTTGACGTTGCAGAAAAGCGCAATCTTGTCCTTGATTCCCTGCTCCAGCGGCCGATCCACACGGGTCACGATGATGTCGGGGTGAATACCCAGGGACTGCAGTTCCCTGACAGAGTGCTGTGTCGGCTTTGACTTGTGCTCGTTGGAACCGGAAAGGTAGGGAACCAGAGTCACATGGATGAACAGGCAGTTCTCATGGCCGACCTCCAGGGATACCTGTCGAATTGCCTCGATGAAAGGCTGGCCCTCGATGTCGCCAATCGTGCCTCCAATCTCCGTGATCAGTACATCCGCGTTCGAGTTCTTTGCCCCCATATAGATAAAGTGCTTGATCTCATCCGTCACGTGCGGGATGACCTGGACGGTCTGGCCGAGGTATTCACCCTTTCTCTCGCGATTCAGGACATTCCAGTAGACTTTGCCGCTTGTCAGGTTCGAATAGCGGGTCAGATTTTCATCGATGAATCTCTCATAATGGCCGAGGTCAAGATCAGTCTCCGCCCCGTCGTCCGTCACAAAGACTTCGCCGTGCTGGAAGGGACTCATGGTGCCGGGATCCACATTCATGTAAGGATCGAGTTTCTGGGAAGCTATGCGAAGTCCTCTCATCTTGAGCAGCCTGCCAAGAGACGCCGCCGTGATTCCTTTTCCAAGCCCGGAGACAACGCCGCCGGTCACAAATACAAATTTCGTCATTTTCTCCTCCTTAAGGTCTTCACGCAATTCAGTCAAATAAGTAATTTCCTCATATCGCAGACAAAATTCATTATTCAGATATCGCTCGGGAGACTTTGCGCGGGATTTGGGTCGGCATTAGCTGACATATTCCAGTCCGAACCTCTTCGCATACTCGCAGAGTATACTCAGCTATTTCTATACCCCATCAGGTACTCATCAATCTCCTCCGCGCAAGCCCGGCCTTCCGCCAGTGCCCACACGACAAGGCTCTGTCCCCGCCGCATATCGCCCGCAGAGAAGACACCCGGGATGCTCGTCGCATATTTGCCTTCCGAAGTTGCGACAAGACCTCTGCCTGTCATAGAAAGTCCGAAAGCATCCGGCACAAGTTTCTCTGCTCCGACGAAACCTGCTGCGATGAGCAGCAGATCACATTTGATGGTCTTCTCGGAGCCTTCTTTTTGGACAAGTTTGCCATTTGCAAATGCAACCTCCACCGTCTCAATCTCACTTATCCTTCCCTCTTCTGACATGACCCTGCTCACAGTCGTACTGAACACTCTCGGATCTGCCCCGAAAATCTCTATCGCCTCCGTGTGACCGTAATCGGTACGCAGAGTCTTCGGCCATTCGGGCCAGGGATTATTGGTAGCTCTCTCTACCGGCGGTTTCGGCATCATCTCGAGAGCAGTCACTGACCGACAGCCCATGCGAATCACAGTCCCGATACAGTCGTTTCCCGTATCGCCGCCTCCGACGATTACTACATCCCGGTCTTTGGCATCAAATGCAGATGGCAGTTGTTCAATCCCAAGCACGTTTTTTGTGGCTGCCTTCAGGAAATCGACAGCGAAATATATACCGTCCACTCCCTCCATGCCTTCCGCCGCAAGGGCTCTCGGCTTTTTTGAGCCGCAGCACAGGGCGACCGCGTCGTATTCACTGCGAAGAGTTTCCGCATCCATGTCTTTCCCGACATTAACACAGGTCCTGAACACGATGCCCTCCTCTTCCATAATTTTCTGCCTTCGCGCAATCACACTCTTATCGAGCTTCATGTTGGGGATGCCGTACATAAGAAGACCACCGATTCGGTCCTCCCGCTCAAAGACCGTGACGGAGTGACCGCGCCTTCTGAGAGCATCCGCACAGGAAAGGCCGCTCGGCCCGCTGCCGATGACCGCTGCCCGTCTGCCGCTCTCCCGGATCGGAACATTCGGCTTCATCCAACCGTTTTTATAAGCGGTCTCAATGAGGTATAGCTCGTTGTCCCTGACCGTGACCGGATCGTCATATTGTCCGCAGATACACGCTTTCTCGCACAGAGCAGGACACACCCGCCCGGTAAATTCCGGGAATCGGTTGGTCTTTAAAAGCCTTGCGAGCGCATGCATATCCTCTCCTCTGTAGATACCATCGTTCCACTCGGGAATAAGGTTATGCAGCGGGCACCCGACGACCATACCGGAAAGCTTCATAGCCGACTGGCAGAAAGGAACGCCGCAGTTCATGCACCGCGCGCCCTGTTCACGTCTGGTCTCTACGGATGAGTACGCGTGAAATTCCTCATATCCCTGTATCCGGACTTTCACCGGTATCTCTACATTTTCAACTCTCTCATATTCAAGAAATCCTGTCTGTTTCCCCATAGTCTCACCTGCTTTTCAATCAGACCGACATACCGGCCAATTCTCTGAAAGTCTCAAGTTCCGTACTTTCAGACCGACATACCGGTCAGTTCTCTGAAAGCCTCAAGTTCCGAGTTCTCCCTCGAGATTCCCTGCTCCTCATACTTGCCGATCATACGGATCATCCTCTGATAATCTCTCGCTATGACCTTCTTGAAGCAGAGTATCTCCCGGTCAAAATGCGCCAGGATCTCCCTGCCGAGTTCCGAATCCGTCGCGCGGACATAGTCATTTAGTATTGCCCTCAGTTCTGCGATGTCATATTTATCCCTGAGCTCCTCGAGCTCTACCATGTCCTTATTGATCCTGCGGTACAGGCTGTGGTCCCTGTCGAGAACGTAGGCGATACCCCCGCTCATGCCGGCGGCAAAGTTCTTTCCGGTCCGGCCGAGGATCAGAGCCCGGCCTCCGGTCATATACTCAAGTCCATGGTCGCCGCAGCCCTCCGCTACAGCGACCGCGCCGGAATTTCTGACGCAGAACCGCTCCCCGGCTACGCCGCAGATATACGCTTTTCCGGATGTCGCCCCGTAGAGAGCCACGTTGCCGACGATGATATTCTCTGAAGCTTTGAACCGGCTTCCAGGCATCGGCCGCACGATCAGAGTTCCGCCGGAGAGGCCTTTTCCGAATCCGTCGTTGGCGTCGCCCAGAAGCCGGATCGTCATGCCATGGGGAATAAAGGCTCCGAAGGACTGGCCTCCGCCTCCCCAGCAGGTAATGAGGAACCTGTCTTCCGGCAATTTTTCCCTGTCGCTGCCGTATTTTCTCACAATCTCCGAGCCAAGAATCGTGCCGAATGTCCTGTCGGTAGAGCTCACCTCCACCTCGATCTTTGAGCAGGCTGACTTTTTATCAGCAGCTTTAGCAAACCACGGAAGAAGCACTCTCTCATCAAGTGTCTTTTCGAGGCCAAAGTCATAGCTCTTAGCAGGGTCGAACCTCATGCCGTCCGCCCCGGAGAGCCCTGCATTAAGGATCCTGTCGAACGCAATCGTCTGCGCGTGCGGTTGTTTAAAACTGTCTCTCTTCCTCAGGCAGTCCGTCCGCCCGATCATTTCATCGACAGTCCTCATGCCAAGTTTTGCCATGATTTCCCGAAGCTGCATAGCAACAAATGTCATGAAATTCATCACGTGTTCTGGCTTTCCTGCAAACCTTCCCCTCAGCTTCTCATTCTGCGTAGCTATTCCGACCGGACATGTATCTTTCGAACACACCCGCATCATCATGCAGCCGAGGCTGACAAGCGGAGCAGTTGCAAATCCATACTCCTCCGCTCCAAGCAGGGCAGCTATGGCAACATCCCTGCCGGTCATGAGTTTGCCGTCCGTCTCGATCCTGACTCTGGATCTGAGACCGCTCTCAATAAGGGCTTTGTGGGTCTCTGCAACGCCGAGTTCCCACGGAAGTCCGGCGTTGTGGACTGAGCTGAACGGTGCTGCTCCTGTTCCTCCGTCATACCCTGAAATCAGAACGACCTGGGCGCCGGCCTTGGCAACGCCCGAAGCAATCGTTCCGACGCCCGCCTCGGAGACAAGCTTTACAGAAATCCGGGCAGACCTGTTGGCATTCTTTAAATCATAGATCAGCTGGGCAAGATCCTCGATTGAATAAATGTCATGGTGCGGCGGCGGTGAGATGAGCTGAACGCCCGGTGTGGAACAGCGGGTCTTTGCCACCCAGGGATAGACCTTGGCGGCCGGGAGATTTCCACCCTCGCCCGGCTTTGCTCCCTGCGCCATCTTGATCTGTATCTCTTTGGCACTGAGCAGATACTCTTCCGTCACACCGAAACGGCCTGAAGCTACCTGCTTGACCGCGCTGTTCTTCTCTGTCCCGAAACGATCTACGGCCTCGCCGCCCTCACCGGTGTTGGACTTGCCGCCAAGCCTGTTCATAGCGCAGGCTATGGTCTCGTGGGCTTCCCGCGAGAGGGAGCCGTAGCTCATAGCCCCAACCTGGAAGCGCTTAACGATTTCCTCTACGCTCTCCACCTCATCGATGTCCACCGGATGGTCAGAGGGTACAAATTCCAGCAGCCCTCTCAAAGTGTGCGGATGCTCCGCATCATCGACGAGGGCAGCATATTCTCTGAACTTGTCGTAACTTCCGGTCCTGACCGCCTGCTGCAGAAGAACAATGACTTTCGGGCTGTAGAGGTGGTCTTCCTTGCCCGGGCCGCTCCGAAGATTGTGGAATCCTGTACTGTCAAGAACCGGATCCACCGGCAGGCCCATGGGGTCAAATGCCCTGTCATGCCGTGCCGCAATGCCTTCTTCCAGCTCACGCACACCGATGCCGCCAACTCTGCTGACAACGCCTGTAAAATACTTATCAATGACTTCGTCTGACAGACCGATTGCCTCGAAGATCCTGGCCGACTGGTAGGACTGAATGGTCGATATGCCCATCTTGGCAGCGATTTTCACCACACCGCCAAGGAGGGCTTTGTTGTAGTCGGCGATGGCAGTGTACATATCCTTGTCAAGTAAGCCGAGAGTGATCAGCTCGCCGATACACTCGTGGGCAAGATAGGGATTGACGGCTCGCGCTCCGAAGCCGAGAATGCAGGCTGTCTGATGAACGTCCCTCACCTCGCCGCTCTCAAGGATCAGAGAAACAGCAGTCCTCTTTCTCGTGTGGACCAGATGCTGTTCAACAGCCGACACGGCAAGAAGAGCCGGGATCGGCACATGATTTTCGTCGACGCCGCGGTCAGAGAGGATGATAATATTTGCACCCTGTGAGACAGCCCGGTCGACCGCGAGATAGAGATGGTCGACCGCGCGGGACAGGGATGTGTGCTTGTAATAAAGCAGAGAGACTGTCTCCGTCCTGAAACCGCTGTGCTTCATAGAGCGGATCTTCATAAGATCCACACCTGTGAGCACCGGATTGTCAACTTCAAGCACCTGGCAGTTGTCACTCTTCTCACACAGAAGGTCACCGTCGGAACCAATATAGACGGTCGTGTCAGTGACGATTTTCTCACGCAGCGAATCGATCGGAGGATTCGTGACCTGGGCGAACTGCTGCTGGAAGAACCGGTAGAGAAGCGGATAATTATCAGAGAGCGGCGCAATCGGGACGTCATGGCCCATGGACACAGTCGGCTCCGCTCCGTTTTTTGCGGCTTCAAGGATATAGGTCTTTACTTCCTCATAACCGTAACCGAATACTTTGTACAATCTGTCGCGCTCTTCCTGCGTATGCACAAGCACCTTGCGATTCGGAATCGACAACCCGTTAAGATGAATCAGATGACGATCCAGCCACTCACCGTACGGTCGGGCGGACGCGTAAGTATCTTTGCACTCATCGTCAGAGATGATCCTCTTGCTGCGCGTATCCACGAGAAGCATCTTTCCGGGAGTCAGCCTTGATTTCCGGACGATGTGCTGCGGAGCGAGATCGAGGACACCAACCTCCGAGGAGAGGATCAGCCGGTTATCGTCCGTAATATAATACCTTGACGGGCGAAGTCCGTTCCGGTCCAGTGTCGCGCCGAACATCTCGCCGTCAGTGAAAAGGATCGCTGCCGGCCCGTCCCACGGCTCCATCATGGTCGCGTAGTAATGATAGAAATCCTTTCTGGATTCACTCATGAAGCGGTTGTTCTTCCACGGCTCCGGGATCAGCGTCATCATAGCGAGCGGCAGATCCATGCCATTCATATAGAGGAACTCCAGTGTGTTGTCGAGCATTGCGGAATCGGATCCGCTGGCTGATATGACCGGATAAATCTTGTCCTTATCAGCTTGAAGCAGCTCCGAGTGCATAGTCTCCTCACGGGCAAGCATACGGTCAGTGTTGCCGCGGATCGTATTGATCTCACCGTTGTGGGCTAAGAACCTGTACGGGTGAGCTCTCTCCCAGCTCGGCAGCGTATTTGTTGAAAACCTGGAGTGAACGAGCGCAATAGCTGTCGTATACTCACTGCTCTGAAGATCCTCATAGAATCTGCGCAGCTGACCGACAAGGAACATTCCCTTATAGACAATGGTCCTTGAGGAGAGGGAGCAAATGTAAGTGTCCTCAGAGCTCTGCTCGAACTCGCGGCGAACAACGTACAGTCTCCTGTCAAAGTCTATTCCGGCATTCACTGCCTCCGGTCTCTTGAGAAAGCACTGCCATATTGAAGGCATACAGTTTCTGGCAGCATCGCCAAGGATATCCGGGCAGATCGGAACCTTTCTCCATCCGATGACAGAGATTCCTTCTTTCTCCGATATGACTTCGAACAGTCTTTTTGCAAATGTGCGCTTAAGGTCATCCACGGGCAGGAAAAACATACCTATGCCGTAATCCCCGGCTGAACCGATCATGAGCCCCAGCTCCTTCGCAGCTCCCTGAAAGAAAGCGTCCGAAATCTGCATAAGTATGCCGACACCGTCGCCGACAGTGCCGCTCGCGTCCTTGCCTGCCCTGTGCTCAAGTTTCTCCACTATGCTGAGAGCGTCATTCATGACGGAGTATTCCGGAACTCCATCGATCCGTATGACCGCTCCAATCCCGCAGGCGTCGTGTTCTCTGTCGTATGAAAGCCTGTTTTCCATATGTACCATCCTCTCTGAGAACTGTTCTCGCTATCAAAAAAAAGAAGCAGCGGCGTTTCCCGTGCAAAAACACAGGAAGCGCCGTTGCTTCTTGCAGGTCATGATAATCGCATAAGATTCTTTTGTCAATGCCTTTTTCAGATTTGAAAATTGTACTTTTGAAAATACAATTTTTCTTTCGGATTTCTGTTGACACACAATGAAATCTACTGTAGAATTCGCAGACATAAAGGCAACGGCGTCTTTGAGCGAAAGCTCGAAGGCGCCTTTTTCTTTAATCAGATAAGCGGCCATAGAGACAAAGGCAAAGGCGTCTTTTGTGTTACAGCAAAAGGTGTCTCTGCCTTTTCTTATTTGCAGATTTCCCGCATTTGGTTTGGCGGCGTCGGTTTTGACTGACCCTCACAGTCATTTGCAAGAGCCTGCATACACCAGAAAGGAGTATTATTATGAGTAATTTGGCAGTATCAGATTATTTCGGAAGCATGGTCTTCGACGACCGCGTCATGCGCGCGAAACTCTCCGCAGACGTATATGAATCCCTCAGAAAGACGATTGATGAGGGCAGCGTCCTCGACATCAGTGTTGCAAATGCAGTCGCCCAGGCCATGAAGGACTGGGCCGTCGACCACGGAGCAACGCATTTTACTCATTGGTTCCAGCCGCTGACCGGCATCACGGCAGAGAAGCACGACAGCTTTATCTCCCCGTCCCCGAACGGCAGCGTCATCATGGAGTTCTCCGGCAAGGAGCTCATCAAGGGCGAGCCGGACGCGTCCTCGTTCCCGTCGGGTGGACTCCGCGCGACATTTGAAGCCCGCGGCTACACAGCCTGGGATCCGACATCCTATGCATTCATCAAAGGGAAGACTCTGTGCATCCCGACCGCATTCTGTTCCTACGGCGGACACGCCCTGGACAAAAAGACACCGCTGCTTCGCTCCATGGAAGTTCTCAGCAAGCAGGCCCTCAGAATTCTGCGACTCTTCGGCAATGATACGGCTAAGCGCGTCGTCTCCTCCGTCGGACCCGAGCAGGAATATTTCCTGGTCACACGCGAAATGTATGACAAACGCCCCGACCTTCGCTTCACCGGCCGCACACTGTTCGGCGCGAAGCCTCCCAAGGGTCAGGAACTGGATGACCATTACTTCGGCGTCATCAAGCCCGGCGTCGCTGCCTTCATGGAGGACCTCAATAACGAACTCTGGAAACTCGGCATCCTGGCTAAGACAGAGCACAACGAGGTCGCACCTGCACAGCACGAACTGGCTCCGATCTACACAACTACGAATATCGCGACTGACCACAACCAGCTGACCATGGAGATTATGCAGAAAGTTGCCGCAAGGCACGGGCTGGTGTGCCTGCTGCACGAGAAGCCATTTGCAGGCGTCAACGGAAGCGGCAAGCACAACAACTGGTCCATAGCCACTGACTCCGGCCAGAACCTGCTCTCACCCGGGGCAACTCCCTACGAGAACGCCCAGTTCCTGCTCTTCCTCTGCGCGGTAATCAAAGCGGTAGACGATTATCAGGATCTCCTGAGACTGTCTGTCGCAACTGCAGGCAACGATCACAGATTAGGTGCAAATGAAGCCCCGCCCGCCGTCATTTCCATGTTCCTCGGCGATGAGCTGAGCGCAGTCCTCGAAGCGATTGACTCCGACACACCGTATGAGGGCACAAAGAAGACAAAGATGAAACTCGGCGTCGACGTACTTCCGAGATTCAACAGAGATACAACGGACCGAAACAGAACTTCACCGTTCGCCTTCACGGGCAACAAGTTCGAGTTCCGCATGCTCGGCTCCTCCAACTCAATCGCCTGCGCGAACATCATGCTGAACAGCGCGGTGGCAGAAAGCCTCCGGATCTACGCCGATAGGCTGGAGAAGGCAGAGGACTTTGAGACAGCTCTTCATGAGATGATCAAGAAGACAATCAAAGACCACAAGAGGATCATTTTCAACGGCAACGGTTATGACGACGCCTGGATCAAGGAAGCGACCGAGGAGAGAGGTCTCCTCAACTATCCGACGACGGCAGACTGTATGCCACATCTGCTCGATGAAAAGAACGTAAAGATGCTCACTTCCCTGGGCGTATTCACAATTGACGAGCTGCACTCCCGCCGCGATATCATGCTCGAAAACTACACTAAGAGCGTGCTGATCGAAGCCAACACGATGGTCAGTATGGCAAAACGCCAGATAGCTCCGGCAATTGAGGCATATGCCGCGGATGTCGCAAAATCAGCGGCAGCCAAGAAGGCGATTGTCCCTGAGCTTGCCTGCCGCTATGAGTCCGGTATTGTCAGCGAGCTCTCCGAACTTATAGACGAGATCGAGACAAAAACAGTTGAGCTTGAGAAGGCAGTAGCCGCAATCAGCGGTGCCAAAGATATAGTCGAAGAATCCGCTATGATCCGCGACACTGTGCTTCCTGTCATGAGCGAGCTCCGCGCGCCGTGTGACAAGGCAGAACAGCTCACTGCAAGGAGCTACTGGCCGTATCCGACCTACGCCGACCTGCTCTTTGGAGTGAGATAAATCTTCAAGGATCCTTCCCTGATTTACTTCCCGGGCTGCTGCATATAATTAAGATGTGCGGCAGCCCTTTGTGTTTAAATTTCTCTCGTGAGATATACCACCGGATTAGGATCAGCGTCAGTTTATAAATTCAAGTCCCGCTTGCGAGATTTGACACCGGATTTGTTTCAGCATCAGTTGGCAAAGGAGGCTGTGATTATGTGTTCTATCATGGGTTACTGCGGGGACACCGCAGATCTGACTAAATTTAAAAAAGGTTTTGAAAGAACAATCTCAAGGGGACCGGATGACTGCCGGATCATCGATACAGGAAACGGTCTTCTTGGTTTTCGCAGACTGTCCATCATGGGACTCACGCCGTCGGGCATGCAGCCATTTTCTCTAGGTGGGAATTTCGTTGTATGCAACGGAGAACTCTACGGATTTGAAAAAGTGAGAGCAGATCTAAGACAGAAAGGCTATTCATTTGCAAGCGACAGCGACTGTGAGATCATCCTCCCCCTGTACCATGAGTACGGAACCGATATGTTCGCCATGCTCGATGCCGAATTTGCCTGCATCATTTATGACGGCACAAAGAACGAGTATATCGCAGCACGCGACCCGATCGGGATCCGGCCGCTCTACTACGGCTATGATAGCGATGGAGTGATCCTCTTTGCCAGCGAACCCAAAAACCTGGTAGGTCTCGCACAAAAGATCATGCCCTTCCCTCCGGGCTGCTACTATGAGGGCGGACAGTTCATTCGTTATTCGGATGCGGCAGATCCCTGCAGAAAAGAGGCACCGGCAGCCCATCCGGAAGACGTAAGAATTAAAGCTTCCGTTACCGGAAATGAAGCTGCACAGCAGCCTTCCATCGAACAATATTGCAGTGATGATATCAAACAGTATTGCAGCGATGATATCAAACAGTATTGCAGCGATGATATCGAAGCTGCCTGTACAAATATCAGGGAAAAGCTTATCGCAGGCGTGAAAAAACGTCTTGTATCAGACTCAAAGGTCGGCTTCCTGCTCTCCGGCGGTCTGGATTCCTCACTCGTCTGCGCAATCGCAGCCAAAGAATGCCAACATCCGATTAAAACTTTCGCCATCGGCATGTGCGAAGACGCCATCGACCTGAAATATGCCAGACAGGCCGCAGACTTCATCGGCTCGGACCACACTGAAGTCTATATGACACCGGATGAGGTCACGTCGACGCTCGAAAAGCTCATAGAGCTCCTTGGCACATACGATATTACAACGATCAGAGCCAGCATGGGCATGTACCTGGTCTGCAAGGCGATCCACGAGATGACAGATATCCGTGTCATCCTCACCGGCGAAATCTCAGACGAACTCTTCGGCTACAAGTACACAGACTTTGCCCCGTCAGCGGAAGCCTTCCAGCAAGAGGCTGAGAAGAGAGTCCGGGAGCTTCATATGTACGATGTTCTGCGGGCTGACCGCTGCATCTCTGTCAACTCGCTGGAAGCCCGTGTTCCCTTCGGCGATCTCGATTTCGTGAGCTATGTAATGAGACTTAACCCGCAGATGAAACTCAACACTTACGGCAAGGGCAAGTATCTTCTCCGCCATGCATTTGAAGGATGCGGCTATCTGCCTGATGAGATTCTCTGGCGCGAGAAGGCCGCCTTCTCGGACGCTGTCGGTCACTCAATGGTCGACTACCTGAAGGAATATGCGGAAACGAAGTATACTGATGAGGAATTTGCAAGACGCTGCGAGCTGTACACACATGCCCGGCCGTTTACGAAAGAATCTCTTCTGTACCGTGATATATTCGAGAAATATTATCCCGGCCAGGCTGAAATGATTGTGGATTTCTGGATGCCCAACAGAGAATGGGAGGGCTGCGATGTGAATGATCCGTCAGCCCGCGTCCTGTCCAACTACGGTGCCAGCGGCACATAAAAAAAGCGCAACTGACAAGGATAATTACTCCCTATCAGTTACACTTTTATGGTGCAATTACACTTTTATGGCACTAAAGGACTATTTTAAACATAGGGGCAGTTGATTTCTTTGAAATCACATCTATTCAACTGATATCAGGAATTGTTGGCAGGCAGTCACCTTGGTTCTATGCATTGTTCATCAACTGCTCGGAGGTGCTCAGAGCAGTCGCTATAGCTAAAATCACGATTAATCGACTGAACGCCCAAATGCGGACAATCAGTCATCTTTGTTACCAACGGCAATCGATGACTGCCCGGGTCTTGAACCGGGCAGTAGCTGTCACTGAAATCACCATTAAACGACTGAATGCACGAATACGGGCATTCAGTCATCTTTGTTTTCTACGGCGATCGAGGACTGCCCGGGTCTTGAACCGGGCAGTAGCTGTCGCTGAAATCACCATAAAACGACTGAATGCACGAATGCGGGCAGTCAGTCATCTTTGTTCTCTACGGCGATCGAGGACTGCCCGGGTCTTGAATCGGGCAGTAGCTTTTCTTGAAATCACCTTCTAGCAGCTGCCAGGCTAAATCTGTTATAAGTAGGTCTTACCATCACCAATTATCAAAACCAAGAAAAGTGACTGCTTTATTGCTTAATATTTTCTTTAGGCAATCAGTAGATGTAGATAAAAACGATCTGGCGTGACTGCCTTTAGTACTAGGTTCAAGTCTAAAATGGCACTGCTTATGTGCATTATTTTACAAGATTGACTGCCAACTCGTCCTAATCGATCTTTATCAGCAGGTTTGTGAAGTCATGATTAGTGCGGCAGCCCACGACAAAAGTCACTCCGGCAAATGCATCCCCTTCCTCAACGACTTCTCACCGTACCGACTCTGTACCTTCTCCATCATTCCGTCCAGCTTCTTCTTTTTCTCCTCAATCTGAAGCTCTCTCTTTCGCTGTTCCTCCCGCTTCTGATCCTCAGCCTTCTTCGTCTCCGCCCATGAAAACAGATCCATCTGACGGTAGG
Organism: Lachnospiraceae bacterium; assembly: GCA_045112155.1. Classification (GTDB taxonomy): domain Bacteria; phylum Bacillota; class Clostridia; order Lachnospirales; family Lachnospiraceae; genus Chordicoccus. The sequence continues at coordinate 23,076 of JBGUHN010000030.1, forward strand.
CTTCCCGGTCAATATTGGAACAACCTACGCCGATGAGACGCATACTCGCGCCCTGGGAAAACAATCCCTCCGTTCCGTGCAGCAGCGCATACATGAGCTGCTCCGCAGTTTCGCGAATCACTCTCGGATCGTTGGTCGAAACTGTCAGCGTCGTCTGGCGGGTGTGACGGGCAAATTCCGATGTCTTGACAATGACATAGACCGTAAACGCCCGGACTCCGTCCGCCTTAAGCCGCTTCGCGACGCTGTCCGCCAGCTTTCGAACAATGGGCAGACCTATGGATTCATAGTTGGCATCGCTTATGTCCTCGCTGGTCGTCGTCTCATTGGAGTAGCTCTTGGCCTTCTCGCGGACGGTTCTGACCGGAGACGTGCTGATGCCATTTGCATTATTGTGCAGATATTCCGCGCTCTTGTTTCCGAGAATGCTTCGAAGAAGCCCCATCTCGGTCTGGGCAAGTTCCCCTATGGTCCGAATCCCCATGCCAGTGAGCTTCTCGGCGGTCTTACTGCCGCATCCGAAAAGGCTGCCAACCGGAAGCGGCCAGAGCTTTGTCTGGATCTCATCCGGGTAGAGCGTGTGGATTTTATCCGGTTTCTCAAAGTCACTCGCCATCTTGGCCAATATCTTGTTCGTAGATATGCCGACGTTCACAGTAAAACCCAAAGTATCGCGGATCTCATCCTTTATGTGCCGGGCTGCGCAGAGTGGGTACGGCTCACCGTTCGCAATCTCCTCAGCGAACAGATGGGCGGCGTCGGTCATATCGAGAAAAGCCTCATCGATAGATACTTTCTCGACTTTATCCGTATATTTTTTCAGGATACTAATAAAATCCGCGGAGTACTCGCGGTATGTCGCCCGGTCACCCGGAATAAGGACCAGCTGAGGGCACTTTTTCAGCGCTGAGACGACTGGCTCACCTGTCGTGACCCCGTACTTTTTGGCCGGGATCGACTTTGCCGTTATAATGCCGTGCCTCGTCTGGACATCACCGCCGACTGCGGATGGAATGAGCCTGAGGTCAGCCGCATTCGGATCCTCCCGGAGGCGCTTGACTGCGCTCCAGGAAAGAAAGGCTGAATTCACGTCAATATGAAAAATAATACGATCCATCGGATTCCACTGATTTTTCATAGCTTTCGCTGCTGCCTTAATTTACGCTGCGTTAGCGAGCTCCTCTTCTTCCGGCTCCGAAACCTGCTCTCTCTCTACATACTGCTCAGCAGCCTTCGTGATGGTATCCGGGTAAATCCTGGCAAAGTCTTTTTCCATAGAGACAGGAACATATCCCATTTCAGTGTACTCTGCCGATTTTTCAGCCCAGTCTGCCGTTCCCCACTCCCTCACGGAGTCGTCGGCGACGATCATGTATGCTTCTGCCGGATACTGATTTCTGCTGTCGATTGCGTAATTCATCATGCTGGTATCGCTGCCGCTGTTTCCGAACGCGAGTACCGGGCGCTGACCTATTTCTCTCTCAACATAAATGGACTTGTTGGCGTTAAGGTTCTTCTGGATGAAACCGCCCGTCAGCACCAGATCATCTCCGTCAGCATACTTGAAATCCATGTTGGAAGCTACGTCCTCGTATCCGGGCTGCTTTATCTCAAAGTCCGTTCCGATCACATGGTTCGGAGTGACATAGTCCTTGATCGGAGAATTGGCTACGATAGCCCTGGTCGTTGTACGCTCGGTTCCGCTGATGACATAAATCGTGAAATCGTTCTCGTACAGATACTCTACCAGTTCGACCATGGGGAGATAGAATCCGTCGATATACCGCATGTTGTTAAAGCTGTCCGTGTATTTTTTTCCGAATTCTACGGCATACTCATAGAACTCATCGACCGTCATCCCTGCATAGGCCTTGGCAAAGTTCCTTGCCAGCGTCTCATCTGCCTTATATCCCGGCTTAATTTCCTCGGCTGCCTGCTTCAGCTCCTCCGAGACCTGATCCGGGTGATCATACAGACAGTATTCGATGAACATCATCGTGTCATAGTAGGTGTAGAAGGTCTCGCATGTTAGTGTTCCGTCCATGTCAAATACAGCAATGCGGTCCTTGACGGGAATGAAGCTGTTTGCATTTGCCTCATCGGTCACCTTAGTCACATAGTCTCTGAGGCTCTGGGCGGCCGCAGAATCAGCGGACCAATATGCTGTCAAAGCCTGTTCATCGTTTTCCGATTGATTTTCTTCTGTTACAATGCTTTCTGCTGAAGTACTTTCTGCCGCATTGCTTTCGGCCGTACCGCTTTCTGTTGTAATACTTTCTGTAGCATTCGCTGCGCTGCCTGCTGCTCTTTCCCGGCTCATTATTGCAAGCGTGACAACGCAGACAAGAAATGCCGCTGCTATGATAATCTTTTTAATCAGCTTCGTATTATTGCTCATTACTCTTCTCCTTTTATATCACCCTGTTTTATTCAGGCCATACTCACGGCTTCGGAAATACCCTTTTGCCGTTACCAAGTTTTATCATACCATAAAATGTGTTCAAGAGGAACTTTCCCCCATGGCTTGCCAATATGAGGCAGCAATTGCCAGTGCCATTGGTCAAATATAAGACATACGTCATTTTTCCTTTCACGAATCCGGTAAATCCTTCAGAAACTCCTGCGAGAAGCATCCGCTCCAGCTTCCAATCAAAGCTCCGTCATCCGAATAAACATTTACCGTGTAGTTTTTCTCAAATATGTTTTCCGTGTAGCTGGTCAACTGATAATACACCGTGCTGCTCTCACCTCTGGCACACTCCTCCTCGGAGGTCCAGGTGACTGTTCCACCATTCTCATTATCAATGAGATCAAACCGGATATGGGTGGTACCATCCGGCGGTCCGCTTGAAAGCGTGGCCCTGATAGCTGCCGCCTGATTAGGGCCGAGCATAAGCTCAAGGCCTGTCTCGATTTCTGCATGCCAGGCATACATTTTGTCCCTGAACTCCCGAGCGCCGGGATACTCGGCTGCAACCAGCTCCTCAATGTAGCCGTATGACAAATCGTCCGGTGCCGCTAAGACCTGACTGCAGTAATTATACTTCGCTTCAAGGCAGAGAGTATCCGCCTCCTTATATCCGGGAATTTCCGTGTAAAGGGATGCCGCCTTATCATAATTCGCATCTGACGCATATTTCCGGGCTAAAAGGTACGCGCATTCATTTGCCTTGTCGGCCGCATCCTTGTATTCTCCGAGCTCTGTGAATTCAGAACGGGCTTTAGGATAATCCCCCGAATCCATCTTCTCCTGGGCCTGCAGATAGTCACATTCCAGGATCTGCTCCGTGATCGTCGGTTCGGAATCACCATTTATGACATCTTTCTCATAGTCCCGCAGAACTTCGTAAAGCCGAATCGCTTTGTCATATTCACCCGCATCACGCTGCGCATCTGCGCTGCTAAGCACGGTTCTATAAAAGTTTCCTAAGAGTTTTTCCGCTTCCCCGTAACCGACATTCTTAAGCCGTGAGTAGAACTCGAGTGCCGCAGAGGCATTTGCAGAACTCTTACTCCCCTCAAACTTCTGTTCATACTTTTCCGAAGCACTGCTGCATGCCTCATACACAGCCTCGCGTTCCGTCTCTTCATCCGGCAGACCTTCAAGATATGTCAGAGCCTGAAAAGCCTCCTCCCATTTGTTAATCTTTAGACAGTATCGGAGCTGACCACCGATACGGATCGCATTTGCCGTCCGCTCATCAACGCCCAATTCCTGAATTGCGGCAACATAATCCACACCTTCCTTAGAGAGGCACATACCGGTCTCCTGAGGTTCCCCTTTTTTCGGGGAAGTATATCTCCGAACTACCGTTTTGGCCATTTCCCGGAACTGCTCCTGCGTATTGGTGTCCATTTTATCGTAAGGACACTCCCTGAGCAGCTGCACACTTGCCTCCGCAATATCCTTAGGCTGCGCCTGGGCATCTGACGCGACATGAATTGCATTATCTATAGTTTCCTGCCGTTTTGCCGGTTTAATTACACAGTATTCATAAATAACAGCGGCCATGAACAGGATACATGCGCAAAAAATCACGATTCCGAAGCGGGCCATCAATCGATGCTTCCTGATCGACGGATCATATCCCGGTATCTTCTCTAAAAAATGGTCGAGGGCCGGCGGGTGCTCGCGGATTCTTTTAATAGCTTCCCGCATCTGTGCGGCGGTGGCATACCGCCTTGCCGGGTCCATTTTGGTGGCCTTTGCGGCGATCCGGATCGCGTCCGCATTATCCGGCAGCATTCTCTCGATCAGTTTTCCCAGGGCATAAATATCCGTCCGGGCATCAGAAGCGGCAAATCCGTATTGCTCGGGGGCTGCGGACCCCTGCGTGCCGATCAGCTGAGTATCACGTTTCTGACCTTTGACATAGAGCTTCGCGGCATCATAGTCAATAATCTTGACTACTCCGTCCTCAGTCAGCATGATGTTGGACGCCTTTAGATCGCGATGAATGATCGACGGCTCCGCGCTGTGCAGGAAAGACAGCCCATCACAGAGCTCTGTCAGGATCCGGATGCGTTCCTCAAAATGCAGGCCGCCCTCTTTCTCAGCATCAAAAAGGACCTGCTCCAGAGTCTTTCCCTGAATCAGTTCCTCAATAACGACCAGTTCCTCACCATCCTGCCAGAACGATTCGATCCTCGGCACATAGCGGCTTTTGTGATCCCTGAGCCAGCTAAAAACTTCCGGGTTATAGATTGCAAGCCGTTTCCTGTAAAACAGCTTTCCGGAAGCATTATCCCTGACGATCGACCTGCCGTCCGATAAATCCTGCACTTCATCATAAAGTGCCTGCTCACATAGTTTCTCAAGTTCCGTCATGTCACGCAACAGCCTTTCCCTCATCCTCTGCCTGTGATACAATAACAGGCAGAAATCTGCTTACACTATCATACACTACCAAAAAGGGGAACACAATGGACGAGTCAACGACAACTCAGCTGGAAAATATTGTTACCATTCACGGGGAGAGGTAGGGCTCAGAGCATGTTTTGATGGCTTCTAAAAAAGTGTATACCAAGCAGCCTCACCAGCAGAGTGAGGTAATGGCTTTATTCCGCTATCACTGACTTTGATATTTCACTCTTT
>JBGUHN010000031.1:0-120542 GCA_045112155.1 Lachnospiraceae bacterium
AAGACCCGGAGGGGCTTAAAGCCCGAAGGGCTTTGATACCACCTCCATAGGACGCGGTTCAGCACCGCATGGGGGTGGAGGTTCATCTCTCAGCTGATGCCGAGCAGCTTGTCGATATTGCCTGTCTCAGACATGTAGGATCCGGCTTCCTCCTTAAATCTGTCCATCCGGGCTTTCTGCTGCGCTGCGGACTCGCTGTCATCAATAGCAAGATACGCTTTATACAGGGTAGCTGCCTCGTAATAAAACCCGAGAGCCCGGATCTCCTGTTCGACTTCTGTGTGCTTTTTACCAAGCCGGCTGTCATTTGTCGCCTCATCGAGAATCCGATAATAGTTCTCATACGTGGTCATTCTTATGTAATCGTCCTCATCAGCCGAGTAATCATACCTGTTGTCTCTGAGTTCCGATGCAATATAGGAAATCTGAATCACCAGTACAAGAGACAGTATCACAAGCAGGATCACGTAAAGGATCGTGCCAACGCTGACGCCTGTTCTGTTCTTTCTCATACGCCCGCACCTCCCTGTACCTGCTCAATAAAAGCCTCCACGGAAAAACTCTCCGTCTCCGGAGCCTCAGCAGCTTTTTCAGCTTCCTCAGCCTCTCTCTTTTCTTCGAAGACAGCCTCAAGATTTTCCCTGACCTTTTCTTCGATCCTTGCTTTCGACATATTCTTCAGCTCGCCGACCTCTTCCTTATCGAATCCGGCATATGCAACAAGCAGGCCTTCTGCCTGATGACGTATATCCTCGATGATGGCCATCTTATCGTCTGTGATCGCCTCATCCCGGTAATAGTTGTCTTTCGGATCCTCATACAGTTCAATGATATCAGAAGCCAGATACGTTATTCGACTGGAGTTGGGAGAATCCGACTGCCAGAAACTGTAAGCATCAAAATTGCACAGGGTACTGTACAGGTCTTCGAGGCTTCCGGCATAGTGTACGATCGCGCTGTAAGCCTCAAATGTTTCTCCGTCAGTCATATCGTTGTCATAATAATAGTCTCTGATCGAGATATAGTCTTTTTCCTCGATCATCCTGTCTATAGCTGCTATATGCTCCTCGGCATGTTTTGCCGCCTCCTGTTTTCGCCTGTCATATTTGATCTGCCAGGCATTTGCAGAGATAAAGCCGGCTACAATATTAAGAACGATCATGATCACGAGTACGATCAGCTTCGCAGCCAGCGATCCTGCCTTCCGGCTCTTTTTCAGCACTTCCTGCTGCGTCTCGGCAAACTCACGCTCGTAATGGTCCATATCGGCCTGATGTTTGGCTGCCAGCGTGTTGGGGGCGCCGCAGTAAGTACAGAATTTTTCTTCCATTCTAAGCGGCGCGCCGCATTTAGGACACTTCATGTCGCACCTCCTGTCTTCTTAGCCCATTCCTGTATCTTCGTATAGTAGACATAGCCGTCTTCATCTGTGCAGTTCCGATATATCTCGTCGAGTTCTGATTTATCCAGTGAGAAGTATTCAGAAAATATATCCTCCGCCTCAGAAGCATACTTCTTAACTTTTTCTGTCTCCTCGGCACTCATATTCTTTTGACCAAAGTATCCCGCCTGATAAATCAGCTCGATCCCGGCATACAGGACCTCATCGTATTTGAGATTCCAGAAATCATTATCAAGCTCCGTCCCCGGTATCGCGTGAACGATTTTGTAGTCCATATAATAAGATATATACTTATAGTGCGGCCACATCTGAAGCACCTCGGCTCCGTCCTCTCCGCCGATCTCGTTCAGGTAATCGCAGGTCGCATCCATATCGCCTGAGGCATATAGCTCTTCCAGTTTGGGAAAATACTTCTCCTTGAAGGCTGCCTCGTCTCGTGCGTCACGCCCGCTTCCGAAAAACACGTGATCCATAGCCCAGCTGAATACAAAGAGGCCGAGTACGAGGACTGCAACAATGGCAAAGATAATGACGGCCAGTCTACCTACACGTCTGACCTCCTTCTTCGTGTGTCTGCCGCCCTCATCTCCGAGCTTTTCCGTATTCTCCCGGATATCTTCGAGCTTCTCCATATATTCCGTCTCAGCTGCCCGGGGATTCATCACTCCGCAGTAGGGGCAGTAGGCGTCTTTATCGGTGATTTCTCCGCCGCAGTTTCCACAATACATATAAGCCTCCGGATTACATTCAAGTTCCTTTTAGTATAGCACATTTTTGACAATAATAAAGAACTCCGAGACTCCTGCCGTTTTTTGGCGGAGTCTCGGAATTCAATAATGAGTACTATTTCCCTTTATATGCCCAATTCTTTATTCTGTACAGGAAGGTCACCAATCTCCTGCGCCCTCTCGAGCGATGCATACACCCCGCCGCGCGCGAGCAACTCCTTCCGGGTTCCGATCTCAGAGATGCCCTGATTCTCAATGACGGCTATCTGGTCCGCATTCCTTATAGTGGACAGTCTATGCGCAATAACAATGCAGGTCCTGCCATGGCTCAGAAGATCAAGGCTCTCCTGAATTCGGCGCTCCGTCACGGAATCGAGGGCTGAAGTGGCCTCATCAAGGATCAGGATCGGAGGTGCCTTGAGGAATACTCGAGCTATGGAAATCCTCTGCTTCTGCCCGCCCGAAAGGACAACGCCGCGCTCACCTACATAGGTATAATAGCCATCGGGAAAAGACATGATCTCCTCGTGGATCTCCGCCTTGATTGCGGCGTTGATCACATCCTTATCCGATGCGTCGGGTCTTCCGTACCGTATATTCTCCATGACCGTTCCCGCGAACATAAAGACATCCTGCTGAATAATGCCGATATTCTTCCGAAGGCTTTCCTGCGTGATCTTTTTAACATCAATACCGTCGATTTTCACAGATCCGCTCGACACATCATAAAACCTCGGAAGAAGGTGGCACATCGTCGTCTTGCCTCCGCCCGACGAACCGACAAGGGCAAGCGTCTGACCCGGTTCGACATTGACACTGACATTTCGCAGGACATCCGTGCCATCCTTATAATGGAAGCTCACATTCTCGTACGTAATCCTGCCGCGCGCGTCATGAAGCTCCACAGCGTCCGGAGCGTCTTTGATCTCAGGTTCGGTGCGCATGATCTCAAGAAACCGCGAAAAGCCCGCCGTTCCAGATGTATAAATCTCCATGAACTGGGTCAGCTTGCGCACGGGTGATGTGAAAGTAGAGACATACAGCGTAAAGGTCAGAAGATCCACGATATCCAGCTCGCCGTTCATTATCATGGCGCCGCCGACAGCGATGACAGACACCTGCATGAGACTGATTGCCGCTTCCATGCCTCCCATGAAGCGTCCCATAGCCTTGTAGTATCCTACCCTGCTCTTCTTGAAATTCTCATTTGCGAGATTGAATTTGTCTTCTTCGACGCTTTCATTTGCAAATGCCTTTGACGTCCGGATACCAGAAATCCCGCTCTCGATTGCAGCATTGATCTCGCCCGTCTTTTTCTTGACTTCTTTATTGGCATTCCTCATACTGAGCCGCTGTCGCATAGAGTAAAAAATAGTGAGCGGCAGCAGTACGATAAGGACCATGGTCAGTTTCGGATTGATGAATAGCAGAATGGTGATCGCGCCGATAATCGTCAGCGTGCACGTGAGGATATTCTCCGGTCCATGGTGGGCGAGCTCAACAATTTCAAAGAGATCATTTGTGACCCTGCCAAGAAGTACGCCGGTCCGATTTCTATCGAAGAAGCTGAAGGAAAGCTTCTGCATGTGAGCAAATATATCCGCCCGCATATCTGCCTCCACCAGCGTGCCGTATCCATGCCCGATGACAGTGATATAATACTGAAAGACCGCACGGAGAACGTAGGCAAGAAGGACAATCCCCATGACAGCAAAGAAAGCGGTATATAACTTTTGAGGAAGCAGCCGGTTCATCGCTGTTCTTGTTATGAACGGAAATGTGAGGTCAACGCCCGCAATAAGGATCGATAAAAGCATATCCACTGCAAAGAGCTTTTTGTGCGGGATTATGTATGATACAAAGACCGACAGATCGGACTTAGTAAAGTCTTTTTTATTTTCCATTTTTCAGGTCCCGATGAGAGTGAAAAGGCTGCCGCACATCGTGCGGCAGCCCCAGTCGTTTCGCTATTTAAGCATGTGATTCTCTTTACAGATTAGCTTTCATGAAAGCTTCGATCTCAGCAGCAGCCTTGTCTTCGTCAGCGCCTTCGATCTGGAAAGTAACCTCATGGCCCTTCTTTACGCCAAGGCTCATGACTGCAAGGATCTTAGCAGCATTAGCTGACTTGCCATCCTTGATGATAGTGACCTTGCTTGCATAGGACTTGCACTGCTTTACAAGTTCGCCTGCCGGACGAGCATGGATGCCTTCAGGATCTGTGATTACATAGCTAAATGACTTCATAAGATTGATCTCCTTATCAAAATATTCAACAGTCTTTATTGCCCTGACCCGGACTGCTTCCAGACTGTTCTGCCTAAATCGTATTATAGCACAAAAGCATTTAATATTAATAGTATCTGTGCATCTTTTTCACACACTTTTTAGAAAAAGCATGTGATCGTATATGTCAGTGGGGACATCCGCCACTGACATATACCGACTGTAGCTTAAGAATCAGTATCAGCCCTCGTACGGCTTCTTCCAGAAGGAAAGGATCAGGCAGCCGATGATAGAACCAACTGCGAGCGCTACGAAATACATGATCGGGTTCGAGATGATCGCGATTACCCAGAAGCCGCCGTGCGGAGCCGGGCTTGCGCATCCGAACATAGCAGAAAGAGCACCTGCGACTGCGGAACCGATGATGCAGGACGGAATGACATGTCCCGGATCAGCTGCAGCGTACGGGATAGCACCTTCGGAGATGAAGGAAAGACCCATGATGTAGTTTACAAGACCGGCCTTCTTATCAGCCTCAGACCACTTATTCTTGAAGATTGTTGTGGAAAGAGCGATTACGAGCGGAGGAACCATACCGCCGACCATAACGGAAGCCATGATGATCTTGCCTGCGTCTGTGCCTTCAGCCAGCATAGCTGTACCGAAAACGTAAGCTGCCTTGTTGAACGGGCCGCCCATGTCGATGGACATCATGCCGCCGACGATAGCGCCGAGGAGGACAAGGTTGGATGTTCCCATGCCGTTCAGGACATTGGTCATCGCTGTGTTGATCCATGCGAAAATCGGGTTGACAGTGAACATGATGATGCCGATAGCAAGGATACCGATCAGCGGGTACAGAAGAACGGGCTTGATGCCTTCGAGAGAATCCGGAAGAGCATCGCATGCACCTTCGAGCCACTTGACAAAGAAGCCTGCCGCGAAGCCTGCGAACAGAGCGCCGAGGAAGCCGCCGCCGACAGCAGCGCCGCCGCCGAGCCAGCCCCAGCTGTAGCCTGCATTTGCAAGAGTACCGCCTACGAAACCGACTGCAAGACCGGGTCTGTCAGCGATAGCCATTGCGATGTAGCCTGCAAGGATCGGAAGCATGAAGCCGAATGCGTCGCCACCGACCTGCTTGAAGAAGTGAGCTGCCGGTGTAGCAGAACCGAAGTCAGCGCCTGCGTTCGGAGCAAGGAATCCGTCGATCAGGAATGCGATCGCGATCAGGATACCGCCGCCGACAACGAACGGAAGCATGTGGGAAACACCGTTCATAAGGTACTTGTAGAAGGAAGCGCCAACGCCCTGGCCCTCACCGCCGGAAGCGGATGCTGCAGGAGCTGTTCCATCGAGAATAGGTGCTTCGTTGTTGATGATCTTATTGATCAGTTCTTCCGGCTTGTTGATACCGGCAGAAACTGATGTCTGATAAACTCTCTTGCCGCCGAAACGCGCAAGGTCGATTGTCTTGTCAGCTGCGATAATGATACCCTTGGCATTGGCGATTTCTTCAGCTGTCAGAACATTCTTTGCGCCTACGGATCCCTGCGTCTCAGCTTTCAGCTTGAGACCCATCTCGTTTGCTTTCTTCTCGAGAGCTTCCGCTGCCATGTAAGTATGAGCGATACCTGTCGGGCAGGCTGTGATTGCAAGGATGTCATAGCCCTGGGATACGCCGGATGCTGCAGCAGCTTCCTTAGCTTCTTCGTCAGCAAGCTTCTCGCCCTCTGCCTTGTCGATGATGGAAAGGAACTCGTCTACGGACTTAGCGCCTCTCAGAGAATCTGTGAAATCATCATCCATGAGCAGCATGGAAAGACGGGAAAGAACTTCCAGATGAACGTTCTCTTTTGTATTCGGAGCTGCAATAAGGAAAATGATGTTGGACGGCTCTCCGTCCGGTGCCTCGTAGTCGACACCTTCCGGAAGTGTCATAGCTGCAAGACCCGGAGCCTTGACAGCGTCTGTCTTTGCGTGCGGGATAGCGATGCCATCACCGATACCTGTTGTGCTCTCTTTTTCACGTGCAATGACGGCAGCTTTATACTTCTCTTTGTCAGAGATGTTGCCCTCTTTGTACATGAGGTCTACCATCTGATTGATGGCATCCATCTTGCTTGTTGCGCTTCCGCCGAGCTTAATGCCTTCCGGTTTCAGCAAATCTCTAATTCTCATACCCAATCCTCCTCATATGCCCTTGTGGGCTTTTTGTCGGGAGACTGTGTCTCCCGATGATTAAAAATACGGTGCTCCTTACTTGAAACTCCGGATTTTTCTTTGTGTCAGCCGCCGTGACCCGCGTAGCGGAGATCGGCAGCCATGCCGGCCATACCGGCTCTTTCCGCTTTATTCGATCGGCGGAAGCTTCTCAAGCAGTGCTTCTACTTCCGGTCTTGTTGCAAGGTCCGGAGAGAATGCGCTTGCGGATCCTGTGCACAGACCCATGCGGAACGCGGTCATGTAATCGTTCGACTCGATCATACCTGTGACGAAGCCTGCGACCATGGAATCACCTGCGCCGACAGAGTTCACGACTGTGCCCTTCGGAGCCTCGCTCTTCATGACGTCGCCCTTCTCGGAGATGAATACTGCGCCTTCGCCTGCCATGGAGATCAGGACATTGCGTGCGCCCTCTTCCTGCAGCTTCTTTGCGTACGGAACGACTTCATCCTTTGTCTTAAGTGTAACACCGTAGATATCACCGAGCTCATGGTTATTCGGCTTGATCAGGAACGGATGATACTTAAGAACGTTGACCAGCAGATCCTTTTCAGCGTCAACTACGATGTCGATGCCCTTGCCTTCAAGTCTTGACATAATGCGCTCATACATGTCACCCGGGAGAGTGTTCGGCACGCTGCCGGAGATGATCAGAATGTCGCCAGCCTGAAGCTTATCGAGCTGCTCGTAGAGAGCCTCAATGTTCTCATCCGTGATCTTCGGTCCCTGGCCGTTGATCTCGGACTCTTCGTTGGATTTCACCTTGACATTGATTCTGGAGAGTCCTTCAGAAACCTCAATGAAGTCAGAATCTACACCGTATGTGGCAAGTCTCGCTGCAATTTCACGACCTGTGAAACCTGCCATGAAGCCGAGCGCGCAGCTCTCATGTCCCATGTTCTTCAGAACGATGGAGACGTTGATTCCCTTGCCTCCCGGAAGGATGTTCTCGTAGTATGTACGATTGATCACACCCAGGCGAAGGTTCTCGACTCTGATGATGTAGTCCAGCGACGGGTTAAATGTTACTGTGTAAATCATTTTGTCACCTCCACTATGTTTTCATATTTTTTATATTTACTGTCCGTCAGTTTTCCCGTGATAATCGTGGCTGTGTCGAATGCTGCAAATGTAATCGGCGACACCACAGAGAACTTGCTCCGGTCACATAAAATATACCTGTTCGTGCACTGTTCCATAGAAAGCTTCTTTATCAGCGCTTCACTCGGATCCGGTGTTGTGAATCCTGTCTCATAAGTCACACCGTTCGTCCCCCAGAATCCGATAGTGAAATGAAGTCTTGAGACATAGCCAAGAGCATCTCCCCCAATTATCGCTTCCGTGGTCTTCTTGACTTCTCCGCCCGGCAGGAAAGTCCTGCAGCCTTTATGTATAAGTTTAAGGGCATGCGTCAGAGAATTGGTGACATATGTAGCCCTCATCTCCCGGATATTATCGACGAGACATTCCGTTGTTGTTCCCGCGTCAATGTAGACAAAATCATCCGGTCCGATAAGGCCTGCAGCATATCTCCCGATGATCTGCTTCTCCTCATTATTCATGGAATACTTTTCTTCCATGGTAATGTCTTTGCCCACATACTGGGTCTCGATACTGGTCGCTCCTCCATGGACCTTGACCAGCTTTCCCATCCTGTTTAGTTGAGTCAGGTCCCTTCGGATCGTCGAGGCAGATACGCCGAGCACTGCTTCAAGTTCGGGAACAGACACCGCCTTCTCCCTCTCCACGATGTCCAGAATCGAAGCCCATCTCTCTTCTGTCAGCATACTATCTCCTTGATTGGCCGATATCCTCTGATCACAGCCGCCCTCACAAACTTCACGAACTATTTACATTTATAAAACCTTTATAAATAATAGCATTATTCGCAGTCAAATTCAATCATTTGTGAGCATGAATAATCCCTAAAATTTGACCCTGTTTTTTGTGAAAAGCGTTCAAAAACTAAGCATTGTACATGACAAAAATCCCTATTTTGCGTATGTTTGCGCACTTTACACGGATAAGGCGATGACCATTTGCGCACTTTTGCTCATTTCAGTTCTTCATTCCATCCCGTTACATAAGAAAAAAAGTTTTCCCGACAGGCCTGCTCTCTACACCGGCAATTCGCCGGTCAGAGAATATGTCCTGTCAGGAAAACCTTTATACTTCCGCAAGAAGTTTTCCGTATAGCGGAGACGGCACCAGAGCTTTCACATAGATCCCGTCCTCCCGATATTCCTCCGTCATGAGCTGGCCTTCGCTGCGAATCCGTGAGATGAGGCCGGCCTTAGCATAAGGTATCGTCTCTTCATAGAGGATCTGTCCCTGCAGGATAAATTCGGAAAGCCCCTCAGCGAAAGCGTCTATGCCTTCCCCTGTCTTTGCGGAAATGCAGTAAGTCTTCTCCGCATGAGAATCCCACAGGTGATGACCTTCCCGGTCCTCGAGAAGATCGATCTTGTTGAACAATGTGTAAACAGGCTTCACACCTGCCCCGAGGTCATTCAGAGTCTCGTAGACGACAGCCATCTGCGTGTCCATCCTCGGATTCGATGCGTCAGCCACGTGGATAATAAGATCCGCGTAGACGACCTCCTCAAGCGTACTTCGGAACGCTTCAATCAGATGATGGGGCAGCTTGCGGATAAAACCTACTGTGTCAGTGAGCAGTATCTCACTGCCGCACGGCAGAAGCACTGCTCTCGTCGTGGGGTCAAGTGTGGCAAAGAGTTCGTCCTCGGCAAGGACACCGGCGTCCGTCAGATAGTTGAGCAGTGTCGATTTTCCGGCATTGGTATAGCCTACGATTGCTGCCACCGGCGGGGTCTTGCCCTTTTTGCGGCCGGACCTTATGAGTTCACGATGCCGGACAACTTCCGCCAGTTCTTCTCTGAGGATAGAGATCCGCTTTCCGATAAGCCGCCTGTCCATCTCCAGTTTCTTTTCACCGGGACCTCTCGTTCCGATACCGCCGCCAAGACGCGACATTGACTTTCCGAGTCCCACCAGTCTGGCTGATCTGTATCGCAGCTGGGCAAGCTCGACCTGGATTTTTCCCTCGGCAGTGCTCGCTCTCTGTGCAAATATATCGAGGATCAGCATCGTTCTGTCCACCACCTTGACGGCAAGCGCGTCAGTCAGATTATTATACTGGGCAGGGGTCAGCTCATCATCCATGACCACTGACGAGACATCCTGCATCTCGATGAGCGCAGCGACTTCCTCTATTTTTCCCTTTCCTATATAAGTACCCGGATGAATACGCTCTCTGGCCTGGGTTACCCGTCCGACCACAATTCCGCCGGCGGTTTTCACAAGTTCAGCCAGCTCATCCAGCGATTCCTGTGTCTCCCACTCGTCACCCATCTGTACAGCGACAAGCAGGACCCGTTCTTCTTTCTGGGCAGTTTCTATCATATATACTTCTCCCGCTTATCAACGTGTCGAAAGGAATTCGTTTTCGCGAAGACCTGCTTCGTCAGCCGGATACATAGCGATGTAGGCCGCCGATTTAGCCTTGGCCATCGCCCAGTCTCTGCGGTGCTCGTAGATAATAATTTCATTAAAAAGCAGACCGCGGTTGGCAGTGCTGTTGCCGTATTCGAGGCCTTTCTCGACATTTGCAAGCGCCTTTTCATAATCGTCATCTTCCATATCGCACAGCGCAAGCCCGTTATAGGCCGCAGGCGCCGTAGATGGATCGTCGACGTATTCGTTGAACATGGCCCTTGCGTCGGCCACATCGTTAAGGGCAAGGTAAACTCTGCCGAGCAGCAGGATCGATCCGGAATCCTCCGGGTCCTCATCGAGGGCTTGGATCAGATAGGACTTCGCGTCGTCATAGTTCTGCAGATAGTAATTGACGAGCCCTTTATTATAGTAGTCAGCCTGCGAAGTGTTGACGATTTTCAGCGCCCTCTCGAGATAATCGCTGCCGTCAGCCCGCTTGCCGTGAGAGGCGTATGCCTGATAGATATTGATGTACAGGTCGTAGTCTCCGCTCAGCGTTGCCGCCTTGTCAAAGTCCGACGCTGCCGCCGCCTCATTTCCCAGTTCCATGTTCAGCCTGCCCCGAAGGAAGAGGACGTCAGGATCTGTCTCCCTGGCAAGTATACTGTTGTAAATCTCCATTGTCTTGTCCGTCTCGCCGTGCCTCTGCCTGCAGAAAGCAAGGTACAGATTCACATCCTTTGTGAAATCCGCTCCCTGCCCGTCTACATTGAGAAGTGCCCGCTCAAACGCAATACATGCCTCCGCGTAGTTGCTGGTGGACATCTGCGTGAGGCCCAGTCCCCGGTATGCGTAAGCTAAATAATAGCCGCTCTCGATGACTTTCTTAAAGCCGGCCTCGGCCTCCTCATAGGAGCCCGATACAAGCTGGGTGGACGCTTCCGTGTAGGCCGACTTTGCGTCTCCGCGCGCGCAGCCGGCAAGCAGCGCAGCCATAACAATGGCTAGGACATAAAGTTTCTTTTTTAATTTCAATGAAAAGCCTCCGGGTATCAGCTGTTGAGCGGTGACTCATATACACCGTTCTTTACAAGTTCTGCAAATGCATCCCGAACCGAATCCTTATCCTCGCGATATGTAACGCCGAACCACTTGTCCTCAGTGCGCAGCACATGGACACGGGCTTTTCCTTCCTGAAGCATGCCGTCAATAATGATCGGCAGAAGATACTCGGCTTTTATATCCCCTTCTTTGACACCGGCGAGGAACTTCGGGAATCCTTCGCGAAGCTTATCGACGAACGTTGGCATAAGCCCCCACATGTTCATGGATACGAGGCTGTCGGCGTCGACATCGACCAGCCCTTCATCTGTCATCGCTGCCGCTCCGCTTCCGCTGTCTGTGCGGATAATATTCTTTGTCTCCTCGATGCCGGTCAGATTGCCATCCTCGTCCTGGCTGCAGATACCGCGGGTGACGCCGCCGTTGTCGGACAGAGTATTCTTAAGGATAAATCCGGCAAGGTATATTTCCTCCTCATCGCCGTTTTCCGACGCGTTTACGAGGGCATCGTGCATGGCGACAAATCCGTTCTTTCCATAATAATCATCCGCGTTGATGACTACGAACGGCTCCTTAATTACATCTCTGGCAGCCAGAACTGCCTGTCCTGTTCCCCACGGCTTGGTCCTGCCTTCAGGTACGCTGAACCCTTCCGGGAGATCGTTTATATCCTGGAACGCATACTCGACCGGGATGAGTTTCTCGATCCTGTCACCGATGATCCGCCTGAAATCTTCCTCGATATCCCTGCGGATGATGAAAACGACTTTGTCAAAGCCTGCCTCTATGGCGTCGTGGATCGAATAATCCATGATAATTTCTCCGCTCGGTCCCACCGGCGCAAGCTGCTTGATTCCACCTCCGAAGCGGCTTCCTATACCTGCCGCAAGAATGACTAATGCTGTTTTCCTCATCATTACTCTCTCCTTAAAATGGTCATTGTATTTAAATATCCTGCCCTCGGCGGCCAGGCCGCAGAAAAGGCTCAAATCACCTCAGGCTGTATGGCTGCCGTCCGCTGCCGCAAGTCTCATAGCCTGATCCTGTGCAGTCAGACTGTCAATGATTTCATCAAGATCGCCGTTCAATATGCTGTCAATTTTATGCAGAGTCAGATGGATTCTGTGGTCGGTCACTCTGCCCTGACCGAAATTATAAGTTCTGATTTTTTCCGAGCGGTCACCGGTGCCGACCTGGCTCCTTCGAAGATCCGCTCTCTTGTCGTGTTCTTCCTTCTGCTTCAGATCATACAGTCTGGCGCGAAGGACTTTCAGGGCTTTTGCCCGATTCTTCAGCTGGGACTTCTCATCCTGACATGAGATGACAATGCCCGTCGGAATATGGGTAAGCCGGACCGCGGAGTCCGTTGTGTTGACGCACTGACCGCCATTGCCTGTTGCCCGAAAGACGTCGAAACGGCAGTCCTTCATATCGATCTCCACGTCGACCTCCTCCGCCTCCGGGAGGACCGCGACGGTCACTGTCGATGTATGAATTCTTCCCCCGCTCTCCGTCTCCGGAACTCTCTGAACGCGGTGGGTCCCGCTCTCATACTTGAGACGCTCGAATGCTCCGGTACCGCTTATCATGAATGTACACTCCTTGAAGCCGCCGAGGCCGTTTTCGTTCAGAGAAATCATCTCCGTGCGCCACCCTCTCATGTCAGCATATCTCGCGTACATTCGATATATTTCCGAGGCAAAAAGAGCCGCCTCATCTCCGCCCGCTCCGGCCCTGATCTCCACAATGACATTTCTCTGGTCATTGGGGTCCTTGGGAAGAAGAAGGATCCGAATCTTCTCATCTAGTTCTTCTTTATCTTTCTTAGACTGCACAAGCTCTTCCCGGAGCATCTCCCTCATCTCGGGGTCCGTCTCGGTGAGGAGCAGCGACTCCGACTCCTCCTCCGTAAGGCATGCCTTGCGGTAGGCTTCATAAGCTTCCGTGACAGGGGCAAGCATTGCCTGCTCCTTCATGAGAGCAGTCATCCTTGTGCTGTCAGCAAGGACCTCCGGCGAGGCAAGTTCCCTCAGGATTTCCTCCTGCCTGTGCAGTATCTTATCCAATTTTTCTATCATACATTCTCCAGATTGCAGGCGGCAGGTGCCGCATTCTCTGCTGCGTACCCGAGTACGCATCTTGCGTTTCCGCCCAGATCGCGCACTGTGCTTACATTCGCGTAGGATTCTGCTCTCAAAAGCTCTTCCACTGCCTCCGACTGATCATAGCCGATCTCGAGGGCAAGCATGCCCTGTGGGGCAAGGTAATTCCCGGCTTCCCTCACTATTCTGCGGTAGAAAACGAGGCCGTCATCGCTGCCGTCAAGTGCCAGATGAGGCTCAAAGAGACGGACTTCGGGATCCAGCGTCCCGATGACCTCTGTCTCAATATAGGGAGGGTTCACGGTTATTATATCATAAGTACCCTCAATACGTTCGAACAAATCGCTTCGAACCGCTCTTATTTGAGCCCCGAGAGAAGCGGCATTT
The DNA here is from genome assembly GCA_045112155.1 of Lachnospiraceae bacterium. Lineage (GTDB taxonomy): Bacteria > Bacillota > Clostridia > Lachnospirales > Lachnospiraceae > Chordicoccus. The sequence continues at coordinate 13,587 of JBGUHN010000031.1, forward strand.
TCCCTTGCCACACCAAGTGCTGCTTCGGAAATATCGGAGGCGGTGACAGAGACTGACTTTCCTGCATTTGCAGACAACAGGAAAATCGTGATCGCTATACAGCCGCTGCCGGTGCACATATCGAGTATCCTGTCCCCGCAATTTACATGGGGCAGGACAGATTCCACAAGAGTCTCCGTGTCGAACCTCGGAATAAGCACGTCCGGCGTCACATGAAACTCATAGCCGAAAAACGAAGCTGTCCCGGTTATATACTGCAGCGGCTCTCTGGTCATCCGTCTCTCAATGAGGTGCATAAACCGTTCTGCCTTATCGTCCTCACACGGCAGTCCTCCCTGCAAGGCGTAATCGGTGAGATTCCAGCCCATGACAAAAAAGAGGAGGAGCCTGGCGTCCGCGGCGGGTTCAGGACATCCCGCCGAAGTTAGAAGCTTCTCCCCCTCGTGCACAAGTTCATAGTAGTTCCCGCACATTCTGAGTTCAAAAGACGAGTTCATATTATTGCTTTCCCTGCCACTTTCTCCAGTCAAAGACCTTTTCGACGGCACAGATTGCGACCTCCACCATCTTTTCATCCGGCTCCCGCGTGACCAATCCCTGAAGCGCGAGCCCCGGCTTTGCCAGAGTGCAGACGACAGGGTTGTCGCTGGAACCCGCAAGGCGCAGGAACTCAAAGGATATGCCCGCGATGACAGGGATCAGGATGATTCGGGACAGAATTCTCTGCAGCGGTGAACGAAGGCCCAGAAAGCCGACGAACAGGAAACATATGACGGAAATCACAACAACGATAAGAAGAAAGCTCGTGCCGCATCTCTTATGCCGCCTCGAGGCTTTCATGACATTCTCCACCGTGAGGTCCCAGCCGTTCTCAATGCAGTTGATGCATTTGTGCTCCGCGCCGTGGTACGCGAAAACTCTCTGAATATCCTTCATTCTGGATATAAGGAACATGTACAGTGCAAATATTGCCAGGCGAAGAAGCGCTTCCGCAAATGACACCAGCACCTCACCTGTGCCCAGGCGCCTCAATATTGATGCAAGCGCGTAGGGCAGGATCATGAAGAGACCGACCGAAAAACATACGGAAAAGATGACCGTCAGCGTCATGGCGATCTTCCACTCTCTGGCTTCTTTGGCCTCATCGCGCGGCTCATCTTTTTCTTCCTCATCCTCTGCGGCAAATTCTGCCGACCACATGAGGGATGATGTCCCCACGACCATTGAATCGATAAACGCGATTGCTCCGCGCAGGATCGGAATATTGTAGATTCCCTTGACAGGACAAATACTCTTATATGGTTCTTCTTTGACTTCGATCTGACCGTCAGGCTTCCGAACGGCAACAGAGTATCTGTCGCCGTTGCGCATCATTATGCCTTCCATGACTGCCTGACCGCCGATATTTGATGATTTCTGCAAGCTGTTCTCCTAATGACTTATGGTTCGTCTTTTTGCGCCGCCTGAAAGCGGGTGCTGCGCTAAGACGATATAAAGAAGGGGACAGCATGCCTGCCGTCCCCGATACTCTCTTTTTGACCTTTATTACTTGCCCAGATTGTATTTCTTGTTGAATCTCTCGATACGTCCGCGAGCCTTGGCAGCCTTCTGCTGGCCTGTGTAGAACGGATGGCACTTGGAGCAGATTTCAACGTGGATCTCTTTCTTTGTTGAGCCTACAGTAAAGGTATTTCCGCAGTTGCAGGTCACTGTAGCCTGGTAGTAATTCGGATGTAATCCTTCCTTCATCTTTTTCACCTCTTTATAAAAACTTTTACGTAGTTTTCTTATTCGCCTTTTTCATATAAGACAGCAAAAATGATTTTAACATAGTTAAGATTCATATGCAAGTACTCTTTTTACAGGATTTACTTCCATTTTGCAAGAATCTGGTCGACCACCATCTCATTAGTCGGCAGTCTGGTGAACTCATCGATTATAGTCTCGACCGCATCCTCTGCCTTCAGACCGTTCATACGTCTCCTCATGATATCTACTGCCTTGCGCTCGCGCATCGTAAGAAGGAGGTCTTCTCTCCTCGTTCCGGATTTAACGATATCGATAGCAGGGAACATTCTTCTCTCCTGGAGCTTCCGGTCGAGGATCAATTCCATGTTGCCGGTACCCTTGAACTCCTCATAGACAACGTCGTCCATTTTGCTGCCCGTATCGACCAGAGCAGTCGCAAGAATGGTAAGGCTTCCGCCCTCCCGCATATTGCGCGCTGCGCCGAAGAAACGCTTCGGCATATAGAGAGCTGTCGGGTCGAGGCCGCCTGACAGTGTCCTGCCGCTCGGCGCTACAATAATGTTATAGGCTCTGGCAAGACGCGTAATTGAATCAAGCAGAATGATGACATCCTCCTTCTGCTCGACAAGCCGCTTCGCCCGCTCGATGACCATCTCGGAGACGCGCTTGTGATGCTCCGGAGTCTCGTCGAATGTGGAGTAAAGAATCTCAACATGTTTCCCCTTCACCGACTCTTTCATGTCTGTGACTTCCTCGGGGCGCTCGTCGATGAGCAGAATAATAAGGTAAGTATCCGGATTCGCCGTGAGGATCGACTTGGCAATATCTTTCAGCAGAGTCGTCTTTCCGGCTTTCGGAGGAGAGACGATCATTCCGCGCTGCCCATAGCCGATCGGAGAAATAAGATCGACGATCCTTGTTGCGCGGGATCCGTCCTGACGCTCCAGGCGGATACGTCGGTTCGGGAAAATCGGAGTCATATTTTCAAATGTAAGCCTGCGCCTCGCTTCATCTGCCGGCCGGTCATTTACGCGGGACACATAAATCAGCGCGCCGTACTTTTCGCCCTGCGCTTTTTCTCTCTTATTGCCCTCGACCATGTCGCCTGTTTTCAGATTGAAACGCCTGATCTGGGACGGAGAGACATAGACATCCTCCTCGCCGGGAAGGAAATTCGCGCTGCGCAGGAACCCGAATCCGTCCGTCATGATCTCCAGAAGCCCGCGCACAGTATTTCCCTGATCGCCCGGAATTGCGCCAGGGACATAAACGGATTTGTCACGCTTCTCCTCGCGCTTTTCTTCTCCTGTCGAAGGTTCAGTCTTTGCCGCCTCATATGGCGCAGCCTGTTCCGTCTCCTCTGTTTTTGGTACGCGCTTTGTCGGCGAAGTCTGATTATTCTCCGAGGGTGAGCTGACTGATACAGTATCGGCTTCCCGAGCACCTTGGTCTTCAGCTCCGCCTGAAACATCCGCGGAAACCACTTTCGCTTCGGAGACCCTGGCTGCTTCCGCTTCTGCCTCTCTTGCATCGAGCTCAAGCATCGCGTCTATGATGACCGCTTTTTTCTGCGTGGACATTCCCTTAATGCCGCGGGCTTTCGCAAGCTCTCTGAGGGTCTTAACAGGAAGGCTCTGATACCTTTCTTTTGTCATAATATTTGGCATAAATATTTCCTTTTCTTAATTATATCTCTTCCAGCTGCGCGGGGTTAGCAGGAGCAGCATCGGGAAAATCTCGAGACGCCCTGCAAGCATATCGAATATAAGAACGCACTTGGTCAGCGGAGAGAAGAACGAATAGTTGCCGGTCGGACCTACGAGATTCAGACCCGGACCTATGTTGTTCAACGTCGCGGCAACAGCTGTGAAGTTTGTCGTAAAATCAAAATTGTCAACTGATACTAAAAGTGTGGATAAAAGGAAAATAGTAAAATAAATAGCAATAAAAACGTTCGTGTTCCGGATGGTCTCATGGGCCACGGAAGCACCGTCAAACTGGATTTTCTTGATCCACCGCGGGTGGATAATATTGTCGACTTCCTTCTGGATCGTCTTAAATACGATAACAAATCGGGATACCTTCATACCGCCGCCGGTCGAACCCGCACAGGCACCGATGATCATAAGGAGAACCAACAGCGTCTTGGTGAGTTCCGGCCATTTGTCAAAATCGGCCGTCGCGTATCCCGTCGTGGTGATGATCGTGCCGACCTGGAAAGCTGCATGGCGCAGCGATTCGCCGAAACCGTACATGCCGGAGATATTGATTGTAATGATCACGATCGATATAAGGACAAGGGAGATGTATGCTCTCACTTCTGTCATTCCGAACGCGAGCTTCAGCTTTTTAGCGACAAGGTAAAAATAAAACTGAAAATTGATACCGCAGGCGATCATGAAAACCGTCGTTATGATCTGCAATGATGCGGAGTAGCTCATGTAGCTGTCATTCTTGACGCCAAAGCCGCCGGTTCCCACCGTGCCGAATGTGTGACACAGCGCCTCAAAGACAGGCATCCCGAATGCGGCCAGCAGTATGAACTCTGTCACAGTGATAATAAAATAAATTGTATAGAGGATTTTTGCTGTGTCTCCGACCCTGGGAACGAACTTGCCCACGACGGGGCCCGGGCTCTCCGCTTTCATAAGATTAAATGTCGACCCGCCAAGAAGGGGAACGACTGCCAGCATGAAGACGAATATTCCCATGCCTCCGACCCAGTGAGTGAAGCTCCTCCAGAAGAGGCTGCATTTGTTGAGCGGTTCGACCGCTGTGAGGATAGAAGCTCCTGTCGTCGTGAAACCTGATACAGTCTCAAATACCGCGTCGAGATATGACGGTATATCTCCGTTCAGGGTGAACGGGAGCCCGCCGATCAGCGACATAACCAGCCAGGCCAGGGCTACAGTGACAAAGCCGTCGCGGCCATACACTTTCGTGCGCGTCGGCTTCCTGAGCGACATAAGTGTTCCGATTACGAGTGCTATGACGGCAGTAATCAGGAAAGATATACCGGCAGATTCGCGGTAAATAACAGCGACGATGCACGGGAGCAACAGCATAACACTTTCAATCTTCAGGATCCATCCAAGAATATAAATGACCATTCCGTAATTCATGACCCGGACTCCTCCTTAATAAGCAAGAATATCATCCAGATCCCTGATCTTGTCCTTGCTGAGGACAACAAGGATGACAGAGTCACCGACTTCGATGGAATCATGTCCGGTAGGGGTGAACGCGCGCCCGTTCCTGAATATCTTTCCGATCAGTATGTTCTTCTTAGTATTCAGCTTGACCAGCGGAATGCTGACAGCCCTTGTTTTTTCAGTGACGTGGAATTCAATGGCCTCGGCTTCGCCGTTGGCTATCTTGTAGAGGTTTTCTACGTTGCTTCCCATAGAAGCCCGCATGGAGCGGACGAACTGAATAATATACTCTGCCGTCGTCTCCTTCGGATTGACTACAGATCCGAGATCCAGACTGTCTATGACCTTTGTGAAGGACAGTTTGCCGACCTTGGTCACGGTCTTGACGTTATCAGACTGGCTCCGGGCAAAGAGCGTCAGCATGATATTCTGCTCATCCATACCGGTCACCGCCGCGACACCGTCGACTTTTTCGATTCCCTCCTCAAGGAGAAGATCCTCGTCGGTACCGTCGCCGCAGATGATCTCGGCATCCGGCAGCAGCTCGCTCAGCACTTCACTGCGCTTAAGATCCTTCTCGATGATCTTGATCCCGATGCCGCTGGCAGCCAGATTTTTCGCCATGTAATATGTCATCTTGCCTCCGCCAATGATCATGACGTCGCGCACCCGATGCGTCTCGATACCGATTTTTCTGAAAAACTCGTGTGCCTGCTCATGTTCCGCGATAACTGACACAAGATCGCCCGCCTCGATCACGAAATCACCGGACGGGATGATGACCTGACCCTTTCTCCTCACGACAGCAACAAGGACATCCGTGCGGAGCTTTTGGTGAATATAGGTCAGCGGGTTGCCGACCATAAGACTCTTCTCCGGAATGCGCACTGTCAGAAGCTCGATTTTGCCCTTTGCAAACGTCTCAATGTCGATGGCTGACGGAAATCTGAAAATGCGCCCCATCTCCTCCGCTCCGGCGCTCTCGGGATTGATGAGCATGGCCAGACCGAAGCCTTTCTGAAGAAAGTCTCTCTCGTTGCTGTAGACAGGATTTCTTACTCTCGCGATCGCCGCGAGATTACCGGTCCTCTTGCCGATCACACAGCACAGAAGATTCTTCTCATCTGAGTCAGTGACTGCGATCAGAACATCGGCGGTTTCTATACCCGCCTCCTTGAGAGTCGTGTAGCTCGTTCCGTCGCCGACCATAGCCATAGCGTCCATGCCGTCCGAGACGGCGCGGAGTTTGTTGGGGTTGTTGTCAATGACGGTGACATCATACCCCTCGTTGCAGAGCTGCTTTGCTATTGTAGAGCCTACTTTGCCGCACCCTACGATAATAATGTTCATAAACTTCCTCCTAAAGAAAACGAAGATGCACTCAAAAAAGCCTTATCATAAGGCTTCTTTTCAGCAGTATCGAAAAACTCACGTGAATGCATAGTCCGAATATTCGCCCCGGATTCGGAGCTTGGTGAAGATAAGTTATATTCTAAATCATTATACAACAATGTTGTGAATATGGCACTAAAAAAATCACGGATTGGGGCCTGTTCTTTCACCTACGTTCTATAAAACGCTCCGTCTCCTGCATGATCTCATAAAGTTCCTTCATATCTGTGAATATATCCCCGCTCTCCAGCGAATGGTTCGCGTGCGGAATCAATGAGCAGGGAATCCCCCGACTTTCGCAGATGCCGCAGATGCGGCTCTTCTCCTTACCTACCCAGGGATCCGCGTCACCCGTAAATGCGATGGCATCTCCAAAGTCAAAGGCAAAGGTCTCCTCCAGCGGAGTATAGAAGACCATCCTGATCCTGTCCCGCGCCGGACTTTCCGAAGCGATCTTAGCCGCGACCGCGGTCCCGATGCTCTTTCCGATGAATACAATATCGTCATAGGCACAGAGGTCAGTGCCGGACAGCTTATCCTCCGCCTGCTCCAGCGCAATCCGGAACGACTGCTCCATCCTGCCCCGGTCACCCATAATTTTCGGCGGAAAACCTTTGTAGTCCATGATCAGAATATAGAAGCCATGGGCTGCCGCGATCCGTCTGCTGAAATACATGAGGGGCTTGTCGGCTGTGTAGCCGATGCCCGGGAAAAAGACTGCCAGTTTTTTCATTTGATCCTCCATCTTCGATATCTTCAAATTATCCTTCGATTTTTCAAAAAACAAAAAACCGGAAACACCGCATAAATACGGTATTTCCGGCTGTTTTCATTCGTGAAGCATCGGGGACTCGAACCCCGGACAACTTGATTAAAAGTCAAGTGCTCTACCACCTGAGCTAATGCTCCAAAGCTGGGCTAGTTGGATTCGAACCAACGAATGCAGCAGTCAAAGTGCTGTGCCTTACCCCTTGGCGATAGCCCATCAATCACCAAAGTTCTGCAGAACTTTGCTGCCAAAGGTGGATAGTGGGACTCGAACCCACGGCCTCCAGAGCCACAATCTGGCGCGCTAACCAACTGCGCCATACCCACCATACGACGTGCCTGAAGAGACTCGAACTCCCGACACACGGCTTAGAAGGCCGTTGCTCTATCCAGCTGAGCTACAGGCACATAGCCGCTAGACGCCTCGTATGAGACGAAAGCGGGTGATGGGAATCGAACCCACATGTCCAGCTTGGAAGGCTGGTGTTCTACCACTGAACTACACCCGCAAACGAAGTATAAATATAAAACTCAAATCGGGGTGACAGGATTCGAACCTGCGGCTTCCTGGTCCCAAACCAGGCGCTCTAGCCAAGCTGAGCCACACCCCGTCGCCTCGGCGTTATATTGCTCTCGCACAACGCTTGATTATTATATTAAAAACATTTTGTTTTGTCAACAGGGTTTTTCAAATTAATTTGTTAGCAACATAGAACATGAACGTGAACGCAGTTCAGGCAGGCTGTACCGAAGTCCCATAGATCGGCGCAGGGATCATCTTCATCGAAAAACGCATATCCTTCCTTGCGAGCCAAAAAATGCAACAGCATTTTTGGTCTCTCAGTCGGATATGCAATGTTTTTCTCACGAAGATGATCCCTGCGCCGGTTACGTATTACAAGAACAGCCTGTCTGAACTGCTGCCACAATCGAATCAACTCTTCTCACAGATTCGAATCAAATGACATGAAGTTCACCGAATCAATACTCTAAACAAGGATGCCCCCCACAATTATAGGTTCAACTTATACCAAGATAGTCTTTTTCCGTATTAACACTATTCTCAATTTCCTAGTAAAATACTAGACAAACAAAGGAGGCATTATGAAAAGCATAAAATTTAAACGATGGTTCGAGATCACGGCATATCCCCGAATGTGAAGGCAAGTGATTCTGATCGAGAGAAAAAGTATAAACAGAGAATAATAACTTAGACAATGGCACACCGTCAGGCACACGTATATACGCAGGGATTCGGGAAAAACGCAAGCCCGAATCCCCACCGGACACAGATAATGACCCGGATAATGAGCCCCTGACGGCAGAATATATAAGGAGAGAGAAAAAATGGCTAAAATTACACAGGAAACAGCAAAATCATGGAGATTCGAGACCAAGCAGCTTCACGTAGGTCAGGAAGATTACGATCACGCCACCGATTCAAGAGCAGTTCCGATCTATCAGACCTCTTCGTTCGTATTCAGGAACAGCCAGCACGCCGCCGACCGCTTCGCCCTTAGGGATGCGGGCAACATTTACGGCCGCCTCACGAACCCGACAGAGGACATTTTTGAGCAGCGCATCGCAGCCCTGCACGGAGGCATCGCTGCCCTGTCCGTCAGCTCAGGCGCCGCTGCCATCACCTACGCAATTGAAAATGTCGCTCTCTCAGGAGATCATATCGTTGCCGCAAAGAACATCTACGGCGGCACCTACAACCTTCTCGCCCACACTCTGGTCGATTACGGCATCGAGACGACCTTCGTGGATCCGCTTGTTCTTTCCAATTTTGAGAATGCAATCAAAGAGAACACGAAAGCTCTCTATATCGAGACGCTCGGCAACCCGAACGGTGAGGTCGTGGACATCGAGGGCGTCGCGGAGATTGCTCACAGACACGGAATACCGGTCATTATCGATAATACATTTGCAACGCCTTACCTCTTAAGGCCGATCGAGCACGGCGCGGACATCGTCGTAGAATCCGCCACGAAGTTCATAGGCGGTCACGGCACGACTATCGGCGGCGTGATCATCGACGGCGGAACATTCGACTGGGCAGCCCACGCAGAAAAGTTCCCGCAGCTCACACAGCCGAATCCGTCCTACCACGGTATCAGCTTTGTTCAGGCAGCAGGACCTGCAGCTTTCATCACAAGGATCCGGGCGATTCTCCTTCGCGACACAGGCTCTACGCTCTCACCGTTCCACAATTTCATTTTCCTCCAGGGCCTTGAAACGCTCTCGCTGCGCGTTGACCGCCACGTTGAGAATACTCTGAAGGTCATTGAGTATCTTAAGACAGTTCCCGAGGTCGAGAGCATCAGCCATCCGTCGCTGTCAGAGGATCCGGAGCAGAAACGCCTGTACAACGAGTACTTCCCGAACGGCGCGGGTTCGATCTTCACGTTCCGCATCAGGGGCGGCGCTAAGGAAGCCCAGGATTTCATCGACAGGCTGCAACTTTTCAGTCTTCTTGCAAATGTAGCTGACGTCAAGTCCCTCGTCATCCACCCGGCAAGCACGACCCACTCAGAGCTCAGCCCCGAGGAGCTCATCGATCAGGGCATCTATGACAATACGATCCGCCTGTCGATCGGTACGGAGCATATCGACGACATCATTGCAGATCTTGCCCAGGCATTTGCAGGATGAAAAAGACCGGCCACGGAAGCTAAAAGTTCAGACAGGCTGTTCAGACAAAGCGTTTTCCCGCTGCAAAGCATCCATCTTCGTGAGAAAAACATTGCAGGTCCTTCCCTGTGAGATCAAGAAAGCTTTAGCTTTTTAAGCTCACAGAAAGGACCTGCGTTTTTCGATGAAGATGATGTTGGCAGCGGTTTATGGAACTTCCGTTACAGCCGGTCTGAACTGTTCCCCCTCCGCGGCCGGTTCTTTTATACTCCTTATTCTTCGTTCTTGCACAGCATCGTTTTCGGTGCTATACTTCATGTGTCATATCTTTTGAGCGGCCGTGGCGGAATTGGCAGACGCGCAGGATTTAGGTTCCTGTACCTCGCGTGTGTGGGTTCGAGTCCCACCGGCCGCATTTTTTATGCCATATCTCATATCCTCCCCTGGGAATTGATTCACTAATTTATCCCCAGAATGATATTTTTCCCGATCTTGACAGATAGTTCACTGTGAAATGCAGCTTTCCGAATCTGTCGATTTCCATCACGACATAGCTCGGTTTTCTGCCCTCCTGCCTCGGATACTGCAGGCTGCCCGGATTTATGACCGAGACGCCTCCCGGTCCCGCGATCTGAACGTCAGGACGGTGCGTGTGTCCGTACATAGCCACCTCGCAGTTCTTTTCCTTAGCAAGTTCCACCAGCTCCCTCGTGTCCCAGGCGACTCCGTAATAATGCCCGTGAGTCACAAAAATTCTGTGGCCTTCCAGTGAGATCACTATATCCTTCGGAAGGTTGCCTCCGAAGTCATTGTTTCCTCTGACAAACGTGCAGGGGGCATCTACAATACCGGGGATCACATCCTCATCCCCCTCCACATCACCGCAGTGAATGCAGTAATCCACCTTCCGGATTTTCTTCACCACTCTCTTAAGATTCTCCAAATGGCCGTGCGTATCGCTGATAATCAGCACTCTCATCATATAACTGACTCCATTTCTAATTCAGTCCTGATCTTCTCCCTCATAGCCCGGAGGGCTTTTCCCCTGTGGCTGATCGCGTTCTTCTCCTCCGGTGCCAGTTCGGCGCTGTAGCAGCCCTTCTCCGGGACGAAGAAGATGGGATCGTAGCCGAAACCATTTGCACCTTTCTCCTCATAGCCGATTCGCCCCTCGAAGGTCTCCTCTGAGAGGAGCTCTTTCCCATCCGGGAAGACACACGCAATCGCGCATACGAACCTTGCCGTGCGCTTCTCGTCCGGAACACCCTCCAGCCGCTCGATCAGATTATTATTCTTAATATGATAGGAAGTGTCCTCACCCATATACCGTGCCGAATAGATGCCCGGCTCGCCGCCCAGCGCGTCAATGACAAGTCCTGAGTCGTCCGCCATGGTGACCTCGCCGGAAGCCCGGCAGACGGTCCTGGCCTTGATCAGAGAGTTTTCTGCAAATGTAGTTCCGGTCTCATCGATGGGAACATCATACCCCGCATCTTTCATAGATACAACTTCAATTCCCAGCTCACCCAGTATCGCGTTTACTTCCCGCAGCTTGCCCTGATTTCCGGTCGCAAATAGAAATCTCATCTCATCTTCCTTTCCGCCCAGCGTCCGTATTTCGCGTTTTTGGCGGTTTCGGACCCTGGTACTCATAAAAGTATGTCTTCATCATTCCGTTGTAAATTTTGCGGTTTTTCGTGGCTTTCCGGCCTATTTGACGCTCAGCTTCGTCATAAGCCGTGATCACGTACATAGACCAGGAATCCAGACCCTCGTAGGCCTTGCCGAGGGCTCCGTAAATCTCGGGAAGATTTGCCCTGTCCTCGATGCGCTCGCCGTAAGGCGGATTCGTGATAATGAACCCGTATTTCTTCGGGTGGCTCAACTCGCTGACGCTCCTTTTCTGAAAATGTATATGCCCGAGTACGCCGGCTGCCTCAGCGTTATCTCTGCAATGACGGATTGCCATCGGATCTATATCATAGCCCTGTATGTCGCTTTCCGGCACGCGCAGAATCTTTGCGCGGGCTTCCTCCTTCGCTCTTGCAAATGCTCCCCGCGGCACTATAGAATCCCAGGACTCCGCGAGGAAATCGCGTTTTAAGCCCGGAGCGATGTTTGCAGAGATCATTGCCGCTTCGATCGGAAAAGTTCCGGAGCCGCAGAAAGGATCAACGAGAATACGACCCCGCCTCCACGGTGTGAGAAGAATCAGGGATGCTGCCAGAGTCTCTGAGATCGGCGCTATGACCGGTGATACCCGGTACCCTCTCTTATGAAGGGATGTTCCGGTCGTATCGAGGCCGACTGTCACAATATCCTTCTTGAGCGAGACCCTGAGGGGATAGGAAGAGCCCGTCTCGGGCAGCCACTCAAGGCCGTAGGCCTTCCCCATGCGGGCCGCCATAGCCTTTTTCATGATCCTCTGGATATCCGACGGCGAGAACAGTTTGCTCTTTACAGAAGAAGCCTTGGCTGCCCAGAATTTCGCGTCCCGGGGCAGGTAGTCTTCCCACGGCACTGCCCGGGTCGCCTCAAAGAGTTCGTCGTAGGTCGTTGCCGGGAACTCCGCGACCTTGAGCAGGATGCGTTCCGCAGTCCGAAGGCCGATATTTGCCACTGCCGCCGTAGATTCATCCCCTGCAAATGTCACCCTGCCGTCATCTACCGATATGACCTCAAGCCCTAAATCTCTAATTTCACGTTTTAATACCGCCTCAAGTCCGAAGTGACATGGTGCAATATATTCGATTTTGTTCATACGATGCATCCATTTCTGTAAATTTTGACACAATAGTTAATAAAGTTTTAATATTTTTATTGCAATTTCTCACCATAGTGGCTATAATAACCTTTGTAAAAAGAATTTACCCTTCAAAAATTTTTTTTACATTAACCCCTTATTAATTATTTATACTCCCCAGATACGGCGTCGAAAGCTCCCCTTTCGGCGCCGTATCGCTTTATACACATAAGAATGTGCAGGGATTCGGTTTTGAATTGTGTCAGTCGGCGCTGACCCGAATCCCGCACCAAGTCTCGCGAGTGAGACGTAAATCAAGAATCAAAATACTTATCAATACCGTTCGCAATACCGGTCACGATCTTGGTCTGACCCGCTGCTGACGCCATGAAAAGATCATCCGACTGATTGGACATAAAGCCCATCTCCACAATGGTCACAGGCATTTTTGCCCAGTTGATACCTGTCATATCATCGCCTTCAAGTAGTCCCAGATTCCTGAGCCCGGTCGATGCGCAGTAGCTGTCGATGATGCACTTTGACAGCTTTCGGCTGCCGGTAATGACCGAAGATGTAAGATATTTGTTCGAGGTCGAGGGCATGTAGCATAGTGCACCGTTCGGTGAAGAAGCGTAGTCATCGCCGTTCGCGTGAATTCGAACGAATATATCCGCACCCGCATTGGCTGCCATCGTAGCTCTCTCGGCATTAGAGATATTGACATCGTGGGTCGTACGGACCATATATACACTGTAGCCGCGATTTTCAAGTTCTTTCTGAAGCTTCAGGGCTACCTGAAGATTGAGCTCATACTCATTCAGTTTGGACCAGGGTCCGTATGTGCCGGAGGAGACCTTCTGCTTATAGGTCGTTGCGCCGGGACCGATCGGCTCCTTACCTGTATTCTGACTCCTCTGATGACCAGCGTCTATGGCGACAAGATAAGACTTTTTCGCGGAAGTCGGTGTAAGATCCCATCTCTCATGCAGCCAGTCCCGGTGCTGGGCGAGCTCGACATTTGCTCCGCTCCAACCCCGATTGCCGTTTCCGACAGTGTAATCTCCCAGCTTTGTGAGCATTGTATAAGTGCCGGTGCTGTTAAAGTCGGTCAGCTTAAAATACTGGTAGTCGAATTCCTTCTTCGAATACTGCATGATATTCTGCCCGATCTTGGCCTTGCCCGTGTTCACATGAAGGAATTTCCCCGATGTGACATTTGAGATTCTGTAATAACCGTTCGACTTATAAGCCACATTGAACTTCTGCCTGTTGTGGTCCACTGCATTTGCAGTGCGGATGTTTCCGCGGTCTGCTGTGGATCCGCCCGCCACTTCCATCCTGAGTTTTTTGTTCTTCAGGTTCGTGAACGTATATGTTCCGTTGGGCACCACACGTTTTCCGTCGACACTCTCGAGAGAGAACAGACGGTTCGGTGTATTCCACTTATCATAGAGATATACGTTGGTGCCGTTTGCGGTATTATTTCCCTGCACCGTGAGGACCCTGTTGCGGGTCGACATACGTATGTAGTAGTATCCCTTGCCGTCACTCTGGATCTTCCAGGTCTGCGTATTCTCAGCGCTCATAGCGCCTTGCTGCACATTTTCACGGTTAGCCGCGCCCTTATCCATAGGTTCGATCGCCATGGAAGAATTTACCGGCGAGAGAATGAATGTACCGTCGCTTCTGGCGAAGACTGTGATCTGAGACGCTGCAGCGCGCTTTGCGTCTCTGATCTCAATATTAGCCCCGTCTTTTTTTGAAGCCCCTGTCACGTAAAGAGTTTTACTGTCGTCAAGTTTTGTGTGAATCACATAAGTACCGCTCTTAATTGGCGCGTCTTCCGCCTTCCGGAGCATGAATTTCTGGTTATTACCTCCGGTATAGGCCGCTGTACGCACATTGACTTTGGCCGCTGCCTTCGTTCCTTCGGCCTCGACAACGCATTTCGTACACTTCGGTTTAATGATGATCGATCCGTCATCTGCCTTTAGCAGGTAGAATTTCTCGCCGTCATATGCATTATTTCTCCAGAAGGTCTGCATATTGGCTCCTACTTCGCTGCTGTTGCCCCACACGTCGAGGGAGAGGCCGCTGTCGTAGTTCCAGATCGAGTAGAGGCCGCCGCCATGGCTGGTTATGACCCATCTCTGTTCCACTGACTCATCGAGCTTCTGCAGCTCAATATTTGCGCGAATAAGGTCAGACTTTCCAGCCGTTCCGAGTATAAATGACTGATCGAGTTTTGACTCAATATAATAGATTCCGGTTGCTATCTTGGCATCTGCCGTGGGAAGGACAGCGGCGCCGACAAGCTCCGTCTCATCCACACTTTCCAGAGCGGTGACATCGCTCTCTGCTGTCACAGAAATACTGCTCTCATCTGAAGGAATCGTTTCTGACGCATCCGCCACGACCGTCTGTGCATCTTCATCCTCAGATATCTCTGCATCCACTGAAGGTGCTTCAGCCTCATTTGCTGTCTCATTATCTACGACAGTTTCTGCCGTTGTGAGGGACTCCTCGTCCATTGTCTCCTCTGCATCTTCTGCTGTCTCCGCCTGCGATGCAGCCTCATTCACTGTCTCTGGCGTGTCCGCGTAAGCAGGTACAGCGCATGTACCCAGCACAGCCGCCATAAGCACAGCAAAAAGTCTTTTTTTCATAAATTTCCTCCTCTATTCAGTCCGAAGATCCCGGAGCTCTTTAATAAGAAGTTCATAAAGAAGCTCAGATGATTCTTCAGTGTAATGAAGCGTATCTGTCGTGGAAAACCCCGATTCCCTGAGTTTTGCATCTGTGTCTATAAAGTGTATCTGCGCATCGAGACCTTCTTTTACAATCCGGTTAAACTCTTCAACGTCTGCCGGGGCAAAGACGCCTTCATTGACCGGATTGACAGAATCCATACACAGGTCGGCACCGCGCTCATCCTTGAGGCGCATTCCCCATTTATTAAGCACTGCTACATACTCTTCGGCATTCTGCATGTCAGAAATGCCTGTCATTACAACGACACACGAGAACTCGCGGTCCGATTCTATGAGCTCCGGCAGGGCTTCTCCATCGAGCCATTCAATATCTGCCCCGCTCTTTGTAATGAACTCAATATTATCCTCGTCACGCGCAAATGCAGTCAGCTCGCCTGCTCTGCCGTCCCCCAGGACAATATACCGCTGTTCTTTCTGACCCGATTGCCCATCGCCGAGAATATTCAGGAAACAGACTCCGGCTATGAACAGGACCAGGATACCCGCCAGGACCTTCTTCATCGTCTAACCCCTCTCGATTTTGTACACAGTGTATGATAACACATAAGCATCAGGCAGACAAATAAAAACAGATTTAAGTTTTATGCTCCCTGCCGGCACGATTCAGGCATCCTGGCTCCCTGCCGACGCAAAAAGAGGAATCCCCGCACTGAGCTTTACTCAATGCGGCAATTCCTCCTGCTTTCATTACTCAAAATCGTTCAGTATCATGACTGAACAACTCATACCTTATGTCCTTTTGACATTCGCTATGCCGCTCAGACAGATTATACGAGCTCGAGAAGAACTGTCATAGCACCGTCGCCCTTACGCTGGCCGATCTTGACGATACGTGTGTAACCGCCGTTACGACCGACATACTTCGGAGCGACATCTTCGAACATCTTCTTGACCATGTCGACCTGCTTTGTATTTCTCTTGCGGCCCTTGCCTTCTTCCGGGACTTCCTTGATTGGATAGAATACGCGAAGCATTTTTCTTCTGGCATTCATTCTGGACGGAAGATCCTTCTGAATCTCTTTCTCGACCTCATCGAAAACAGTTACGCGCTTGCCGTCGACAACTTCCTTGACGCGCTTGCCGTTAGCGTCTTTTCTTGCGACCTTAGCTTTGACTGTGACTGTCTCAAAGTTATCTTTCTCTTTCACTGCGAGAGCGATGAGACCTTCAGCGATTCTGCGAACTTCCTTAGCCTTAGCTTCTGTTGTGACGATCTTGCCATGGTAAAGAAGCATTGTGACCTGGTTTCTGAGAAGAGCTTTTCTCTGTGCTGCTGTTCTGCTGAGTTTTCTGTATCCAGACATTTAAGTAATCCTCCATTTCACGGGACGTTGCCGCCATGCTCTTCGGTCTTACTGACGGTCGCTTACCCCCGCTTTTATTAATCTTCGCTCGGTTTCAGAGAAAGACCAAGCTCTTTGAGTTTTGCGAGAACTTCCTCAAGGGACTTGCGGCCCAGATTACGGACCTTCATCATATCCTCGGAAGTCTTGTTGCACAGTTCTTCGACTGTGTTAATGCCTGCTCTCTTCAGGCAGTTATAAGAACGAACAGAAAGTTCAAGTTCATCGATATTCATCTCAAGAACCTTTTCTTTCTCATTGTCCTCTTTCTCAATCATGACTTCGGCTGACTTAGCAGTCTCTGTCAGATCGATGAACAGCTTAAGGTGCTCACTGAGGACCTTAGCTGCAAGGCTGACGGCTTCTTCAGGATTCAGGGTTCCCTTTGTCCATACATCCAATGTAAGCTTGTCAAAGTCTGTCTGCTGACCGACACGCGTATTCTCAACAGTCATGTTGACGCGCTCGACCGGTGTGTAAATGGAATCTACCGCAATCACACCGATCGGCTGATCATCAGACTTGCCTTTCTCAGCACTGATGTAGCCTCTGCCCTTGGTAATTGTCATTTCAATGTAAAGTCGGCAATCCGCTCCGCCGTTCAGAGTTGCAATCGGCTGCTCCGGATTCATGATCTCGATATCAGAGTCTGCCTGGATATCGGAAGCATGTACTACGCCTTCGCCTTCATATTCAATGTATGCCGTCTTCGGTTCGTCCGTATCGGAATTGTTGCGGATTGCAAGGCTCTTAAGATTGAGAATAATCTCTGTGACGTCTTCCTTGACACCCGGAATCGGGCTGAATTCATGAAGCACGCCGCCGATCTTGACCTGACTTACCGCAGCGCCCGGGAGAGATGAGAGCATAATTCTTCTCAATGAATTTCCAAGCGTTGTGCCATATCCTCTTTCAAGAGGTTCGACTACAAATCTGCCAAATTTCTTATCATCTGATAATTCCGCAACTGTAATCTTCGGCTTGTTAAAATCAAACACTAAGTATACCCTCCTTTGGGATTGTGGTGCACATTTCCGGCATATAATCAGTTATTACTTAGAATACAACTCGACGATAAGCATTTCGTTGACCGGTACATCGATCAGCTCTCTTGTCGGAACTTCCTTCACAATACCGGACATATGCTCTGTATCAGCCTCGAGCCATTCCGGAACTGCGCGACCTGCTGTTGCAGCAAGGATGCCGTTCTCTGCCTTATATCTCGGAGAAGACTGCTTCTTCTCTTTGATTTCGATCTTGTCGCCTGCCTTTACCTGGTAGGACGGGATGTTGACTGTCTTGCCGTTGACCAGAACATGCTTATGATCTACGATCTGACGAGCCTCACGTCTTGTACGGGCAAATCCGAGACGGAAAAGGACATTGTCAAGACGAAGCTCGAGCATAGCCATGAGGTTCTCACCTGTCATGCCCTTCATGCGGTCGGCTCTTTCATAATAGTTACGGAACGGCTTCTCAAGTACGCCGTAGATGAATTTTGCTTTCTGCTTCTCGCGGAGCTGCTGGCCGTATTCGGAAACCTTACGGGTGCTTCTCTTGAGTTCGCGAGTAGACTTCTTGTCAATACCGAGATATGCCGGCTCAATACCGAGAGCTCTGCATCTCTTAAGATACGGTACTCTATTTACTGCCATTTATTATGGACCTCCTAATGAACTTGGCTAATCAATACGTTATACGCTACTGTTCACGTTCGTGAACAGTAGCGGGCGTTTTCTATTCCAAATCGCCCTACGGGCGATGGAAAACGCCCACACGTCTGCCCTACACATATACCCGTTCCAAACAGCGGAGTGTTTGGCCCGGGAATGAGCAGTAGCAGTTATACTCTCCTTCTCTTCGGCGGACGGCATCCATTGTGCGGAACCGGAGTTACGTCCTCAATGCTCACTACCTGAAGACCTGATGCAGAGAGTGCACGGATTGCTGCTTCTCTTCCTGAACCCGGGCCTTTGACAAAAACTTCAACTGTCTTGAGGCCGTGCGGAAGAGCTGCCTTCGTTGCAGTTTCTGCTGCCATCTGAGCTGCATAGGGAGTAGATTTCCTTGAACCGCGGAATCCAAGGCCGCCTGCGGAAGCCCATGAAAGAGCATTTCCTCTGGCATCCGTCAGCGTAACAATAGTATTATTGAAAGAAGACTGGATATGTGCCTGTCCATGTTCAACGTTTTTCTTGACCTTACGTTTCGTATTGGTCGTTTTTCTCTGTACCTTTGCCATAAAAACTAACCTACTTTCCTTTCGTAGTTACGTGCTTTACTTCTTCTTGTTAGCGACTGTACGTCTTGGGCCCTTGCGGGTTCTGGCGTTATTCTTTGTGTTCTGTCCGCGAACCGGAAGACCTTTTCTGTGACGAATGCCTCTGTAGCATCCGATTTCTGTGAGGCGCTTGATGTTCATAGCGACTTCACGGCGAAGGTCACCTTCTACGACGCATGTCTCGTCCATGACGTCCTTGATACGGATGACTTCTTCATCTGTCAGATCACGTACACGTGTATCCGGATTAACATTTGCGTCCTTAAGGATTCTTGAAGCCGTTGTCCTGCCGATACCGTAAATATAGGTAAGACCGATCTCAACGCGCTTATCTCTTGGTAAATCAACACCAGCTAAACGAGCCATTGTTTTCCTCCAACTGTAAGTTTCTTTTGTTTCTTTGTTACTTCGGGTTACTAGTTTCCTAATTGGGGCTAAGTATAAAGCCCAGCCATCCCGCGCCCGGCGATGACCTTTCCGGCACAAAAAAGATTTGATGACGCGTACCGGTATTAAGCACTAATATCGGCTCATAAGCTGATATATAGTATACAGTTCGTGCAGCCGCGCTACGAACTGGTATTAACTTAATATGTAGCTTTTAATTAACCCTGTCTCTGTTTGTGCTTCGGATTCTCACAGATGATTCTGATTGAGCCCTTACGCTTGATGACTTTGCACTTCTCACACATAGGTTTAACGGAAGATCTAACCTTCATTTATTGAACCTCCTTTCCGAAAACTGCGCTCAAGGCGCACAAAAGTCCGCATACTAGTATACTAGTCTGCGGACTCTTTTGCAAGCATTAATTTATTTTTTTTGAATCGTGTTATTTTGCCTTATTTGTCACGCCATACGATGCGTCCTTTGTCCAGATCATACGGGGAAAGCTCAATAGTGACCTTATCACCCGGAAGAATTCGGATGAAGTTCATGCGAAGCTTCCCGCTGATATGCGCAAGAACAACATGCTTATTCTCAAGTTCTACCTTGAACATGGCGTTCGGAAGTTTCTCAAGAACAACACCTTCTACTTCAATAGCATCTGCTTTAGACATATAATTTAAATCCTCCTTATAAAAAAAGCAAGCTTTTATCTGACATAGTTGTATCGAATGGCGCTGACCAGCTCACTGGTCGCAGATTAGATGCAGGTCAGAAGTTCCGGTTCCCCGTCTCTGATCAGCACCGTATTTTCATAGTGGGCTGACAGTGATCCGTCAGCCGTGCGCACAGTCCATCCGTCATCCGACTGCAGCACTCCTGCCGCACCGGCATTTATCATCGGTTCGACCGCGATCGTCATATTGGGAACGAGCAAAAGTCCTCTTCCCTTCTGTGCGGTATTGGGAACCAGCGGCGGTTCATGTAAATGGGTTCCTATCCCGTGACCCGTAAGCTCCCTGACAACTCCGAATCCGAATGACTCTGCATAGGACTCGACAGCCCGGGAGATATCATACAGGTGAAATCCTGCCCTGGCATATTTCATTCCCATAAAAAAGCTGTCTCTCGTGACCTCAATCAGCTGTGCCGCTTCAGGTGAGATATTTCCCACCCCCCAGGTCCTTGCGGCATCTGAGTGATAGCCTTTCCATATAAGTCCCGCGTCGAGAGATACAATATCTCCATCTTTCAGGACCCTCTCCTCCGATGGAATACCATGTACGATCTCGTCATTGACGGAGACGCAGATCGACGCAGGATATCCTCCGTAGTTTTTAAAATTGGGAATGCCGCCTTCTTCGAGGATCAGCCGTTCACCGAACTCATCGATAGATTTTGTCGAGATGCCCGGTCTGATGAACTTGCGGAGAGCTTCATGCACGCGGGCCAACTTATGTCCCGCAATACGCATGATCTCGATCTCTTCATCTGTCTTTACGTTCTGAGCAATCCTCATCAGCCGAGGAGCCCCTTGATGTCCGCAAATACCTTATCCATATCCTGTGTTCCGTCGACCGAAACCAGAATACCTTTAGCCTTATAGTAGTCGATAAGCGGCTGGGTCTGTGCATGATATACATCGAGCCTTGTCTTAACAGTCTCGGGCTTGTCATCGTCCCTGAGAATCAGGTTCTGACCGCATGTATCGCATACACCTTCTACCTTAGGCGGATTGAAAACGACATGATACGTAGCACCGCAGCCAACACAGGCGCGTCTGCCTGACATGCGGCTGATAATGGCTTCATCCGGAACATCGATGTCAAGCGCATAATCCATCTTCTGCCCCATTTTGGCAACTGCGGCATCGAGCGCCTCAGCCTGCGGGATCGTTCTCGGGAATCCGTCGAGAACATATCCGTTCACGCAATCATCCTGAGCGATACGGTCCGCAACGAGATCACAGACCAGTTCATCCGGGACAAGCTTGCCGGCATCCATGTAGGATTTTGCCTTCTTGCCGAGTTCCGTGCCGCCCTTAATGTTCGCGCGGAAAATATCGCCGGTCGAGATATGCGGAATGCCATACTCTGCCGCGACTCTCTTCGCCTGTGTTCCTTTTCCTGCACCAGGTGCGCCAAGCATAATGACCTTCATGTCCTTACCTCCTCGTTAATACTTGATAAATCGAACTTTCTGCGGGCACGCCGCGCGTGCCGCATTCTTACTGATTTCTGCACTAACTATAAGTATAGCACGAGAAGTACATTATTGAAAATCTCTTTTATCAATCGGTCTAATAAAATTTGCAGGAATTCAGCTGTTCTAACAGGCTGCTTATGTATTACGTTTCCGGCAGCAAAACATCCATCTTCGTGAGAAAAACATTGCATATCCGACCGAGAGATCAGTAAATGCGAATGCATTTACTAAGCTCGCAGGGCAGGATATGCGTTTTTCGATGAAGATGATGTTTGCGCCGGACCTTTGTACTTCGCAGCAGCCTGTCTGAACCGACCATACAAAACGGCTGCCGCGCAAGCGACAGCCGTATGATTCTTATGAATTAAGGAATCCTTTATAATTTCTGACGACCATCATCGACTCGATCTGTTTAACGGTCTCAAGAATGACACCGACGATAATGATGATGGATGTTCCGCCGAACGAAACACTGGCATTGAACACACCGTTGAAGAAGAATGGGATGATCGCGATGATCACAAGACCCGCCGCACCGATGAAAATGATGTAGCTCAGGATCTTGTTCAGATAATCCGATGTAGGCTTGCCGGGTCTGATGCCCGGGATAAAGCCGCCCTGTTTCTTCATGTTGTCCGCAACCTCAAGCGGGTTGAATGTGATCGACGTATAGAAATACGCGAAGAAGATCACGAGGACAATGTACAGAATAAGTCCGATGTTGTAGATCGGATGTGCTATGCTGAACCAGTTATTCGAATTCAGGATACCTAACAGGGTCCCGAACCAGCCAGTCGCGTTCCTATGTCCGCTGAATGTAGCTATGATCGATGGGAAGGACATGATAGATGACGCGAAGATGACCGGGATAACTCCGGCTGTATTAACTTTGAGCGGAATGTGTGTCGACTGACCGCCGACCATTCGCCTTCCGACCATTTTCTTAGAATACTGTACCGGAATATTTCTCTGTGCACCGTTCAGGATAAGAACGAGCACTACCAATGCTACAATAATCGCGATGATGATGATAGCTGCCAGTCCGCCGCGAGCAATTGTTTTACCCTTTACGAACTGCTCATAGAGGCTCGAAAGGTCATTCGGTACACGCGAAAGGATGTTGATCAAAAGTACCATTGAGATACCGTTGCCGATTCCCTTCTCCGTGATCTGCTCGCCTATCCACATAAGGAATGAAGATCCCGCTGTCAGACTGACTACTACGACAACCGCTTTGGCAAAATCCATATCCGGAATCAGGCCCTGGTTTCCAAAACCGACTGCCATTGCAATCGATTCGAAAAGCGACAGACCAACCGTAAGATAACGGGTGATTGCTGTCAGTTTTTTCCTTCCATCCTCGCCATCCCGCTGCATCTCTTCGAGTGCCGGGATAGCGATGGTAAGAAGCTGAACTATAATAGACGCTGTGATATACGGAGTAATGGATAATGCCAGGATTGACATACTGGAGAACGAGCCTCCCGTGAACGCGTCAAAGAAATTGAACGCGTCGCCTGACTGTGCAGCGAACCATTCAGCAAAATAGTCCCTGTTCACGCCCGGCACCGGGATCTGGCATCCCAGTCTGATGATAATCAGGCACATAAGGATGAAGAACATTCTTCGCCTGATATCTTGAACCTTAAATGCATCCATTATCTTCCGAAACATCAGATCACCTCAACACTGCCGCCTGCTGCTTCGATTTTCGCCTTAGCACTCTCACTTACAGCATTAACCTTGACAGTAAGCTTCTTTGTGAGTTCGCCCTTGCCGAGAACCTTGACACCATCCGCAAGTTTTGCAACTACGCCTGTCTCAAGAAGAAGCTCCGGTGTTACCACTGTGCCGTCTTCGAACTTCTCGAGATGAGCAACATTAACAACAACGATTTCCTTGGAATTGCGGTTCGTGAAACCTCTCTTCGGAAGTCGTCTGAACAGCGGCATCTGGCCACCTTCGAAACCTGGTCTCGGTGCTCCGGAACGAGCCTTCTGACCCTTATGTCCCTTACCTGCTGTCTTTCCGTTGCCTGAGCTCTCGCCGCGGCCTCTGCGGAAATTATCGCTCTGTCTGGAACCGGGAGCCGGCTTTAAATTCGATAAATCCATTATTGGCACCTCCTATTATACTTCTTCAACTTTTACGAGATAGCCGATTTTATGCAGCTGTCCGCGTGTTGCGGCATTGTCCGGAAGAATTACGGAAGAGCCAAGCTTATGGAAGCCCATAGACTCGATGACTTTCTTGTTCTTCGGAACAGCGCCGATCGTAGACTTAACAAGTGTGATTTTTAATTTCTTCTCTTCTGCCATTTCGGTGACCTCCTTACGCCATAATCTCTTCGACGGACTTGCCGCGAAGACGGGCAACTTCCTCAGGAGTCTTAAGAGACTTGAGGCCGTTCAGCGTAGCAAAAACAACGTTCTGCTTGTTGTTGGAGCCGAGGGACTTTGTACGGATGTTCCTGATGCCGGCAAGCTCGATGACTGCACGGGCCGGACCACCGGCGATAACACCAGTACCTTCCGGTGCTCTTTTCAGAAGCACGGAAGCGCCGCCGAATTTACCATAAGTGTCATGTGTTACGCTATTGTAATCTGTTCTGGCAACAGAAATCATATGCTTCTGAGCATCTTCCTTACCCTTGCGGATAGCTTCCGGAATTTCAGCTGCCTTGCCGAGGCCTGCACCCACATGACCATTGCCATCACCTACAACGACAAGTGCGGAGAAACGCATGTTGCGACCGCCCTTAACGACCTTGGTGACGCGCTTGATGGCAACGACTCTATCTTCGAGACCGTTCTCATCTTTGTCGATTCTTTTATTCTCGTTCTGTCTCATGAGTATTCCCCTTCCTCTTAGAATGTAAGGCCGGCTTCTCTGGCTGCGTCAGCAAGAGCCTGGACCTTTCCATGGTAAACGAAGCCGCCACGGTCAAAGACTACTTCCTTGATTCCGGCCTGCAGAGCTCTCTCGCCGATCACTTTACCAACGCGGGCTGCTGCTTCGATATTGTCTGTGTACTCAAGGCCTTCCTTAACGTCTGCCTGAAGTGTGGAAGCGGATACAAGGGTAACACCCTTCTTATCGTCGATAATCTGAGCATACATATGCTTGTTGCTGCGGAAGACTGCGAGTCTCGGACGCTCAGCCGTTCCGTGAATGTGGCCGCGCATTCTCTTATGTTTCTTCTGACGCGCAAGCGCTCTAGATGGCTTATTAATCATCTCTAAACTCTCCTTCCTTTATTTCTTACCGGTCTTACCGACCTTGCGGCGGATAATCTCATCAGAATACTTGATGCCCTTGCCCTTATACGGCTCCGGACCTCTCTTCTCGCGGATATTTGCGGCATACTGGCCAACAGCCTGCTTGTCGATACCCGTGATAGTGATCTTGTTTCCCTCAACCTTGGACTCAAGGCCTTCCGGATCGATCATCTCGATCGGATGGCTGTAGCCGAGTGCGAGGACGAGCTTGTTCCCCTGCTTTGTGGCTCTGTAGCCGACACCATTGATCTCAAGGACCTTTGTAAAGCCATCATGGACACCGGTTACCATGTTCTGGATCAGAGCACGAGTAAGGCCGTGAAGAGCTTTATGTCTCTTAAGATCGTCCGGTCTTGTGACAACGATTTCATTGTCTTTGAGTTCAATGGTCACTTCTGTGGAGAGCTCACGTGTAAGTGTGCCCTTCGGACCCTTGACTGTAACAACATTGCCCGGCTGAATTTCACAGGTAACGCCCTGCGGAAGAACAACCGGCAGTTTGCCGATACGTGACATTGATGTTTCCTCCTAAAATATAAACTTAGATTGTCGGGGCCATACGGCCCTGTTTTCAGCTTTAACACTCAGCTATGCAAAGCCATCTACTTCGCATAGCCATGTGAGCATTATTTACCATACAAATGCAAGAACTTCGCCACCGACTTTAAGCTTGCGTGCTTCCTTGTCTGTGATAACGCCCTTGTTTGTAGAGATGATGGCGATGCCAAGACCGCCCAGGACCTTCGGAAGCTCCTCTGCTCCGGCGTAAACGCGGAGACCCGGTTTGGAGATTCTCTTAAGACCTGTGATAATCTTCTCGTTCTTATCTTTGCCGTACTTGAGATAGACGCGCATAGCCTTCTCAACGCCTTCACCGACGTATTCGTACTTAGCAATATAACCCTCATCTACAAGGATATCCGCGATTGCGACTTTCATCTTGGAGACCGGGATATCTACTGTATCATGCTTCCTGAGATTTGCGTTACGGATTCTCGTAAGCATATCAGCGATTGGATCATTCGTCGTAGTCATTTGATGACGCTCCTTTCTAAAAGTTCTTTACCACGATGCCTTCTTAACACCCGGGATCTCGCCCTTGTAAGCAAGCTCACGGAAGCAGATACGGCAAATTCCGTACTTGGACAGAACAGAATGCGGACGACCGCAAATGCTGCAACGTGTATATTCTCTAGTAGAGAACTTCGGCTTTCTAGCCTGTTTGATCTTCATTGATTTCTTTGCCACAGTCTTATCTCCTTTACTTAGTAAACGGCATGTTGAACAGTCTGAGGAGCTCGCGTGCTTCCTCGTCTGTCTTTGCAGTTGTAACAAAGATGACATCCATGCCACGGACCTTATCGACCTTATCGTACTCGATTTCCGGGAAAATCAGCTGCTCTTTGATAGCCAGAGCATAGTTGCCACGGCCGTCGAAAGCGTTCGGATTTACACCGCGGAAGTCACGGACACGCGGAAGTGCAAGGTTGATAAGACGATCAGCAAACTCATACATGCGCTCGCCGCGAAGTGTAACTTTACAGCCGATCGGCATGCCCTCACGGAGCTTGAAGTTAGCGATTGACTTCTTAGCCTTTGTGCGGACTACATGCTGGCCTGTGATTGTTTCCATATCAGCGACAGCAGCATCCAGAAGCTTTACGTTTTCTTTAGCTTCACCAACACCCATATTTACAACGATCTTGACAAGCTTCGGAACTTCCATGGGGTTTTTGTAGTCAAATTTCTTTACCAGTGCCGGCACGATTTCGTTTTCGTACTGTTCTTTTAATCTGCTCATACCAGTTCCTCCTTTCTTATTCGATCGTTTCGCCTGTGGACTTGGCTACGCGTACTTTCTTGTCGCCCTCGAACTTGAAGCCGATTCTTGTCGGCTGTCCCTTATGCAGGTACATGACATTTGAAATGTCGATCGGAGCTTCTTTATTGACGATACCGCCCTGCTGATTCATAGCTGACGGCTTCTCGTGCTTTGTGATCATGTTGACGCCTTCGACGACAACTCTACCCTTCTTAGCATCGACAGCGAGGACCTTGCCCTCTTTATCTCTGTCCTTGCCGGCGATAACGCGAACCGTATCGCCCTTCTTAATCTTAAGTGATGCCATATGTTTACCCCCTTACAGTACTTCCGGAGCCAGGGAAACAATCTTCATGAACTGTTTCTCACGAAGCTCACGGGCAACGGGTCCAAAAATACGTGTTCCTTTCGGTGTGTTGTCGTCCTTGATGATAACTGCAGCGTTCTCGTCGAAACGGATGTAGGAACCATCCTTACGGCGTGCGCCTTTGACTGTACGAACGACAACAGCCTTAACGACATCACCCTTCTTAACAACACCACCGGGTGTTGCATCTTTGACCGTAGCAATAATCGTATCGCCGATTGCGGCATATCTGCGTGTAGAACCGCCGACTACGCGGATACAAAGGATTTCTTTTGCTCCTGTATTATCAGCGACTCTCAGTCTGGTTTCCTGTTGAATCATGTTTGTATCCTCCTAATTAAAAGGCTGCTATAACTCCTTTTATCCCCGGCAAGGCAACCTGGCACCGCCGGAAAATAGCAGCGGCGATTATTTTGCCTTCTCGACGATTTCGACCAGTCTCCATCTCTTGTCCTTGGAAAGCGGTCTCGTCTCCATGACTCTGACGGTATCACCGATGTTGCACTCGTTATTTTCATCATGTGCCTTCAGCTTATATGTCCTGTTGACGATCTTCTTGTACAGCGGATGCTGAACACGGCCATCAACCGCAACAACGATTGTCTTGTCCATCTTGTTGCTGACTACCTTGCCGACACGTGTTTTTCTGAGGTTTCTCTCTTCCATTCCTTATGCCTCCTTAACGGACTTTCTGTGTCATGACCGTCTGAATTCTGGCAATGTTCTTGCGGACTTCCTTGATTCTTGCTGTATTGTCAAGCTGATTTACAGCATTCTGGAATCTGAGGTTGAAAAGCTCTTTCTTAGCCGCTACCAGTTCATCATTCAGCTCTGCTACGGACTTAGCCTGCAGGCTCTCAAGATATTTTGTACTCTTCATTACTGCTCACCGCCTTCTGCTGCCGGCGCCTTATCCGCAGCTTCTTCCGGGCCATTGATCTGCTCGCGGGATGCGATCTTGCATGTGCACGGAAGCTTATGCATAGCGAGACGAAGCGCTTCTCTAGCTACCTCTTCCGGTACACCGGCGATCTCAAAAAGAACGCGGCCCGGCTTGACAACAGCTACCCAATAATCCACGGAACCTTTACCGGAACCCATACGAGTTTCAGCAGGCTTAGCCGTTACCGGCTTGTCCGGGAAGATGTCGATCCAGACTTTGCCGCCACGTCTGATATAACGGGTCATAGCGACACGGGCAGCCTCGATCTGATTTGACTTGATCCAGCACGGCTCTGTTGCAACAAGTGCATACTCGCCTCTGGTCACACGTGTTCCCCTGGTCGGCTTTCCTCTCATGGAACCACGGAACTGTTTTCTACGCTTAACTCTCTTCGGCATTAACATTAGCGATCACCGCCTTCCTTGTTTCCCTTGGCCGGAAGAATCTCACCATTGTAGATCCAAGCCTTTACGCCGACTTTGCCGTACTGTGTATCTGCTTCTGCAAATCCATAGTCGATGTCCGCGCGAAGTGTCTGAAGCGGGATGGTGCCTTCACTGTAAGTCTCCTTGCGGGCCATATCAGCGCCGCCGAGACGACCGGAAACAGATGTCTTGATTCCCTGAGCGCCTGCGCGCATTGTCCTCTGCATTGTGGACTTCATAGCGCGGCGGAAGGAAATACGGTTTTCAAGCTGAAGTGCGATGTTCTCTGCTACGAGCTGTGCATCGCGGTCCGGACGCTTGACTTCCTTGATATCAACAAGGACCTTGCGGCCGATCTTCTTTGTAAGTTCTGCCTTGATCTTCTCGATCTCAGCGCCGCCCTTGCCGATTACGAGACCCGGCTTTGCGGTATAGATTGCGACCTTGACACGGTCAGAAGCGCGCTCGATTTCGATTTTGGAAATGCCTGCGCTGTAAAGACGCTTCTTAAGGAACTCACGGATCTTGTAATCCTCTGCGAGGTTTGCCGCGAAATCCTTCTCTGCGTACCATTTGGAATTCCAATCCTTGATGACACCGACTCTAAGGCCGTGTGGATTGACTTTCTGTCCCATTTTAGACCTCCTTATCTCTCATCCAGCACGATGGTGATGTGGCTGTTGCGCTTTAAAATCCTGTATGCGCGGCCCTGTGCTCTCGGCTGAATTCTCTTCATCGTCGATGCTCTGCCTGCATAGCACTCTGCAATATAAAGATTGCTCTTATTAAGGCCATGGTTGTTCTCTGCGTTGGCAATAGCGGAATCAAGAAGCTTCTTGATAACGCTGGATGCATAGCGCGGGCTGTATGTCAGGATACCGAGAGCTGTCTCAACATCCTTGCCGCGGATAGCATCGAGAACAATGCTGGCCTTCTGTACAGACATTCTGGCGTATGAAACCTTTGCGGACGGCCTTTTTTCTCTATTCTCTTCGTTTCTTACACGTTTGATTTGGGATCTGTGTCCTTTAGCCATGAATATTCTCCTCTTTAACGTCAGATTGAATCTGACTAGCTGCACCGGAGACACTTAACGTGTCTCCTTACGTTCCACCAGACGCTTAACGACCGGACCTTGTCTCTGTCTTGCCGTGGCCTCTGTATGTGCGTGTTGCGACAAACTCGCCGAGCTTATGTCCAACCATATCCTCTGTTACATAGACCGGAACATGCTTTCTTCCATCATGTACGGCAAATGTATGTCCCACAAAGCTCGGGAAGATCGTGGAACGGCGTGACCATGTCTTGATAACAGCCTTCTCGCCGGATGCGTTAAGCGCATCAACCTTCTTCAGAAGGTGCTCATCAGCGAACGGGCCTTTCTTTAATGAACGTGACATTTTCCTACCTCCTTATTATCTTCCGGAACCCTTACCGTTTCTTCTTCTTACGATAAGCTTATCAGACTGCTTCTTGTGCTTTCTTGTCTTGTAACCCAGTGCAGGCTTGCCCCACGGAGTTGTCGGACCCGGACGACCGATCGGTGCACGTCCTTCGCCGCCGCCATGCGGATGATCATTCGGGTTCATAACGCTGCCGCGTACGTGCGGGCGGATACCCATATGTCTCTTGCGGCCTGCCTTGCCGATGCTGATAAGGTTGTGCTCGCCGTTGCCTACGACACCGATTGTGGCGCGGCACTCGATCGGAACCATTCTCATTTCGCCGGACGGAAGACGCAGTGTAGCGTACTTGCCTTCCTTAGCCATGAGCTGTGCGCCGTTGCCGGCTGCGCGGACCATCTGGCCGCCCTTACCCGGAAGGAGCTCAATGTTGTGGACCATCGTACCTACCGGAACCTTGGAAAGCGGGAGGCAGTTGCCGAGCTTAACTTCGGCGTCCGGTCCGCTGAGGATCTCATCGCCAACCTGAATGCCTGCAGGAGCGAGGATGTAGGACTTTGTTCCGTCTGCATAGAAGATAAGAGCGATATTGGCTGTACGGTTCGGATCGTACTCAATAGCCTTTACAGTAGCAATGATGCCATCCTTGCTGTTTCTCTTGAAATCGACAAGTCTGTATCTTCTCTTGTTTCCGCCACCGCGATGACGGCTTGTGATCTTACCCTGGTTGTTGCGTCCGGAGTTCTTCTTCAGGGCCACTGTGAGGGACTTCTCGGGAGTCTTCTTTGTGATCTCAGAGAAATCAGAGCCCGTCATATGTCTTCTCGACGGTGTATACGGCTTATATGTCTTAATAGCCATTTTATAATCTCCTTTTTATGTCACGTCTCTTTTCGACGTATAGTGTGAATCTCCCGTGTCTCTTTACAGACCCTGGAAGATCTCGATTTCCTTGCTATCCTCTGTGAGCCAGACAATTGCTTTCTTTCTCTTCGCGGTCTTGCCGAATGTCATACCGCGTCTCTTTGTCTTGCCGGCAAGGTTCATCGTGTTGACCTTAGCGACCTTTGTTCCTTCGAACATCTTCTCGACCGCTTCTTTGACCTGAGTCTTGGTAGCGTCTGTATGGACATAGAATGTATACTTCTTCTCAGCCATACCTGCCATACTCTTCTCTGTGACGACCGGCTCAAGAATGACGTCATAATACTTCAGATCTGCCATTATGCATATACCTCCTCGATCGCCTTGACTGCATCCTTGGTAAGGACCAGCTTCTTATACTTAAGAATCTCGTAAACATTCAGTGTGTTAGCTGCGGAAAGTTTTGCGTCAGCAAGATTTCTTGCAGCCAGAACTGTGTTCTTGTCATTGCCTTTGATGACAACATAAGCCTTCTCGGCATTGAGGTTCTTCAGTGTCTCTGCCATGACCTTTGTCTTCGGGCTCTCAAGTGTAAGAGCGTCAAGAACGATCATGTCACCGGACTGAAGCTTGGAAGTAAGAACTGACTTAATAGCCGCCTGCTTCTCTTTCTTATTCATTTTGATCTTGTAGCTTCTCGGAACCGGAGCGAATACTACGCCGCCGTGTGTCCACTGCGGAGCTCTTGTGGATCCCTGTCTTGCATGGCCGGTTCCCTTCTGTCTCCACGGTTTTCTTCCGCCACCGGAAACTTCTCCGCGAGTCTTGGCTTTCTGTGTGCCCTGGCGCTTTGCGTTCAGGTGCTGCACGACAGCCAGATGTACCAGGTTTTCCTTGATGTCAGCAGCGAATACTGCATCGCTGACTTCCATCGTTCCGACTTCCTGGCCACCCATATTATAAACTGATACGTTAGCCATCTCGAATCGTCCTCCTATTCCGTATTACTTCTTAACAGTTTCTTTGAGTGTCACAAGGCTCTTCTTCGGGCCCGGTACTGCGCCCCTGACCAGGATCAGATTGTTATCCGCATCAACGCGAACGATCTCAAGATTCTGGATGGTGACACGCTTGTTGCCCATCTGACCCGGCATTTTCTTGCCCTTGTAGACTCTGGACGGATCTGATGATGTACCATTGGAACCTGCATGACGATGGAACTTGGAGCCGTGCTTCATGGGGCCTCTGTGCTGGCCATGGCGCTTGATGGCACCCTGGTAGCCTTTGCCCTTTGAAATTGCTGTAGCGTCGATATGGTCGCCTGCAGCAAAAATGTCAGCCTTAATTTCCTGTCCCGGAGCATATTCGGAAGCATTCTCAAGCTTAAGCTCTCTGACGAATCTCTTTGCGGAAACGCCTGCCTTGTTGAAGACTCCCATTTCGCCCTTTGTGACCAGCTTCTCACGGATATCTTCGAAGCCGACCTGAACAGCATCGTAACCATCCTTATCAGCTGTCTTGACCTGTGTGACTACGCACGGGCCGGCCTGAAGGACTGTTACCGGAGTGAGGACGCCGTCCTCGTTGAAGATCTGGGTCATACCGACCTTCTTTGCAAGAATTGATTTCTTCATGTTTTTCCTCCTTACAGCGGATTGCTCTTGCAGTTGCAATCATACTAATTGGATGTTACCTGGTTTTCATCTTGATGTCGATGTAGACACCCGCCGGCATTTCCAGTCTGGACAGCGCGTCCACGACCTTCTGTGTCGGAGCCTGGATATCAATCAGTCTCTTGTGCGTTCTCTGCTCGAACTGCTCACGGGAATCCTTGTACTTGTGTACCGCGCGAAGGATCGTAACTACTTCCTTCTTTGTCGGAAGCGGGACCGGTCCGCTGACTGTTGCTCCGCTCTTCTTAACAGTATCAATGATTTTTGCAGCTGATGCATCCACGAGTGTGTGATCATACGCCTTGAGAGTGATTCTCATAACCTGACTTGCCATAAAAAAAGTCGCCTCCTTTTCGTACTTCTTACGTACGACAAGCGGTGACTGTACACGTTTCCGTGTGTTTCCCGAATTTGCTTCGGGATAAGCACACGACTGACTCCGCCTATGCAGGCGGACATATTGCACAGTGACTTGTCGCCAGTATCATTACATGACATTCGCTCCACGGAGAACCTGCAACGCTTGTGCAGCAACTTCACGCTTCATAGCTATCATGCCACAGCGGTGTATATTATAAATGAAACCCCTCGCTTTTGCAAGGGGTTTTTTTATAATTTCTTACGTATTATTTTTAGAACAATCTTACTTTTATCCGGCCTTCTTCTAATAAGCGAGACTGCCCTGCCGGAATCGGGATATGGGGTGTTTCTACTATATTATAAAAGATCCGAATAGTCTATTATATCTATACCGGTCACTTCATCCCGCTGGATCTTCGGCTCGTTGCCGCCCGACCTTGCCTGCTCGATGATTTCCTGCCGCGTCATGCGCTCGACAGGGGCAAATCTCTCCGGATACTCGTTCGCGCTGCCGGAGTTCCTTGCCGGGAAACTGTTCCAGCTGTCCCCGTCCAGCTCATTCTCGAACGGTTCATCCGTCCAGGACCAGAGACGCTTAGGTTCCTGTTCCTCCTCTGCAGTTGTATCGCTCCACGAAGCAGCGGCATTCTCGCTCTCGGCAATCAGAGCTTCCTCTATCGTCTTTTCGACATGGAGACCGGATGTCTCAGATTCTTCCGTTAAGCTCTTTACCTGTGACGTGAAGGATCCCGGAAATACTTTTGTATCACCCGTGCTTTCCGGAGCCTTTGGCTCTTCGATTGATGACCGGACATTCATCGCATCGACTGCCGGTTCGTTTGAACTTCCGGCCGGCGGCGTCACTGTAGTTTCCGGATTCTCATCTGCCGGCACTTCCTGCAATGCTCCGTCCGATACACTTCCGATCGGTAATAACGCGTCCGGTAAAATATCCGAGTCTGTGTCTTTTACAGAAGCTTCATCTGCCTGCAGGTCGTTCGAGGATGTGTCATCCGCCTGTATGCTGCTCGTAATGTCCTCATCCGCCTGCATGTCGTCCGGAGTCTCACTCCTTCCCGCCACGGCCTCGAGCCCAACCATGGCAGCAGCAATCGATGCAGTGTCCTGACTCACTGTGCCATAACCTCTGTTGTCTGTCACATTTTCAGAGTAGCCTGCGCCGGTACCTTTTCCCGAGACCACTCTTTCCGCATCGACTGTCTTCTCAGCCGATGCGGCCTCGGCGTTTCCCCGGTTACCCGACTCATTGTCATCCTCATCATCTTCGTCATCATCCCTTTTTTTCCAGAGTTCCGACAGAATGAAAAGGATAATAATGAACAGAATCACAAGAGCTATGATGATCCTGCCCTCCAGTGATTGCATAGCGACTACAACAAATCCGATGTAAGGAATTGTCAGGACCACTTCCGACACCGAGTTCCTCAGAATGACTGTCTCAGGTGACGCATCCGGTTCCGTTGCGCTGACGACCGTGAACTCGCCCGTCGCGGCGTCACCTTCCTGAACAATATACGCGTATGTCGACGTACCGGATTCTTTCAGGATCTCATCTCCAGCCGCAAGTTCCATTACCGCCTTATCACGGGAATATGTCACGGAACCCAGCGGCAGGTTGGTATCCATGCTGGCTGTGTCAACAATTGTCGTGTTTACCCCGAGAAGGGGCGGAACAATAATTCCTGCCGTCACGATGATTGCCAGTATCAGAAACAGATTAACTATAAATTTAAGGAATTTTGACATATCGTCTCCTTTGTGCAGCACTGTTGTTTTTGAGCGCACTTATCTAGCATAGGTTATATTTTAACATTTATATCTAATTCTGTACATAGTTTTCTTTTTTCGAACAATCTTCTATAATATAAATATGAATATATACTTACCGCAAGACATAAAAACAATTGAAGATCTGTCGCTCAACGCCTGGCCATCTCACCAGATGCAGGTATACGACGGCTGGATTCT
Organism: Lachnospiraceae bacterium; assembly: GCA_045112155.1. Taxonomy (GTDB): domain Bacteria; phylum Bacillota; class Clostridia; order Lachnospirales; family Lachnospiraceae; genus Chordicoccus. The sequence goes on from JBGUHN010000031.1 coordinate 48,134, forward strand.
CCGCTTTTCCTATTTCTATACGCACCGGACGAACTGCGCGGAGCCAATCGGAGCATCCATTCTGCCGATTGAGGAAAAGATTCCTTACGTCGAAAAGATCTATCGGCGCTGGGGAACTCCCTGCATTTTCAAGATCAGCCCGCTGACTGACCCCGCCCTGGACGGAACGCTCTCCGCCAGAGGCTATCACATAGAGCACCGTGTCGATGTCATGTACGGACCTCTGCTCGCAAGTTATCCTAAATGCAGTTCCCCCCTCCCCATCGAGATAAAGGACAGGGTCGACGATGAGTGGCTTGGAGGTCTTTTCTCCCTCAAGGAGATGACAGATCCCATCCACCTGCGCATTGTCCCCGGCATGTATGACGCGATTCCCAAAGACGAGATTGCTGTGCTCGTCCGCGATGCAGAAGGAAGAGTCGCGGCGACCGGGCTGGGCATTCTTGATCGTGAGTTCATAGGTGTCTACGCGATATTTGTCCGCGAGGACATGCGGAGGCAGGGAATCGCCCGCAGTATATGCACTACACTGCTCTCCGAAGGAAAACGGAGGGGAGCAGCGAAAGCTTACCTGCAGTGCGTGTCCGATAATGCGTCTGCCAGAGCCCTATATCGCTCTCTCGGACTTCGGATCGGCTACAGCTGCTGGTTCCGGGTGCGCTGACACGTACTTATTAATTCCGCCGTTCCTGCAAGCAGGATATTGATTCTCCCACCGCTCGCAGAGGCAGAGGCTTTTCCACTTGGAAAAGTAACAGGGCTGTCACATTAAGACGCGTCCTCACTGCATATAGCAGTTGCCACTTGCATATGACCGCTATATGCAGCAGGGACACCGTCTTATGCGACAGCCCTTTTTATCGACGAGAGATATTAATGACTTAATCAATCTTCGTCAGGAATTTCTCAATCTTAGATACCGCGTCCTTCTCATCAGATCCGTCAGCAGTAACCGTCACGTCTTCACCCGCGATCAGCCCGAGGGACATCATGCCCATGATGCTCTTCGCATTCACTCTTTTGTTGCCGGAAATCAGATATATGTCACTTCTGAACTGACTGGCGACCTGTACAAGAAATGCAATCGGTCTGTTCTCAAGTCCACTGTCCAGCTGGACTGTTATATCCTTCTGCGTCATAATAATATCCTCCTCAGGTATTTTGACTTTCGTCTTCGGCTTTCTGCTTACGCAATTCCGATGCGATACTGCTCAGTTTTTTCAGGCGATGATTAACTCCCGACTTTCCGATTTTCGGATCAAGATATTCACCCAGATCCTTTAGCGGCACATCCGGATAGGCAAGCCTCACTTCCGCCATCTCGCGCAGCTGCTTCGGAAGACTTCCGAGACCCGCGTGGTCCCTGATATACAGGATGTCTTCTCTCTGCCTCACACCAGTGGCTACAGCCTTGCCCAGATTCGCCGTCTCACAGTTGACCTGTCGGTTGATTCTCCCGCGCATGTCACGCAGGATCCTCACATTCTCCAGATTCATCAGGGCGTATCCCGCTCCCATCTCACCGAGGACCTGAACGATCTGTTCACCTTCCTTGAGATAGACGACGTTTGCCCCTTTTCTCACTGCAATCTTGGCATAAAGCCCAAGATTCCTCATAGTATTCCTGATCGTCTCGGCGACATCGCTGTCGGGACAGACAATCTCCAGATGGTAATACTTTTCAGGCGCGCTGATTGATCCTGCTGCAAGAAATGCTCCGCGCAGGTAGGATCTCCTGCAGCATTCCATTGTGAGCAGCATCGGATGTGACATGGCTTTTCGTATATCATCTGCCTTTCCAGGGTCACTGAGCCCGACCCTGAACGCGCTTCTCTTGCCTCTCTCCATCACAGAGATCCGCAAATCTTTTTCTATATTAAATGCTTTTCCCAGCAATGTAAAGAACTTTCTGGCAAGCCTCTCATTCTCAGTACGAATCGACATTCCCGCCTCGTCTCCGCGGTCACCGAGAATCGCGTACACAGCAGCGATCTCCGCGATCTTGCAGTGCCTTGCCACCGGCATCACGCCAAACAGCTCATCCTTTACCTCACTTGAAAATGACATTTAATGTACTCCGTAATCTGTGTCTTTTTTGACGAGGTCCTTTCCCATATCCCTGTGCTCTATCCGGACGCCGTATTCAGTGTGCTTGCAAAGCCTCCGGTATATCCCGTCTGCAAGAGCAACAGAGCGGTGCCTGCCGCCTGTGCATCCTATGGATACGACAAGCTGATTCTTGCCTTCAGATACATAGTTCGGAATCAAAAAGGTGAGCATGTCCTCGAGCTTATCAAGGAACATTACGCTCTCGCTGCTCCTTTCAATAAATTCCCTGACCGGTGTGTCGAGTCCCGTGAGTGGTCTGAGGCTCAAATCATAGTAGGGATTCGGAAGAAAGCGAACGTCAAATACAAGGTCCGAGTCAGCGGGAATCCCATACTTAAACCCAAATGACTTCACAGTCACATAGAGATTTTTGTAAGCATGGTCATCGATGAAGATCTTCACCATCTCCCCGCGAAGCTCTCTCGTCAGCAGCTGACTGGTATCAATAATATAATCCGCCCTCTCCCTTAGATGCGATGTAAGGGCCCTCTCCATAGATATGCCCTTAGCCACATCCCCGTCCGGACCTGTCAGAGGATGTACACGCCTGCTCTCTTTGTAGCGCTTCAACAAAACATCATCCGATGCATCAAGGTAGAGGACTTCATAGCGGATTCCCTCATCCGACAGCTGATGCAGAATGCCTCCGATCTCCCCGAGTCTCTTTCCGTTCCGTATATCGATTCCAAGCGCGATCTTATTGTAATCCGGAGCCTTTCCATCGCTTGAGATTTCCGCGAACGGCACGATGAGTGATACCGGCAGGTTATCCACACAGAAGTAACCCGCATCTTCAAGAAACCTGAGTGCTGTACTCTTTCCGGCACCGGACATTCCGGTAACTAGTATGAACCTCATGGCATATCCTCGCACATCTTTTTATCGGTCGCGGAAAATCTCTCGACACGATTTTCTCGTTTATACGGATCCGCGCTTTACGCCGGACCTCCTGACCTCAACTCCTGAATTCGCCCAGGAACCTGACCTCGGGCACAAGCTCGACACCGAAGGTATCAAGCACAGTCTTCTGAACATGGCCTATGAGCGTCATGACATCGTCAGCTGTCGCTCCGCCCCTGTTGACAACAAAGCCGCAGTGCTTTTCCGATACCTGAGCACCTCCGACCGCATAGCCGCGAAGACCCGCGTCCATGATAAGTTTTCCCGCAAAATACCCTTCCGGTCTCTTGAAGATGCTCCCGGCGCTGGGGAGATCAAGAGGCTGCTTTGACACCCGCCGCTCCCTGAGATCATCCATGGTGCGGTGTATCTCGCCGACATCCCCCTTGGTCAGAGTCATCTCCGCTTCCAGAACAATAGCCCCGTTCTTCATGAGCGCGGAACTTCTATAGCCAAGTTCCAGCTCCTCGCACGGAACTTTTCGCACGCTGCCATCGGGAAAAAGGGCTGTCACTGATGTCAGGATATCTTTCATCTCACCGCCGTAAGCACCTGCATTCATGACACAGGCTCCGCCGATACTGCCGGGAATTCCCCCGGCAAACTCCATGCCGGTAAGTGATGCAGCCGCAGCACGTGACGAAACAGAAGACAGCAGCGCGCCTGCTCCCGCGCGCAGATCAGTACCGTTTATCTCTATCTCACTCATATTTTTACCGATCTGGATCACAACGCCTCTGTATCCGTCATCGGAGACAAGAAGGTTGCTGCCATTGCCCAAAATGAAATAGGGTATGTTCTCACTCCTCAGGAACTTTATTGCTTCGCAGAGAGACCCGCTGTCCGCGGGGCTCACGAACCAGTCCGCAGGTCCGCCGATCCGGAACGACGTATGCTTCATCATCGGTTCCTTCAAAAATACATTGCCACGTCCGCATATATTAATGAGTGCGTCCGTAATATCGATCATATGTCACCCCTCGTAATCTTCTTCATAATCTTCTTCGTAATCATCTTCACCGCCGCTGCCCTCTCCTTCGGTCGGCTCTTCACTATTTTCACCACCGTCCGCATTCTCCGTCTGGTTCCCGCTGCCGTTTTCCGCTGCAGCCAGGGCATCCTCGCTCATGTAGACACGGGCATTGTCTGCACGAACAGTATCGGGATATGTGTTGATGATGAGCTGGAAGTTGATATCGGCGTTCGCAGTATCACCTGTCATCCGATAGGAGTGTGCCAGGTAGCTGAGGACCTCATAATCACTGGAGTCGATAGCCTTCGCTGCCTCCAGACATTCAATGGCAGTCTGGTAATCTTCCTCCTCGTAGGCACTGATGCCTTCCGTCTTGTAGCCCCGGAGCAACTCCCCGTTAGCTTTATCAACAAGATCGTCGTAGATAGCTTTGCCCTCTGTCGTGAGCTTGGATACATCGACCGATGATAAGGCATTGGAAGCCAGGTCCAGATCTCCGTTATTGTATGCGTTGACAGCCTTGATAAGACTCTCATATGCGGTTGTTTTGGCTGTAGCGGTCTCGATCTGTGAATTCGCGGTATTGACAGTCTCCTCGGAAATCTTCATCTGCTGTGAGAGTTCCGTAATTCGAGCGTCCGCTTCAGCTGCGCGTGAAGAGTATTCAGATGTCTTCCTGTCTGCTTCCTGGGTAATTCTCTGAGTCCTTGCAGGCATAATCAGGAACCACACCGCAAGGGCGCCAATGAGAAGGCCTATAGCGATATTGAATATAGTGGAACCGGCAGTAGTCTCCCTGAATGCGGGCTGCGCAGGCTTTGCCGAGGCATCCAAAAGAGCGTTCTCATCACGGTTCCCGTTATTGTCTCTTGACGACCAGATGGAAAATCGCGGTTCAAATGACGTGGATGTACCTGTCTGCTCGTCGATTTCCTTCAGGAACCTCAGTGTTGTCGTGTTGGTCTTGTCTATGCGTATCGCTTTCTTCAGCTGTTTTCTGGCCTTCTCATACTCTCCCTGCCTGATGTAAAGCAGAGACAGGAGGTGGTAACCCTTGATAAGCTTCGGATTCTGGGCAAGGATCTTTTTGAGCTGGATCATAGCCACATCCTCATTGCCTTTGTGGCAGTTCTCAAGGGCGATATTGTACTTTTTAATTGTCTGATTGATGATATCCAGCCGATTGGCATCCTGCTGAAGATTCTCAATGTATTCCGCTGCTATATTGTTCTCGGGCTGTATGTTCTTGGAAATGACCCATTCGGACAGGGCTGCAACTACTTCGCCCATTTCAAAATATACAAGGCCGAGCAGATTGCGGGCAGGAACATTCAGTTTATTGAACTTGAGGCTTCTGCGCAGCATATCGATCGCGCCGCTCAGATCCCTGACCTGAGCCTTCTCAAGTCCCTGGTTATAGTAAAGCCCCGAGAGGACAATCGCCTGTTTCTGGACAGACACATCGCAGCCGCATTTCGGGCAGTATGCGGAATCGTTGAGCTCCGCACCGCAGTTCATGCATTTCATAACGATTCTTATTCCTTTCGATCAGTCTTTTCTCCCGCCGGAAGTCTCTCTCAGCATTTCCTGAAGTATATCGATGACATCTGTCAGGTCACGCGAATAAATAGCACCTTCCGCCTCGTCGACATCAAGACTCGGTGTAAATTTCTTTAATTCTTCTTCATAATTTATCATCAGTTTATTACCTCGTTATCGGTGTTGCAGCAGTAGTATCGCCGGGAGTCTCACCGTCGGCATCACCTGTGTCATCTGCATTATCCCCGGCCTGAGCGTTTTCATTGCCGGACGGCTGCGCAGCTGATCCCGCAGCACCCTGTGCAGAAAGTCCCGGGATCTGAGATTCCGCGGGCGGCAGATACATGATCGAGTTCGTGTAACTGAGGAACTTGCCCGAGTTCGAGTTGCTGAGCTGACCTACTCTCACTATCGCTCCGTCCTCCACCAGGGCATTCGTCACAAGCAGGGTTTCGCTGTCTATGAAGGAGGTCGGGTACCATTTGCCCGTCACAATCAGTTTACTTGACTGGGTAAAGTTCCTTCCGTGCACATAGAATGTGTCATCGGATACCCGCTCCAGCGATTCCAGCTCAATACGCTTTATGCCCATTGCCATGGCCTTTCTGCTGAAAGGATCCGATTGACCGTATACATATTTTTTGCCGTACAGAATATCATACTGAAGAGTCTGAAGATCGAGCTGATAGAGCTCATTTTCCTGCATGGTCTGATGGAAGCGGAACATAGTTCCTTCATGAAGATCCATGCGGTCGAACATACGGGCCACAGCCTGATATGCGCAGATGTCTCTCTTCTCCTGGGTAAGACCGATATTGTCCCAGACCAGATATCTTGTCTGAAATGTGCTGCCGACAATAAGGTCGCTGTCAGAAAGTCCCATGGTAGGCAGATGGTCCCCGTAGAACATGATGACCGTCGGTTCGCCGCGCTTTGCAACGTCATCGATCAGATCCTTTACGAACTGATCCATCTCGTGCAGAGAATTCACATAGTACTCCCACTGACAGTTCTTTTCTTCCGTCTCTGCTCCCGTAACTTCGATCGCGGGATCTTCCAGCACTTCCTCCGTCGGGTACGCGCCGTGTCCCTGTACGGATACGACAAATACAAAATCACGGTTGCGCGTTGCTCCAAGGCATTCGTCTATATAAGGAATGAGTGTCCGGTCTCTCATCCATCCGATCTCGTTGACGTCATCCTGATTATCCATGTACTCGTTGGAGGTGAAGTCATTGAAGCCCAGATTGGAATAGACCGTCTTGCGGCTGTAGAATGTCGCGTAGTTATTGTGAACGGCGTGAGCCGTGAGACCCAGATCGCCCAGAACATAGCCGACCGATTCGCATGTATTTTCCTTCAGCACCCCCTTGAACGGATATTCGCCTGCTCCGAAGTAGCGCAGGGACATGCCTGTCAGCGTCTCGAACTCAGTGTTGACAGTACCGGCGCCGACCGTTGGAACAGTGTAGAGACCGGATGTGTATTCTTCAGAAAGCGCATGCCAGTTGGGCAGCGGATCCTCCGAGAATTCGAGGAAATTCACTGCCACCGGATCAAAAAACGTCTCGAGCTGTACAATGATGACATTCGGCAGGTCTTCTGTCTTACCGGGATCAAGCTCTCCCTCCTCGCCGATTATGCCCATAATGAGCTCTGAAGAGTAGTCCTGCGGCTCATCGATGCCCGTATCAGCCACCGTGACCAGAAGGCAGTAAGGAAATCCATAGTCCTGGTATGCAAATGCGATATTGCCGAAATACGTTGACAGCTGCTTCATATGGTAATAGAGATGCGTGAGCCCGTAAAATCCGATAAATGCTGCCAGAACGGCAGGGACGAGGATCCTCAGATCGCGCTTTCCCTTATATCTCGGTCCTTTAAAGAAGAAAACAACGAGGGCTATTCCCACCGCAATGAGCACACCGATAAGAAAGGTCTCCATTGACTTTGACATGTACTTGCCAAGGACACCTACACCCTCACTCATCATTTTTAGATCCGGGCCGGTCAGCGGCGTGACGCGATTAGCAAGCAATATTCCGTTGCCTATCCCCAGGGTCATCCAGAATACAAAAACAAGGGCGCGCCAAAAGACCCGTCTCCTGAACAGAAAAACCGGCAAAGTTGTCATAAAAATGAGCAGCGAATTATAGAGGAACACTTTCGTCCTCTCATTTAAATAAGTCACTGTCTGAACAAATGAATGGCGAGCCATCCACTCGATTGCGAAATAGAGCAATAAACACCCGACAAAATGCAGCAACAGAGCATATTTATTGCCGAGTCTTATAAGGTCTTCCCCTGACTTTTTCTTCCCCTGTTCTTCAGCCATGAATAATTATTTTTCTCCCGATATACCTTAAGAGGTGCTTCCGGTTAATATGAAATCACCTCTATGTATAGCACATTTATGATGATGAATCAAAGCGATAAGGAATTGTTTTTTATATTTCTCGAAAATGGCCAATCAAAGCCCATTTGTCAGGCAGGGAATGCGGCATTATGCCGCATTCCCCGTAAGTGATCAGTTCATATACTTGGCAAGCTGCTCTGCTATGCGCTTTTTCATTTCTTCGTATTTTGCGAGTTTGTCCTTCTCTGCCTGTACTTTGGCAGCAGGTGCTTTGCTCACAAAGTTCGGATTATTCAGCATACCGGAGGCACGCTTTATTTCCTTGTCCATCTTCTCTGACTCAGCAGTAAGACGGGCAATTTCCTTCTCCTTGTCGACAAGCTCCTCGAGCGGAATATATGCCGTGGCATTACCGGTTACAACAGAGACAGCATCTTCTGCGATACCCGCTCTGTCTGACTGAACGAACACCTCTTTGGCGAAAAGCATTCTCTTTGCTCCGCCCAGGGAATCAAGAAGGACAGAGATCTCCTCTGTAGCCTTCTCGTCGCTGCCGACGATAAAGAGATCTGTCCTGGTTCCTGCCGGTACATTCATCTCAGCACGGACATTTCTGATGCCGCGAACGATAGCTTTGAAGTTCTCAAGCTGCTGCTCTTCTGCCGGATAATTCATGTCTTCTCTGTAGACAGGCCACGGAGCGATCATGATCGTCTTCTCCTCCGGGAGAAGCGTGCAGTAGATCTCTTCAGTAATGAACGGCATGAACGGATGCAGAAGCTTCAGGGCTTCCGTGAGGACAGTACGCAGAGTATAGAGAGCGGCGTTTGCGGACGCGTCTTCTTCCTCTTTATTTGCAAATCTGAACTTGGCAAGCTCAATATACCAGTCACAGAACTCGTCCCAGATAAAGTCGTGGATTTTCTGTACGGCGATGCCGAGCTCATAGCGATCCATGTTCTCGGTAACTTCACGAGCGACAGTATTCAGTCTGGACAGGATCCAGCGGTCAGCCGGAAGAAGTTCTTCCTGCTTCGGCTCCCTCACACCTTCCTCCGGAAGATTCATCATGATGAAGCGGCTGGCGTTCCAGATCTTATTGGCAAAATTGCGGCTGGCCTCGACCTGTTCCATGTAGAAGCGCATATCATTGCCCGGTGCATTGCCGGTCATAAGCGTCAGACGAAGCGCGTCTGCCCCGTACTTGTCGATGATCTCAAGCGGATCAATGCCGTTGCCGAGAGACTTGCTCATCTTGCGGCCGAGTGCGTCGCGGACAAGACCGTGAATCAGAACGTGATGGAACGGGCTCTTGCCGGTCTGCTCGTAGCCTGAGAAGACCATGCGAATGACCCAGAAGAAAATGATATCATAACCGGTGACAAGGACGTCAGTCGGGTAGAAGTACTCCATCTCAGGTGTCTTTTTCGGCCAGCCGAGCGTTGAGAACGGCCAGAGCGCGGATGAGAACCATGTATCCAGCGTGTCCGGATCCTGCTCAAGATGTGTTCCTCCGCAGTCCGGGCAGACAGTCGGAGCCTTCTTGGAAACGATCGTCTTCTTGCAGCCGCCGCAGTAGTATGCGGGAATCCTGTGTCCCCACCACAGCTGGCGTGAAATACACCAGTCGCGGATGTTCTCGAGCCAGTGCAGATAAATCTTGTCAAAGCGCTCCGGCACAAATGTGAGATCACCGTTCTTAATGGCTTCGATCGCCGGCTTTGCCATTTCCTCCATGGCAACAAACCACTGCTGCTTGACCATCGGTTCGATCGTCGTGCCGCATCTGTCGTGAGTGCCGACAGCATGAGTGTGCGGGACGACTTTGACCAGCAGACCGAGTTCTTTCAGGTCTTCGACCATTTTAGCCCTCGCGTCATAACGGTCCATGCCCGCATACTTGCCTCCGAGCTCATTGACCGTTCCATCGTCATTAAGAATCGTGATCTCGGCAAGGCCATGGCGTTTTCCGACCTCAAAGTCGTTCGGGTCATGAGCAGGTGTGATCTTTACGCAGCCTGTACCGAACTCCATGTCGACATACTCATCGGTGATGACCGGGATCTGTCTGCCTGTGAGCGGCAGCTCGAGCATCTTTCCGACTATGTCTTTATATCTGTCATCATTCGGGTTTACAGCGACGGCTGTATCGCCGAGCAGGGTTTCCGGGCGGGTCGTGGCAATTTCCACAAACCTGCCTTCCTCACCGACTACCGGATAATTAATATGCCAGAAGAAGCCGTCCTGGTCGACATGTTCGACCTCAGCGTCAGAGATCGTCGTTCCGCAGACCGGGCACCAATTAATGATCTTGGAGCCTTTGTAAATATAGCCTTTCTCATAAAGGCGCATGAACACTTCAAGGACCGCATCGGAACAGCCCTCATCCATTGTAAATCTCTCCCGCTCCCAGTCGGCTGAACTGCCGAGCTTGTGAAGCTGGTTGATGATCCTCGTGCCGTAGTCTGCTCTCCACGCCCAGCAGTGCTTAAGGAACTCTTCTCTTCCGATCTCATTCTTGTCGATTCCCTGTTCCCTGAGATGTTCGGTGACCTTGACTTCCGTCGCGATCGCGGCGTGGTCTGTTCCCGGCTGCCAGAGGGCTTCGAAGCCCTGCATTCTCTTCCAGCGGATGAGAATGTCCTGCAGAGTATTATCAAGGGCGTGGCCCATATGCAGCTGCCCGGTAATGTTTGGCGGAGGCATGACGATCGTGAACGGCTTTTTGTTCGGGTTTACTTCCGCACGGAAATATCCTCCGTCGAGCCACTTCTGATACAGCCTGTCCTCCAGGCCTTTCGGGTCATAAGTCTTAGCGAGTTCCATCCTGTATTTCTCCTTCTAAAGTTCATGTGTTGCACCGGATACCTGTGCGTTCCCGCGGTGCGGCAATCCTGCCGCCGCAATGTTGTGACCGCCCGCTTACCGGCGGGCGGCCGCAATACTCACATATCCGATGATCAAATCGGGCGAATACATCGTCCTCTATCGGTTCCTGCAATGCAGCTTCCGATAAGTTAATATAAGTAATACATCGAAGTACATACCTGTGTCAACTGGAATTTTCCCGATGGATGAGATTAGACTGCGGTCAACTGTTCATGCTGAGCAGCTTGTTCTTGAGTTCAGACTCAAGGGTTGCGAGCTCGATCTCAGCCTGAGCTCTCTTCTCACGACCTTCGGTCTGGATTCTGGCTACCTCATCCAGTGTGGAGACAAGCATCTCATTCGTGCGGCGGAGTGTCTCCATATCGACGACGCCGCGCTCAGAAGCCTTGGCTGTCTCGATGGTCGCCACTTTCAGCTTCTCGGCATTGGATGTAAGCAGTTTGTTCGTCATCTCTGTCACTGCCGCCTCAGCCTTGGCAGCCTTGGTCGAATCCTCGATGCCGAGCGCAAGGACCATCTGATTTTTCCACAGCGGGATCGTGTTCACCAGAGTCGACTGGATCTTCTCGACCATCATTGTGTCAGAGCTCTGGATCAGTCGGATCTGCGGAGCTGTCTGGATCGCGATCATTCTTGTCAGTTCAAGATCATGAATCTTTTTCTCGAAGCGGTTGATCTGATCCTCGAGATCCTTGACAGCCTGAGCGTCCTCCGCAAGTCCGGAAGCCTCAGCTCTCGCGCGTTTCTCAGCAAGCTCACCTTCCTTGACCATCTGGATCTTTTCCTTGCCGGCAAGGATATACATCGTGAGTTCCTTATAATATACAAGGTTGGACTGATACATCTTGTCCAGGGTCGCAACGTCCTTCATGAGGAGGACCTGATGCTGCTGCAGGGACTTGGCCACCTTTTCGACGTTGGCATTGGCACTGTCGTACTGGACTTTCAGCTCCTCCATCTTTTTCTTAGGCTTCTTAAAGATACCGAGGAAACCTTTTTCTTCCTCCTCATTCGGGTTGAAGTTTCCAAGATCACTTATAACACCGGAGAGCATATCGCCCACCTCGCCGAGGTCACGCGTCTTGACCGTCGCAAGAGCCGCATCCGAGAAATCAGACATCTTCTTCTGAGTGCCGGCTCCGTACTGGAGTATGCCATTGGTGTCAGAAAGGTTGATCTGCTTCGCAAGGGCACTCACCTGCTTCTTTTCACCCTCTGTCAGAATATCCGCCTCGGACGGCGCCGGTTTTGGGGCTTGGGCCTGAGCAACAGGAGCTGCCGGCTCCGGCTCCGCGCCGAATGTCAGCTGCGGAACCTCAGCTGTCGCAAGATCCGCGGCAAATGCGGATGCGTCGAGTTTGATCTCATTTGCATTATAGTCGTCCATGGTATTTCCTCCTTAATAAATTCGTCTCTGGTCAAGTGACGCATATTATTCAAGTCCCGCTCCCCGTCTCATCATTCAATTCTCGCCTTGACCGGGCGCGAGAAGTTTTAACAATTACTCTTCCTCCGTGACAGCCTTTCCGCCCCACTCAAGGATCGGAGAAGTCTGTTCCGCAAAGCCCCCGGCAGATGTCGTACCACCTGATTTAAGAGAGGCTTCGGCAGCCTTAACGGCCTCCGCCTCGGCCTTTCGCCGCTCTTCGGGAGTCTTTGGTCTCTCCTTAGGTGTCTCAGCCGGGCGTGCCGGAGCGGAAGACACTGACGGTTCGATTTCCGGGAAGGCCGGAGCGCTGCCGCCCCACATATCGGCTCCTGCTTCGCGCGCATTCTGAGCAGCTTCCCTGCGTTTCAGCAGATCAAGTTCGTTCGGGGCAAGGCCCTGCTGCTTCATCATCGTCCTCATGACGTCGATGTCGGTCTGAACATCGAGCGACTGTTCCTTGAACATGCTGTCGAACAGCTTCTCGAAGGCTTCATTAATCATATCGAGTGTATTCTCGATCTCCTGCTTGGCGGACTTGATGTTCTCGCCCTGCACTTCCTTCCTGTCCATATCCCTGTAAGCCATGATCAGCTTAGCTGTCGTCGGCAGATAGTAATCCATGAACATGGACAGCTTGTCTGCCTGCTCCGGATTCTCCCGCACAGTCTCAAAAATCTTGGAGACGATCTTCTCCATCTTATCAAGCTTATCGGAGACCTCACGACCGGGGATATCATCATTGACCTCGCGGATGAGCTTCACATATTCGCTGCCCTTGTCCAGGACTTCTTTCAGCTCCGCGGACACATAACCCTGCTCGCGGCGCTCTTTCTCCGCCTCCTCGCGTAGTCTCTTCGCATTGTCCTCCGCCTGACGGTACAGCTGATACATCTCGTCGGAAGCGATAAAGCATGTTTCCTTATCGTCAAAATGCCCCTGCTTGAACATTCCGGCCCTGGTCATGCTCTTCAGTTCTTTTCTTACCTTATCTTCCGGGATATCGGTCATCTTCGCAATGTCAGCTATGTTGGCATATCCGTTGACCGAGAGGATCTTTCTGTACTGTTTGTAATGCTCAGCGACCTCTTTGCCCTTCTTTCCGTAGTTGGCCACCATGGCGAACACGGCTGTCATCGACAGAAAAAATACCGACAAAATGACTCCGCCTGTTATGTCTCCGCCGCCGGCAAAGATATCCGCCACTGTCGCCGCGACCGTCATGGCGCTGATTATACCGTTGAATCCCGCTCCGAGAATGCCGAGTATGAACGTGACCCTGCTTCCAAAAGCACTGCCTGCTTTTTTAAAGAACGGCGTCTCGCCCGTCAGGGGGTCCTGCTGCGGCTGTCTGAACTGGACCGGCTGTCTGTAAGCCGCCTGACCACTCCGCTGTGAATTGTAGGAGTTCCTGCGATTATAGCTCCGCTGACCGCCGTAGCTGCCAGGCCGGCTGTAGGTGCCCTGCCCGCTCTGGAAAGTGCCCTGGAAGGCATTGCCTCTGTTATCCATGCGGCCGCGGTTGTAGCTTGATCTTCCGCCTGCCTTACCGCCCTCATCTCTCCAGCGATTCCCGGTCGAACGCTTCTGATCGAGCGGTTCCACGGCATCTCTGATACGCTCAGACATATTATTGAAGTTGCCTGTACTTATGGCTTCATCCACTATATCAAGAGCCTGATCTATACCACCAAAAATATCATCATAAACGCTCATATTTTTCTCCTGTCTCCGTCACTCATCCGAGTGAGGAAAAAAGTGTTCCAAAGTCCGTCACCAGAAACTCCAGCGACGGCGAAATATCCGCCCAGTTAAGATAGAAAATGACAATACCCGCAAATATCAGTACATTTCCGAGGACCTTTCCTCTGGTGATCGGTTCGCGGAAGAAAAGAAAGCTCAGGATCACGACCCATATATTACCGATCGACTCCATGATGGGACCGTTCTTATACTGTACACCGCGGCCGTAGGCAAATATCGTCAGGAACATTCCGACGAACATAAGTCCGTAACCGCATATGACTTTTACATTCAGGTATTCCTTTATTATATTATCATGCGGCTCCATCGCGCTTTTTTTCAGAAGAACCTGCGCGAAGGACGCGACTGTTGCTGACAGAGCGATGAGAAGGATCCACGGGTTAATACTACTTTGCATCTTTATTTACCAACAAAATTCCGAGAAAAATAACAATGATTCCGATTGCATTGGCAGGAGTGATCTTTTCTTTGAACAGGACTACAGCCCACAGTGTCGACCAGAATATCGCAAATGCTCTGTTCGCGTAGGCTACAGAAAGATCTACCCGCTTTATGATCTGCTGCCAGAAAATCGCGTACATGCCAAGTGCCGCGACTTCAAGACCGATCCAAAACAGCCACATAAAACTGAAAGCAGAGTAGTTGGACGTCATCTTGGAACAGATTCCGGACGCAGTATAGAGAATGACTCCCATCTGAATAATTATGAGCATCATTAAACTGATCTTTTTTCCGTTTTTGCCGCTGTCCTGACCCTGCATTCGTCTTCCTTCTTTCAGAGCTGATAATCAGACTGCCCTATGTCAGCATTTCAAGGCTTATCATATCATATTTTGAAAAAAAGAAAAATACTTACTCGCTTCTTAAAAAAATATGATACACTAGGAAAAGGGCTTATTGCCCACCGTAATAATATTTAATTTAAAAGGAGAAGGGTATCATGGACGAAATGAACACAACCATAGACGCTCTTGATATCGCAGCGGAGGCAGCCGCTCCGGTAGAGACAATGGATCAGTACGCGGATGAGCTTGATGCTACTATGCGCACGATCAATGTCGGCGATATCTTAGATGGCACTGTTGTTGGCATCACCGACACAGAAGTAACCGTTGATCTGCAGTATGCAGCCGAGGGAATTATCCGCAATCAGGATTATTCAAGCGAGCCGGGATTCTCAGTAAAAGAGAACGTCAAACCGGGCGACGAGATCAAGGCAGTTGTCAAGAAGCTTGACGACGGCAACGGAAATATTCTTCTGTCCCGCAAGGAAGCAGCAGACGCAATCGCATGGGATAACTTAAAGAAGATGATGGAAGAAAAGGTTACAACGCTTGTCACCGTAAAGGAAGCCGTAAAGGGCGGCGTCGTGACATATATCGACGGCATTCGCGCATTCATTCCGGCATCCAGACTTTCTCTGTCCTATGTTGAAGACCTGGCTACATTCGTAGGCAAGGAAATCCCGGTCCGCGTTATCGAGGCAGCTAAGGAAGGCAGAAAGCTCGTCCTCAGCTCCAGAGAAGCTCTGCAGGCAAAACGTGAAGCTGAAAAAGCTGAGCGTATTAACAATATTGAAGTCGGTCTTGTCACAGAAGGAACAGTCGCATCTCTTCAGTCATATGGCGCGTTTGTTTCCCTCGGCGATGGCATCGACGGCCTTGTTCATATTTCTCAGATCACGAACACCAAGCGCCTTAAGCACCCGAAGGAAATGCTCTCCGTCGGCGATAAGGTCAAGGTCAAAGTCACCCAGGTCAAGGATGGCAAGATTTCTCTTTCCATGAAAGCTCTGGAGGAGCGTCCGGAAGCGGCACCGACACCGGTCCGCGAGGAGAAGGTCGTGATCCCGAAGGCAGAGAAGCTTTCCACAAGCCTCGGTGATCTTCTTAAGGGAATCAAGCTGGACTGATTATTTCTCAGAGACGAAAAATCCAGTCAGATAAGCTCTATTTGCCCTGACAAGTTTCAAATCTCGCACGCAGGACTTGGCGCGAATTCGTGTCAGCGCCAACTGACATCATTCCAAAAAACAGAGAGCTGTCGCAAGACACGACAGCTCTCTTATTTTATTCATATTTCAGTCCTTTTATTTCGAGATAGTCATATATCTCGTCAGCAAATGCCTTTACCCTGTCCGGAAGTATACACGGCACAAGCTCAGTCACCCGGCCTTCCAGAAGTGCCTTATGAGTGAGCTTAAGACGGGTCCGCTCATAGGCATTCAGATTCTTAGGACTGTACTCGCCCCCAAAGCTGTCGACCACGACAGATGCATTCCGAAGCTCCAGCGAGAAATTGCTCCTCATAAGCTCGGGAACCTCATCGATGAGCGCATTACAGATGAAGACCCCCTTAATTTTCGGCCTGATAACCTCCCAATACTCATTCAGCCAGTTCCTGAGAGGTCTCAGTATCCTGCCAAAATAAATACCGCTGCCGAACAGTATGATGTCATAGCCGGACGGATCCGGATTTTCCTCCCGAAGGTCACACAGGTGAGCCCCCGGAAAATGGCCGGCAAGCATGCGGGCTGCTCTCTCAGTCGTCCCGGTCCTCGTCGCATACACGATCAAAACCTTCATTTTCACACCCCCTACTCCTATTTAGACCCTCCCCAGAGTCTAAGCAGGCGGAGCCCTTCATTTCTCCGCCCGCCGTTTTATCAAGTTCAGTCCAGATCCGGCATTCCCGGTCTGCCATGGCAGTTCTTATACTTCTTTCCGCTGCCGCACGGACACTTGTCATTCGGATAGATTTTCTTCTTCTGGCGAATGACAGGCTTTTTCTCAAGCGACTCATCCTTGTTCGTAGCTATCGGCTTGGCCTGTTCCTCGCGTTCCGCCTTCTCTTCAACGCGTACATGGTACATCAGGCGGACTGTCTCCTCCTGAATGTTATTGTTCATCTCCTCGAACATGTCGAAGCCGATCATGCGGTACTCGACCTTCGGATCCTGCTGACCGTAAGCCGCAAGGCCGATACCCTGGCGAAGCTGCTCCATATCATCGATATGGTTCATCCATCTTGCGTCTACGACCTTCAGAAGGACTACACGCTCGAGCTCTCTCATCTTCTCGATATCCGGGAACTCGGCCTCCTTGGCGACATAGAGCTTGCCGGCCTCTTCCTTCAGCATCTGCTTGATCTGAGCCTTGCTCTTTCCGCGCACAGTGTCCACCGTGAGCTTTCTTACCGGGATGATCGGGCGGAGATTCTGGTTGAGTTCCTGCAGATTATCAGCCTGGTCGACCGGATCGAGGTCGTCGTTGATGCACATATCTACCATACGGCCGACAACATCGTCAGTCATCTGGAAGATAACGTCTCTCATGCTCTCGCCGTCAAGAACACGCTTTCTCTCAGCGTAGATGATTTCTCTCTGATCGTTGTTTACACGGTCGAACTCCAGCAGGTTCTTACGGATTCCGAAGTTGTTGCCCTCTATCTTCATCTGGGCCTTTTCAATCGCGGAGCTCAGCATCTTGTGCTCGATCTGTTCATTTTCCGGAACGCCGAGAGCTTCAAACGCGCTCATAAGCCTTTCGGAGCCGAACAGTCGCATCAGGTCATCCTCAAGTGAAATATAAAATCTCGACTCACCCGGATCGCCCTGACGACCGGAACGGCCTCGCAGCTGATTATCAATACGGCGCGATTCGTGGCGTTCTGTACCGACAATGCGGAGACCGCCTGCTGCCCTCGCGACATCATCGAGCTTGATATCCGTACCACGGCCGGCCATATTCGTGGCGATCGTAACGGCACCCGCCTCACCGGCGTGAGCTACGATCTCAGCTTCCTGCTCATGATACTTGGCGTTCAGGACCGTATGCGGAATTCCCTCGCGCTTAAGAAGTTTAGACACATGCTCTGATACGTCGATCGTGATTGTGCCTACTAGGACCGGCTGCTGCCTGTTGTAGGATTCCCTTACCGCCTCAACGACCGCATGGTATTTTTCTCTCTTTGTCTTAAATACGGCGTCATCGTAATCACGCCTCATCACAGGTACATTCGTCGGAATACAGACTACGTCCATACCGTAGATATCACGGAATTCCTGTTCTTCCGTCTGAGCCGTACCGGTCATGCCGCACTTCTTCTCAAACTTGTTGAAGAAGTTCTGGAATGTGATGGTTGCAAGTGTTCTGCTCTCCTGCTTGACCTTGACGTGTTCCTTGGCTTCGATTGCCTGATGAAGACCATCCGAGTAGCGTCTGCCCGGCATAATACGTCCGGTAAAGTCATCAACGATGAGGACCTGATCATCTTTGACGACGTAGTCCTGATCGCGGTGCATGAGATAATTGGCGCGAAGAGCAAGATCTACATTATGCTGGATCTCCAGGTTCTCCGCGTCGGACAGATTCTCAATATGGAAAAACTCCTCGACTTTGCGGACACCGTCCTCAGTAAGAGTAACCAGCTTGTCTTTCTCATTGACGATGAAGTCGCCCGTCTCGGTAATCTCCTCGCCCATGATCGCGGCCATCTTTGTCATCTCGCCGGACGCCTCGCCGCGCCTCAACTGATGGGCAAGTATATCGCAGACCTCATAAATCTTTGTGGACTTTCCGCTCTGTCCGGAAATAATGAGCGGCGTTCTGGCTTCGTCGATCAGAACCGAGTCGACCTCGTCGATAATAGCGTAGTGCAGACCGCGCTGGACAAGCTGCTCTTTGTAGATGACCATGTTGTCGCGCAGATAGTCGAATCCGAGCTCATTGTTCGTGATGTAGGTAATGTCGCAGTTGTACATCTCGCGGCGCTCGTCCGCCTTCATCGGCTGAAGAACGCAGCCGCAGCTGAGGCCGAGGAAGCGGTGGACTTCACCCATCCACTCCGCGTCACGGTTGGCAAGGTAATCGTTGACTGTGACGACACAGACGCCCTTGCCTTCCAGCGCGTTAAGATAAGCCGGAAGAGTACACACAAGGGTCTTGCCTTCACCTGTCTTCATCTCGGCGATACGGCCCTGGTGAAGAATTACGCCGCCCACGAGCTGAACATGAAAGTGTTCCATGCCGAGAACACGTCGTGCAGCCTCCCTGCACACCGCATATGCTTCCGGGAGGAGATCGTCGAGAGTCTCGCCGTTCTTAAGACGGGCTTTGAACTCCGGAGTCTTGGCCTTAAGCTCCTCATCACTGAGTTCGAGCATCTGCGGACGATAAGACTCGATTTTCTTTACGATCGGCTCCACACGCTTAAGTTCCCTGTCACTGTGCGTACCGAAAATCTTCTCGAATATATTCATTAAAAATTGCTCCTTAAGTTATGTCAGTATTTTCTCCTGCGCGGTATACCCCAATGGCGGAGACATACCTGCAGCATTTTTATAATAGCACGCAAAAAGTATTTAAACAATGAAAAAAAGGAGCCGCCGGCTCAATTGATGACCGGCAGCTCCGCCCGTATTCGTAATATGATGTGATCAGACATCCGGCTCGATTAATCCGTAAGTGCCTCCTTTTCTCTTATAGACCACGCAGGTCTGATCATTCTCCGCGTTAATGAACACGAAGAAATTGTGGCCGAGCAGCTCCATCTGGATGCAGGCATCTTCCGGATACATGGGCTTCATATCGAAGCTCTTTGTGCGGATGATCCTGACTTCATCGTCCAGCTCGTAGTCATGCTCAATATACGCTTTCTGGAAATTCTCGGCATTCTGATGCTTATCGATCAGCTTCTTCTTGTACTTCTTGAGCTGGCGCTCAATGACTTCGGCAGCCAGATCGATGGAGACATACATGTCATTTGATACCTGTTCGCTTCGGATCACGCTGCCCTTCACGGGAACTGTGACTTCCGCCTTCTGACGATCCTTCTCAAGGGAGAGCGTGACGATGCATTTCGTCTCCGGTGAGAAGTATCTGTCAAGTTTTCCGAGTCTAGACTCGACTGCAGCATAAAGAGTATCTGTTACTTCTACGTTCTTACCGCTGATCACAAATTTCATATAGTCACATCCTTTACGGTTTACTCGGAGAAACGGGTTCTCCTGACACAAATTATAACATTTGGGATGTGCTTTTTCAAGAGTTCCGACAATTTAGCCGGATTTTCTCATGTTTTGCAAATATTAACCACTTCCGCATACGGCAGCTCACCGCCGTAAATATCGAGCGCAGACCCCACTGTCGCGTTGATCCTGCCCCCTCCGGCATCTTTGAGCATCATCAGATCTTCTGCGGAGCGAATTCCCCCCGCATAGGTTATGGGAAATCCGTCCATCCCGGAAAGAAGCCTGACCAGCTCGGTATCGAGCCCGCTGCCCTTGCCTTCAACGTCAATACCGTGGACAAGATACTCATCGCAGTGCTCTGACAGTTTATACATAAGTTCCATATCAAGCGATGTATCCGTGAACTTCTGCCACCGGTCCGTGCATATATAGTACCTGCCGTCCCGCTTCCTGCAGGAAAGGTCCAGAACGAGTCTCTCGCGCCCGACTGCCTTCTCGATCCTCATAAGATTCTCATATGAAATCCTGCCGTCAGCGAACACATATGAAGTCACAATGACATGGCTCGCACCTGCTTCGATAAAATCGGCAGCGTTGTCATCCCGGATGCCGCCTCCGACCTGAAGTCCTCCCGGATAGGCCAAAAGAGCCTGCCTTGCCATAGCAAGCGTTGCCTCATAATAGGGAGACGTGCGGGCATTCAGTAGTATGACATGGCCGCTGGTAAGCCCGTCACGACGAAAGAGCTCCGCAAAATGCGCAGCTCCTTTTTCGCTAACGAAATTTTCACGGGCAAGGTCTCCCTCATCCCGGAGGGAGCTGCCCACGATCTGTTTTACTTTTCCGTTATGAATATCAATACAGGGCCGAAACTGCATATGTCTTACCCGATCACATCGGCCATATCATAGAGGCCCGGTGCCCTGCCTGCGAGGAATTTCGCCGCCGCAACTGCGCCATTGGCAAATATAGCGCGCGAGTATGCCGTGTGAGTAAACTCAATGACCTCATCCTGACCTGCAAATATGACATCGTGCACACCGACGATCGTGCCTCCGCGAACTGAAGATACGCCGATCTCCTTCGCATCCCGCTTTTCACGGCGCTCGCTCCGGTCATAGACATAATGATACTTTCCGCCGGTACCCTCGTTGATGGCATCCGCAAGGGCTGCTGCCGTACCGCTCGGAGCATCGATCTTTCTCCGGTGATGCTGCTCAATGATCTCAGGGTCGAATCCGGACTCCGTCAGTGTTCCGGAGACTTCGCGAAGGAGCTTCAGAAGAAGATTGACACCGATTGACATGTTGGCTGAGCGGAGGATTGCAATCTCCTCCGATGCCGCCTTTATGTTCGCGATCTGCTCTTCCGAGAGGCCTGTCGTGCACAGGACGATCGGGATATTCCTCTCTACGCCGTAATTCACAAGGACATCAACAGCTTTAGCTGTGGAAAAGTCAATGATAACGTCGGCCGGGATCTGGCAGTCAGCCGCTTTTGTGAATACTGGATATTCCCTGTTGTGAAGGTCCACCGCGTCAATACCGGCTACGATCTGTACATCCGGTTCCGCCGCAATAATATCCGTGACGACCTGTCCCATATGGCCGCTGCAGCCATGCAAAATAACACTTACCATTTACTTCTCTCCTTTACTTCGGTTGACCCGCGCCATGCTGCGGGCATGCCAATATTTCTTGTTTGTCTGTTTGAGTTCGCTCTGCATTTATATTTTTGAATTAAAATCGATAGGTTATGCCAGACACCCAAACTCGATCATGGCCTTACGCAGGATCTCCTTGTGAGCCGGTTCCATCTCTGTGAGCGGAAGGCGCGGGCTGCCTACGTTAAATCCCTGCATATTGAGAGCAGCCTTGACCGGGATCGGGTTGACCTCGCAGAACAGTGCTGAGATGAGCGGCTGGGCTGCCAGCTGAATCTTAGCTGCTTCAGCGAAATTGCCGTCGAGACAGTACTGCACCATATCATGCGTAGCCTTCGGTGCCACATTTGCAAGAACAGAGATAACGCCGACACCGCCGAGAGAGCACAGCGGAACGACCTGATCGTCATTACCGGAATAGATGTCGATCTTGCCGTCTGACAGATGAGCAAGCTCAGCGATTGCGCTGAAGTTGCCGCTCGCTTCCTTGATGGCACATACGTTGGGATTTCTCTTTGCAATTTCCATCATGGTCTTCGGCTGAACTGTCGTGCCTGTTCTGGACGGAACATTGTAGACGATGCAGGGAAGCTTTGTGGACTGCGCGATTGCCGAGTAGTGGGCAATCAGACCGCCCTGTGTCGCCTTATTGTAATACGGGGTGACAAGAAGAAGTGCGTCCGCGCCGAGCTTTTCGGACTCTTCGGACATCATTATCGCATGAGCTGTATTGTTGGAACCGGTTCCCGCAATGACCGGAATACGGCCCTTTACGACCTCAACAGTATACTTGATGACTTCGAGATGCTCATCGTCATCAAGTGTCGGAGCCTCACCGGATGTGCCGACTGTGATGACCGCGTCCGTATGATTCTTGATCTGGTCTTCAAGAAGCGCTTCATAAGCATCATAATTGACTTCGCCGTTTTCCTTCATGGGCGTCACAATGGCTACGCCTGAACCCCTGAAAATAGACATATGTATGACCTCCAAAAATAACTGTTCGCATTTGTAACGCGAATCCATGGATCATGTTTCGAAAGTTTTCTATACACCTTCCGATGAACTCATGTCTCGCTCAAAAGATTGTATATGCACACATCTTCACTGTCAAGCACATGCGGTACAACTTTAAACCGTAAAATCGGCAACTTCCGCTTCCGCCGCACGGATAAGATCATCAGTCTTCAGATGCATGCTGGTGCCGATCTTCCCTGCGCTCACATAAATCGATTCATGCTCACAGCCCTCCGCCGCCAACACCGTTCTGAATTTCTTTTTCATGCCGAGGGGACTGCACCCGCCCCGCACATAGCCGGTGATCTTTGTAATGTCTTTCACATGGATCATCTCTACGCTCTTCTCGCCGACTGCCGAGGCAGCTCTCTTAAGATCGATCTCCTTCTCAACAGGAAGAACAAATACATAGTATTCCCTGCTCTTTCCCTGAAGAACCAGCGTCTTAAAGGATTCCTGTACGGGAACTCCCTCTAGCTTTGCCATCTGTACGCCGTCGACAAATTCGGGGATGTCGACTGTAAGGACATCATACGGTATCTTCAGCTTGTCGAGCATGCGCATCGCATTGGTCTTGACTGTTTTTTCTTTTGCCATTATATCCTCCGGTATTTCGTCTGATGAACGGGACCTGACATGTAAAAAGAGGAGCCGGAAACCAGCTCCTCATGCATTATACTACATTTTTTCAGGCAAGGTCATCCCCATTTGTGGCAATGACTTTTTTATACCAGTCAAAGGATTTCTTTTTCCTGCCTTTATATATACACTCCCTGCCGTTATCGTCAGAGGCAAGGACCATATTATTATTGAGTGACTTAATTACCTTCAAAGCAGGTCTCCTAGAAATTGAAAATCGGCACACGGCTGCGGCTTTGCCTGCCGCAGTTCATGTACCGCTGCATAGCCATCTGCGCATCCAGCCCGGCGGAAACCGCAAGTTACGCGATCCGACCGCCGGTCAGCTGACATACATGATGTGAATAAACATAAAAAAAACAGGCATATTCGCACACTAATACATCAGCCTATGCTGAATGCTAAAATAGTGAGCCTTGCCTGCCGTTCCAGTCACAAATCACTGAATTCTAAAGAATATATTAACAAATAATATAAATTCCCGCAACTGTTTTTGGACAAGTTGTCAAAAAGTCGCCCGCC
The DNA here is from genome assembly GCA_045112155.1 of Lachnospiraceae bacterium. Classification (GTDB taxonomy): domain Bacteria; phylum Bacillota; class Clostridia; order Lachnospirales; family Lachnospiraceae; genus Chordicoccus. Next base: position 71,902 of record JBGUHN010000031.1, read on the forward strand.
AAAGTCCGTATATGGGACCGGCGGGCAGCACGTAATTTCTTCATTATTTATTGTTGTTAGCCCTCTTGCGCAGTCTGGAATCTAGAATGCGTTTCCTGATTCGAAGTGATTTCGGCGTGACCTCGAGCAGCTCATCGGAATCAATATAATCCAGAGCCTGTTCCAAGGACAGTATCCTGGGCGGAGTAAGCGTCAGAGCTTCATCCGCATTAGAGGATCTGGTGTTGGTCAAGTGCTTTGTCTTGCATACGTTGATCTCGATCTCCTCAGGTTTTGCGCTCTCACCGACGACCATGCCGGCGTATACTCTCGTACCGGGTGAGATGAACAGAGCTCCGCGCTCCTGAGCGGCAAAGAGTCCGTAGGCAACCGCATCGCCATCCTCGAAAGCGATAAGAGAACCGTTCTTTCTGAATGTGATATCACCCTTATACGGAGCATAGCACTCAAAGATGGAGTTCAGGACCGCTGTTCCCTTGGTCGCAGTCAGCAGATTGCCGTGAATACCGATAAGTCCCCTTGCGGGAATCATGAACTCAAGACGGGTAGTTCCGTCAGAGAGCGTTTCCATGCTCTGCAGTTCTCCCTTTCGCTCGGACAGCATGCTGATGACCGTTCCCGAATAATCACCGGCGACATCAACTGTGGCTGCCTCAATGGGCTCCAGAAGATGACCTGCCTCATCCCTCTTGTAGATAACTTCAGCCTTGGAAACCGCAAACTCATATCCCTCACGGCGCATCGTCTCGATCAAAACGGAAAGATGCAGCTCACCGCGTCCGCTGACCTTGAATGTGTCCGTGTTCTCAGTGTCTTCAACGCGAAGAGAAACATCGGTATTAAGCTCACGGAAGAGTCTCTCACGAATCTGTCTCGATGTGCAGTAGGTACCTTCAAGTCCTGCCAGCGGGCTGTCGTTGACTATGAAATTCATGGAAATCGTGGGCTCCGTAATTTTCTGGAACGGAATCGGGTCCTCCTGTCCCGCAACGCAGAGGGTGTCGCCGATCATCAGATCAGAAATACCCGAGATGGCTACTATAGAGCCGACCGTTGATTCCTGAACGTCGACCTTCTTCAGTCCATCGAACTCATAGAGTTTAGTGATGCGGGTCTTCTCGTGAACACTCGGATCATGGTAGTTCACGCGGACAATATCCTGTCCGACACGGATTGAACCGTTATCCACCTTGCCGATGCCGATTCTTCCCACATACTCATTGTAGTCGATTGTCGAGATCAGTATCTGAGTGCCCTTCTCCGGGTCGCCTTCCGGGGCAGGAATATAATCAATAATCGTCTCAAAAAGAGGCTTCAGATCAGTTCCATCCACATTCGGATCCGCGGAACACGTGCCCTCTCTCGCTGAGGCATACAGGAACGGGCACTCAAGCTGCTCGTCTGAGGCATCCAGGTCCATGAGAAGTTCCAGCACCTCATCCACGACTTCCTCCGGTCTCGCCTCGGGTCGGTCGATCTTATTAATGCATACGATGACCGGAAGGTCCAGGGCAAGAGCCTTCTTCAGCACAAATTTCGTCTGAGGCATTGTTCCTTCAAATGCGTCCACAAGCAGAATGACGCCGTTTACCATCTTGAGGACACGCTCCACCTCACCGCCAAAATCAGCATGGCCGGGTGTGTCAACGATATTGATCTTGACGCCGTCATATTCAATCGCAGTATTCTTGGAGAGGATCGTGATACCTCTCTCCCGCTCTATATCGCCGGAGTCCATAACTCTTTCCCGAACTTCCTGGTTATCCCTGAATACTCCGCTCTGGCGCAGCATGCCGTCGACGAGCGTAGTCTTACCGTGGTCAACGTGGGCGATAATAGCAATGTTTCTTATATCTTCTCTTCTGATATTACTCATATAGGACTCCATTTTTTACATTTTTGATACACTAACACAGTTAAAAAATATAGCACGAATTATATCTGCTGTAAAACCAAAAAGAAACGCGGGTATCCCGCGTTTCTTGGTTACTTTTACTATACAGGCCGCCGAATAAGGTTCAGTCTTCGGAGTACAATTTACGAATCCTCTCATCCGGAGAGTTTTTCGGATAGAAATCATAGTATTCCTTGTGAGGTTCAAGCGTGTAGCCATACTGGGCTGCCAGCTCGGACACCGTGACCATCTTATAGCCCATCTCCTGAAGCGCAGGTACTACAAGCTCTGTCGCGTCGGCAGTGGCCTCAAACAGGTCATGCATCAGGATGACAGAACCGTCCTGAACTCCCTCGACGGAAGCCTTGAGAGTGGACTGCGGATCTTTTGTCTGCCAGTCAAGTGTATCGACATCCCACTGGATCATCGGCTTATCCACATTTTCATAGACAGTATCATTGACACCGCCGCCGGTCGGACGCATGATCGTCGGGGTAAAGCCAATCAGATTATCGAGCAGCTTGTCATTCTTGCTCATTGTCGAGATAATCTCGTCAGCTGTAATGAGAGACAGTATCTCATGTTCAAATGTATGAGATCCGATCTCCATGCCGAGCGCATATTCACGCTTCAGCTCATCCCTATAATAATCCGCCTGAATACCGACAACGAAGAACGTCGCCTTGGCATTGTACTTTTCAAGAACATCCAGAATTCTTCCGGTATTCTGAGACGGACCGTCATCGTATGTCAAAGCTACAAGCTTCTGTTTTGCAGTCGGATCAAGAATACCGCTCGGATCAAAGAAAGCGTCCGAATTATCACCGGTGTTCACCCAGCCGGTCGCAAGATAACCGTCATCCATAAAATAATATCTCTGACCTTCGATTGTCTTCCAGCCGCTCACATACTGTGTGTCATCCGGATTTTTGTACCACCAACCGTTGTCATCGACATTCCAGCCGTCCTGCCCTGTCGCAGAATCGGATATGGTCTGCCTGATAGCCGTATCCCCTGATACATATTCGACCTCAGTGGATTCTTCCTCCTCAGGCTTAAAATGCGGTACTATAACGAAAGTGATCAGACATATAAGCGCGATCACAGCCGCTGCCGCTCCCGCAATGCGCACAGTGCGCAAGATTAATTTTTGTCTCTTGCGCTTCTTGCGCTTTTCCATCAGCTGTCTTCTGGTCATATTGTCACCCCTAAATCAACAAAATATCGTATGGCATATCCTACCGGCTGCACATTATGCACCCGGCCGATGCCTTATGTAAACTATTCTATCAAAAAAGTCCTAACATATGATACCCTCATTTTTCAAATTAAGCAAGAGTTATGACCCTAAAAGTGTGTTTACAAGCACAAAAAGGACCTGCACATCTGTGCAGGTCCCGGCAAATCAATATTTAATTATGTGAATCTTCTGATGGCGACAATAGACTTGCATGTAGCGCTACGGTCATGGGTGATGCCCCACTGACTTCCCTTAGCTTCAACGATACCGCCTTCACCGTCATAGATGGCAACATGACCGGAGTAAACAATGACATCACCGGCCTGTGCGGCAGAAAGGCTGCTTACGCTTCTTCCTACATACGCCCATTCTCCCGATGTCAGGTAGTCACCGCTGTATACGCCGCAGTTCCTGAGGACATTGAATACGAAATGCGAGCAGTCACATCCGTTTGTCAGGGAATTGCCTCCCCATACATACGGACATCCGACAAACTGATCAGCATAATCAACAATGCCATATCCTGAGGAGCTACCGGAGCTGTAGGATTCCTCCTCTTCTTCTTCCTCTGCCTGACGGCGAGCCTCCTCTTCAGCTTCGCGGCGGGCTTCTTCCTCAGCCGCGCGACGTGCCTCTTCCTGAGCCTGACGTTCAGCTTCCTCTGCCTGACGGGCTGCCTCTTCAGCTGCTGCCTGGCGGGCTGCTTCCTGGCGGGCTGCTTCTTCGGCTGCTGCCTTGCGGGCTGCCGCCTCTGCTGCCTGGCGCTCAGCTTCCTCTGCCTGACGCTCTGCTCTCTCGGCTGCTTCCTCTGCGGCGGCATTGTTGCCGGAGCCGGATGCACGCTGTGCCGCTTCCTGAGAAGCTTTTCTTGCTTCTGCAGCAAGCCTTGCCGCTTCAGCTTCCTCAGCTTCCTGTGCTGCTTCTGCCGCTGCCTGTGCTGCTGCTTCTGCTCTTGCAGCTGCCTCGGCTGCTGCAGCTGCTGCCGCGCGTTTCTCTTCCTTGATCTCGCTGAGTCTTGCTTCCTGTCTGCTGATCAGGCTGCTGATCTCATCGGCCTGTTCACGGGCTTCCGCGATCTGAGCTTCATAATCTGCATCGGTAGCCTTTTTGACCTCAAGCTGTCTGTTGAGCTCTGCGTTCTGATCCTCAAGAGATGCTTTCTGGTTCTCAAGAAGAGTTTTCTTCTCCTCGAGGGAAGCTTTCTTGTCCTCAAGCCCGGCTTTGAGCTCTTCGATCTCATCGACAGTATCAATATATTCCTGAAGCGCTGAGCGGTCTGCGGCATGCAGCTCGCTTGCGTATTCAGCTTTATTTGCAAAAGAAGTAATGTCATCCGAATCAAGCATTACAGCGACCCAGCCGACGTTTCCGCCGTTCTCGTAGATGTACTGGATGCGCTTCATCATGTCTTCGTGCTGTTTGTCACGCTTCTGTTCGGACTCTTCCAGTTCGACTTCAGTCTCAGCGATCTCAGTTGTCGTCTCATCGATCTTTGTCGATGTTGTATCGATGTCTTTCTGAGCCTGGTCGATCTGTACCATGAGATCAACAATGTCAGCATTCAGTTCACTGATCTGTGCCTGAATTTCCTGACGCTTTGCCGCAAGGTCGTTCAAGGCTGCCTGTGTGTCGTCGAGTTCCTCTTCTGCCTGTGCTCTCTGCTCGCGAAGATCATCTTCCTCGTCAGCCAGAGCAGGCGTCACTGTTGAAACAGTAAACATTGCCGCAAGCAGAACACTGAGTAATCTTTTCTTCATACATTCACCTCAAAAATCTTTGGTCAAATTTGTAATTATTTTTTAACAAACTCTTTCCTACGCCAGTTACTATACCATAGAGCATTTCAAAAATCAAGTTTGCCTGTCCGATTTATTACAGTTTTGTTAAATTTTGACTCTAAGCGGCGTAAAAATTAATGTTTTTGGCTATTTTTGCCCATTTTTGCGAGATTGTATTAAAAAAAGCACAATTCTGATCGGCAATATTGGCGACTAAATCAATTCAGGCACCTTGCCCTGACGTAAAAAACTCGAGGACGACGAGCGTCCTCGAGATAATTGCAGCGCATCACGCCCGCGCTATAGGCTTCATAAATAAGTTCTTAACTCAATCTTTCGGATGAATACTGTATGTCTCCTCAATATCCGTGATCATCTGAACTCTGCGGGCATGTCTTTCTCCCTCGAACTCCGCATTGAAGAAAGCAGCGACAATATCTTTAGCCAGCTCACGCCCTACGACACGGGCGCCAAGGGATATGATATTGGCGTTATTGTGCTGCACAGACAATCTCGCGGAATACGGTTCGCTGCATACGCACGCACGGATACCCGGTATCTTATTGGCGGCAAGCGAGATTCCTACTCCCGTCCCGCAGATCAGCACGCCCTTTTCTACTTCTCCGCGCATAATTGCTTCGCCGACTTTTCTTCCGAATTCCGGATAATCATCTGCACGGTCGTTCGGGTCATAGTTGCCATAGTCAACACATTCATGTCCCATTTCTTTGAGGAATTCCATGAGTGCCAGCTTAAGTTCCACGCCTGCGTGGTCACATCCAAAACCGATTTTCATCACTGCTCTCTCCTTTATTTCGCCGATATAAACTAAAAGCCACCGGCTACCCGATGGCTATATGGACGATGCAGGGCTCGAACCTGTAACCCCTCACACGTGAAGCGAGTGCTCTCCCATTGAGCTAATCGTCCAAGAGGTATTATATCATTAATGCGCCCTGTTTTGCAACTATATTTTAATCGAGATACCGACCTTCGATGACCTGTTCAACTCTGCGGTCGAACGAACGGAAAGTCATGACAAGCCCCTTGATGTAGACCATTGAGTAACCGATGCCCGCCAGAGCGAGACCGCTCAGGACATCACCTACAGAGTGCTGCTTCAGGAACATCGTCGAGAGAATGATCAGCACACACCAGACACACATCGGGATTCTGACCTTCTGAATCACGTTTCGATTTCTGGTCGTGAAGAGAGTGAACATCAACGCTGTCGTATTGTAGACATGAATGCTCGGCCACACATTTGTCGCTGTGTCAATACTCCAGAGCCACCTGACCGCACCCACAAAGACATTGTCCCTTGCTACATGCCACGGTCTAAGTGTCAGTGCTGTGGGATAGATCGTTGACACGACCAGAAATACTGTCATGCCGAACATGAGTATTGTCACGAGCTTATCATAGGCTTCTCTGTCATAGAAAAAGAGAAATGATACCCATGCCGCCTGAAGCGCGAACCATGAAATATACGGAATGATGAATATTTCCGCAAATGGTATCATCCTGTCAATAACGGTTGCCAGATCATGATATCTGGCCCTCGGAATATCCTCCAGCAGCTTGAACCAGAGCAGATATCCAATCAGATATAAAATGAACGGTATTGCATGTTCCAGCTTCTGTTCAACAAAAAATCTCACAAAGCGATTCATCAGGTCTTTAATGAATACATTTTCCTTCTGCATTGTCTACGATTCACTCCCGCATTAATGCATATGCTGTAAATTCGCTCCGAGTCGTATTCTAGACCCGATTCCGCATAAATTCAATAGTTCTTTTTGTACTTTGCGTAAAACATAAGGATAATAAATAGTTCAGACAGTCTGATCATGTACTACGTTTTCGGCAGCAAAGCATCCATCTTCGTGAGAAAAACATTGCTGGTCCGACCGAGATATCAAAGATGCGCAAGCATCTTTAAGATCGCAGGGCAGGACCAGCGTTTTTCGATGAAGATGATGTTTGCGCCGTATAATGAAACTACGCTCCAGACTGTCTGAACAGTTACGATCAATACTTGACTCGGAAATCTACGGATCGGGGATCCGGCGGGATGTCAGTGGATTCTACGCTTGTAATGCTGATGTACCGCTGATTGCCGAGCCGGCTCATCATATCCTCGATCTGTTCAGGCGTCCCCTGGGCTTCCATCTCAACACGTCCGTCGTAGAGATTCCTCACCCAGCCGGTCACCCCGACATGCTGCGCTATATAAGTGGAGTGATATCTGAAGCCAACCCCCTGAACTCTTCCGTCAATAAACATATGCTTTCTTACAATATTCATAGGTACAGTTCCTTTCGCGGCGGCAAGCATTGCCTCTTTTTTCGCCGCATCCATCTCCGGCGGTGTAAAATGCTCGAAGATAAATACGTCATAGCATTCACGCATCTCCTCGATTTCTTCCGCGCTGTGAATCGTCCAGCCGACCATTGAGGCACCGCAGACATATCTCAGAAATCCGAATGCTTTAGTATGGATATCCTTCTTATTATATGCGATGAAGTCAGGCTTAGTGAGGAAATTGAGCAGGCACCATGTCAGCGCAAGGCTCATTATTCCCTCATCGATAAAGCGTTCCGTGAGCTGTCCTCTGACCACCTGGGGATGATTCTTCCGGAACCAGCGGACGACTTTGGGGTGAAAAGACTCTATACAATAGTCCCCCTCATAGGCATCCAGGCAGAATGCCACCTCTCTGCACAGCTGATCGATATCCGAATCTTTTTCTGCCTTGATCTCAACAATGAGAGGCACCCTCCCATGTATATTCTGAAGTACTTCCCAGAATATCGGGATGGGCTCCTCAGAATTGAAAAGCCTGAGTCCGAGCAGCTTCCCCAGACTATGGTCTTCAATGCTCCCTTCCGCTCCTGTCGCCCTCTTTAGTGTTGGGTCATGGAAGCAGACCATCTGACAATCATCGGTCATGCGCACATCCAGCTCGATACCGTAGCCTGCTTCTGCCGCTTTCTCGTAGGCCGCCATTGAGTTCTCAGGTGCCGGACCGTCATTATCGTAGAGACCGCGGTGAGCGATGTACTGCGCTTTGAAGACCTGCATACGCTCTTTTCTCTTATTATAAGGCCAGACTGCGTAGACCAGGAACGCAGCCAGAAGAAACACTACTATTATTACGATCTTTATTGCCATATGATGACCTCTCCAGCTGTCTCCCCTATCGAACCCCTGGGGAGCCGCTTAATCTTATGTGTCCATTTTACACCATTCGGAACTGTATGTAATGCTCTCAGTTATATTTTCGAAAATTTGAAAATAATGCTTGCTAAACCAAGGATCGTCTGCTATAATTCATTTTGTTGCACCGCAAGGAGCACAGATGGAAAGTTAGCTCAGCTGGGAGAGCATCCGCTTGACGTGTGGAAGGTCGTAGGTTCGAGCCCTATACTTTCCAGGAAGGCATCGCCGAAAGGCGGTGCCTTTTTTGTATTCGTGTGCGAAAATCGAGCAGGCGGGATTTTCCCGCCTGCTCGATTTTAGTTAACCTTTGGTCGTGATCAGATCACGAACTCACTTCCATACCGGTATACAACTGATAATACTTACCCTTCTGGGCGATCAGGTCATCATGTGTGCCGCGCTCAATAATACGGCCTTGCTCGAGAACCATAATGCAGTCCGAATTGCGAACGGTCGAGAGACGGTGGGCGATGACAAATGAAGTGCGGCCTGAAATAAGCTTATCCATTCCCTCCTGGACAATACGCTCTGTGCGGGAGTCGATCGAACTCGTAGCCTCATCGAGGATGAGGACCGGTGGGTCCGCAATCGCAGCGCGGGCAATTGCAAGCAGCTGCCGCTGTCCCTGGGACAGGTTAGAGCCGTCACCGTGGAGCATCGTATCGTAACCCTGCGGAAGTCTTTTGATGAATCCGTGAGCATTTGCAAGACGCGCCGCCGCATAGACTTCCTCATCCGTCGCATCAAGCTTTCCGTAGCGGATATTCTCTTTGACAGTCGCCGTGAAGAGGTGTGTGTCCTGAAGAACTATACCCAGAGATCTTCTGAGATCAGGTTTCTTGATCTTATTGATATTGATGCCGTCGTAGCGGATCTTTCCGTCCTGAATATCATAGAAACGATTGATCAGGTTGGTTATTGTCGTCTTGCCTGCACCCGTGGATCCGACAAAAGCGATCTTCTGGCCGGGATTTGCGTAAAGCTTGATATCATGCAGGACAATTTTGTCCGGGTTATAACCGAAATCAACACCGAGCATGACAATCTCGCCCTTCTGCTGCTGATATGTTGTCGTATTATCAGCTTTGTGATAATGCTTCCACGCCCAGTGACCGGTGTGCTTGTCGGTCTCGGTTATCGTGCCGTCCTCCGCAATCTCCGCGTTGACCAGCATGACGTAGCCGTCATCGTACTCAGGCTCCTCATCGAGAAGCTTAAAGACTCTGTCGGCACCCGCAAGGGCCATGACCACGGAATTGAGCTGTTGTGAAATCTGATTGATCGGCATAGAGAAGCTCTTATTAAAGGTAAGGAAAGAAGCAAGTTTGCCGACAGTCATACTGTGCCCGAAGATCATGAGCGCGCCTCCGACAACAGCGCAGATGACATAGCTGAGGTTGCCCAGCTGCGCGTTGATGGGCATGAGGATATTCGCGAACCTGTTCGCTTTGTTTGCGCTATCGAACAGGCGGTCATTTAGTTCATTGAACTCTTCGATCGCCTCGTCCTCATGGTTGAAGACTTTAACGACCTTCTGGCCTGCCATCATCTCCTCAATGTAGCCGTTGACTGTACCGATATCCCTCTGCTGCTTTACAAAGAAACGGCCGGACTGACCGGCAACTTTTCCGGTGACGAACAGCGTTACGGCGACCATGGCGCAGGTCACGGCTGTCAGCGGAACAGACAGGATCAGCATGGAGATAAATACGCTGATGACCGTGATCAGACTGTTCAGGAACTGAGGCATTGACTGGCTGATCATTTGGCGCAGTGTGTCAATGTCATTCGTGTACATGGACATTATGTCGCCGTGGCTGTGGGTGTCGAAATATCTGATCGGAAGGCTCTCCATATGCTCAAACATCTCCTTGCGGAGATCGCGCAGAGTCCCCTGAGTGACAACGACCATGATCCTCTGGTGTGCATAGGACGCAATAACACCGATCGCATAAAAGCATGCGACTCGCAGTATTGCGGAAAGCAGCGGTGAGTAGTCCGGATTTTCCGAACCGATGAGGGGGGTGATGTAGCTGTCGATGAGTGTTCTCATGAACATGGTTCCCTGAACATTGGCCAGAGCCGCCGTCAGAATACAGACCACCACAGCAGCAAGATGGAACTTGTATCTCCCGGCAACATATGTCATAAGACGCTTGAAGATCTCTCCCGCATTATCGACTTTGACTTTGACACCGCGCATCTGACGCCCGCCGGCACCGGATCTTCTTGCCTTTTCCAGCTCTTCAGGAGTAAGTGTTTCATTAGCGTTTTTCTTACCAGCCATCACTTTTCGCCTCCTTTCATGTCAAAATCACCGCCGCCGGCCATCTGGGTCTCATACACATCCCTGTAGATTGAATTGTTCTTGAGAAGATTTGCCGGTGTATCGAACCCGCTGACTCTGCCCTCGTCCATGACGATGACCCGGTCTGCACTCTCGACAGAAGATATTCTCTGGGCGATGATGATCTTGGTCGTACCGGGTATGAATTCCCTCATGGCTTTGCGGATTTTGGCATCTGTGGCCGTATCGACTGCGGAAGTAGAATCGTCGAGTATCAGGACTTTCGGTTTCTTGATCAGGGCGCGGGCGATGCAGAGACGCTGCCTCTGTCCGCCGGACACGTTTGTTCCGCCCTGTTCTATGTAAGTGTTATATCCGAAAGGCATTCTCTCGATGAACTCATCAGCGCAGGCCATGCGGCAGGCTTCAATGCACTCTTCCTCCGTCGCGTCAGGGCGGCCCCACCGGAGGTTTTCAATAATTGTCCCGGAGAAAAGGACGTTCTTCTGCAGGACGACGGAGACTTCATCTCTCAGCATGGTCAGATCGTATTTGCGCACATCAATACCGCCGACTTCAAGTGATCCCTCACTCACGTCATAAAGCCGCGAAATCAGGTTGACCAGTGACGATTTAGCGGAACCCGTACCGCCGATCACGCCGATCGTCTCACCTGACCTGATATGCAGATCTATGTCCTTAAGAACAAACTCGCTGCTGCCCTTTCTGTATGAGAAATTGACATGGTTGAAATCGATAGATCCGTTCGGGACTTCCATGACCGGATTCTCCGGATTTACGATATCACTCTGTTCTTCTATGACTTCCGCAATACGCTCCGCAGATGCCGATGACATTGTGATCATGATAAAGACCATTCCCAGCATCATGAGGGACATCAAAATGTTCATACAGTACGCAAGAAGCGACATGAGCTCGCCGGTCGTGAGACTGTTCTGGATGATCATGTGCGCGCCTACCCAGGAGATGAGCAGGATGACTGTGTACACTGTACCTGTCATGATCGGCATATTGACGATAACATTGTATTCCGCTGTCTTGAAAAGATTATAGATGTTATCGGCAGCCTTGCCGAACTTGTCTATTTCGTAGCTCTCGCGGACATAGGCTTTGACGACACGGATACCGGTAACGTTCTCCTGTACGCTCTCATTCAGCGCGTCGTATTTCTTGAAGACCTGACGGAAATACTTTGTCGCCCTCTGCATGATAAAAAACAGAACAATAGCGAGCAGAATAACTGCCACGAGATAGATCGACGCGATCCGGGAATTAATGATAAATGCCATGATCATGGCAATAATCATTGAAAAAGGTGCTCGGATCGCCATACGCAGAATCATCTGGTACGCATTCTGAACATTTGTCACGTCCGTCGTAAGCCTTGTGACCAGACCGGACGTACTGAACTTGTCGATGTTCGAGAACGAGTATGTCTGGATATTCCTGAACATAGACTTTCTCAGATTTCTGGCAAGACCGGTCGATGCCATCGCTCCGAAATAACCGCCCATCACGCCGGTGAAGAGGCCGGCAATGGCAAGTCCGAGCATACATGTGCCGATGATCAGGATGTGGCGCATGTCGCCCTTCTGGACGCCGTTATCGACGATCGATGCCATAAGGAGCGGAATCAGCGTCTCGACAATGACTTCCAGTATCATGAAACAGGGAGTCAGGAACGAGGCCGTCCTGAACTCTTTCACTTCATTTAGGATCACGCCGAAGATGTGCCCGTAATTCTTTTTAGCTTCCATAATAATGCTCTCCTTGGTACATGAACGCAGGTCAATTCTCTGCATTTTTCACGAAATTCAAGCCCCCGCAAGTGAGGCGTAAAGACGTAACTCCCTCCTCACTACAGCTGATTTGAGGACTTTCGTTTCATGCAGCAGGGCATTCCCCACTACGATATATGCTAACACAATAGCCTGTAAAATGCACCTGCCAATGTTTGACATTTGTTAACTATTTATTCTTCATCGCACAATACTCGTGACCCAAGTCTGGATACGCGCAACAGGCATTCTACGTATATTTCAGGTCCCGCCGCACACAACTAAGGGACGATACCGGCTATCCTGGTATTTATTTCCAGATATCCGGGAATCGTCCCTTTTTTCATCGTTTTTCTGTTTTGTCCTTATTGTTTACAGCAGAACAATGCCATTCTCGGCGCATTTCTCCCTCATTTCATCCGGCCAGATCGAAGCCTGAACTTCGCCTACATGCACTCTTCCGAGGAGCAGCATGCAGAGTCTTGACTGGCCGATGCCGCCTCCGATTGAATACGGGAGTTCACCGGCAAGGAGCATTTTGTGATAGGGCAGCTTCTTTCTGTACTGACAGTTGACCTGCTCGAGCTGTGCAAGCATTGACTCCTCGCTGACACGAATACCCATGGAAGAAATCTCCAGCGCGCACTGAAGCGGCTCGAACCAGAAAATGATGTCACCGTTCAGGTTCCAGTCATCATAGTCCGGAGCACGGCCGTCGTGCGGTTCGCCATCAAGCAGAGGCCAGCCTATCTTCTCGATAAAGACAGCACCCTTCTCCTTTGTGATCAGGTTCTCTCGCTCCTTGCGGGACTTGTCCGGCCATCTCTCCTCAAGTTCAGCCGTTGTCACAAAGCTGATTTTATCAGGCAGCCTGTAGACTGCATCCGGCCATTTATACCAGACTTCGTGCTCCATGTGTTTAATAATCTTAAAGATAGTTTCGACTACAGTATGGAGCACCTGCGGCGTCCGGTCCGCTTTTCTTATGACCATCTCCCAGTCCCACTGATCCACATAGCATGAGTGGAGGTTGTCCAGCTCCTCATCACGGCGGATTGCGTTCATGTTCGTGTAGAGACCTTCGCCCGGTTCAAACCCGTAGCGCTTCAGGGCATATCGTTTCCATTTCGCGAGGGACTGAACTACTTCGAAGGTCTCGCCCGGTATAGATCTCATATCGAACTGTACCGGCCGCTCAACTCCGTTCAGATTATCATTAAGACCGGATGCCTGATCAACGAAAAGCGGCGCGGAAATTCTCTCGAGATTCATCTCACGACCGAATTCTTTCTGAAATGTATCCCTGATAAACTTGATTGCTGCCTGTGTCTCGCGCACTGTCATGTGCGGATCATAAGATTCCGGAAGTATTAAGTTCATGTGGTGTACCCTCCTTTAATATTCTGCAAATGAGCGACAACGCCATTCTTCCTCTCAGAAGAAAAAATACGGGCCTTATGTGAGCTCCGACTGACAGTATTTCTCTGCCGTGATCCGGCGTTCTTCACTCCGCGAGTATTATCAAAAACAAAAATGCACATCGAAGCCCAACTGATGACAGAACGCCGTCGTCCACGCCACCGGTCAGATTCCGTGTGCTTATAAAACTTACCCGCATATCATACACCGCAAAAGGGGGTAAATGCAACAAAAATTTTTCAAGAACGCCTCAGCGTTCTTGCCGCTCTTGCCGTGACTTATTCCCGGTCTCATAAGATACTATGAGGTCTACCACCCTGTCGTAGGACAGTGTTCCCTCTGTCTGCCCGCGGCCTTTCAGGTACGAGTCATTAAAGCTCTCGGCTGCCTCCGATACTTTGCCCTTATATGAAGCCCAGAATTCGTTATTTGCCCGAAGATCGTTTCTTGCCCGCTCATCCAGCGTATAATAAATCTTTTCCCACAGATTATTATCTCTCTTTATGAGCTCGTTACCGCAGTACACCCATCCGGACAGCATACCTGCATAATATATATCCACATCCTTCGCGTTTCTGCAATTCAAATACGCGATAAAGTTCGCCTCGTTTTCCCGGAGAATGCCTTTAACATGGGCAAGCTCGTGGCTTATAGAAAAAGGAAGATTGTACTGGGTCATATCGGCGTTATAGTTTGCCTCCATAGTGTATGCCGAGAAAATTCCCGCCATGTTCGTATAGGACATAAGCTCTGACAAAAGTACCGGTTTCGGAGTCGAATACATGCCGGAAAGCCAATCATATTCTTTTCCGAGCCGTATCATACCTTCTTTCACCCGCTCGCGCACGCCGTTGTCACATGCCATTATTCCATCTTCCCCACGGCTTACGCTGTCTGCGCAGCTATTGATTTCCCCCGCTAACATTTCACAGACTTCTGCCAGCTCCTCCGTACTGTAACTTCCGCTGCCGTACCCGTAATGAGTGGCGAACGGCGTGCGGTAAAAACCGATATCCTCATTTGACTCAAAGAGAAAGAAAATCAGTGCGGCGAGCGGAAGGGCAATTGAGATCCCTTTTTTCAGGACTTTCAGGAGGGCTGCTTTCCTACCTCCGCATGCGAGAATGAACAGACTTAACAGCCAGCATACGAAACCGAAGATCAGCATATAAATCAGAATTTCCACAAGTGAAAACGAAAATATCGAAGAAAGCCTTCCGAGTGTATTCACCCAGAAGGCATTGGTGTGTCCGATGTAGAAATCCGCGAATCCGCTGACCAGACGTCCTCCGATGCGCAGCATAAGTGCCGCCGCGCACAGGAGGGCTGTGATTATTATTGTCTTTTTCAATTAAAACTCCGCATCATTCATCTAAGTCCGGATGAATTTCTTCAATCATGTCATCATCAAGCGCAGCGACCAGTCTGTCGGAGAGGTTGGAAATATCGACCGAATCAATATCTCTGTCCAAATCAAATACCCCTTCTTCCTCGTCATTCCATTTCCCGACCGGTTCGGAATTCCAGCCGCGGACCTTCTTTTCCGGTTTTTTTCTCATGAAAAATTTTCCGAATGTTTTTTTAGGGGGAGCCGGCTCATCAAAGTCGTCGTACTCATCGTCTTCATACTCGTCGTCTTCGTACTCGTCGTCTTCGTACTCGTCGTCTTCGTATTCGTCGTCTTCGTACTCGTCGTCTTCGTACTCGTCGTCTTCATACTCGTCGTCTTCGTACTCATCGTCTTCGTACTCGTCGTCTTCGTACTCGTCGTCTTCGTACTCGTCGTCTTCGTACTCATCGTCTTCTTTTCGACCAGGCTTTTTCATCCCGCCAAACGCTGCTTTCAGCCTGCTGATAAAGCCGCCGCTCTTTTCTGAAGACCCGTTTCCTTTGGAGCGTTTCCGTATGCCCGGAGCTGACAGTGAATCATCTTCTTCGAGTTCATCAAAGATATCACTCTCATCGTCTTCATCTTCATATTCGTCGTCCTCAAAGTCGTCCTCGTATTCAGAGTCTTCATACTCGTCGTCTTCAAGACTGTCATCATCCGCGTATGCAGAGGGAGCCGCCTCAGCTTCCGCATCCGTATATCTTATTTCCGGAATGTCATAATCCTCATATGGAAGAAGCTCTTCCGTCACTTCTTCTTTCTCGTCAGGAGAATCCAGGTCGTCATAAGAATCATCGAATGTCGGGACAACATATTTTCCGCTGCGTCCAACAGAGTTCTCAAAGTTGCGCTCGAGCCGGTCGATAACGTCGCCGCGCATCTCATCTTCATCATCCTCGTCATCGAAATCATCTATATAGTCGTCATCGTCATCATCTTTTTTCCTGGAGCTGCTGATCAGACTGCTGATACTCTTTCCGAGTCCGCTGAAAAATCCGCCCCGTTTTGGTTCACGAACGGTTTCCTTCTCTTTCGTGCCGGCAGAGATGTCCTCATCCCCGTCATCCAGTAGAAAATCATCTTCGTCCTCGTACTCATCATCCTCCAGGAAATCGTCTTCGTCTTCGAACTCCTCATCCTGAGTGACCTCATCTTCATCCGAAAGAGGCTCTTTTACTTCCTGAAGATCATCGTCATCATCTTCAATTTTCAGCTCAGTGAAATCTCCCTCATCGACCTCGTATTCGGAGTGAGGGGCTTCTTCCCGGGAAAATTCTTCCTTCTCCGGAATATCGGTCCTGTCATCGTCACCGGTGGGACTTGCCGGACTTTCTACGCTGTCATCAAAGTCTGGGAGATCATCCTCATCGATTTCATAATCAGCGTCCTCATCGCCCTCGTAGTCCTCATCTTCGGCGTCCTCATCATCCTCGGAATTCTCATCATCCTCGTACTCGTCATACTCAGAGTCCTCATCGTCCTCGTACTCGTCATACTCAGAATCTTCATCGTCCTCGTACTCGTCATACTCAGAGTCCTCATCGTCCTCGTACTCGTCATACTCAGAGTCCTCATCGTCCTCGTACTCGTCATACTCAGAGTCCTCATCGTCCTCGTAGTCTTCCTTCTTAGACTTCTTTTTACCGCCGAAAAGACCCGCAAGGCCTGCGAACGGGTTCTTAGAGAAAAAGCCTCCTTTTTTCTTTCCGCGTTCAGGAGCGTCTTCTTCGTCGTCAGCGAGCTCATCGAGTTCGTCATCTGTCAGGACATCCTCATCCTCATCATAGGAGTACTCGTCATCGTATTCAAAGTCGTCGTCATCGTCGAATCGTGTGCGGCCAAAGCTTCTTCCCCGGTCGATATCTGTCTCATCATCCTCATAGATGCTGGTATTTCTGAAGCCAAAGAGCTTTTCGAATTCCTCGTCTTCACCATCAAACGAATCAGATGCTCCTCGATTCTGCTCCTCATCCGCTCCGTCTGTTTCCATCTCATTACGATAACTGAATATCTGTCTGAAACTGGAAACACGTTTCTCCGCGTCTTCCCAGTCAGCCTTGGGCTCCTCACTGTCGGCCTCTTCAGCGACATCTTCCGCATCAGTCTCCGTCTCAAAGAGGTCATAGGTATTATCCTCGTCAAGCACATCAAAGTCACCCTCGATATCCGGACCATTGCCATATTTCTCGGCAATTTCATCCTCATCCAGAGTCAAATCTTCTGCCTGCACGATTTCAGTCATATCAACATCAGACTTCTCAAGCTCCGGCATCTCATAAGTCTCTGACTGTTCCGCCTTAACGCCTGCCATATTTCGGCGTATCTTTTCAATCGCGTCCTGAACATTATAGGCAAGCACGGCCTCCGGCTGATCTTCTTCCTCATCATCCGCATCTGCTTCGGCTTCTTCCTTAGCGGCTTCCTCTTCGTTTTGAGCCTCTGACTGAACAGCATCGTCAGCAGGAATCTCAGTCTCTGTTTCAGCTTCTTCTTCAGGCAATTCAGTCTCATTCTCAGCTGCCGCTTCTTCAGGCACTTCTGTCTCAGTCTCAGCTGCCGCTTCTTCAGGCACTTCTGCCTCAGTCTCAGCTGCCGCTTCTTCAGGCACTTCAGCCTCGCTGGCCGGTTCCACAGAAACCGCATCTTCTACCTCAGCATCCTCCACTGATACTTCCACAGCCTCAGGACTTACAGACTCTTGCTCCGGATGCTCTGTATCTTCTTCATACCCATCTGACTCATCATCCTCGTACTCGTCTTCGTACTCGTCTGACTCATCATCCTCATATTCATCTTCGTATTCGTCTGATTCATCATCCTCATATTCATCTTCGTATTCGTCTGATTCATCATCCTCATATTCGTCTTCGTATTCGTCTGATTCATCATCCTCATATTCGTCTTCGTACTCGTCTGATTCATCATCCTCATATTCGTCTTCGTACTCGTCTAATTCATCATCCTCATATTCGTCGTCTTCGTACTCATCCTCCTTGTACTCATCCTCTTCGACAGTTTTTCTGCGGCCAAACGCGCCGGCCAGGAAATTCCTCAGGCTGAAGCCGCCCTTCTTCTCCCTGCCGTTTCTAAGCTTCACGTCCTCATATTCATCGTCCTCGTATTCATCATCCTCGTACTCGTCTAATTCATCGTCCTCATACTCATCTAATTCATCGTCCTCGTACTCGTCAGATTCATACTCATCGTCGTCAGACCCGGCATCTTCGTACTCATCATCGTCTGCAAATGTATAATCTCCGGAGGATTCGTTATTCTCGTCCTCTTCCATCAGTCTCCGAAGTTCTTCGATATCAATTTCCCCGGATGCCTTCGTAATCTCGCGGACCGGTTCCTCCTCATATTCATCTTCAAATTCACCGGGCTCATCGTCCGAAGCGTCATCATAATCTTCCTCGAACTCATCTTCGTCATCGTCTTCGAAGTCGTCGTCAAACTCATATTCGAAGTCATCATCCAGGTCATCTTCGAAGTCATCATCTAAGTCGTCTTCGAAGTCATCATCTAAATCATCCCCAAAGTCGTCATCTAAATCATCTTCGAAGTCATCTGAAGGCTTGTCGGAATCACTCAAATCATCCTCTGTCTCATCATTGTCCGGGTAGTAATCTGTTCCTGTTTTCTCATCAATATCCGCTGACAGCTCTGACAGTTCATCAGGGGTCTCATCTGAAGGCTCCTCCGCCTCCCGAAGAAGGGCCTCAATATCGCTTGAATCGTATGGCTTTCTGACTTCCTGAATCTCTGTAAAACTGATACTTCTCTTGTTCTCCTCAATCGCCTTCTCTGCCGCAGCTGCTTTCTCTGCCATCTCCCGGCGCGCGACCGCTTCATGGTCCACTGTCTCTTTGGCAAATGCAGCTCCGTCCTCCCAGCGCTGCTTAGCAAATCTCGTATTGACGGACTGTTTTGCATCGTAGCCGTCCTCGTTAAATTTTGAGCAGAGGAACTCATAGCGCAGAGGAACGATCCTCACTATAAAAAGCTCTACCGGCAGATTTTCACAGGCCTCTTTTGAGACATGCTTCCGACTCAGCACTTCCCAGTATTCGTCGCTGCCGCGCTCAACGATCACAGCTTTACCGGAGAACTGAAGACCGGAAATGTGATCCATTGATCCGTCATAGGGCTCGTAAATGGCGGCGGAGATATCGTCATTTGAAAGGAGGCTTCTGAACTTGAGACCTCCCTCGGTGACAATATAAAATACTCCGTCCTGATAATTGTACTCAAGAGGTGTGCATCTCACATTTCCTTTACCGGCAGTTGCAAGCGCAAGAGTCGTGTGAGCTTTGATATACTCATCTATCTTATTCGTGAGTTCATCAGGATCCATCTCATTCCACGGTGCGCGGAACATTCTCGCGATCTGGAACCCGCTCTCGAATACCTGGTTTTCATCATTGATGAACATTCCGGTGATGGAGATTCCTTCGCCGACTGCGTCTTCCATATCGACCACATACTTTGTAAACCCGTTATCCGAGAAGCCCATGCCGACAAGAGCGATGCGTCTTCCGACCATCGCCTCCCTGTGCGCGGTAAGATACTGACGGGTCTTTCCGGCTGTCAGCGCTCCATAGAAATTAAAAATGAAGCAGAATCCGTCATACGGAGAAATGTCCTCCGGCGCTTCTGAGATTTCAGCTATGCAGACATTCCCGATGATCATACCGAGACTATTTGCGACCCGCTCAGTTGAACTCAGTTTTCCATCATATAGAATAAGTGTATTCGCCATTTTTCATGCCTCCGGGTTTCAAAGATTATCTTATATAAGCAGGGGATTTCCTCACTTGGATACAAGCCGCAAATTCTGCGGAAATATCCCATACTAAATACAAGTATACCGTAAATTGTTCAAATTGTAATTAACAAATCTTCTTTTACCGTACTTTTTTGACAGTCACCAAAAACGGGAGCCGCATCTGCGGCTCCCGTTAAATACCAGGATCTGTTATGAACTTACTTAATGAGCGCTCTAATAATTTTGCCTGTGGAATTGCGCGTGAACGGCTCTGCTCTCACAATAAGCTTCTTCATCTGACGATAGACCGGCTCTCCCTTGTTCACCTTATCAAGCAGGGCTTTAAAGTATTCTTCCGGAGCGTGTGCTTCCGGTTCCGGATAAATCTGGACTGCAAGGACATTATCTTTCTCGTATACAATAGCCTCTGCTACCGCAGGATCCGCAAGAAGTTTGTCCTCAAGCTCTTCAGGTGAAACATTCTCGCCGCTTGAAGTAATGATCAGATTCTTAGTCCGGCCTGTGATGATAAGATAGTGGTCTTCTATCCTGCCGATATCTCCGGTGTGGAACCAGCCGCCCTTGAAAGCTTCCTCTGTCTCCTTCTCCATCTTGTAATAGCCGAGCATGACGTTGTCTCCGCGGACCAAAATCTCTCCATCCTCATCGATCCTGACTTCACAGCCGTGAAGGACCGGACCGACTGAGCCGTCGAGGTAATCATGGACGCGGTTTACCGCCAGAACAGGCGAGCACTCTGTTATGCCGTAGCCGTTCAGTAAGTTGATTCCGAACTGGCGGAACATCTGCACGTACATGGGCATGAGCGGAGCTCCGCCGCAGATTATATCACTGAGATTGCCTCCGCAAACGCTCTTGACCATTTCGGGTGTGAGCTGTCCTCCGGCCCTCTTGCCGAGGTTCCTGAACTGCTTTGCAAACGTCTCTATGATCATCGGTACTACAAAGAGACACTTCGGCTTTGCGATCTGCATATCTTTCATGATATTTCTCATATTCGTGACGATATAGCAGGGCTTATTATAATTGAACACCATAAGATGGCCGACAACGAGGCCGAACATGTGATGCATAGGAAGCGGGGACAGTCCCGGTCCCTCGAGGCAATAATTCCCGCAGGCCTGATTGATATTCGACGCAATGTTCTTCTGGCTGAGCATAACACCCTTGGGGACTCCGGTCGTGCCGGATGTAAATACCAGTGCGCACATCTTGTCGACGTCCAATTCATATTCTGCAAATGAATGATCCCCTGCCTCAATCAGCTTCTCGCCTTCAGCGATCCAAGAGGCCGCCTCTGTCATCGGGAAACCCTTAAAGCCCGGGATATTTGCGGCAAATGCAGAGATTGCCGGAGCAAATTCCTTTGAATACACAAGTGTTGTACAGTCGCCTGATACAAGGAGTTTCATTGTATTCTCGACAGGCTGCCTTGCATCCATGGGCAGGATTACATTGCCGCTGTTACATACGGCAAAGAAAGTGACCAGCCACTCATATGAGTTCACTCCGAGGAGCGCGATATGAGCGCCCTCTCTGTATCCCTGAGACATAAAATAGGTAGCACAGGCTGCAACATCATCCCTGAATCTGCTGTAAGTCACAGTCTTTACATCGCCGTCATCTCCGGTATAGAAGAAAGCTGTACCGTTCGGGTTGTCGTCTGCTCTTAAGTCTATTAAATGACGCAGGTTTTCCACCTGCGTCAGTTCGTATATCGGATACGCTCTCATTTATTCTTCTCCAAAAACTCTTCTACGTCCCTGACTGTGTGGAATTCCATAATCTGCTCATCCGGGATAGAAATCCCATACTGATCCTCAAAATCCGCTACGATTGTGAGGACATCAAATGAATTGAGCTCAAGGTCATCAATCAGGTTAGAATCCTCATTGATCTGTTCCGGCGGAACATCTGTGTACTGTGACAGTTCATCAATAATCTCCTGAAGCATTAGACTCCTCCTTGAAAAAGTTCTGATATCAGATTAATGGCGCATGCGTTTTCGCAATGCTGAGACAATAATAGCCGAAAAAAACACGGACTTCAATATATTGGTCATCTTTTTTCGGTATTTATTTGATTTCCGACGCAGAATACCGCTTCAGAACTGAGATAAAACCACCGGTCCACTTGATCAGTATCTCCTGTTGTCGTACTCATCGTAATAGTCCCCGCCGTCATCTTCAGTCTCTTCGTCCACATCCGGTTCTTCTTCATATACATCATACCCGTTCTCATCGCGTTCATATTCCTCGGTCGCTGCCTCAGCCGCAGCTGCGGCTTCCGCCGCTGCCGCTGCCTCTTCCGCCGCGATCTCGTCATCTGTCGGCATATCATAGAGGTAGGCAATCGCGGGAATCACATTGAGATTACGGCCGAAAATGTCAGCGAAATAGGACATGGATACCGGGAGTGTTCCTCCGCCTGTCATGATCGAGAGAGCCGGAAGATTCCGCTCCGATACAAAGTACTCTGCCATACCGCCGGCGACCCTCTTTGTATAGTGAGACTCCTCGGCTATACCGTACTTAGTGAGAGCTTTCAGGGTCTCGGCCAAATTTTTTCCTGCGCTCAGAACATCACCTTCCGCTCCATAGTTCCATATGATCCGGTCGCCCGGAGAATGAACGCCTATGACCGCAGATATCGGATAGTTCTCTGCCAGTGAAACAATCGCCCGCGTCTCGGGTTCGCTGACGGCGCCGGTACCTTTGTATCCGTCTGTCGATGGGTAGTTTACGTTATTAT
This sequence comes from Lachnospiraceae bacterium, assembly GCA_045112155.1. Classification (GTDB taxonomy): domain Bacteria; phylum Bacillota; class Clostridia; order Lachnospirales; family Lachnospiraceae; genus Chordicoccus. Next base: position 94,468 of record JBGUHN010000031.1, read on the forward strand.
CCATCTCCTCCCAGCCGGCATTGAAATTCTTATTCAGATCAACACCGTTGGCGTTGGCCTTGAATTTGGCTTCGTAATCTTCAAAAGATCCGTATACTTTCCCGACCTCCTTGTCGAGTTCATAGCACATATTTACGACCGTTCGGGCTGCCTCCGTTCTGAGACCGTCCACGCCGAGCTGAGCAATCGTAACACCGTCCGGGTTGGCCATGGGAATGATGTGAAAACATACATTTGAAAAAATATCACTGAAAGTCTTGTCACCGTAAGAGCCGCCGTTCGTCCACGTTGTGAGGACGTACTCGAGCTGGCGCATAGCAAGCTGAGTATTAATATGCTCACTGCCGTGCTGCGCATATGCAATAATGAAATGGCTCGCTCCGTTCGGATTGCCTACAACAGCGTCATAGATAGCCCTGCCGTCCTTGGTGGATCCAATCGTATTGACTGTCAAAAGATCCGGGAAACGGACCGTCAGGTAATAAAGATCACGAGCCATCCTCTCATATGTGTAGAGGATACCGGATTCTGTCCTGACGATTTCCTCACTGTCTTTTGGCATTTCACCCAGATACTGGGACATGTCTCTGGTCGATACATCCGATACTTCCTCCGGGGAAGCCATATAGGCCAGCGCCGCCTGCACATCCGGATCGTTCAGTCTTTCTACCGCGCTGACAGGCTGCTCGGATTCAGGCTCATCTGCCGGTGCGCTGGAAATCTCTGCAGCGCTCTCGTAGTATGAACTGTCCTCCCCGCCCGTGACCGCTCTTGACATTCTCGATACTGCAAATGTCACCAGAACGATCGCGAACATGCCTACAAAAAGGACTGCCATCGCTATGATGAATCCGGAGGTGCTCATCCTGCCGTCATCATTTTTAACTTTTTCTTTTATCTCATCAATGTTTATCATATCTTCTGTATCAGTCGGGGCATCACGTCCGATTTCCGCTGCCGCCGGGATCTTATGTCTTTTCTTTCTTTCTGCTGCTTTCTTTCTGCCCCTAAGGAGTCTCTCCCGGAAGGATTTTTTCCTCTTTTCCCCTGCCTGCTTTTGCTGACCCTCGAGAACAAACTCCGGCACATCTATTCCCTTCTCCCTGCGCCGTTTTTCTTCCTCAAGTTTCTGATTCATATTCTCAAAGGGATCCCGTATCTCTCCGTCAGGCATAGTGCGGCGTCTTTTCTTTCTCTTTTTCCGCCGCTTCACACTCTCTCCGCTCTCTCCGAACATGCCGCGCACGACATCTTCAGTAATAAGTTCCTGACTGTTCCCCGCATCATGGCCATTCCCTTCCTCAGGCCGCGTACCGGGGTTATCTTTCTCAAACTCCTGCATGATTATTCATACTCCTTTTGACATAAGACGCGGCTAATGCCACATTTGCCCCTCAGCTTATCTCCGAAAAGAAAATCTCATAATAATCGTCTTCGCAGCGCAGCATCGGAGAATTCTCCCCTCCTCCGTTCGTACTCCGCCGCATAGCGGCATAGGCGTCTTCTCCCGCGCTGATAAGGTCCATCTCATACAGCGGAAAACCGTAGGATGTACTGAGTGAGCAGAACTCTTTCAGCGGATTATCCGCAAGTCGGGTGGCGAGAAGCGCCTCCCTTACCGCCGGATCTTTCAGTGCCAGTTTTTTAAGTCCGTAAAGGGCATCATTCACTTCCATACTCTAACTCCTCTAAATGTATGTCGGGCCCAACGGTTACTATGCCGGTCTCATTCCTCATACTCTATGCTGTTTTCTTCACACCATGCGCAGGCGATCAGCCCGTAGCAGCTGTTCCGGAAATACTTCCACTGCACATCGAGATCGTATGCGTGCACAACTGCTGAAAACGCTCCTGCCGGGTGATCGTCATCGAGCGAGCGCAGCAGAGCTGCCGCTGCCGCTGCGTCATGGACTTCATCCACAAAATCCGCCATCATGCCAAACTCATCCACCTCATATTCATTCGGAAGCGGCAGATAAAGTTCCGGATGGGCATCAATTCTGGCCATCAGGGCTTTGTCCTGTCCGATACCGTATACCGAATCCATAAGCATGACCACTTCACCGGTCTCGGTGTAATAAAAAAACTGAGATTTCGCGTTCGAGTATTGGATTCCATCCACCACATCCTGCAGTTTAACTTTCATAAATATCCTCACTTTATTTAACTTCCCGCACACAGCTAAAGGAACAAGCCAGGCAGCGGGAATGCGTCCCGCTAAGATAATGCATAATTATAGCACGAAACAAAAGCCTTGTCATTACCTCGCGCGAAGGCCGTTCTCCCTGCACCACTCTGCAGCTATATCCCTGATCGCGGCAAGGCGATATTTCTCATAGTCGGACGTCAGGCCAAGCGCACCCACTGCTCTTCCGAAGGCTCTGAAAGGGTATGCGCTCTTCAGGATCTGTGTGAGGTGATCTTTTTCCTCTCCGTCAAGCAGGGTCTCGGTATATCCCACCATGATCCTGTAATTCTCATTGAGGCCCAGCACCGGCACATGAATGTAGTCCTTGGGATTGGCCTTTATATCTGCTGCCAGATCATCTGTCTCCACATAAGCACCCATTGCGGAAAATCCGGAAAACACAGGATTCACTTTCAGTACCACTTCCTCTGAAGGCTTATGATAATAATAATCGCCAGTCTTATTGGCGTATGCCATGGCGCTCACTATATCTTCAAGTTCCACCCTTGCCTTTCGTTTAAAAAAGTTGAACATAGTATCTTCTCCTACATTTATTCTTCCACTTGGGCGAACAGGATATTGGTTCACCCACCGCCTGCAGAAGAGAGGGGCTTCCCCCACTCAGATAATAAGGCTGTATACGCCGGCACATACAAGATGAACCGCCATATACAGCCGCATTGCTGTTGCATAGTTCACATTTTACATTTTTCAGGAACCGCTGCGCGATCCCTCGCCGAGTCTCGCGAGCGAGACTTAAATTATGACGGTTTGTCGATCCGGTCCCGGAGCTGTATCATCCTTCGGTCGAGCTGATTAATCATATCCGCTACATACAGAAGTTCCTCGGTGATAGACTGTTCATTGGGGATATCCCGCTTATATTTCATCTTATGATCGATACTTGCCCAGAAATCCATGGCAATCGTTCTGAGCTGCAGCTCCACCTTCATCATATACTTGCCGGAGGTGAGGTAAATCGGCACCTCAAGGATCAAATGCAGACTTCTGTAACCGTTATTTTTCGGATACCTGATGTAATCCTTTTCCTCCAGAAGTATTATATCATCCTGCTGGATGAGGCAGTCCCTAAGTTTATAGATATCATCAATGAACGAACATATGACACGGATTCCTGCAATATCCTGCAGATAGCGCTCAATGTTGCTGACGGTAAAATCGATTCCTCTGCGGTCAAGCTTCTCAAAAATACTTCTTGGTGTCTTGATTCTGCTCTTGATCGATTCAATGGGATTTCTGTTCTGCACCACAGCCAGTTCCCTGTCCAGGACTTCTATCTTGGTCTGCACCTCAATCATTGCGCATTCGTAATGCATCATGAGCATCTGGAAATTCGTGAGCTCATCCCTGAGGCTCAGCATTTCCCGCAGATATCCTTCCGGAGTTGACTGCCCGTACTTATCGACATTCATATCAACAAGATGATTCTCGAGATAACGAAGCAGAGTTCTGGTCTCCTTCTTGTCCCTCTTTTCCGGTGCCTCCTCATCGGCTCTCGGAAGCTCCGTCTCATATTCTACTATGTCTGACAGGTCTATACCGCCTGCTGTTTTTTTCGTATCCTGGGCAGATACATTACTATCCATAAATTCACACCTTTCCTACACACGCACTGCCCGTCAATTATATCACATGAGCTCTTCTTTTTGGGATTTTGCCATTCGGTTTTACAAAGATTTCATAATCTCGTGTAACAGTTCAGACAGACTGTTCCTGCAGTACAGCTGCCGGCAGCAAAACATTCATCTTCGTAAGAACAGACCGCGAATCTCTTCGATTGCCTTCTCTTCACGGCAGGCAGTCTTTTTCCAGATCTCAAGGGAATCCGTCACGCCGAAGCCTGACGGTACATGTCCAAGATAGAGGACAGCCTCCCACAGACCGGGGTTCTTCTCAAAAATCGGCAGAAGTAATTTTGCGACATACAGGTTCTCGTCTCTTAAATAGCAGTTAAGGGTGAACCTGCGCATCTGACGCTCCGATGTCAGATCTATCTTCTTCGCGCCTTCGAGCACCATTGCGGAGTACTCACTGAATTTCGGAGCATATTTTTGGAGAGCGGGGCTGCCATTATATTTTTCATTTGCAAGTTCAAGGGAAAGGTTCCTGAGAAAAAAATGAGATGCCATTTCACAGACCGACTCCTCGAACCACCGAAGGTCCTCCCCTACGAAAAACGGTATCCGCATATGGCACAGCTCATGCGCGAACTGATATGCCGCCTGAGATATATATCTCAGCTCGGTGTTCAGATGGATTTCCCTGAGATTTCGATAACAGGCAGGGCTCTCCCCGCTTCTTTCGATTTTTATGTTCAGCGGCTGACCGGGTATGCCCGGCACATAGCGGTCGAACAAAGTCATAACACAGTCCAGCACGGTAATGAAATTTTCCGCCCGGTCAAAATCTGCGTCCGAGTAAAAATACGTACCCGGATGCGCAGGGAATTTCAGAAGATACATAAGTGAAGCATCCTCCCGCTTTTTGATATAACCCACCACCATTGAGGTGAAGGCCGCTCCCACTGATATAAAGAGGCTGCCGCATCAAGGCGGGTCCCTGCCGTATATAGCAGGCTTTATCTGCATATGCCAGCTATATATCAGTTCGGACGCGTCTTATGCGACAGCCCTGCCAATTCAAAGTTCAGTCCACAAGAGAATCGAGATATCCGAGAAGGCGCTTCTTCTTCGATGCCTCAAGCCGGTGAAAGCGCCTCAGAAAGGCATACTCCTCAGACTTATTGTCAACCACGATATACTGCATTTCCACGCCGTTTTCGACCCCTTCCGCCGTCCCGGCAAGCAGCTCGTAAGGTGATACAGCAAGCACGCTGCAGATTTCCATGATCTTCTCCGCAGAGGGATTAGTCTTCTTCCGTTTCCAGTCACTGATCGCGCTCTGCGAGATTCCGGTCTTCTGTGCAAATTCGCGCTGCGTCATGCCCCTTTCAGCAAGGAGCTCAAAGATCTTCTCGCTAATCGTTGCCATATTCTATTAACCCCTTTTGTGATTGATGTTCCGGCTCCCCCGCTGCCACCTGCAGCACCGGAACACCCCCGGCAGTTACTCCTCTAAGCCATCCGTGTCTTCTTCGTAAATGAAGTAGTCTGGATCAAGTTCTCCGGCAAATGCCTTATTGGCGAGTTCTTCCGCCGCTTCCTCATCACCCTCCCTGATATTACGAAGAATGATAACCGATGCGAGAAGTTCTGCCGGGAAGAACTCGTCCAGCCTATAGATATAGCTGATACGAAGACTTGCATCATCTTCCGACAAAGCTTCCATGAAATCGACATATTTCTGATAATTGTCCGCGACCTCCTCCGGAGTCATCGCGCGCGCTTCATCAAGGCGCACCTCCGCTTTATATGAATCAAGCAGGTCAGCAACACTCGCATCATCGGTCTCAAGTCCCATAAACGCTGCGGCTGCGCGGACATACCCGCCTTTTGTGAGTTCTTCTTTCTTGGTCGCCAGATTCTCCTCCATCACGGTGAGCTCATCCGGGATCTCATCTGAGTCCATAACTTCCGTGTAGTTCGAGATGAACTGCTGCTGAAGAGATGTAATGCCCTGAAGGCCGTTTATCAGCCTTTCGCTGAGAGTATCCGGGATAGCCCCGTCCTTCTCAGCGTATGCGGAAAGCTCCCTGGCTGACTCCTTAAGGCTGTCCTTCTCAAGCCGGATCTGTGCGACAAGCTGTTTTGCGTTCTGTAATACTTCCAACTTATTCATAGTAAAGCTCCCTTCTTTATAATGCAGCGGCAGACCGTCCTTGCCGTCGACCGTTTATTTCCGATCCGGCATCAGTCCGAAGTCCTGCCTGCAATCTCCATAAACAAACTCAATACTCTTCGTCGTAATCGGCGTAGTCCCCGTCGTCATAGTCGGCTTCTTCGTCCGTATCCCCGTAGTCCCCGTCGTAGTTTTCGCCATCTTCTCCGTCCGTGTTCTCAGAATACTCTGTCTCCGTGTAATCCGCCGTGCTCTGTCCCTGTGACTCTGTCTCCGCGCTGCCTTCCGTGCTTTGCCCGGATGACCCTGTCTCGCTGTTATTATTCACGCTCTGGCCGGATGACCACTCTGTCAGCGGTACCCCCGGCTCCGCTGTCAGATCCTTGATCTTCGCAATAATTCTCGCGATCTCATCCGGATCTTCATACGGCGTTGGCTGATAATTGTTATAACTCGAAGCGGACGAAATGCTGATCGGAATAAGATTTGTCACATTATCCTCAACCAGCTCTCCGCCGTTTACCGTAAAGGTCTGCTGGTAAACGAAAGAGTCCATATCGGACGGTTCATAATTACCGCCGAAGCAGAAGTTCCCGAGGCTGTACACAATGTTCTTTCCCTTATAAGTCTCGATGGCCTGCACTCTGTGAGGATGGTGACCGATGACCAGATCAGCGCCGTGGTCGATTGCTATGCGTCCGAGATCATACTGGTCCTGATCATAATAGTACTGCGCTTCCTCGCCCCAGTGCATTGTGACGACGACGATCTGTGCTCCCTGAGCCTTGACCGCATCGATCTGCTCGATCATCTTGTACTGACAGTCCTTCTCCTCAAAGAGCTCTAGAATGCCGACCAGTCCGACTTTCACTCCCTTGACATCGACGACCTTGCTGTCGGAATAACCGAATGTCGTAATTCCGGCTTCAGACAGATACTGCAATGTATCCGTGTAACTCTGCTCGCCGTAATCCTCACTGTGGTTGTTAGCCATATTGGCAGCGTCCACACCGGAGGTTGAAAGAATCTTAACATATGACGGATCCGCCTTGAACGCGTACTGCTTGTCGACTCTCTCACTCGAGTCGACATTCGTAAGGGTCCCTTCAAAATTGACCACGGTGAGATCGTCCTGTTCAAATATGTTCTTCACATTGGCAAAGAAATACTCGTAGCCGTTCTCCTCATAAAACGCGTCAAAACTGGTATCATAATCGAAACTCTGATCTCGTCCGAATGTGCAGTCTCCTGTAAATGTCAGAGTGATGCTCTCGGAGACAGGCTCAGGCGTGATTACCGCAACCGTGGACTCATCCGCCGGCACTGTGCTGTCCGCACCCGTGGTCTCTTCCTGCGCAGCCTGCGTACTCCCCTGTGCACGCTCTTCACCGGTCTCTTTTTTTCCGCCTGACACCCGGTGGAATATAAGCAGACCGATTAGCAGCAGAATGACGAGAGCACCGGCACCGATGGCGATCTTCTGCATTTTTCTCTGCTCGGCCGCACGCTTTCTTGCCGCGCGCTGCTTAGCCGCGCGCCGTCTTGCTCTTCGCTCTTCCTCAGAGTGCTCGCCCATGCGAAGTTCTTCCTCCGCAAGAAGTCCGCTCTCAAGTTCCTTCTGCTCCTCCTCTTCCCTCTGTTTTCTGAGAGTCTCCTGATCCGGCTCGGGCGGCTCATCCGGAAGGAAAGAGTATGTAGTACTCCGTCGCTCGCGCACGCCGTCCGCGTTGACCGTCTCGAAGTACTTGGGTCGGCTGTTCCCCTCATCCGCGGATCCGCGGATGACAGCCTCACTGTCATCATCCCTCTTTTTGCTCTTTTGTATTTCGTCAGTACGCTCCGCCGGACGTTTTTTCCTGCGCGGCGCTGCCTCGTCGGCGCTCTCCGCCGGACGTTTCTTCCTGCGCGGCGCTGCCTCGTCGGCGCTCTCTGCCGGACGCTTTTTCCTGCGCGGCGCTGCCTCGTCAGCGTTTTCAGCCGTGCGCTTCTTCTTTCGAGGCGCTGGCTCATCGCTGCTCTCTGCCTGGCGCTTCTTTCTGCGCGGCTTCGTCTCGCCGCTACCCAGCCGCTCCTCGCGGCGCTTCACCGGCGCGGCTTTATCATGTTCTGCGGTATCGCTTGTATTTGCAGAAGGCTCCTTATCGATGCCCTCCATCATTTCATCGTCTTTACCCAAATTATATACCCCCACTTTTGTTATCCGGCAAATCTCACGCCATCAAACAGGTCAGAGATGTCCTCACCGTCTATAGTCTGCGGCCAGTTCGAGGAATCGACCGTCACTCGCGCGATTCTGCCGTCCGAAAGGACCAGATCAACAGTTTTCTCTCCGTCGGTCCTGTATATCGTCCACTCGGTCCCGGATTTGATCGTTTGATTCTTTTTCTTCACCCGTCCACGCTCATTTACAATGCTGCATGAAATGGCCTTTTTGCTTTTCAGGGTCAGATTACTGTGGACATAATAGTATGCGTCATCAGATTTCGGAATTCCGTTTGTTCCTACATAATAGGATCTGCCTGCTGTGTATGTGCTGAGAATATCCATATTGGAAGCCAGCTCGAACGACTCGGGATCGGTCAGCAGCGCTTCGCTGCTAAGATCTGTCTCGACATCATAGTGATTGGACCTTCCGGCATTATCTACGTGACCGCTGTAAGACGGCACGCCCTTGCCGAGGCCGAAGATATTCAGCTGCTGATAATCACTGTCCTCGGTGCAGAAGATATAAATATAATCTCCGTCTTCTGTGTGCACATACGTCGGAATCATCGTATTGCTGATAAAACTTGCCCTGGCGGATTCGTCATTCAGTGTGACAGTCACGCCGTCATAGCCGTACTCTTCTCCCTCCTGACCCTCGACAAAAAGAATATCGGCCTTACCGTCATCTTCGAAGTCAAATGTAAATGCCTGGGACATGTCAAGCCCGACAGAATAGCTTGCCGGCACGCTTTCGCCAACCGCTCTGAACAATTTCTTCTCTTCAGAGCGCAGTATTGTAAGAGCCATGACCTCATCATCCTGAACAAAATAGAATGTGATCCCGTCATAGCCGAGCGTCCAGACATAGTCTTTGTCCTCATATTCACCGAGAAGATCTTCAAACACGTCATCGGAAATATCGGGATACGACTCTTTCTGCCGTTTAGCAAGAAGTTCCGGGAGAAGATCCGTGTCGGCTATAACTTTTGACAGTGTCAGCTCACGTCCGGTCTTACTGTCCACAGTATGGGCCGCCAGACTCACCTCATCACTCTCTCCGCCTGTCAACGTAGTCTTCTCATAATAGCTGAAGATACTGGAGTCAGTCCTGACAGGCACCGCCGTAAGATTCAGTTCATACGCTGTGAAATCATTCTTGTCATCCGCGTACGCGTCTTTCGCCTCATCAAGCAGCTCATCAAATGTATCCTCGCAGGCAGCTATCGTATCATCTGACAGCGATTCGAGACGAGTAGCAAGCTTCTCATACTCTTCCCCGTCATCCTCTCCGAGGACCAGATACTGTATAGTCGAACTCAGGTAAGATACATCCTCTCTGGAATCATACTCATAGTCATAAATTGACACCCTCTCAACTGAAAGCTGTTCCGGGGCATCTTTTGAGATCGTATCGTTCCTGGTACTGCCCGACGCGACAGAGGACTCGGTCGGTACCGAATCCGTCAGGCTGTCTGTCTTCTTACTGTCTGTCTTCTTGCTGTCTGTTTTCTTATTATCTGTTTTGCTTTCCGCCATCCCGCCTGCCATATCCGTGCTGTCTGTCACCGACGAATCTGCCGCCGTGCTGTCATCCAGAGTGGTTCCTGCCGGTCCGGTCACTGTCTCTTTTCCCGTCGCAGCCGCGCCGGACTCATCTTTTACGAACAGCGGTGAATCGACCCCATTGTAATCTACTTTAGGCATGCCGCATCCTGCCAGCATAAAAGCCAGGAGGCCAAGAGCAATTAATTTCTTCGCTTTCATTTTTCCCTCAGAGGCGCCTTTATAAGGCGTTCATATGCATATTAAAGTATACTGCGGCATGACCTGCAGCCGGAGGCCACCCTCACCCGCAGTTAAATCGGTATAATATCACAACATCTATGATACTGTCAAAACTCACTTTTTTCAAATAATTTATCCCTTTTTTAAAAATTCTCCCCAAAAGCCGGACACACTTCCCTCCCTGCACGCTGGTATAGAATGACCTTCATATTATCTAAACGGAGCATCTTCCTGTGCCCGCTTTGACATTCCCGAAAAACATGATACAGTATAGGGAAAACGCCTGTTGGAGCAATCAGATATGCGTCATGTTATTTACGACACAGACAATAGACCGAAGTCCAGACGGATTCTATCGTACACAGCCGGTCCCGAAGATGAAGGCAGACCGGTGAGAGACATCATTCTGTACAAATGGAAACTTGTCGCCCACGATGTCGCAAGAGCCAAGTATGAAACTCCGGACGGCATCACAGTGAACGGTGAGGTCGTCTGGGTGAACCGGCGCCTGCATGAGGGAGATATACTGCGCGTTGTCATCACGGACCACGCGCCGGACAGCATCATTCCGTCAGAGGGCCGGCTCGACATCGTCTATGAGGATGAAGATCTCATATGTATCAACAAACCGCCAGGGATCGTTGTCCATCCGTCCCACGGACACTACGCAGACTCGCTGGCCAACTACCTCGCGTATTACTTTGATGAGAAGGGTGAGCCGCACGAGATCCGGACGATCGGCAGACTGGATAAAGATACTTCAGGTCTTCTGCTGTTCGGAAAAAGCCGGTCAGCAGTCGGCCTCATGGATGCGCAGGCAGCGCAGGGGACAAGAACCAAAGTGTATCTCGCGCTCTGCGAGGGGGAATTTGCCGAATCCGAAGGATATGTGGATACTCCGATCATGAGGGCATTCGACGGTAATATTAAGCGGGTCGCGAAGGACGGAGGCGATACGGCTTTCACATCCTATAAGGTGGAAGCTCAATACGAAGGGTTTGCGCTTGTGCGCCTGTCCCTTATGACAGGTCGTACCCACCAGATCCGTGTCCATATGAGCCATATCGGACATCCCCTTCTTGGCGATCCTCTGTACGGAAACGGTCCGTTTACACACCCATGCTCGCCCGATATAAAAATTAGCCGTACTGCGTTGCACGCGTCATCCCTGGCCTTCGACCAGCCATTTTCCGGCAACCGAATCGAGCTCTCCGCTGACCTGCCGTCAGACATGGCAGCTTTTGTCAGGCAGACCCGCGTTTTTCGATGAAAATGATATTAGCGTCGGGTCAAGTGCTGCGTTACAGTTCAGACAGGCTGCTCTTTAAATTCCGTTTCCGGTGCAAAGCATCCATCTTCGTGAGAAAAGCATTGCTGGTCCGACCGAGAGATCAAAAAGCGCATAAGCGCTTTTTAAGCTCGCAGGGCAGGACCTGCGCTTTTCGATGAAGATGATGTTTGCGCCGGGTCCCGGACCTCACATGCAGCCTGTCCGAACTGTCACATACGTTCAATCTGTATATGCGATGAGTGTATGTTTCATTGGCAATTCTAATCATTTGTGCTATACTTTCGTATGTCTTTAAAGTCAATATGCTGCGTTTAGCGGCGGCAATTATAAAGCAGCCGGATGACATTCGGCTTCGCGGCATATGCCGCAGGAGGTATCTATGAATTTTGTTTTTATCTCACCTCAGTTCCCGCATACCTACTGGAATTTCTGCGACAGATTAAAGAGAAACGGTGTGTGTGTCCTCGGTATCGGCGACACACCTTATGACAACCTTAGCAGCGAGCTTAAGGGAGCCCTGACCGAATACTACAAGGTCGAGTCACTGGAGAACTACGATGAAGTCTTCCGGGCCTGCGCTTTCTTCTCCTTCAAGTACGGAAAGATCGACTGGATCGAGTCCAACAATGAATACTGGCTTGAGCAGGATGCCCGTCTCCGCACGGATTTCAATGTGACGACCGGCATAAGAGCCGACCGGATCAACAATTTCAAGCACAAATCCACAATGAAGAAGTTCTATGCCGATGCGCATGTTCCGAGCGCCAAGTGCCATCTGGCATCTACATTCGAGGACGCGCTCGGTTTCGTAGCGGAAGTCGGTTATCCCATCATTATCAAGCCGGACATCGGTGTTGGCGCGTCGGACACTCACAAAATAAGGAACGAGGAAGAACTTGCCGCGTTCTTTAAAGAGCCCCGCCACGTCCAGTACCTCATGGAAGAATTCATCGACGGTGAGCTTTTTTCCTACGACGCGATCACATCCTCGACCTGCGAGCCGCTGTTCGAGTCTATGACCAGCTGGCCGCCCTCGATCATGGATATCGTGAATGATGAGCTGGAGCTCGTGTACTATGTCGCGGGTGACGTTCCTGAAGGTCTCCGCCGGGCGGGCAGGGCTACAGTAAAGGCTTTCGGCGCCGACAGACGCTTCGTGCATCTGGAATTCTTCCGTCTCAAAGCGGACAAAGAAGGCATCGGCAAAAAGGGTGACTTCGTAGGGCTTGAGGTAAACATGCGTCCCGCAGGCGGATATACCCCGGATATGATGAACTATGCCCACAGCATCGATGTATATCAGATCTACGCCGACATGGTGACATCCGACGCCCGCCTCTTCCCGTACCCGGATAAAGAGTACTGCTGCTGCTATGTAAGCCGCCGCGATAAGAACAGTTATATCCACACTCATGAGGAAATACTCGCTAAATACGGCAGCCGTATGGTCATGTGCGAGCGCATCCCGGAAATTCTTTCCGGAGCGATGGGCAATCAGATGTATACCGCGAAGCTTGAAAATGAAAATGAGGCAAATGAATTCATCGCGTTCGTGCTCGGACACTGACCCGGCGGAACTGCATTTGCCTCTTCGGCAAAATAAGTTTTGACAAGACCGCGGAATGAATGTCAGTATCTGCTGATATCGCCGCTAAGATATAAGGGGGAAACGAATGGAAAAGAGATATTTTAAAGAATACAGCTATAGGCTCGGACGTGACATGGAGTTCGTCACGTACGGCACCACAGGAAAGCTCGTGGTCGTCTTTCCGTCCCAGAACGGACGCTTCTTCGACTATGAGAACTTTAATATGACGGACGTCTGCGCTCCGTGGGTCGAATCCGGCAAGGTCCAGCTTGTCTGTCCCGACGGCATCGATCTCGAATCCTGGTCCAACGAGTGGGGCGATATGCACCAGCGTCTGCTCATGCAGGAGAGATGGTTCTCCTATGTAAATGAAGAGTTCCTTCCCTCCGTCAGGGCTAAAAATGGCAGCGAAGCGGCTTACGGAAGAGCCATCACGACAGGCTGCAGCATGGGAGCAACTCACGCGGCCAACTTCTTCTTCCGCCGTCCGGACCTCTATGACACGGTCATCGCTCTCTCCGGAGCCTATGATGCCTACCTGTTCTTTAAGAACACGGACGACCCGCTGGCTTACGAGAACTCACCGGTCCATTTCCTTCGGAATATGCCGGCCGACCATCCGTACATGGAACTGTACAGAAACTCAAATATCATCATATGTGTCGGTCAGGGAGCTTGGGAGGACGAGCTTCTTGCCAGCACGAGAGAGCTTGACACCGTGCTCCGCGAGAAGAACATTCCCGCCTGGATTGATTACTGGGGCTACGACGTGAACCACGACTGGCCGTGGTGGAGAAAGCAGATGCCCTATTTCCTCGGCAATGTGCTCGGCCAGCCGTAAATGATACCTTGCTGCGCATTCGAGGGGCTGTCATTGACAGCCCCTCGTTTTATTATTTATTTAAAAATTCTCTGAGCGCCGGCAGCTCCTCAAGCATTGTCTGCCTTCCGATATCATAGACGCGGATGAGTTCCCTCGGATCATGCTCGGTCGAGCCGATTCTGAGCGGTTCCGGCGGGCAGATGATGAATGCGTCTCCGCTCGCCGCCCTTGACTTGATGTACGCCCTCTCCCTGTTGTAGCGCATATGGCGGGTGGCTACCGCGTTAATAAGGGCAGGATAGTCTTTATAGACCCGGCGAATAAGCGGCAGGGCTTTATTAGGCTTTTTCACAAAGTTATATGGCTGAGTGAGAACGACCAGATTCCGGTCATAGCCCTTTTCCTCGAGGAACCTCAGGGGAATCGAATCCGATATGCCCCCGTCAAGAAGCTTCCAGTGGCGGATCTTCACCGGCTCCGAGACAATCGGCATCGACGCGGATGCCATGAACCAGTAAAGGTCCTCGCCGTCACCCTTCTTAAGATGTCTGAAGACTGCTTTCCCGGTCTCCATGTCTGTACAGCCGCAGTAGAATTCCATCGGGTTTGCCCTGTAAGCAGGTATATCGAAGAGATCCAGCTTATATGGAATCTCCGTGTAGCAAAATTCTGCTCCGTACAGGGTCCCGGTCGTGATCAGTGATCGCATGGACGCAAAGCGCCAGTCCCGGCAGTACTTCAGGTTATATCTGATCACTCTTCCGTGCTGCCTTGATTTCAGGTTACAGCCGAAGACGGCTCCGGCGGATACGCCGACCCCGCCGTCGAAAGATATGTCATTTTCCATGAGCACATCAATGACACCGGCAGTAAACATCCCGCGCATAGCGCCGCCTTCCATCACAATTCCCGTTTTCATATAAATCCTTTCAAATGCGGCAGACCGTTCCGTCGGCTGAAAACGCCCACGGAAGACTGCAGTCCGCATGTTTGTCAGGCATCCGCAAGAAATGCGAGATAGCCTCTGTATGTTTCATATATATCCGCTTTGGACGTTGCCTCCCACGGCGCGTGCATATTCAGCACCGGAACACCGCAGTCTATGACCTCCATGCCGTAAAGGGCAAGGATATAGGCGATCGTGCCGCCTCCACCAAGGTCAACGCGGCCAAGCTCAGACGTCTGGAACACAACATCATTTTTATCAAGTATGTCACGAAGGCGCGCAATGTACTCTGCATTGGCATCATTGCTGCCGGATTTTCCGCGGGCTCCCGTGAACTTGTGGAAGCACATACCTCCGCCGAGGTAAGCTATGTTCTTCTTTTCAAATGCCGACGCGTAATTCGGGTCGAACGCACTTGCGACATCCGAGGAGAGCATGCGGGAAGCCGCCAGGCATCTCCTAAGGCCGAGCTCGCTGTAGGTCCCGGTCAGATTCATGATTTCGGCGATCGTATTTTCAAAGAACATGGACCTCATCCCGGTCGCGCCGACAGAGCCGATCTCCTCTTTGTCGACAAGAATACAGCACGCTGTGCGGTCCACATCACCTGCTTCAAAGATCGCGCGGAGGGACGGATATGCACAGGCACGGTCATCCTGACCGTAAGACAGAATCATAGAGCGGTCGAGACCGGCATCCCGAGCTTTTCCCGCCGGAACAATTTCCAGTTCCGCCGAAATAAAGTCATCTTCCTCGACATCGTATTCATCCTTAAGTATTGCGAGGACTGCGCGCTTGACTGCTCCGCGCAGTTTTTTGGACTCTGACTGCTCCGCCCTTTCCTGACGGGCAGCGTACATCTGACCGCGTGTCAGAGTATCGTCTTCATCCTCCTCGTCATTTTTCCCGCTATCAATGATAAACGGCTTATTGCCGACAACCAGGTCCAGAGCTTCGCCCGTGACCGCCTCTGATGTCTTTTTAGCCATCTGTTCCTGGGACAGGTGGATAAGCAGATCAGAAATGAAGAATACAGGATCGTCCTCATCCTCACCTATGTTCAGGATAGCTGTCGTCCCATCCTTTCTGACGATGACACCATGCAGGGCAAGCGGCAGAGTGACGTAAAGATACTTCTTGATACCGCCGTAATAATGGGTATCGAGATAGGCAAGTCCGCTGTCCTCATACAGCGGGTTCTGCTTGACATCGAGTCTCGGGGAGTCGATATGAGCACCGAGGATATTCATTCCGTTCTCCATCGGCTGATGGCCGATCTTCATCAGTATAACGGTCTTATTCATCCACACTGCATATACCTTGTCACCGGGAGACAAGGTTTTACCATCCTCTATCAATCTTGCGAGCTCAACGAATCCGCGTTCCTCCGCCTCATTCACAATCGTGTCCACGCACTCGCGCTCTGTCTTGGATATATTGAGGAACTGCTTGTATTCCTCAGCAAAATCATAGGCTTCCTTTATTCGCTTATCGCTGTAGGCCGCCCATACATTTCTTCTGTTCATAAAATTCCTTTCAGCTTTTCTCTCCAGAGTCTCCCGACCGGAAGACCGACAACGTTTGTATAGTCACCGTCTATTTTTTCGATATGGCGCGCAAATATCCCCTGGATTCCATACGATCCGGCCTTATCAAATGGTTCACCGGTCGCTATATATGCGTCGATCTCGGCATCGCTCAGAGGAGCGACGAACACGTCAGTCCGCTCAGCAAATGCCGTCTCCCGGATACTTCGGCGTCCGCCCTGCGGGGTATCGCTGTCTTCGCAGCAGCCGCCTTCATCACCCGGCACTTCTAACACGCAGACGCCGGTGTAGACCTGATGCGCATTTCCGGAGAGTTCCCGGAGCATCCGGCGGGCATCAGCCGGATCCTTCGGTTTTCCGAGGATCTCGCCTTCATATACAACGATCGTATCGGCACCGATTACATACACAGTCTCTCCTGCATGATGGGCCGCGACTGCAAGGGCTTTCCTCCGGGCAAGTTCCTGAACTATGACTGCGGGCTCCATGCCGCTGACATTTTCATCTGTGTCAGAAACTTCGACGGTGAAGGGCACTCCGATCTGGGCAAGGAGTTCACGCCGTCTGGGGGACTGGGACGCAAGTATAATTCTTCCCATCACAGAGCCTTCTTTATAGCTTCAAGGAAGTCATCGAACTCCTCGAACGCTTCGAGGTCCGGATTGTCTTTCATGATCTGCTCGGTGCTGCGGAACAGGAAGCCGGCCTTTGAAGCCCGGATCATAGCAAGGTCATTGTGGCTGTCGCCTGCAGCGATAGTCTCAAATCCCGCTGACTGCAGTGCTCTGACAGTCGTCAGCTTGGACTGGGCGCAGCGCATCCTGTAGCCGGTAATCTCACCGTTCTCACCCACCTCCAGAGTATTGCAGAAAAGGGTCGGATAGCCAAGCTTCTTCATGAGCGGCATCGCGAACTGGGTGAAGGTGTCGCTGATGATGATGACCTGCGTGATTTTTCGCAGCTCATCGAGGAATTCCTTAGCGCCGGGCAGCGGATCGATCTTCTCGATCGTAGCCTGAATTTCCCGAAGACCGAGCCCATGCTCTTTCAATATGCCGAGTCTCCACTTCATGAGCTTGTCATAGTCCGGCTCATCGCGAGTCGTGCGTCGAAGCTCGGGGATACCGCTGGCCTCAGAAAACGCGATCCAGATTTCAGGAACCAGTACACCTTCCATATCAAGGCAGACAACATTCAGATTACTCATACTCTTTACTCCTTTAGAATCATACGCTCACCCGATGCAATGACCGGATTTACGTTTTTCTCTCATTCATGTCCCGCCTATCGCCCCTGCATTACTTGCACAGTCACGGAAAAGCAGACTATAATAATCTTATCAAAATTGAAAAACAATGTAAACGTACATTTGAGGATATGACACATGGCTGATTCAGACTACATGGAAGGCCGGATCCGGGATCTCGCCCGCAGTGCCTATATAAATGACTATATCACGCATACTGATTTTCTTTCAGCCTCCGAGCAGGCTGCGTTTCACACGGCTCTGCGAAAGCTCGGAGTACCTCCACTGGTGGATCGAGTAGAAGGCGCACAGTATCTCCTCTGCGGAGGATTCGATGAAGCGGAGCGTCAGACTGTAGTTTTTCTTCCGTCGTGGCTGGATGCGGAGACATATAAAGCACAGGAAGAAGAGCAGCCACAGGTCGTAACATGCCTGAAAATTTCTCCGGCTGCCGCAAAATTCGCAGATGCTCTCTCACACAGAGATTATCTCGGTGCTCTTATGTATCTTGGAATCACCCGGGGACAGGTCGGCGATATCCTGATTGACCGGGAAGACTCCTCCGCCTATGTGTTTGTCTTTAGGGATATGGCCGATTTCATTTGTAGTGAACTATCCCGCGTCAGGCATACGACAGTGATCCCCCGAGAAGTTCCCCCGTCATCATGCACGGTGAGACCGGAATTTGAGATCCGTGAGGGTTCTGTCGCCTCGCCAAGGCTCGACGTGGTCCTATCGTTTGTCTGCAGGCTGGCAAGGGGTAAAGCCCAGGAACTGATCGAGCGGGAAGCCGTCACAGTCGACGGGCAGACTGCTCTTTCCGGCGCACACGAGCTGAAAGAGGGTTCCAGAGTGTCTGTGAGAGGCTTCGGAAAATTTGTATTTGTGGGTTCACGCGGGACGACAAAGAAGGGCCGGAGTTATGTCGAAGTTAAAATTTACAAATAAATCAGCCCGCACCGGGGAAAATTCATCCCCATGCGGGCTGATTTTCAGTTCTGGTCTATCGGTCCCATCCTTCCGAGGTACTGGGCAGGTATATGTTTTTCGAGAAGACTCTCAATGTAGTCCATGGACATGGGCAGTCCTTCTGTGCTGACTGTGGCTGTGCCGTGCATAAGGGCTAACTCGTCAGAGTACATACTTAACGGATACAGGGCAAGATTCTCTCGATCACCCGTATAATGAGTGACAATCGGGAGAAATCCCATCGCGGTCGGCTTCACTTTGCCTGACGCGTCTTTTGTGACCTGTACATTCAGCATGCCGCTGACCAGCTGGTCTCTGACCTTCTGCGCACTGAAGAAATTGCCGAGCGAGTAGATGACCGGGCACTTCTGTCCGTCACTCTCGCGTGTCAGGGTCACAAGGTCCTGAAGGACATGTGAATGATTTCCGAATACGATATCAGCGCCCCAGTCAACAAGTTTCTGGGCTTCATTATAGACATAATCATTTGTCACATCCGTATTCTCGTCTCCCCAGTGAGCGTGGACAACAACAATGTCCGCCTTCTCTTTGGCTTCCTCGATCATGCTTCTCACAAGATCCGGATCATTCATGTAGACAACAATCGCGCTGTAGCTGGACGGCAGCTCGTCATTCGTCATCTCGACAAAGCTGAGAAATGCAACCTTGATTCCATTTTTTTCAATGATCCGGAAGTCAAAAAGATCATCGTAGCCGTAATAAAAGCCGGTGCAGGGAATGTTCTTTTCATCCCAATATTCGCGCGTCACATATGCTCCGTCAACGCCCATATCGAACATGTGGTTATTTCCCATATTTGCAACATCAAAACCTGCGTCGATCAGAGCATCTCCCATCTCTGTCGGGGTGTTAAAGTGCGGGTAACCGGATGCCGATCCGAGTGCTGTGGCAAGAGGTGTCTCCTGGTTCACAGTTGCCAGATCCGCTGAGGATATGAAGGGCTTGATATTCTTATAGAACGGACGGAAATCGTAACCGGAGCCGGTGCTGGCTGTGAGGAATACCTGCTCATGGGCAAGGTTATCTCCGACACCCAGTATGGTGATACTGTTGTCATCCACCGCCTGTGCTCCGCCGGCAAGAAATGTTTCCGTCTTCTTCTGAAGTTCCGTCTGTACCGCCGCAAGGCTTGACTCATTCGCGACCACGCTCTCTGTCACTTCCGGTTTCGGGGCCTTTCCCTTGTTTCGGATTCCCCTGGCAACGAAAAGAACAATCAGGAACAGTATGAGACAGAAAACTGCTTTGATGAGAATTGCGATGAGCGAAGTATCTACGACGAGATCTTTGAGCACGTCCATATAAGTACGCTTCTTTTTTTGCCTGGTCCGGACACTTCCCGAGCGTTCACCCGCAGACCTGCTGTCTGTCCTGCGCTTTTTCGGAGCTGTCTCAAGGCTCTCCGGTCTGCGTCTCTTCTGAGGTGTCCCTTCCGCGCTTACCGGCCTGCGTTTTTTCTTTGGAGCCTCCTCTATGCTTACCGGTCTGCGCTTTTTCTGCTGCGCACCTTCCGTGCTCTCCGGGCGCTGTCTCCTCTTTGGAGTCTCCTCTGTGCTTACCGGTCTGCGCTTTTTCTGCAGTGCACCTTCCGTGCTCTCCGGGCGCTGTCTCCTCTTTGGAGCCACCTCTGTGTTTTCCGGTCTGCGCTTTTTCTGCGGCACGCCCTCCGTGCTTACCGGCCTCTTTTTTTTCTTCGGAGTTCCCTCGGCATCTTCCGGCAATCGTCTCTTCCCTGGCGCACCTTCTGCGCTTACCGGCCTGCGTTTCTTCTTTGGCGCACCCTCCGCACTTACCGGCCTCTTTTTTTTCTTCGGTGTGTTTTCAGAATTGCCTGTATCAGATGTCTCGGGCTCTCTTTTATCAGCAGCATCACTCTTCGGTGCACTGATATCCGCAGATTGTGGCGGTCTTTTCTTTGGGCGACGCTTCTTTTGGATTTTCGGAGTTTCATCCGGAAGACTGACAGGGCTTTCATCCCTGACAGTTTCGTCCGCAAGACCGTTCTGATTTAATTCCCGCTTGTCCATAAGTCTCTCCCTGCAAAATAATATCCCTATTATTATAAAACAAAACTCCGGAATAATCGAACTAAATTATACCTGATAGTTGTGAAATCAGCGATAAATCAGTCTGAATATCCGAAATAATCTCTCGTAAAGCACAAAACTCCCCACTTTCTAACATAAAAGTGGGAAGTTTTATCATTTTGTCTTAAATATGAATTTATCCTGGATCTTATATGCGGCAAAGAAGAGAGCCAGATCGACCACAACTTTCAGCCGCACCGCACCGCCTCCGATGAGCATCTCAAGGAAGTGAACAGTGAAAGCGGAGATAGAACACTGCACCGCTGTGAGCGCCATAAACTGCCTCAGAGACTTGCGTCTGCTCTCATTGCTCTTGAACACCAGGGCACGGCTCAGGAAGTAATTGAACGTGGCTGATACTGACCTTGCCAGAAACGTCGATACAATGATCGGGTAAGGCACATTTTTAAGCAGGAACGCCGTGAATATCCAGAACAGGAAAATATCGATACAAGCCGCAAATATCGATGTGGCACCGAACACCATAAGCTTCCTGAATATGACAACAAAAATCAGAATAGTGTTCCACACCAGATTAAAGTGGGTCTCGGCATCAGGGTTCGGCTCTGTGAGTTCAATCGGTATCTCCGAATACCCGAAATCTTTCATGCCGATAAGATACGATGTCTCATAAGCGTAGGAGCGCTCAGGGAATTTCATGCACACCTTGACCTGCCTGTCCGGAATCCCCCGAAGCGTGCACAGCACATCACTGCAGCGTGCGTTAAAAAGATAATGGAACCACAGCACTGCAATTCTACTGCCCTTTCGAGTCGCATTCGACATATATGGACTGTCAAAGCTGCGGGTACCGAGCACGAGCTTGGGTTTCAGTCTGTCATTCTGCTTCTCGAGCTCCTCTGAAATTTTAATAATATCACTGACCCGGTCACATCCGTCCGAGTTAACGGTTATAAGGCCGTCCCTCTTTCCCGAATATGTCTCGAGATATTCCCTCATACCGGTCTTAAGCGCCATGCCCTTCCCGCGATTCGACTGGTGATGGAACACCGTACATCCCATCTCCCCGGCTTTGCTGAAAAGATCTGATTTTTCCTGCCTGCTGCCATCGTCGACAATAATGATATCGCGAAATCCTTCATCCATGAGTTCCTGGATATATGAGCAGAAATTTTTTGGCGGGTCATAAGCCGGAATAAGGATCACACTTCTTCTTTCCACAAAAAATCTCCATATATCTAAAGTTTTCTGCGCTGAACATTATCTATGAAAATATCAGATTTCCATCTTATATGCAAGTAAATTTTGCATTCCCTTTACATTAAGCACTACTAATGCGCAGTCTCCCGGTCTCGCCTGCCTTCTAAATTTTCAGTGTATTTTATTCTGAATCACCGTCTGATTCTCCACTTCTAATCTGCGCGGTACAGGCGATAATTACCGTCCCCGGATTCAAAGACGAGCGAGAGCGCATCGGCAATCACATCCTCCCTCGCCTCCACATCGTCGTAATACATCCCCCTCTCATAGAGCACATAGTTGATGTTCTCCTCACTCAGGGTTCTCAAAAGTTCAGCTTCATCATCGATCGTATAAATATATTTTGCCGTCTCAAAGCGGTAGTCCGTATCGTATCCCGCCGACCACGCATAATATGGCCATCCGCAGTACATCCGGCATCCGCTGACCGTGAAATTCGATACGGAATCCGGCCCAGACAGCACTAAATCGTTCCATGTCAGGTTGTCCTTAATATAATGACCAAGCTCGCTCTCCGTATCGACGACAAATTCGTGATCTTTACCGTTGTTCCTTATGATGATCACAAAATCGTATGCTCCGGTCGCCATGAGAATGACAGTAAGTACAATTGCAAATGTCCTAGAGGCCGCAGTACGCCTATCCCGCCACAGTCTGACAAGGAGCTCCGCCCATATAACAGAGAGGAAAGCCATGGACATCATGATGTATTTATGATTGACAGTCACATCCGGCGTGAGGGACATTGTGAACGCAAACACTGTCGGCAGGAGAAACGCGCATATGAGTGCCCTGTATTTCCCCTCCATGACTATTGCGGCAAATATCGCTCCTGCAATCGTCATTCCGGAAATCTCGATCAGAAACCAAAGCACTCCCATCACAGTCTTGCTCTCGCTGATGAAACCCCAGTAAAAGGCTGGGGACACCGCACTCCCGTTTATAAAGAAATGTGTCTGCATGAAGGACATGCACACGGTAATGATTGCAAGCCCCAGAAAGTCCAGTTTGTTCTTTGAAAAGAGGGCAAATCCCGCAAGGACCAGCAAGCCTCCGATGACGCACGCGCCATTCCAGAAGGAGAGCATTCCGAGTATAACAGCGGTGAGGATGACGCGCGGCAGGTCCCTTACAGCCCATGCTTCCTGTGTAAAGAACAGTCCTTTTATATATACAGAGAGACTCCGTGTAATTGCAGTATCCGTGAGCTTTCCCGACCGGGAAGGGTCATAGCCGCCGCACGCATTTTCAAGATAGCCGTAGTAATACCAGATGACCGCCATGACAATCAAAAGCCCAAAGCCGAGATGTCTCTGGTTCAGATAGACATTATAATTCCAAAGTCCCCAGTTCTCGTTGGGCGTGTAGCCGATGAAAACACTGTTCTCACGGAATGCGTCTATAAGATCCCCCGCTGACAGATGCTCTGCTATAAAATAGAACAGAGCAAGGCCGCTGCGAAATACGAAGAGGAACGGGGTGATAATCGCAGCCGTGAACCGTCCTGTAACTCTCAGGGTAAACTGTGTCAGCATGACCAGGAATCCGAAAAGACCGAGAATCGAGGGCAGGTTATAGGCAACTTCGATCGGAAGTCCCATGCGCTCCAGATTTCCGCAGAAAAACATGAACATAAAATGATACTTGATATCCTCCCCCGCAAAGAAGGGATACTGAGTCGGGAAGTTCTCGAACCAGGAGAACGAGCGTATAAGAGAGAGATTCGGGGCATAATCGCTGAAAACAGTATAGCCCATGTAGAGATGATTCCCGTCGGCATGCAGCACATAGCGGAAAGTCAGCGTCACAAAAACAAGGAGGGCAAGGTAAAAAACAGCCTCCTTCCTGAACAATTCCGTGTCACTGATCAGACCCCCGAAGTGTTTCCGTGTCGCTGGCAGGTCTTCTCCCTCCGGTCCACTTCCGAACCTTATACTCCATTTCTGTGCGGCCAGTGTCCCATCAACTTCCGTTTGACTCCCGGCCTTCATATTCCTTATGATCGGACTGATACAGCCAAGCAGTACAAATGCCACTCCTGCAGCCATCGCGCAGAGCTCCGCACGACCCAGCGAATCGGCTGAATGCGCGCGCACACTGAGAAAATATCCGAGCACATAGACCATCCATGTCTCCAGCATGACTCCTGTTCCGAAAGATGAGATGAGCCGTACCCAGATGAGATTCAGATTCTCTTCAGATTTTTGATTTGTACCGATAAAGTAACCGGTAAGTCTCCATCCGACCGCTGTACCGATCAATAAAAATATAATAGCCTGCATGGTATCCTCGTGAAGCCGGCAGTTCATCCTTATATCAGTGATAAAGGATTTATACCGGTATTATTATCTTGCCGTCGATTTCTCAAGAAAAGAAATCAGCAGCGAAATTCCGTCCACCGCCACACAGAATTTTTCATCGTGACGGATACATGCCTCGTATGTCTCCCTGAGGTCGAACCATTCCACCCGTTCCACCTCCTCGGACTGAAGCGTGAGTTTTTCTATATCGACCGGGCTGTCGTACACATACACAAAGGCGATCTCATTGTCCCGGAACATTTTTCCGTGGAATTCCTTCTCGAAGTGAATGTCAAACGTGCCTGCAAATGTCAGCTGATCCCCCCGAGCCTCAATCCCCAGCTCCTCGGAGAGTTCGCGGAGGGCTGACTCCAAAGGTTCATGACCTGCAGCGATATGCCCTGCTGAGGAAGTGTCGTATTTGCCCGGAAAAGAATCCTTCTCTGCCGAACGCTTCTGGAGCAGGATCTGGATTCTGCCAAAAGCGCGTCGGATGATCCAGATATGGGCAGTGCGGTGTCTTATTGCATGGGTGTGCGCGTATGTCCTCTCCACTGTCTCGCCGGTCGGGTTTCCGTATAAGTCCACTACATCAAACAATTCCATGTATGTCTCCGAAAAACGCCTGATCCGACAGCGGCCAGGCGTTTCTGATAATTCATGTAAGCATAAGGAACGCAAACCTGTGCGCAGCCCTTCTGCAATTACTTCTGAGGTATAGTCCTTTCCAGTTCGAGACCCAGCTTTTCAAGCATCTGACGCTGATTTGCGCCATATCTGCTGTGTTTCAAGATTTCCCCGGGGCCTTTTTGCTCTTCACCATAAGGCTAAGGAGCCTTACTGACTGGTATATCCACGCAAAAGGCCGGAGTATTGCGTGCTTTTTTGTTGCCTTCCAGCGTTTCATGCCACCCGCCTGTAATCTGCTGAAAAAACCATGCTTCCTTGTTAAATACAGCCCGACTATGGCAATTTTTCCGTCTATACCTGCTTTTTTACCGAAATATAAAGACAGTCCCTTCGAAAGAGATATGCTCTATCACCGGACCGCCGTCTGTCAATAAACCAAAAGAACAATAATGTTATTAATGAAAAAACCGACCTTATGAAGGCCGTTCTTTAGTATAGCATTAATGTGAAAATGAGACAAGTCTGCTGCTACATTATTCAAGTCTCGCTCGTTCGTTGTTCACCGACTGCAGCAGAGTACCACATCAATAGGAGTTGCCTGGCCACATGGAAGCGGATGTTCATTATAGGAATAACCGTTATCAATATGAACCATGTATAAAGCTGATGATTTCTGCAGTAAATTGACTTCGGAAATCATCAGCCTGTTATGTGCCAGATAATAGCAAAGAGCATCAGTCAAAAAAACGGCGAAGCTCCATTAAGTCTCTGAATATATACCTTGAGTCCAGAGCATCGGATATTTTACCAATCAGCCATCCGTTGATAAGTGCTGTGAGCAGAGTGCCCAGCTTGACTCCCTCAAAGTGCATCCACCCAAAGAACGCAAAAGACAGGACAACACTGATAAAGAGGCTTGCCATATCATAGGTCGTCTTGACAACGGCAATCGGTCTGCCTGTCAACATGGTTATCTCCTTGACTGCTAGTTCATAGACTTCCGGTGCAAAGTATGTCTTAAAAAGCAAGGCTACACCGAGCGAGCATATGGTGATTCCAAAAACATAGGCAAGTTCTGAATAAAATGTCCTTTTCATAAATAAACCCTTTCGTTATGCTGTTGAAACATATGACATTTGATACAGAAATGCCCAAAGATATTCGACAACTCAACTGTTCCACGCGTAATCCATGCTCACGCAATACTGAGTCCGCAAGCCTCCCCCGCACCCATGCACCACTCAATTTGGATTTTTCCCTCATACCAAAAACAGACCCCGGCCAAAACCGGAGTCTGTAAATATCCAATTGCACACCGCGGAACAAATTATCTCTTCGAGAACGATTAGTGAAGTGGAAGTGCCCTATTTTAGGCATTTTTCCTTCAAGTTGCTGTTTACCTGCTGCGTACGGTAGAAAGCTCAGGGCTACTGTATGCAACTGGTGACAGCTTGAATAATTATAGTAAA